>DBEP01000062.1:1300-118832 GCA_002294045.1 Lachnoclostridium sp. UBA903 | reverse complement strand
TCTAACTTGCGCAGGAAATGATCTCCGGCACAAGATCTTCTATCGTAAGCATGTGAAATCGAATCTGTTTATTACAGGTTCTTGTCATCATGTTTTTGCCCTCCGTTTTTCTTCTATACGTTATTTTATCATATGGGAGAGCCTAATAACAGGCTTTGTCAACAGCTCCAAGTTGGCCCGAAGTCACCGAAAGGAGTTTTCCTATGAACAAAAAATGCAACAAAGATGGTCATATCGTTGTGAAAGTCCCACTCTCTGTGGAACTGCCGCAAGTAACCTTGAAGCGGCAAATCGGCGGTACGGAATATTCTATTTCGGGCAGTTATGATGGAAAACGAACATTGCCCGCCAAGCTGTTGAATCTCATAGTTCAAAGCGGTGACAACCATGACAAGTAGCGGTACACATGGTAAAATAGAGCTAGACATGAACACTTTGGCAGACTGCTCGGAAAAGGAGGAAAACATGCGGCAGTCTGAAACAATTACAGCGTTATATCTTCGGCTTTCCCGTGATGATGAACTGCAAGGGGACAGCAATAGTATTTTAAACCAAAAGGCGATTTTGAGTAAGTACGCAAAGGAAAATCATTTCCCTAATCCAACTTTTTTCGTGGACGACGGATTTTCTGGAACAAATTTTGAAAGACCCGGCTGGAATGACATGCTGGAACAAATTGAAACTGGAAAGGTCAAAACCGTTGTGGTCAAGGATATGTCCCGGCTTGGGCGTGACTACTTAAAGGTAGGGTTTTATACCGAAGTTCTCTTTCCAGAAAAGAATGTACGCTTCATTGCTATCAACAACGGAATTGACAGTAACAATCAGCATGACAGCGACTTTACCCCTTTTTTGAACATCATAAATGAGTGGAACGCAAAAGATACCAGCAAGAAAATCCGTGCGGTGATGAAGTCCAAAGGTGAAGCCGGGGAATATCTTTGCACTAACCCACCCTATGGCTATCGGAAAGACCATGACAATCCGAAAAAATGGATTGTGGACGAAGAAGCAGCACAGGTGGTGCGGCGTATCTATGCCTTATGTTTGGAGGGCTACGGCCCTACGCAAATTGCCCGATTGCTCAAAGAGGAGCATATTCCTGTTCCAACGGCCTACTGGCTATCCAATGGGCGCAAGCCAAATACCGTCTTGCCTGATAATCCCTGCAAATGGGTATCGGATACCGTAGCTTATATCTTGGAGCGCAAAGAATATCTTGGACATACGATCAACTTCAAAACCTACAAGCAATCCTACAAGTCCAAGAAAAAGTTGTGGAACCCGGAAGAAAAGCAGATGGTATTTGAGAATACACATGAAGCCATTATATCTGTTGATGTATGGGAAAAAGTACAGGCTTTGCGAAAAAACAAGCGCAGGCCAACACGGACGGGAAAAACCAATCTGTTTTCAGGCATTACTTATTGTGCAGATTGCAGGGCGAAACTGTACTATTGCACCAGCAAAAGCTTTGAAACGCGGCAAGACCATTTTGTCTGCTCCACTTCGAGAAAAAAAGGTAAGGAAGTTTGTGCCACGCATTTTATCCGTGCTGTTGTTCTGGAAGAAATAGTTCTCTGGCATTTGCAGTATGTCACCAGTTTTGTAACAGCATATGAGGATATTTTTCGTGAGAGAATGAACGCCAAGCATACCGCTGATCGAAAAAAGCAAACCGCCCTGCGGCGCAAGCAAATTGCACAGGCAGAACGGCGTATTACTGAATTATCTAAGTTGTTCAAGCGGATGTATGAGGATAATGTAAGCGGAAAACTTAATGATATTCGCTTTGAAGAACTGTCCAACGATTACGAAACGGAACAGGCTGACTTGGAAAACAAGCTGGAACAATGGCAAGCAGAACTTACCGAACAGGAACAGCATACCGAAGATGTGGAACGGTTTATCTGCAAATGTAAGCAGTACACAGATTTGACAGAACTGACACCCACCATCTTGAATGATTTGGTTAGCAAAGTCTTTGTAGAAGCACCCGATAAATCTGACGGAACTGAATAACCCGATATACGAAGAAATGGCGTAGCTTTTTACGCTACGCCATACTTCATTCAAATACTGTTTTACTAAGGACTACCTAAAGGGTGTCCCTTTTGGTATTCGGAAAAGTGGATACAGATAAAGCTTTCCACCAAGGCTTCATCATGCTCAGACGGCATCTTTGTTATCTCCTCAGAGCATGTGGAGACGGTTATCCTGTTGCAACGTCGAAACATCTGATAAATAGCAGGTTTACAGGATTATAGATAGAAACATGTTTATGAAACAAATCTTTGAAAAGTAGTTGAAATGTTAAAGATTTAGTAATATATCTATTTTAAATCGACAATATATAAAGTGTAGTAAACTTATACTTGATATTTACTTAACTATGTTTATAATGATAATAAACATAGGAACGGAGGAAGTTAAGCAAACAACAGTTTAAAGTTTTTAAAAGATGCCTTTGCATTACCTAAAGATGCCAAAGAAATATATAAATTATGAATACAAACTGTTTAAATTAAGTAAACTCTAATTCAAAAAGAGGAAACTGTTTAAAATTCATACAATAAGAAGGAGAAGTAATGGTTATTTTAATTGGTGGAGTTAGTTGTACAGGGAAAACATTGATGGCACAGAAATTACTTGAAAAATATAAGATACCATATTTATCAATAGACCACGTAAAAATGGGATTGATTCGTGGAAATAAATATTGTGATTTTACTGCAACTGACAAAGAAGATGAGCTTACGGATAAACTGTGGCCGATTGTAAAGGGCATTATTATGACCAATATTGAAAATGGGCAGCACATCATTATTGAAGGGTGCTATTTACCGCCAGACCAAATGCGAGAGTTTGAACCTGAGTATTCAGAACAGATTATTTCTCTATACATAGGCTTTTCAATAAATTATCTTGAGAAGCATTTCATTTCTGGAATCATTGAGCATAGAAGTGAGATAGAGCAAAAGGATTTATGTGATGATTATATGAACCGAGATAATTTTATTAAGCTACATACTCAACTTAAAGAACGCTGTAGTGAGAATAATGCGAAGTTCTTTGAAATTAATGAAGACTATGAAGCAGAAATTAACAACATATACACGTGGATTGATGAGCGGGTAAATGAAAAGCGATAGTCACAATAATTTTATTATATTTCAAGCTATTTATAATTGGGCACACTATTGTTATCTTTAGCAATATTAGAAAGTGACACTACACTATAACTTTCGTATATAAGACAGGGCTACAGGATGTGGTAGATGGTAAAAACATACTCCGATACAAGTAACAACACACGTTGAGACAGTGGCATTGATGACAAGGGTGGAGAAATAAACGAAGAGAGAAGAATACAATAATTAAGAGGTGAAATAAAATGAAAATTCAATTTGACCCCAATAACAATATTATTAAACTATGTATGATGGGTATTGGCATGGAAGATAGTAGCAAACCGGAAGATGCAGGCATGCTGTTTTTTAAAGCATGGAGTGAAGCTAAAAATGACTTTGAAAGATTTATTGCATCTTATTATGTAGCCCGACATCAAAAAAATATTTCAGATAAATTAAAATGGTTCGAAACATCATTGCAGTTTGCGTTAAAACTAAATGATGGCAGCGTTAAGAGTGCTTTCACATCGCTGTATTTAAATATTGCCAAATGCTATGAGGAGCTATGCGATTTTGGCAAGGCAAAAATGAATTATGATATATCTAATTCGTACAATGTTCCGCCCTCTGATAAAGGTCCATTTTATCATGGGACAAAAGCAGATTTACAGGTTGGTGATCTACTGACAGCAGGGGGAGATTCGAATTATAAACCTGAACTCAAAATGAATCACATTTATTTCACAGCCCTTGTTAATGGCGCAGGACTTGCAGCTTCATTAGCAAAAGGAAATGGAAGAGAACGAGTTTATATTGTAGAACCAACAGGGGAATTTGAAAATGACCCAAATGTTACAGACAAGAAATTTCCAGGCAATTTGACACGTTCATATCGCTCACGGGAACCATTAAAAATTGTTGGCGAAGAAACAGAGTGGGAGAAACAGACGCCTGAGGAATTACGCCAATGGCGTGAAAAGCTGGCTAATAACAAAGGAGATATTATTAATTGAGGATATATCAATTTGGATACTTCAATCTGGTGGAATCAAACACATGAAAAAATCAGATTATCGCCAGAACCGGAAATATACCTTGCCGCCAAGGCCCCTCCATGTTTAAGTGGCATCTTTTTTGACCGTTCAGGGCACGTTAAGACGGTAGTTTTATTAACTCGAAAAAGTACAGCGAGTTATAACAAAGAAATCAATATTAATATAAATAATGAATTAGTCTGATAACAAAGAAATTATGTTAATTATGAGTTTTCCATTACAAAGTGAATTAAGAGGATAAAATGGATATTAATATAGTATTTAATAATGTTATAAATTACATCGAAGAAAATATATGCAATGATATTAATTATGAAAAAATAGCGAAAATGATGGGAGTATCCGTATTTCACTTCCAACGATTATTCTCTTTTCTGACTGGGATATCAATTGCGGAATATATTAGGTGCAGAAGGATGACTTTGGCAGGTTTTGATATTCAGAAGTCAAATGATAAGATAATTAATATTGCTTTAAAATATCGTTATGAATCACATTCTTCTTTTAGTCGTGCCTTTCAGTTGTTCCATGGAGTTACTCCGTCAGCTGTTCGTGATGAAGGGAAGAGCATTGTGGTTTATCCTCCAATTTATCTGAATATTACTATACAAGGAAAAGACATTATTAAATTTCGGATTGAAAAAACAGAGCCATATCAATTATTTGGTAAAGATGATATCATTGTTCCAATGGAACACAAGTATTCTCTTGACTTTATTAAGAATTATGGGGATATGGTTGTAGAAAATGGGAGTCATGCAGCAATCAATATTGCAGCAGGTTATCCAGTTGATGATAAACACTTGTTTCATCTATTGCATGGAATATATTTTAAGGATAAAGAGAGTAAAACTCATTTTATGTATGGATGGGAAAAGCCGGATTATGAAATCGAAGAGTGCTTTACTGTGATTGATGTACCGAAAACAACATGGGCAGTATTTAATTATTATGGAGAGCATATGGAAGGTTTACCAAAGGTTTGGACATATATATACACCAGTTGGCTGTATTCTTCTGGTTATAATATAGAAGATCATATTTTTATAGAAAAAGAGTCATGGAATGATGATAGTCAGAAAGTAATATGTGCAGAAGTCTGGTTACCCATAAAAGAATGATAATGATGAACGTGAGAAGTGAGTGTTTTCGGGTGGAATTTTGACTGTGCAGGATTGGGCATAAAATGAATAGCAGAATGAAATAAAAGCGATATAATTATCTGTATCATAATATAGATGAGAGGTAATTATATGGCAAAACCAAAAAGAGGTAAGCATGTTAAAGCAATACCAAACTGGCGTGGTACTTGTCCTACGTGTGGACGTACAGGAGTTAAATTATTATGGACTAAAATAAATAAAGATAATAGCCGGCAGAGTGTTTGTAAACGTTGCGGCAGTTAGATACCAATTCAAAGTTTGCTTTATGCAATTTGGAGGAGCAAGGATGGATAAAGTACAATGCCTGTTTGAAGTAATGTATAGCAGAAGAAGTATACGTTGCTATCAAGAGGAGAAGATAGTTGAGCAAGATAAGATTATTATGTTATTGAAAGCTGCAATGGCAGCTCCATCAGCATGTAATTTGCAACCATGGGAATTTATTATTGTTAACGAAAAGGATAGAGTTAATAAACTTAAAGAATGTATAGATAACAGCAATGGCAGATATTACAATGCGCCAGCTGCTTTTATTGTTTGCGGTAATACAAACTATCTTCCGTGGGAAGGCAAAGGTGAGATGGATTGCGGTGCCGCAATTGAGAATATTTTATTATCAGCCACAGTTATGGGACTTGGGGCCGTGTGGATTGGTGCTTTTGATGAGAAAAGCATACGCAGGAATTTTGATATACCAAGTCATGTTGCTGTCAATAGTATAGTGCTGTTTGGTTACCCGGCTGAACAGAAATTACCAAGAACACAGTATACGGAGGAAGCTGTTTACTGGCTAAAATATGATGCACAAAGAGAACACCCTGCAAGGTCGATAGATATGCGTTTTTTATAGTATATAGCATGAATAGGTGATAGGATATTGGCGGCTGGTAATGCTAACCGAAGCAGATTGGTTTTGGAGATTAACAGAGTGCACGTTGAAGTGATAATAATGATAACGAATTGTGGTGGTAACAATAAATCCTGGAGTGCGACCATAAGACGTTGTGGTTTTGAACATCAAAATGAGCTAAAAATCAGGCCCCAAAGTGCAAATTTGGGGCCTGATTTTTAGCTTTTTTATAGATGAAAAAAAGTGTTTTCAAATATAATAACTAGAAAAATAGCTTTTAATACTAATATCACTGGTCTGTCATAGTAAAAAAGTGAAATTGTATTTCGAATCAGGGAATCTTTCAAAAGAATTTCTTGATAAAATTTTAATTAAGTGCTAACATAATAAGAGGTAACATAATAAGCATTTACAAGAGAGCGAAATGGTAAAAATTAATTCTGAAACATGCACAGGATTTGCCGCATGTGTGAAGAAATGTTTCCCTCACAATATTATTATTAATAACGGAAAAGCGCAGAAGAACTTGCAGAAAAAAGCCGTGTACTTCTTGCGTCGGATAGTACGTCACTATCTATGCAAAGCTATGTACAGCGTTGGATAGCCCTTGAGGATGCCTGCAAGAAAAGTCCCAATGAAAAAGTTCCATTATTTTTTGGAGCACCAGTTGTAATTTTAATTGCGGGTGACAATCCCATTGATGCCGGACTTGCGGCATCAAATATGGAGCTTGTCCCTTGTGCAAATAATCTCGGTGTGCTATCTGATGTGGCAGTCAAGGAAGAAGGTGGATGCTATTAATATACAAAATAAAGACTTATTATACGCGATTTGTAAGTTTAATAAAGTAACCTCTCAAATTTCAATTGATTCTGATATGCGCATAAATGAGGTGATGGTATTAGCTATTATTGACGGCCAATGCGTAGAAAGTGAAAAGCCACTTCTCGCTTCAGCGGTTGGCGAATCACTTTGTATAACCCACTCCGCAGTTTCGCAGATTTTTACCTCACTTGAAAAAAAAGGTTATGTGTGTCGCAACATTAATGAAAGCGATAAACGGCAGTATCGTTTCACCCTTACGGAGCAAGGCAGACAAGTTACTAATAAACTGAAAAAAGAGGTAGACCTTTTAATCAGTAGAATCGTTTCACGGTTTGGCGATGATAAAACAACAGAACTTACGCAAATGCTAAACGACTTTGCCGGGCTTTTGGTACAGATGCGGAGCGAAAGCGAGAATATTTAAGCAATGCGAACAAAGTGAAATCAGTTTATGTATGAGGGCTAATAAATGGGCTTATTATAATTATATTTGGAAAAGAAAATCGGCATGCAAATATGATATGACACCACTGGGTGCAGAACAATCAGGCCAGATAACGGAGTTTACGAAAAATTTGAACCCCCTTTATCCTGATATTCAAACTGCTGATGTGAAAGGCATTAAACTGTGAGAGCACCGCACTACTTTATTGTTTCAAACCAAAACAGCGATAGACACCTTGAGAACACAGGCTTTATGTTTCAACAAATGGACTTGTATCTGTCAGGTGTTAGATTTGGTTCTTGTTGGCTTGGTATGGCAAAACCGGAATGGTAAAATAAATCACCTTAAACAACAAATTTGTATGAGGAGGCACACAATGAAAGATTATTTCAAACGTCAGTGGTTGGTCATGAAATTAAAAAATCGAGTAGTTTGTCCGTCGATGGTATGTTCAAAGTACCGTGAAGATGGTTCAATGATAGGAGGTTATTATGACTTTGTTGTATTTTACAGCAACAGGAAACAATCTTTATATTTCCAAAAGAATCGGAGGTAAATTATGCTCCATTCCAAAGATGATAAAATCTAAAAATTACTCCTTCAGTGATGATAAGATTGGTCTTGTTTTTCCGATCTATACTTTGTGTGTTCCTCCAATAATAGAAGATTTTCTGAAAAAGGTAAAGCTGCAAAGTGATTACATTTTTGCAGTGATGTCCTATGGAAAAGTCCCAGGTGGAGCAGCAAGCCATCTTGTGGATATAGGTAACCGCAATGGTATAGACTTTTCCTATATCAATATCATCAAGATGGTTGATAATTATCTTCCTGTTTATTATATGGAAAAGCAAATTGCCACTGAACCGAAAAAGCACATAGAAGAAAACCTTGAGCGTATTATCACGGATATTAACGGCAAAAAGGAATATATCCATAGGGATTCCATATTAAGTAAATCAATAACAAAAAGGCTCATGAAAGCCACATCTAATAGAACGGTCGGACTCTCAAAAGGGTTTTTCATTGACGATGGTTGCAATCATTGTGGCACTTGCGTAAAGGTTTGTCCTGTAGATAATGTGAGTTTGCAGGGTGAAAAACCAGAATTTAAAGATCATTGTGTCAATTGTCTCGCGTGTACACATGCCTGTCCTAAAAATGTTATTCGCCTGAGCAGTGAAAAGAGTAAGGTTAGATTTAGAAACCAACATATTGAAATAAGAGAAATTATTGATGCAAATGAATAGAGCCAAAATTAATCTCATCGGAGGATGCCGTTCAAGATTACCGGATGCCTGCCAGCGCTTTCGTTTTCACAAGCGGAGCAAAAGGGGAAGTGCTTCTGAACGATACCTCCTTTCATGTGGAGCATTTTGGGCTGTTCCATGGCGGCAAGAGTACAGAGTTGTCCATCCGTCCGGCTGACGGCTGGATGGAGTATTATATGCTGTTTTACAAAGCCGGGGAGCCACCCTTTCACAAAAGGGAGAAATTGGTTTGTCTACAATCTGAGCTATGTTTTTCTAAAATGAAAAGCATAGCTCTTTTTTTGTTCCACCGGATAAATTATTATTCAAAAAGGAGGATATAAAAATGGACAGCAACAGATACAACAGATTCTTGTTGCTATTACCAAAGCAAACTGGTATTTTCCAAGCGAATGAGGCCTTGCCGGATACTGCGAGCAAGTACACTAAATGATAGAGCCAATGCTTCTGGCAGCTATGATGAAGCACTGTTCAGCATTGGCGAGTATGTAAATTTCAATGAACCAAATGAGCCGGGACAGTCAGAAAATGATGCTGAACAATTTGGAATGAAATTAGAATGATGGGTAATTAATTTTTTTAGATATGGACAATAACAAAAACTAAAAACAAGGATTATTCAGCTTGTTCTAAATGTGGAACGAAATGAAAAATATTAAATTAAAATGGAATATAATGAAACAAAAAAGATATATAATCTTAGTAAAGTTATAAAAAATGGTATTTATTGTATTAAAAACACATTATATATAGTGATAATGCATAAAAATCCTTGAGATAAATTGTGAACAAGCATGAAATAAAATGAAATATATTGACACAACTTGAAACGAATGTTAACATATATACATTAGGAGGTAAGGAAATGAAATATGCAACTCGGGTCAACTCATTTCTTCGCGAGAGCAAAGATTTAATAAAGATATTAAATGAGATTGGTGAAATCGATGGAATAGACTATGTCGATTTAAACTATCCAGAGCACTTTCTCGCCTATTCTGCCGAAGAAATAAAAGAAATCTTAAAAGTGAACGGTCTACGCTGCAATGCTATCAATTTAAGATTTCGGGATAGGTACATAAATGGTGAATTTGGTAATAACAATCTTTTAATATCAGAGGAAGCAGTTCAGTTATGCAGAGAGGCTGCGGACATATGTAAGACACTTGATGGAGACCAGATGATAATATGGTTAGGGTTTGATGGTTTTGATTATTCTTTCCAGATTGACTATATAAAAGTTTGGCAACAAGTAGTCACGGCTTTCCAAAAGGTGTGCGATTATACGGATTTACCGGTAAGCATTGAATATAAACCTTATGAAGAGAGGGTACATTGCTTAATTGATAGTTTTGGAACCACAATGCTGATGATTGAGGAGATAAGCAGAGCAAATCTTGGAGTAACGCTGGATTTTTGCCATATGCTAATGAAAAAAGAGAATCCGGCATTTGCGGTGGCATGGCTGTTAGAAAGAAATAAATTGTTTAATATGCATCTGAATGATGGAGAAGGTTCTACGGATGATGGATTAATGGTTGGAACTGTGAATTTCTGGAAAACTATAGAAGTATTCTATTACCTTAAAAAATACGATTTTAAAGGAGTTGTGTATTTTGATACCTTTCCGAAACGAGAGAGGGCCAACGAAGAATGCATTGCAAATATAAAAATGTGTAAAAAAATTGAAGAGATGATTGAATATTTTGGAATGGAAAAGATAAATCAGATTATAGACAAAAATGATGCAGTTGCCGTAAGTAATATGATGGTCTCATTGTTAAGATGACCTGTCAGGGATTATCGTTTTACAAAGATGTGCGGTAATACAAAAATATTGCTGGTGGAACAAAAGATCAAAGAATTACCTGCCCCATATGTTTAAGACCATTCATCCTTGGAGCAAATGGTCATGTCATTGATAAAGATGCATGGATATGTAGCTTTATATAATAGTTTTGCAATAATAATTAAAAGAAAGAGGAGAAGGAGAAAGGAATGAAAAAGAGAATTTTAGGAATGTTATTAACGGTAGCTATGACAGCGGTTTTATTTTCCGGATGTACATCAAAGCAAAGCAGTACAGGTAATAACACAAATGATGAGAGTACTGCAAAGGAAACCGCAACCTTCAATCCGGATGAAGAAAACGGTATTGAAGTAGGAGAGTTAAGAAATACACTTGGCCCAATTCCCAAAATAGAGGGAAACGTAAAACTGGGAGCCGTAGCGAAAGCATTTGAAAATGAATACTGGCGCACATTAAAAGAAGGGTACGGTGCATTCCAGGATAAGTTGCAGGCACAGGGATATGATGTAGCAATTGACGTTTCTGCTGCCCAGGGAGAAAGCGATGAACAAGGACAGTTATCAATTGTGAAAGATTTTATTAATAAGAAGTATAATGCTTTGTTGTTGTCTCCAATATCTGATGGTAATTTAGTGCCGGGTGTTGAGGATGCAAAGAAAGCAGGCATTCCTGTTGTTAATGTAAATGATGGCCTAATTGCAAATGCAGATGTTTTTGTTGGACCGAAAGCAATACAAAATGGTGAGCTTGCAGCAGAATGGATTGCAGATAAGTTAGGCGGAAAAGGTGAGGTTGCTGTCGTAATTGGTATGCCTAAAGCATTTGCGGCAAGACAAAGAACAGCAGGTTTTGAGCAATATATGGCGGATAACGCAAAGGATATTAAAATCGTGGCTAAGCAGAATGCAGACTGGGATCGTTCCAAAGCAAAAGATCTTGCGGATATCTGGATTAAACAGTATCCAGATCTAAAAGCGATATTTTGTAACAATGATACTATGGCATTAGGCGTGGTAGAAGCTGTAAAGGCATCAGGAAAAGATATTCTTGTAGTCGGTGTTGATGGAATCGGTGAAGCGTACGATTCTATCAGAAAAGGTGAACTGGATGCAACAATTGATTCCTTCCCATTATATAAAGCACAAATTGCCGGAGAAGTCACCTTGCGATTAATGAACGGACAGGATGTACCAAGGGTTGTCTGGACACCTCAGGCGTTAATTGACAGCACAAATGTTGATACGCCGGCAGAACAAATTATTAATTGGGAAGAACCTGCATTTGAATAGTAATGGAACAGCATGAATAAAGACATTAGCCGAAAACGACAATGTTTTCGGCTAATATTATATGTAAAGGGGTACAATCATGACGATGATACATTTTTCTAAAATTACAAAGCATTTCTCTGGAAACATAGCATTAGATTGCGTAGATTTTGAAATACAAAAGGGAGAAGTCCATGCCTTATTAGGGGAAAATGGTGCCGGTAAATCTACCTTGCTAAATATTCTCCATGGGATATATAGTCAATATGAAGGTGAAGTAGAAATAGAGAATACCAGGATTAATTTTATGAATACAAATGATGCTATTGAATTCGGCATTGCAAAGGTACATCAGGAAGTCAATCTGGTAACTGATCTTACTGTCGGGCAAAATATTGCATTAGGATACGAGTCAAAAAGGGGATTGCTTATTGATTATAGTACGATGTATAAAAGAACGGATGCTATTTTAGAGAGATTAGGCTGCAAATTCAAAAGCAGTGATAAAATTGATTTTTTAAGTACCGGTGAAATGCAAATGATATTGATTGCAAAAGCGCTCTTTCATAATGCCAAAATTATTTCTTTCGATGAACCTACTTCTGCCCTGACGGATAAAGAAGTGAAGCGTTTGTTTGAGATAATTAAAGAGTTAAAAGAACAGGGTATTACAATCATATATATTACACACAGACTGGATGAAGTGTTTCGGATAGCGGATCGAGCAAGTATTTTACGGGATGGCAGATATATCTGTACGCTAAAAGTGAAAGATATATCAAAAGAAGTGCTGATTCACAATATGGTTGGCAGGGATGTGTCTGCCTTTGCGGTGAGAAATAAACCGTTATGTGCAACCAAGGAGGTAGCACTTGAAGTATTAAAACTGGAATCACAAGGTGTTTTTAGTGATATTAGTTTTAAAGTATACAAAGGTGAAATATTGTCATTTGCAGGATTAATAGGAGCAAAACGAACAGATGTTATGCGGGCCATTTTTGGAGCGGACATTAAAACCGGCGGCCGGATAAAAGTTAAGGGAAAAGAAGTTGTAATAAAAACACCAAAACAAGCGTTGAAATATGGGATTGCATTAATTCCTGAAAATAGAAAGACCCAGGGATTTGTTAAGAATTTTACGAATGCAAAAAATATGGCGTTGGCTTCAATGGATAAATTTACAAATAATTTATTTGTTAATGAAAGAAAAATAAAGGTTAACTGCGAGTACTACATAGAGCAGATGAATCTTCATCCAAATGATCCGGAATATCAAACAGATAGTTTGAGCGGAGGAAACGCCCAAAAAGTAATTATTGCAAAATGGATGACTACTAATCCGGATATTATTATTTTTGATGAACCTACTAAAGGGATTGATGTTAGTGCAAAAGCTGAGATATACAGGCTAATGGAAGATATGGCTGCCGAAGGCAAGGCGATTATTATGGTCTCTTCTGAACTGCCAGAAGTTATTGGTATGAGCGACCGGGTAATAGTCATGCGTGAAGGACGTATGGTTGGGGAATTAGGCAGAAGCGAACTTAATGAAGAAAACATTTTGCATTATGCAATGGAGGGATAGACATGAAGACAATATGGAAGAAATTTTCAAGGGAATTTGGTATCATTATTGCATTAATTCTTTTAATGACGATTTTTGGTATTATTGAACCTTTATTCTTAACACCTACAAATCTGCTGGATATTGTTGATCAGACTGTAATCAATGGGTTACTTGCGGTTGGTATTACAATGGTTATTATTAGTGGCGGTATTGATTTGACGGTCGGTTCTACTATGGCTGTTGTAATTGTGTGTATAGGTAAATTTTTGGTAAGCGGTTTGAACC
This sequence comes from Lachnoclostridium sp. UBA903, assembly GCA_002294045.1. GTDB lineage: Bacteria > Bacillota > Clostridia > Lachnospirales > Lachnospiraceae > Anaerocolumna. The sequence goes on along the minus strand of DBEP01000062.1, from coordinate 105,165 downwards.
CAATTGTTGCCGTTTTACTTGGTATCCTATTGGGATTTATACTTGGTGCAGTGAATGGATTCTTAATTACGAAAATGCATCTGCAACCATTTATTGCAACCTTAGGAATGATGAGTGCATATAGAGGTGTGGCTTATCTGATTACAGGTGGATGGCCTGTGTTGGAAATTCCCCAGAGTTTCAGAACCATGATGGACGGAGATATTGCAGGCATGATTCCATCATCTGTTGTCATACTTCTTGCTGCAGCGGTCATAGGTTATATATTGCTAAAACATACAAAATTCGGTACTTATTTGTTTTCTATGGGAAGCAATGAAGAAGCAACAAGGTTATCAGGAGTAAATATTAGTTCTAATAAAATAATGGCATATGCTCTTTGCGGAGTTGCTACGGCACTTGCCGGGATGGTTATGTTGGCTAAATTAGGAACGGGAGAACCGACTGCAGGACAAGGTTATGAGCTGAATGCAATTGCGGCAGCAGCTGTCGGAGGAACCAGCCTTTCTGGTGGCAAAGGAAGTATGATTGGTACATTTTTTGGTGCAATTCTGTTGCAGGCACTAAAAGTCGGGCTTGTCGTGTGCGGTGTAGATACATTCTGGCAATACATAGCCACAGGAGGAATCATTATAGCGGCTGTTTACCTGGATATTATCCAAGGAAAAATTAAATCCTAGAAATTAAAAGGATAATCGGTTACGATAAGTAGTGGAAGGAAGGTAAATATGCCAGAGGAATATATTTCGGTAATAGGAAGTTTAAACTATGATATATTGATGAAGCAGAAGAGGCTTCCATTGAAAGGTGAGACTTACACCGCTGACAGTGTTTCCTATGAAGGTGGCGGCAAAGGAGCAAATCAGGCTGTACAATGTTCAAAGCTTGGAGTGCCGACATATTTAGTCGGTAAGGTGGGAAACGACAGCTTTGGTGAGGAACTTATAAAAAGGATCACCCATTATGGTGTGCGGATAGATTATTTGTTAAGGAGTACGAAAGATACGGGGGTTGGCATCGTACATGTTCTGGAAGACGGAGCAGTTTATGCTTCTATTATTGCCGGAGCTAATTATGATATTAAATCAGAAGACATTGAAAAAGCAGAAATTATAATTTATAAAAGCAAAATTATAATTCTTCAAATGGAAATACCCATAAATATCGTAGAAGATATAATTTATAAAGCAAAAGCTCAAGGGATATATGTTATATTAAATGCCGCACCTGCGAAAGATATTAATAAAGAAGCCCTGCGAAAAGTGGATTATCTTGTTGTAAATGAAACAGAAGCGTCTTATTATGCGGGAGAAGATATATATGATGAAGAAACTGCGAAGAAGTACGCCTATAAGCTGACAGGATTAACAAATGGTGCAGTCATAATAACATTGGGAAAGAGTGGCAGCATACTTTGTCATGGGAAGAACTGTATTTTCATTCCTTCCGTGATTGTGGATGCTGTTGAATCAACAGGAGCGGGAGATTCCTATATTGGTGCATTTGCATATTCTAAGTATATCGGAAGGACTGATGAAGAAGCTTGCATATTTGCGACAAAGGTAGCTGCTATGACGGTGACAAAAGTGGGAGCGCAAGGTGCAATGCCATATTTAGATGAAATATAATAACCATAGTTGATACTGCATTTGTTCTGTTAGCGACTTGATATTATTTGAAAAATTAATTATAATGGATGCATAAAAACAGAATTGAGGTGGAAACATGGTCCCTGAATTACGAAAAAAAGAAATAATGGATTACATCGCCCTAAAAGATGTAGCATATATGAAAGATATTGCAGATGAGTTAGGGACTTCGCTTTCAACGATACGGCGAGATTTACAAGCTTTACAAAATGAGGGTGAAGTATTTATTATGCGCGGCGGTGCTGTAAAAATTGTAAATAGGGACTTTGATGAGCCTGTTATTAGAAAAAAATTAATAAAAAGTGAAGCAAAAGAAATTATTGCAAAGAAAGCAGCTGATTTAGTAGAAGCTGGCGATTGCATTTATGTAGATTCTGGTACGACTACAGTAGCAATGTTGAAATATTTGGGAGGAAAGAATATTACAATTGTAAGCAGCAGTACACAGTTAATGGATTATATGCCTATAAAGGACGGAAAGTGTATACTGTTGGGAGGAGAAGTGCGAGATGATTTGGAGTCTGTTTTTGGTTCTCTGACGGAAAAAATGATTGCTAATTTGTACTTTGATAAATCTTTCATCGGTGCAAATGGATATATTGAAGATGGTGGCATTTATACTTATGATTTGCGGGAAGCAAGGAAAAAAGAAATTGTAAAAGAGCATTCTAAGGTGACATATGTTCTGGTGGACACCTCTAAAAAAAATAAATATGCATTTTCAAAAGTGTTTGAATTAAATGAATGTGTTTTGATTACAGAATTGAATTAAATAGAATTTATGTTAAAAGGAGTTTCAGTAATATAATAGATAATTTAAACTGCGCAGGTTTCCTGTAGTGAGGATGAAACCTGCCTTTTTATTATTATTCACTCATCACTTGAATGAAGAACCATGATTTCAAATTCTGCCCATCTATGCTGATTATTTCACCAATGGGAATTGCTGTGCTATCCACCATGACGGCAATCCGTTCATATGCGTCTATCTTTTTAACCGTACCGGAAGCAATTTGTGAATTTCATCAACAAATATCCAAGAACAATTCCAATCATATTAAGAATTATGTCATCGACATCGAAGCTGCCTGTTTTGGTAATATACTGAAACACTTCAATGCAAAGGTCTGCAACAAGCCCAGTACCGATAACTTTCCAAAGTGAATTGATTTTCCAAAACGCTATAGGCAGCAAAAATCCAAAAGGCATAAACGGAACTATATTTCCTAACAAATTATATCGTGCCCATCCCTTAGATATATTCTCCAGTTGCACACCTATACTGTGAAAAGGAATCAGATTGTAATTGATAGAATCAGGTAAGCTGTTACTTTCAATTCGGCTGATAATTTCTGGAATTGAACCATGAAATTTTATAATAACCAGAAGAAATAGCACTATTATATAAATCCACCAAATTATTTTTAATGCAATTCTGCGTTTGACCACCTTTGGCATAAATTATTCTCCTCGTCAAATTCTTATTTTACTAATTATATCAAACTTTCAGTTCAAAATATAGTAGTGCATATTTGTAAGTTCAATATGCATTACTATAGAATAGAAATTGATTTTATCTGCAATCAGAAACAAAGTTCTTTAAGCATTAAGACAATAGTTGAAAATTGAATGAAGAAATCTTGAGGCGTAAGAGCTTTACTTTTATGCCTTATCAATTTAAGTAATTGAAACCGTTTTTCATATCCGATGTGCAGTCTATCAGACGGAAGTACCGGCTGTGCGTGCGCAGAAATTATTTGATTATTTTTCAGTTTCTTTTTTCAAAGATATCAATATGGAGAAGATTTTGAATCTTGGGCAGGAAGAGTTGTCAGGTCTATGAGATTTTTGGAATTCATGGATCATGTTGCTGAATGGTAAAAACGGTGATGCAGCGGGAAGACTATTTTATCAGGTTTTCGGCTGTTTCAATAAGAATAAAAAATGGGGCTATGTCAAACATTGGCATAGCCCTTGAATTATAGCAAGTCTGATTATTTTTTAATTTATATCAGTCAGATTGCAGATGCTACCGAAAATGCACTTCGTATTGCTTGCTGCACAGTTGCAGGCTGTTTGCAGTCTCCAATCATGTAAAAAAGCTCTGCACAGCCGTAGAAATCCAATGCTTCATCTTTGTGCGGAATCATTCCGGTGGAAATTACAACATGGTCCGCTTCAATGGAATGTTCCACATTATCTTTATCGAAGTAAGTTACAAAGTGATCTGCAATACCGGAACATCTTGCATTTAATATGTAATGAAAATCAGGTATTGCCTTCCAGGCATCTTCAAACATTGTTCTGTAATGAATCAGGGTAGAATCGGCGGCCAATATATCCCGCATTTCAAGAACGGTCACATTGTGTCCTTTTTTAGCAAGATGCATTCCTGCCTCTACTCCTACTTCGCCGCCTCCAATCACAACGATGTTTTTACCGAGTGCATCAGAAGCCATAAAAGCATCGGTTGCAAAGATTACATAGTCATTCTCCACACCCGAAATCGAAGGCTTTGCAGGAGAAGCACCGAGTGCTGCGATAACGGCATCATAATTATGTTGTTTCATTAAGTCAGGAGTCGCATTTGTGTTCAGGTGTACGGCAATGTCACGCTTTGCAACCTGACGGATCAGATAATTTTTATAGTTTTTTAAAGGCCACTTAAAGTCTATATAATCCGAATGTCTGATCATTCCTCCAAGTGAATCCAAAGCTTCATAAAGCGTTACCTTATGTCCTCTGTCATAAAGAACAATGGCAGCTTTCATACCTGCCGGCCCCCCGCCGATGACTGCAATGTTTTTTACCCCGGAAGGGGCTGAAACGAGTTTGTGAATGTAATGCTCGATACCTATAACAGGATTTACGGAACAAACACTGACAAAGGGATCATGCTTTCCCCTGCCGTGACATTTATTGCATCTTAGACAAGGAACCACATCCTCTTTGTTTCCTTCATAAGCCAGCTGCCCGTAATTCGGATTGCTGATCCAGCTTCTTGCCATTGAAATAATGTCTGCTTTGCCGGAGGCGATCACTTCCTCACAGATATCAAAATCCTGATAGCCTCCAATTGTAGCCACCAACACCTTTGTACCGCTGTTTTTTATATATTCGGAATAATGGATAAATGGAGTTTCTTCCAGTGTAAATCCCGTAGGATGGGCAATATCGACCTCCGGAGCACGAAGCTGTACAATATCAATATAGTTTTCAGCCATCTTTAGAAAATCCGCCGTATCTTTCAGTGTATAACCGCCGGTTGGTTCCTCGGCGCTCATCAGACATTCCATGATGAAGTCGGGTCCGACTTCTTTTCTGATACGTTCAAGAATCATCAAAGGAAAACGTGCCCTGTTTTCTAAGCTTCCTCCGAACTTATCGGTGCGGTTGTTGTGGAGCGGAGATAAAAATTGTGCGGGAAGCTGACCGCGGTAAGCAAAATGGATGGAGGCCATATCAAAGCCTAAAAATTTAAGAATACCAATCTGCTGTGCATAGCTTTCTGCAATCAGACTAAGTGTTTCTTCATCATATTCAATCACATCTTTATGTGAGTCGATTAAGCGAAGCTCGTTTCCGGCTTTCAGAGGATATCCGGTCTGAGGGCCGATAAAAAACCCCATACAGGCGATAGAGCCATAATAATGAATCACATCGGCAAGCTGCAATAAATAATTCTGAGAGGTGGCATCATAGAGATCATAGTCCGGAAAATGTGCGATATCAAAATCCATGGGAAAATCTTTGCCCCTTGTAAAATTATTGATACCCATACAGGTAACGATAGCGGCGCCGTTCTTTGCCTTGTTTGCATAGTGAGTGATAACAGAATCTGCCGGATAGGATTCCGGTCCCTGTAAAAAGTGCGGAAGTGAATTGGAAGCCTCCATTCTGTTTTTTAAAACATATCCCCGGACTTTTAGCGGGGATAGTAGGTGTGGATATTTTATACTCATAGTATTTCCTCCTGATAGAGATATGAATAGTATTTATTACTAATGCTCCCATTCATAGTTTGTGAGTTCGGCAGCCTTTTCAAGTATTTTGATCATGCCTTCCGTCTTTCCCGCAGTTTCTGCAAGTTCCATAGCAGAAGAGGCTTTGGCTTCGAAGGTGGCAGCCCAGATTCTGGAAATGTCTCCATCACTGAAGGTAACAAATTTCTCACCGGTTTTTTCTTCTACGGTAGTGATATCGGTTCTGATTGCATCATCGTATAATGTATTGGTATATTTTTGAGTTTCTTTTGCTGCCTGCTCAATAACAATTCTTTGTGCATCAGATAAACTTTCCCACCAATCAAGATTTACGGTAAAGAAGTTACCGGCGGTATAGGTTCCATCAAGAGCCCAGTATTTTGAAGGCTCATACCAGCTCATTGCAACCATGGGAGATAATGCCATTTGAGTTGAATCGACCAGACCGCGGTTTAGAGCATCATAAGTATCAGGAGGAAGCAGGGAGGTAACCTGAAATCCTAATTTTTCAAAAACAGCTGCATCCATATTGCCAAAAGCAGAGGAGCCTGCTATGAGAGAATCTAAATCCGTGAATTTATTATTGGAGCAAAAGGCGTTTGTCCCCCCGGCAATTACGTTCAGATATTTAATTCCCAGTGCTTCGGCTTCACTCTGAATAAGGGCAGAAGTGTCAGGGTCATCAAAAATTAAAGTTTGAAAATAATTTAAAGCAATCGTTGTACTTCCTGGTGCAAAAGCAGGAAAAGAAAGATATGTAAGTGTGTTTAAATGCGGCATGTGACCCAGGGCAATCATATTGACCGAACCGTCCATAACAGCATCCAATTCATCCGCAGAGGTAAACAATGTGGCACCCCAGGACATGTCAACGGTTACAGCATCTTCTGATAATTTCGATACGGTATCAATAAAATACTGCAAAATTTTACCTCCGGTTTCACTTTCCTGGAAGGTAGAGCTGAACTTGATGGTTACCGGATCCAGGGTCGTGGAACCAGAAGTGTCATCAGCAGAGTTATCACTGACGGATGTGTCGGCGGTAGTACTTTGGGTGGTTTTACCGCCGCAGGCTGACAGCATGGCAGCGGATGTTATTATGACACCGGTCGTAATAAGGGAAATAATTCTTTTTTTCATATAAATTCCTCCTAATTATTTAAATAGAAAACTTTATTAGAGTGCAGTGTGGAAACATTTTATCAGGTATTATTCGAATCCCGAAATTCCCAGTAAAAGCGGAATCAGACTTACAATTTGAGGGAAGATACCAATCATAGCTACCATAGCTAATTCAGCTATAAAGTATGGAAAGACTCCTTTAAATATTTCAGAAGGATTAATCCGCAATGCATTGGAGGTTGCAAATACATTCATTCCAACCGGAGGTGTAAGACCGGCTATTTCTGTCATAAAGCATAAAGCAATAACAAGGACGTACGGATTAAAGCCGAGGTTGCACAGGATAGGAAATACAATTGGTACGGTGATAATAATAACGGATACGATATCCATAACACATCCGCAGATTATGTATAAAAGCATAACCAGCAAATAAACCACATAAGGCGGCGCCTGAATACTGGCAATTGCCGTGGTTAAAAAGTCCGCCAGCTTTGTATCGGAAATAAACCGGCCGAAGATCTGGCCTCCGATAATAATGGGAAAAATACCGGCTTCCATAACAGCCGCATCCCATATACAGGCACCGATTTTTTTTAATGAGATACGTTTAAATAAGGAATAAACACAAATTGCAGTTGCTCCGATAGCACCTGCCACCGTAGCAGTAAACCAGCCAAGGAAGGTGCCGCCTATCACTAATCCGAATAAGCAGATAATAGGAATCAATAGTTTAAGAGATGTAAGCCTTTCATTCAACGGAACCTTTGGACCGCCTCCGGGAGGGATTGAGCCTTTTTTGAATCTGCCGATCAAAGATACGGTGATACCCAATGCAAGCGCTGTTAACAGACCCGGACCAATACCACCTAAAAGGGCGGTTCCTACGGATAGATTAACATTTTCTCCTTTATAAACAAGAGGAGCCGGTGCGATTAAGCAAAACATAATAATTCCCATAGAAGGAGGAATCAGTGTGGAGAGAGCCCCCGCAGCGGTAATACAGCCTAAGGAATATTTTCTGTCATAACCGGCTTTTTCAAGCTCTGGCATGGCAAGCTTTCCAAACACGATATTACCGGCAACGGATGAACCGGAACATGCGCCGAAAACAGCGTTGGCGCCGATAACCGTATATAAAAGTCCGCCCTTAATCCTGCCAAGGAACGCCTTCATGGAAGCAAAAGCTCCCTCTGCAATACCCGTTTCACCGGCGAGTGCACCAAGAAGCATGAACATCGGGAGAACTGCGTAATTATAGTTAGCACCAAGATTAAAAGGAGCATTTGTGAATTGCGTTATAGCCATGGTCAAATCACCGTTATAAAGAGCGGCAAAGCCAACAAAAGCAGATACCAGCATAGAGATAAATACCGGGATGCCGACAAAGACCAGAAACATCATAAAAAGAAAAATAATAAGTCCTATTACATACGATTCCATCAACTATTTCCTCCTGGAGCAGATTTTTTTGTTGCATACTGCCTTATGATACTCCATAAAAATGAAAAGGAAAGTAAGGCAAAACCGAAAGCAAGGATGAATGCAAAGGGCCAAAGTGCAAAACCGACACCGGACACAGAACTTCTTTTATGTCTTAAAATAAATTTGCCCATCTGTATAAATCCGCGCTGGCTTATAAATCCGCATATAATACTTCCCAAAAGATGCCCTATGGTAGCAAATAAGTTTTGAAGCGGCTTTGGAAATTTACTGGATATTAAATCAATATTCGTATGACCGCGGTCAAGTGTTACATAAGCAGCAGCCAGAAAAACAACCGGGATGTGAAGATATTGCACTATCTCTGTGGAAGCCGGAACTCCGGATACCGGCAAGCCCAGTCCTCTTAATTTTTCTCCGATGACATTAAAAAAAGCTACAAGCATGATACCCACCAGGCAAATGCCCGATATGTAAGAAATATTCTTAATAATTTTAACAACGATGCGGTCTGTTTTCTCAAACAGACTATGAAATGAACTCAAACAAAATCTCTCCTTTCTCGGCGGTTAGTATAAAGTAGTTCCGTGGTCGACATATAAAATCTGTCCGGTAATTGCCTTAGAAGCGTCACTCGCAAAAAAAAGTATGGCTTCTGCCTGATCTTCGACTGTTGCTGTGGGTAAAGTAGTATCAATGTGTCTTGCGCAGGCGGCGGCAAATTCTTCATGGGTGCCTTCCATATTTTCGGAAGACCATATTTCCGTAGGGGTTGGTCCGGGTGCTACCGCATTACAGCGTATATTGGTTGGGGAATACTGTAATGCCACGTTCTTTGTCATACTGTCAACGGCTCCTTTTGCTGCGCTGTAAGAGATTCCTGCTATTCCGTGACTCCCTATGGAAGAAATATTAATAATAGACCCGCTTTTGTTCTTTTCCATGTAAGGCAGCACATATTTTGTCATATAAAAAATTGAAAATTGATCCACAAGGCAGATTCTTTCGTAATGTTCTTCCGCACAATGTGTTATTGGCATATGTTTATCTGCCATTCCTGCACTATTGACTAAAATATCAACTTTGCCATACTTCTCTATGGCCTTGTCGATTATCTTCCGGCAATCTTCCTGGTTTGATACATCAGCCTGAACTGCCAGGATATCCCCTCCCAATGCAGTGATTTCTTCTACGGTTCTTCGGTTGTTGTCTGCCCGCCTTGATGCAATGACAACCTTTGCTCCCTCTTTGCAGAAAAGCCTGGCCGTAGCTTTGCCGATACCGGAATTTCCGCCGGTAATAATAGCTATTTTTCCTTCTAGCCTTTTCATGAATACCTCCTGATTAATGTTAAAAAAATCACAATTCTTACCGTGACAACATTGGTTGTGATATTTGTATAAAAAAATACTATATAGTATAAAAATTATAGCAATTATACAATGAATTGTATAATGCGAAATTTGCATGCAGTTAAAATTAATAAAGAAAAGCTCTGAAATTATAATGATTTGAGCTTTTTTAAAAAAATTGCAGTATGAGATGAGAGGAATTGCTCTTTTAAAAGCAGAACGATTCGTGTATCATTAATAGTAGATTAACGACACCTTCTGGATTATATAAGGGATTTGGAAAAGGTGCTGGAAAAAGAAATACGAAAAGAAGAACATAGAGAAAGGAGTTGGAATTATGGCATGTAAAGCTTATCCAAATATGTTTACGCCCTATACGATTAAGGGATTAAAATTTAAGAACCGCGTATTTGCATCTCCCGTTACAACAAACCGTATTGCAGAGCGTGGTTATCCTTCCCCGGAGGGAATCGATGCAATTGAAACAAGGGCAAGAGGCGGATTTGCAGAGCTTACGCTTACGGAGTCATTTATTGATTTTGAGCATTCAGCCCGTCATGAGCATGGTCTTAATGTGTTTTCAAAGGAGATGACAACTTATCACATGGAAAGCATCATGACACTTACTGAGAGTATCAAAGCACATGGCTGTGTGGCATCCATCCAATTAAACCATGTGGGAGGAGTCAACCATCCGGATCAGATTAGGGGACATAAAAATCCCATCGGCCCCTCAGCCTTTATCCGTGAGGATGGTATCATGGTAGAAGAGATGACCGTGGAAATGATGGGGCATGTGGCAGAAAACTATGCACAAGCCAGCTTAAACTGCAAGGCGTTTGGTTTTGATATGGTTATGCTTCACGGAGGGCATGGCTGGCTGTTATCTCAGTTTATTTCACCTCGTACGAATTTCCGTACGGATGAATACGGAGGAAGCATGGAAAACCGTGCGAGATTTCCGATTATGGTCTGCAAAAAAATCCGTGAGCTTTGCGGTGACGATTTTCTTATTGAGTACCGTGTTTCGGGGGCGGAGCGCATAGAAGGGGGTATGACCCTGGAGGACTGTATTGAGTTTTGTAAACTTATTCAGGATTATGTGGATATTCTTCATGTGACCAGCGGCATTTATCACTCCCATGTGGAAACCAAGGCATTTTCCTCCATGTTTGATGCCCATGGCTGTAACCTGGATTTGGCCGCCGCAGTGAAGGCAGCCGTTCATATACCGGTTGTGGCAGTGGGAGGCTTTAACGATCCGCAGCAGATTGAAGATGCCATTACCTCCGGCAAATGTGACTTTGTGGCTTTAGGGCGTCAGCAGTTTGCCGATCCGGAGTTTGTTAATAAGGCTTTGACAGGACATTCGGATCAGATTGCACCTTGCCTTCGATGTTCCTGTTTTAATCCGCTTGCGCCCGATCCGCAAAAACGTCCGATTCCTGAATTGTGGCACTGTACAGTGAATCCGTGGGCATCCAGGGAGCTGCGTTTAAGAAATGCTCCAAAACCAAAGGGGAGCCGAAAGGTATTGGTTATAGGAGGAGGCGTCAGCGGCATGTACGCTGCAATTACGGCGGCAGAACGTGGACATGATGTCACTTTATGTGAAAAAGAAGACAGATTGGGCGGAATTTTATGGTTTACGGATATGGATACGCACAAGGAATCCTTGCAACGCTACTATAAGTCCTTGATTGCCCGCTGTAACTATAACAATGTAAAAATTGAACTGAATACAACGGTTACGCCTGAGCTGATCGAAAGAAGGAAGCCGGATGCAGTTATTTGTGCGGTGGGGTCACATCCATATGTTCCGCCCATCAAGGGTATTGAAAAAGCCAGGCATGCCGTTGAGGTATACAAGTCTTTGTCCGGCTTGAAAGGAGAGGTTATTTTGATAGGAGGAGGCTCCATCGGCTGTGAATCCGGATACTTTTTTGCAGGAACATGCGGTTGTCATGTACATATTTTGGAAATGAGAGATGATATCTGTAAAGACTCCAACGATTCTCAGCGCCGTGCTCTGATTCCAAGAATGAAGAAAATAGGAATGACCTGGGATTGCTGCGTTTCTATTCTTGAGATTACCGGGCAGGGGGTCAGATTTAGAGATAAGGAGGGGAAGGAGCGGTATTTACAGGCAGATCACGTTATTTATGCCACCGGTAACCGGGCCAATGACCATATTGTGGAGGAACTTGAGAAGAGTGCGGTCTGGTTTGTGGTAACAGGTGATGCAAAAAGGGCGCGTACCGTAAAGCAGGCGACGTATGAAGGGTTTTGCGCCGCTATGGATATTTTATAATGGTGTCCTTCATTAAAACAAAACTTTATTAAAATAAAATTAAGCAGAATTCATTTTATATGAAAACAACCGGACCCTGAAAAAAATAGGGGATTCCGGTTGTTTTTAAATGCATATATTTATGTTTCTATAGAAACATGCCCCGGTCGATAACAACGACCTGTCCGGTAACACAGCGTGCTTCATCACCGGCGAAGTTCAATATGGCATGTGCCTGATCTATGGCGTAGGTAGTTTCAATCGTACCATCAAAGTGACGTCCGCATATTTCACGCATCTCTTCATCAAAAAAGGCCAGTTTTTCCGGTGTATTAAGGGCAGTCTGCGTAACACCCGGACAAATTGCATTGCAGCGGATGCCGGTACCTGCATACTGAATCGCAATGTTCTTGGTAAGTCCGATCACGGCATATTTTGATGCCGTATAAGCAGCTCCCGAATTTGCGTATACACCGGCTACGGATGAAACATTAATGATGGAACCGCAGCCTTCTTTTGTCATATATTTTAGTGCTTCCCGGCAAAAGTAAAATACGGAGGTCTGATTGATAGCGATGACCCGCTCCCAAAGTTCATCGTCCGTTTTTATAACAGGCCGGTGCATATCTGCTATCCCGGCTACATTTACCAGAATATCGACCCTTCCAAAATTAGACAGAGCCTGGCTGAAAACATTTTCACAATCCTGTTTGCTGGAAACATCTGCCTTTACTGCAAGTGCCTTGCCACCGTCTGCAATAATGGCACGTGCGGTTTCATCGGCCGCTTCTTTATTAAAGTCCACTGAGATAACGATTCCTCCTTCCTTGGCAAACAGTTCGGCCGTGGCTTTTCCGATTCCGGATCCGGCACCTGTAATGACAGCTACTTTGTTTTTTATTCTTCCATTCATCTTTATTCCTCCTTTAATATGGCAGTTGACGTGAATAGGGAATGATTTTTTTATGCATCAATTGTTGCAGTGAAGACGTAAGGCTGAACTGTAACTGATTATATGTGATAAAATTGACTCACTTCGATTAATGAAATTTTCCACATCTTCGGGCTTTAAAGCCTGCTGGCTCATCAAAGCCAGATCAAAAAGCTGATGTACGATCAGATGGATCACTGTATCATCCTCCGAATCCAGAACAAAGCGGACAATTTCATTACTCATATTAATAAGCAAGGTACTTTTTGCCTGCATTTCCTTTACGGAGAAATCCATAGCATTGATAAAACCGTAAATTTCAAGCATGTCTGCCACTCTTCTCGATTTTTCATCATTAATAATTAACGCTGAAATATTTTTTTGCTCCAGATTCGTAATTTGTAAATCCATGCTGTTAAGACGTTCAGCAAGTACTGAGGTGATTATATCCCTTAAAACAGCCGCTGCTGCTTCATCTTCGTCACTCATACGGCCTTTTAATAAAGAATCGATATTGGAATCGATACGGATGAATCTCAGATTCGGATGCAAGACTTCGTATTTACGCATAAAGGGCTGGTCGATTACATGATCGAATAATAAAGCATTCTGTCCGCACTTTTTGAAAATTTCAATATAATGAGCCTGGTCAATTACATCCGAAGCATAGTATATCATATCAGGATGTGAGGTTGATGAAATACTGTCACAATATTCCTGAATGGTTTGATATCTGCCGAAAATATCCATAAATATAACCTTACGGGTCATGACAGAGGCAAAAATTTTATCTTGCAGAATACCATACTTTACAAAGGCATTCAGTTCAGGCCAGAATGTTTCATACTTTTCACGATGATTCACATACAAATCATGAAACGCAATTGATATTTCCTGAGAAAGACATTCATAAATCAAAGAAAGCATATTTTCTCCTGACGCTTCTTCGCGTATGGAGGAGCGGGAAACAACAAGAGGAAGATGATCGCACTCAATAATACCGCTTTGCAGGTTCACAAACTTAGGTATCATGGAAGGGATGTTTTCGCCCACATAGACGCCCCGGTTATATACCTTAATGGTTCCGTCTAATTCTTGTGTACCGTTTTTCGTATTGCGAAAGAAAAGAACACCTCTTACACCAATATCAATGCTTTCAAAGGGAATCCAGAATACCGGGGCAGACACATCTTGAAAAAATTCTATGTAGAAGGCATTGATTTCTTCTTCCTTTATCAGCTCCTTCGGAGCTCTCCAGACCGGTGAAGGATCGCTAACCGGAATCTGGTCATAGCCGGGAGCCTCAAAAAAGACCGGTATTTTGGAGAATACAAAATATTTTTTTATGATTTGAAAAGCAGCTTCGGGATTATTAAGATATGTATTGGAATCATCTAAATAAAGTATGACATCCGTACCGACCTCTGTCTTAGGGCAGATATCCATCTCATAGGACATATCAGACATGCAATCCCAACGGACGGCAGGCGCTCCCGGCTGACAGGATTTTGTCTCGATTGCCACATGCCCGGCAAGCATAAATGAGGAATAGAAACCTACGCCGAAATGACCGATAATGGTATCCTTGCCCGCCTCATTGTTATTTATAAAATCTTCCGCTCCCGAAAAGGCAATTTGATTGATGTATTTGTCCAGTTCTTCATAAGTCATTCCGATGCCATTATCACGAATGATTAATTTCTTTTCTTTTGTATCCAGCTTAACAAGGATTCTGCCCTTAGCTGACCAAGAAGTATCATCCTTTTCCTTTATCCTGGAAAGCTTCTCAATTGCATCACAGGAATTGGATATCAGTTCCCGAAAAACAATATCTTGTTCCGTATATAGCCACTTTTTCAGTATGGTAAATATGTTTTTGCTTTCTATAGAAAGAATACCGTTTTTATTTGCTGAATTTGTTATTTTTAACACCACCTTCTTTGAATTATTAAAAAGTCTTTTATAATTATATCAAAAAACACTAAATAATACAGATGTATTTGAAATTTTATTATGCAAAATATGAATTTTACGATTTACAAATTGTCTTTTATAATAAAAATAAATAAGCTACGGCATCAACAGGTAGCAATAATAAAAATGAAAGCAATATTATGGAGGTAAAAAATGGGAACAAAAAGAGAAACAAATGCCAATTATGTAGAATGGCCTACATTTGAAGAAATCAAGGAGATGTTTAAAGAACATTTTATTATGGACAGACGTGAAGACGGAGTTGTGACCGTACGGATGCACTGTAAGGGCGGTCCGTTGATCTGGTCCATGGAATTGCATGATGCGATTGGAAAAATGTGGAGACTCCTTGGTACGGACCGTGAAACAGAGATGATTATTTTTACCGGCACAGGTAATATATGGGTCACAGACTTTGAGGCTGCGAGCTGGGCTCCGGAAGGAGACAATGCAGGAGAGACCCGTTATAATCACATGTTTGTGGATGGCAGGCGCATGATTATAACCATGATTCAGGATGTGGAGGTTCCTACCCTTGGTGTTTTGAGCGGCTCAGGCGGACATACGGAGCTTGCCCTTATGTGCGACCTTGCCATTGCTGCGGATGATATAACCGTGCTTGACCCTCATATGCTTCCGGGAACGAACAATGTGCCCGGAGACGGAATACATAGCTGTTTCTTCGAATTAATGCCAAAAAGAGCTGCGGCCTGGTATTTGATGACAGGAGATAAGATTTCTGCTGAGGATCTGCTACGTCTTGGCATGGTATCTGAGATCGTTCCGAGAGAAAAACTTATGGATCGTGCGTATGAGATTGCAGATATGTTAATGGCTCAGAACAGAGTTGCCAGAAGGCTTACATCACAGCTTGTGAGAAGAAATTGGAAAAAACGTATTTCAGATGATCTTGACATGGCTTTTGGTACGGAAATGTTTGGTATGTTTTGTGCAGATGAGCTTCACTCTGAACTTCGTTCTATGATTGAATACCTTGGATTGGAAGGAAAGATAGATCCTCCTTTAAAAGGAAAAATCCGCTGATAAAACAGCAGATGTAGTATCACATGATACTACGGATTGCTACGCACTTTGTGCTCTCGCAATCCTAAAAACATTCGAAATCCGCCCTATTCGGGCTACTTTCTCATGTTTTGCGGGTCCCAAAGTCATGCTTTTTCATGCAGGCTTGAAACGCATGACCTTTTGACCCTGGTATCATCACATTAATTCTATAACAAAACGGGGCCGCTGTATTTTTTCTAGACCTGTGTTGGAAATGAATCCTCCAGACACCTTAATTTGCAGTAGAGCCCCGTTTGTTACACAAAAAAGGTGAACAAAATGAAGAAGATATTTGCGATTAATTGCGGTTCCACTTCAACAAAAGTGGCTTATTTTGAAGATGATAAAATGATAAACAAGGTTTCTTTGGACATTACGGCAAATGAGCTGAAAAAAATGCCGAAAACATTGGACCAGCTGGAATATCGAACAAAACAGGTGAAACAGTTTTTAAAGGACAATCATTTAGAAGTGGCTGATTTTGACATGATTGTAGCAAGAGCCGGTACGATTCCTTCCGTTTTATATGACGGAGCTTATGAAGTAAATGAGTTGATGCTTGCATCTGTTACCTACGCACCGGAAGCGCAGCATGCATCTACCTTGTCATGCCTCATTGCGGATCAATTAAAAAAGGGACTTGATGTACCTGTTATCATATATGATCCGACCTGTGTAGACTCAGCGGATGAAATAGCAAAAATAACAGGAATTCCCGAAATTGTGAATATGCCCGTTGCACATCTTTTAAATACGAAAATGGCAGGAATTACTTATGCGGAATCCATAGGAAAAAATTATAAAGATCTGAATTTGATCATTGTGCAGCTTGGAGGAGGAATTACATTGGGATTTCATGAACATGGACGTATTGCCGACTGGGTCTATGACGATGAAGGCCCGATGTCACCGCAGCGTGCCGGTGCCATTCCAACACGCTATATGGCAAATTTCTGTTATGAAAAATTTAAAGAAGGAAAGACGCTGCAGGACGTAAGAATGTATCTTTGCGGGGGCGCAGGGCTGGTGGCCTACTTTGGAACCCAGGATATACGTGATATAACAAGGATGATCGAGCAGGGAGATGAGTCGGCAGAAAAGGTCCTGAAAGCTATGGCCTATCAGGTGGCAAAGAGCATAGGCTCTTTAGCTGTTGTCAGAGGGGGAAGCGTAGATCAGATTATTATTACCGGCGGAATTGCACACAATGAACTTGTGACAGGATGGATCATAGAAAAAGTGGAATTTATCGCACCCGTATCCGTTATTCCGGGAGAACGTGAAATGGAAGCGTTGGCGGCAGGAGCACTTCGTGTACTTCGAAAAGAAGAAGAGGTTCATCCATATGACGTTTATCCGAAAGGATACCGCTCAATTGAAGAGATTATTAATAATCCGAATTATCTGGCCTAGTACAACGAATATAAATTAACTAGGCATTAGGACGGGTCTAAATCTCCGATAGCGCCAGTCCCCAAGCCTCGGCGTAGCACCACTACGCCTGCGTTTGTGAACAGGCACTCTCGAAGATTTATCCTCAGCCTAATACCCATTTATTTATTATTCGTTGTACTTAAATCAGATAAGCGGTCATTTGGCATTATGGAGGAAAAAATATGTCATTAGAAAATAAAGTAATTATTACAGCCGCTCTTACAGGAGCAATGACACCAAAAGATTTAAATCCGAATATACCGCTGACACCGGAAGAAATTGCAGAAGATGCTTATCAGTGCTGGAAAGCCGGTGCGGCAGCGGTTCATCTGCATATGAGAGATGATAAAGGTCTCGGAACGATGGACAAAGAAAAATTTAAGAAAACCATTGATTTGATAAAAGAAAGAAAAGATTGCGATGTAGTCATTAACTGCACTACTTCCGGGGACAGCAGAGCCGGATATGAAGAACGTATGGCCCACCTTGAATATGTGAAACCGGAATTAGCATCCTTTGATGCCGGCTCCTTTAACTGGATGCCTTTTGGCATATTTGATAACGCCCCTCAATTTTTAGATCCGCTCGGGCGTAAGATGAAAGAGCTTTCTGTAAAACCGGAGCTTGAGATATTCGATTCGGGATTTATGAACATTGTAAAATATTATGTAAAACAAGGTGTGCTGGAAACACCTTGCCATTATCAGTTCGTTCTTGGAGTACTTGGAGGTATGGAAGCAAGTGTAAAGAATCTGCAATTTCTTTATGAGATGCTGCCGGAAGGTTCTACCTGGTCCGCATTTGGACTTGGAAAACAGCATATGCCGATTTTGTATGCAACTTTGGCGCTCGGCGGCCACATTCGTGTGGGTTTGGAAGATAATGTTTATTATAATAAGGGAACGCTTGCAACCAACGTTATGCTTGTAAAGCGGGCAGCCAGAGCGATCCATGAATTTGGAAAAGAACCGGCCGCACCGGATGAAGCACGGCAGATTCTCGGACTGAAAAGGTAATTTGGTGGCTGATATGTATAGAAATTATGATGAATTAATGAAAGAGGTGCTTTCCCATACGGGTAAGCCCAAAAAAGCTGTTGTTGCAGGAGCGGATGATGAACATGTGCTGGAAGCGGTATTTCTGGCACAGGAAAAAGGATTTGCATACCCGGTTCTTATCGGAGAGGAAGAAACAGTAACCCGCATGGTGAGAGAATTAGGCTTTGCAGATAGACCGTATGAAATTGTTTCTTGTGATAACGGAGTCAATTCTTCTGAAGCGGCGGTAAAGCTGATTCATGACAAACGAGGTGATTTCATTGTAAAAGGAAAGCTTGAGACAAGAGAGCTTTTGAAGCCGATTTTGAATAAACAGACAGGTCTTAATAAAAACGGTTTTATTACACATTTCGGACTTATGCAGATTAAAAATTACCATAAGCTTTTAGCAATCAGCGACTGTGCAGTGATTCCCTATCCCACATTAGAGGATAAGAAAAAAATTATAAAAGCCGGTATGGAAGCACTTCAAAAGCTGGGCTGTGAAAAGCCGGTTGTCGGTGCCCTGTGTGCGGTGGAAACAGTCAGTGAGAAAATGCCGGAGACAGTAGAAGCAAAGGCTCTTGAGGAAATGGCAAAAGAAGGGGAATTCGGTACGGGAATTGTGGTAGGTCCCATATCCTATGATTTGGCCACACGAAAAGAATCTGCAAAAATCAAAGGATATGATTCCGAATATGCCGGTGATGTAGATATGCTGTTAGTTCCTCAAATGGTAACCGGAAATGTTATGAGTAAAATATGGAATGCAGATTCTGAAAATATTTTGGCAGGTTGTCTGATTGGCGCCGATATACCAATCGTACTGACCTCCAGAAGTGCAAGCATGAGTGAAAAGCTTCATTCCATACTGTTGTGCAATATACTTAGCTGAAAATACTATTTATGAATACCGGAATTTTCATAATAACACTGCTTTGCTATATTAACAAATGATTTTACATAATCCGATGAAAAAGATTTTTTATATAGCATGACAATGTTACATTTGGTTGAAAAATTGTCAAGATTGATAAAAGTAATGTTTTGAAACGAGTTTTTGGCCTTGGAAAAAGAAGTCGGGACAATGCCATAGCCCAAGCCTAAAGAGGTTTGGAGCATGACAGAATCCGTTGTATTAACATGGGTAATCACAATGTTTTTATTATTTGAAATGTTATGCAGTTCATGAAGAATCTGTTTCAAAAAAGGAGGTTCCACAAAGGACGGAAGAATCAGGGGCAGGGATTTGATAATTTCAGGTATTGATTCTAAGGTTGCTTCCTCAAAGAGGTCAGAAGAGACCGCTAATGAAAATTCGTCACTGCAAATTGGAATGCTTTCAAGTTCCTCATAGCTTGTCACTGCAAAATCATAAGTGAATCCAATTTGATAGATATCATAATGGACAGCAGAAGGAATTTCATCAAAATCATATAGCTCAATAATCGGCTTTATAGACGGATATTTATTGCGAAAAATTGCCAAAGCATCCGTTAATACCTGGCTTATTTTACCGGGAGTGGTAATGCGCAGTACACCAATATTTCCTTTGTCAGCTAACTGAACATTGTTAATAACAGTTTTCATGTGATTGATGAACAGTTCGCAGTCATATTCGAAGACCCTTCCGGCCTCCGTTAATTCAATCTGTTTGTTGTTGCGTATGAATAATTTAACTCCGAGTTCTTCTTCGAGACTCATGATGTAACGGCTAAGCGTAGACTGACTGATATAAAAATGCTTTGCGGCTCTTGTTATATTTTTATATTTCGCTATATATTGAAAATATTGCAAGATTTCAAGATTCATGGGAATTCCTCCTAAGTATTAGAATTAGTTAAATTTTACAATATTTTTTGTTTATTATCAATCTTAATATATATTTTTTTATAAAATTTATAGTTCAGATGACGAAAAGGAGTGAAAAGATGGAAAAGTGTGTAATAGCAGCGTATGGCCGTTCTGCCATCGCAAAGGCCGGGAAAGGTACATTAGCTGCCGCAAATCCCGTAGATTTCGGTGCCGAAGTACTGAAAGGAGTAATGGGAAGAATCCCGCAGCTGGATTTGAAGGATATTGATGATGTGATTGTAGGCTGTGCCATTCCGGAAGGAAAGATGGGTCTTAATCCGGCACGTAATATCGTACTTAGGGCAGGATTACCAGACACGGTACCGGGTCTGACCGTTAACCGGTTTTGTGCATCCGGGGTACAGTCCGTAGCTATCGGCGCTTCCATGATCATGAGCGGCTTACAAAGTGTAGTGGTTGCGGGGGGAGTAGAATCCATGACTTGTCCTGTCTGGTCCTCAAATCCTGAAAATCTGGACGAATGGCTGGTAAATAATACACAAGCGTATATTCCGATGGGGCTAACTGCGGAAAATGTTGCTGCAAAAGAAGGAATAAGCAGAGTACGTATGGAAGAGATGGCAGTCAGGAGTAATGCAAAAGCAGCTGAGGCAGTAGAAAATGGGTATTTTGATGAAGAAATTATTCCCGTAACAGGCTATGATGCCCAGGGAGAATCAATATCATTTAAGCGTGATGAATGTTATCGGAAAGGCACGAATATGGAAACACTTTCAACCTTAAAGCCTTGCTTTAAAGAAGATGGTCTGGTGACGGCGGCAACCTCATCTCAAAGAAGCGACGGTGCTGCATTTATCGTTTTAATGTCAGAAAGCAAAGCAAAAAAGCTTGGTGTGAAACCGCTGGCAGAATTTGTTACTTTTGCCGTAGAGGGTCTTGACCCGGCCTACATGGGTCTTGGACCTGTTTATGCGGTAAAATCCGCACTGGAAAAATCCGGCTTATCCCTGGAGGATATGGATGTGATTGAATTAAACGAAGCATTTGCTTCTCAGGCGATTGCTGCGATTGATACATTAAAATTAGATAAGAATAAAGTAAATCCAAGAGGGGGCTCTTTGGCATTAGGTCATCCGTTAGGAGCGACCGGTGCGGTTCTTCTTGGAAAGACCATAAATTATCTTCAGCAGACAAAAGGAAAATATGGACTTGTAACAATGTGTATCGGCGGGGGAATGGGAGCTGCATGCATCATTGAGATGTGCCATTAGGAGGAATGGACATGGATTTTGAACGTAAGAGATGGAGATATTTAATGGCAGCCATGCTATTGGCACTTTGCTCCGGTATTGGTTATGCATGGAGTGTATTTCAAAAACCTCTTATGGAGAATTTTGACTGGACATTAAAAACAATATCCCTCACATTTACCTTACAGGTAATGACATCTACGATTGCACCCATCTTTTTAAGCAAATTTCAAAAAACAATAGGTGTAAAGAATTATCTGAGAATCGGCATGGCGGTGTATATTACCGGCTTAATTGCCACGATGTTTACAAACTCGATCAGCTATCTTTATCTTGTATATGGTATTATTGTGGGGATTGGAATTGCAATGCTGTATCCTGCATTAATGGCATATGCAACAAGTATGTTTCCCGACAAAACGGGAATGGCCTCCGGTCTGCTTGCCTGTGCCTATGGAAGCGGTGCGATTCTTTGGGCACCCATAGCCACCTTTTTTATGGAAAAGCACAGTGTACTTTCCGTTTACGGCCTGTTGGCGGCGATCTTTGCAGCGGTCATGCTTCCCACGTCATTCTACATCCGTAATGTACCGGCAGATTTTAAACCCGTTATAGAAAAGGAAAAATCAGCTAAGAACGCTTCACCTGCCGCTATGGACTATACCTGGAAAGAGATGCTGAAAACAGCAACCTATTACCTGCTTTTAATTGCTTTGACATTAGGTGCAACGGCCGGCTTAATGATTGCCGGTCATGCTTCCGGCATGCTGCAGGAGATATTATCTTATACCCCTGAACAAGCGGCAGTACTTGTTGGTTTCTTCTCTGTTTTTAATGCGTTTGGACGGCTCATATTCGGACTGTTTTCGGACCGTTTCGGAAGATATAACATTATGATGGTATTGTTTGTGATAATCGGAGGCTCAATGATCCTTTTATCCAAATCGAATGGACATGTCTTTATTGCGGCACTGTTAGCGATCAGTTCCTGCTATGGAGGATTTACTTCCATGTTCTCTCCGGTATGTGCCGATCATTTCGGAATGAAAAATTTGGCCGTTAATTATGCATTTTTATACGTTGCGTATGGCCTGGCCGGCTTGATAGGTCCCCAGCTTGCTGCAAGGATAAGAACAGCCAGCGACGGATACGATATGGCATTTCTGACAGTAGCGGGGATGAGTGGGGTGGGGCTTTTCATTATCCTCCTGCTTAAAGCGAAAGCTTCTTCTCGTAAGGAAAATTAGGAGACTGGGAGTGGATTATGAGTAAAGTAAGATTACAAATTGATGGTTACAAGATCGAAGCGGATGAAGGAAAGAATGTATTACAGGCTGCGCTTGATGCAGGTATTTATATTCCCCATCTTTGCTATCATCCGGACTTGACACCACTTGGAAGTTGTAAGCTGTGTGCGGTAGAAATTGAAGGGGAAGCAAAGATTGTCCAGGCCTGTGAAATAATTATCAAAAAAGAAATGGTGGTCAACACAAAATCCGAAGCAGTAAAAGACCTGCGTACGACGGCCTTGGAATTAATGCTGGCAAGCCATCCAAAAGACTGTACCTCCTGTGATAAATATCTTAATTGTGAATTACAGGCTCTCATGCAATATATGGGAGTAGCACATTCCAGGCTTCGTGAAATCGAAAAGGAGAACACAAGAATCGCAGTGTCCGACCAGTTTATAAAGAAAGAGATGTTCCGCTGTATTCAGTGCGAAAGATGTGTCAGGGTGTGTGAAGAAGTACGGGGTGTCGGCGTTTTGACCGTCAATAAGAAAAATGGAGAAACTTATATTAATACAAAGGAGGATAAACCACTTACTGAAACAGATTGCAGATTCTGCGGAGCATGCGTTGAAGTGTGTCCAACGGGAGCGATTCAGGATGTAAAAGGGATTTTTCCGGCGGAAGGTGCACGGGATATGACACTTGTTCCCTGCCGGTATCATTGTCCGGCTCATACGAATGTCCCCCTTTATGTGAGACTTGTAAAGGAAGGCAAGTACAGTGATGCGGTATCTGTCATCCGTGAAAAGCTGACTTTTCCTCATTCTTTGGGATATATTTGTTCCCATGTATGTGAGTCCGGATGTAAAAGAACGTATTTAAATGAACCGATTGCCATAAGAGAAATAAAAAAGTTTGCGGTAGAACATGATAAAAACGAGACCTGGAGAAAACGTGCCTGTCGTCAGGAACCAAACGGAAAAAAAGTTGCAGTGATAGGCGGGGGTGCAGCGGGAATGACGGCGGCCTACTATTTGGCGAAAAAGGGATATGAAACGGAGGTATATGAGCGGCAGCCTGCAGCAGGAGGAATGTTATCCTTTGGTATTCCCAAATATAGAATGCCCCAGCATATCGTAGACAAAGAAATTGGGATTCTTCTGGAAGAAGGAATTAAGCTTCACACCAATACATCAATACACGCAATAGAGGAATTAAAGAATAAAGGATATGATGCTATTATTTTAGCCATTGGTGCAAATCAGGGAAAGAGACCTCCGGTTTTCCATAAAAAATGGAAAAACAGCATAGACGCAGTAGACTTTTGCAGGATGTCCATTGAAGGAACACTGCCTGAGCTAGGTAAAACAGTTACTGTTTACGGAGGCGGAAACGTAGGCTTTGATTGTGCCAGAACAGCAAAAAAAATGGGAATTGATAACGTCCGTATTGTCTGTATGGAGGCAAGAGAGAAAATGCTTGCGGACAAAGAAGAAATCAGAGGCGGTCTTTACGAGGGCGTGGAGATTTTAAACAGCAGATCAATCTTAAAGATAGAAGAGGAAGGGGACTATGTTACGGGGGTATCACTCCTTGGTATCAAGAGCTTTCAGTTTACAAGGAATGGTCTGGAAATGGAAACGGTGGAAGGCTCGGAGGAATTTTTAAAAACAGATACTATCATTTTCGCAACGGGACAGCAGCCGGAATTGGATGAAAACTTTGGGATCGAACTGGTGAGTAATAGTTTTGCCAAAGTAGACCAAAGCATGCAGACAAATGTAGAAGGAGTCTTTGCAGCCGGGGATGTCATCTATGGAACGAAATCAGTGGTGGAAGCCATTGCTTCCGGGAGAAATGCCGCCATTCAGGTAGAACAATATCTGGGAGGAGACGGAGGCATAGAAGAGATATTGTATGACAGACCTAAGCTTGATGCAAAAATTGGTACGAAAGAATGCTTTGCACAGTTGAAAAGAATAGATGAATTTAAGGATGCCTGTGATGCAAGTGAAGAATCTCTTCGCTGCCTCCAATGTGATTTGAGAAAGGACATTCAAAAGGTCAGATATTGGGGTGATCCGCAGTTTAAGACCGTTAAGGAGGTGCCAAATTGATTTGTGAAAAAGGCAGCGATATTTTTCCGGAATGTGATGAGACGAACAGCCAGGTATGCGTAGTTGATTATTCTATGAATATCATGCGCAGAGCGAAGGAGGAATCCTGCGGAAGCTGTGTTTTGTGCAGAGAAGGAACCTGGCAGGCATATCAGATTATGAAGGATATTACAGAGGGAAATGCAAAAAGTGAAGATTTTGAACTTCTCATGGACCTTCTTTCAAAAATAGAAAGAAATGCAAGCTGTGAAATGTCAAAAAAGGCAGCCGAAAGCTGTATGAATATTATGAAACGTCATGAAGAAGAATGGGATATGCATATTCGGCGTAAACGCTGCAAAAACCTGATTTGTAAAGGAACCTATACTCTTTATATAGATCCAAATGAGTGCAATGGGTGCGGTATGTGCTTAAACAGCTGTCCGAAAAACGCCATTACCGGAGGAGAGGAGATGATTCATGTCATAAGGACAGATATTTGTGACAAAACAATGGCTTGCATGTTTGCCTGTCCGAAAAATGCCGTTAAAAAGGCAGGGTCTATGAAACCTAAAATCCCCGATGAACCTGTACCGGTTGGCAGCTTTGGGACAGCACAAAGTGAAGAGGAAGGAGGGGGAAGAAGACGGCGCAGGCGGGGTGGTGAGTAGCCAAGATATAAGGATAAAGATCAATTTAGCTAAAAATGAAAGGAGAATTTATTCATGAGTGGTATGTTAGAAGCTGATGTTATTGTTATTGGAGGTGGAGCATCCGGGATTACTGCGGCGGTGGCTGCGGCAGAGAAGGATGCAAAAGTAATAGTATTGGAAAAAGGAAGTACGACTGGCGGGGCTGCCAATATGGGAATGGGTATTTTTGCCGTGGAATCAAAATACCAAAAGGCCCAGCTTGTGGATTTTACAAAAGAAGATGCGTTTAATCTGCTTATGAATTACACTCACTGGAGAGTAGATGCCAGATTGGTAAGAAAATACATAGAGCAGTCAAGTGATACCATTGAATGGCTGGAAACAATGGGGGTAGAGTTTCTGGGAGCATATAAATACTTTGAAAAATCCACCCAAACATGGCATGTGGTGAAAACAAGAGGAAGTAACCTCCCTGCTGAACGATGTGCTTCCAATATGTTTCGGGCACTTACAGAAAGAGCAGAAGAACTTGGTGTAGAGATTATGTACCATACAAAAGCCACTAAAATTCTAAAAGAAAACGGATATGTTACCGGTGTAGAATTGGTTAATACAGATGGAGAAACATTAACGGCGGAGTGTAATGCAGTTATCGTTGCAACCGGAGGCTTTGGTGACAATCCGAAGATGATTCAGGATATCCTGGGATATGAATGGGGAAAAGATCTTCATTCCTTCCGTATTCCGGGGGTGCAGGGAGAAGGACTTAGGATGCTTTGGGACGTTGGAGCAGGGAAAACGGTACCAACCATGGAGCTTACCTATACAACGCCTGGAGTTTCGGATATTTTCAAAACGATTAGTGAAACAATGCGCCAGCCTAATCTTATGATCAATCTGGACGGAAATCGGTTCTTTAATGAAGAACTTATGAATAATACCGTATACACCGGTAATGCAATAGCATTACAAAGAGAGCGCATGGCGTTTACCATTATTGATGACAGCATATTGGAGAACTATAAAAAAACAGGGCTTGATTATGTGACAGTTCATCATAATATCAAAAGCATTGAAAAATGGGAGAAGGAAGTGCAGGGCTATCAAACCGGAGGGGAATCCGATACCGCAGGGCTTGCAAATCTCATTAAGGACGACCAAAAGAGCCAGAAGAATTTCTATGTTGCAGATTCACTGGAGGAAGTATCAGAACTGACCGGAATTAACTTGAAGAATCTGAAAGTGACAATTGAGGAATACAATGAAGCATGCACAGAAGATGATCAGATGTTCTTTAAAAAGCATAAATACATGAAGCCGTTAAAAGGCGGAAAATATTATGTGGCAAGGCATTATCCGGCAGGCTATGGAAGCCTTGGCGGAGTTAAGACAAATGATAAATTGGAGGTTTTGGACCCTTCCGGAATTAAAATCCCGGGACTTTATGCAAGCGGTACAGACGCATGCAATATTTATGGGGACAGTTATTGCTTCTTTATGCCGGGAAATACAATGAGCTTTGCAATCAACAGCGGACGAATGGCCGGATATCATACGGTAGAATATATGGATTCCGATGAATTTCAATAGAAAATAAAGTCAGGGGGACTTTTACTATGTTTAAAAATAAAAGGTTTGCCATACATGCGGTAGTATTTCTTTTTCTTGGAGTGTTTTATTTCTTTTTCTATTCAGGCTTGCAAAACGATCATTTAAATATTCTGACCCCGTTTCTGCAGGAGAAATACGGATGGTCGGATCTTCGTATTACCAATCCGGTTACAGTAGCAGCCGTAATTGTTATTATATTGTATCTGGTACTAGGAACCTTATTTGTTAAATATGGAGCGAAAAAGGTTTTGGTACCGAGCCTGATAGTTATGGCCTTCGCTTGTGTAGGGATTGCGGTTGCAGGAGACAATTATGCAATTTATGCCATCAGTATTTTTTTGGTCCGTATCCTTGTTGTGCCGCTGCAAATGGGTGGTTTTATGCTCACCGCCAATTGGTTTATCAAATACAGGGGACGTGTTATGGGTATTATTACGACTGGCAGTCCATTGGTGTCCGTTGTGGGTATCAGTCTGTTAACATCCCTGGTTGCTTCCTATGAATTAAAGGCATACATCATGATTGCAGGCGCCTTGCTGGTTCTGGCACTGATCACAGCCATTGGAATTAAAGACACACCGGAAGAGCTTTCATTATATCCGGATGGTTCGGATAAGGCACCGATATCCGAAACGGAAGAAAAAACAGAAGCAATATCCGTAAAACAGCTTCTTAGCGAGTCAAGAGCATGGAAGCTGATTATATCCTATGGTATTTTACAATTTGTAATTATGGCTATGATGTCATACATGGCAATTCGTTATATCAGCCTGAGCACGGAAAATGATGTTCCGAACCTTTTTGTAAGCAAGGGTCTGCTGTGGCTTTCAATCGGAGCATTAAGCGGTATTCCAATGAGCTATGTCCTGGGATGGATTGATGATAAGATAGGCTCTATCAAGGCTTCTTTGATTCTTAACATAATGTATCTGTTTGCGGTTGTACCGCTGGCAGTCATGCCGGCGGGCGGAAATACTGCATTAATGGCGGTATGGGCCTTTGGTGTGGCGTGTATGACAGGTGGAATGCCTACGATGCATCCGTGTGTTACTTCTTATGTTTATGGGCGAAAGAACTATATGGCAGCTAATAAATGGATTATGACCATTCAGGCAATTCCTATGTCATTTGCATTGACCTATATGGGTATTTTTAACCAGATAGGCCAGCTTTCAGTAGCTTATTATATTATGATCGGGTTGTTAGTCATATCCTTTATTACCATTTTGACGATGAGAAACATTCCTGATGCAAATGTCGAAGACAGGGATTATAAAGTAAAACTTAATTCAGACAGGGAGTTAACCCAGGCTGAATTGTAACTTAAAATCAGGCGAACAGGCAGTTCATTGTTCGTCTGATATTGAAAAGAGGGATAGGTTGAAAAAATATCAGAACTTAATGAGCCCTATACGAGTTGGAAAGCATTTGTTGAAAAACAGGATTATCGCAGCACCCGTAACCCTTCATTCCGCTTCAAACGGAGAAAGCTATCCAAATGAAGCAGCTATGAACTTTTTTGTACAGCGTGCCAGGGCAGGAGCAGGCTTGGTTGTCTGTGCAGGTGTTAAAGTGCTGCCGGTAGAAGATGACGGCGAGCATGCGGCATGGGATCTCTACAAGCATAATACCGCAAATCGGCTGGCGGAACTGGCGGAACGCATACATTTCTACGGAGCCAAGGCTTCTATGGAACTGATCGGTATTTTTGATTATGGATATACTGCATCGAATGCAGGAATTTTGATGGATGGGGTTACACCCGGACGGGAGATTCCGGTAAGCGAAATGAAGCGATATAAGGAAGGATATGCTTATTCGGCAGAAAAACTGCTGGAACTTGGATTTGACGGCATCTTGCTTCATTTTGGACATAGTATCCCGATTGCACAGTTTTTGTCTCCCCTTACAAATAACAGAACCGATGAATATGGGGGAAGCTTTGAGAACCGTATGCGTTTTCTGGTTGAAATACTGGAAGAAATCCGAAAAAGAGTTAAAGATAAGATGATAATCGAGGTTCGTATGTCTGCGGATGAATTTGCGGAAGGTGGTATTGATTTGGAGGAAGGAATCAAGATGGCGGAAGTCTTCCAAAAGTATGCGGATATTGTACAGGCGAGCTGCGGGCGGGTGACCCCCGATTTAATGTGCCGTACACACCCAAGTGATTTTCTGCCGCAAAATCCGAATGTTTATTTAGCAGAGGCATTTAAGAAGTCAGGAAAAATTCATGCCTTTGTTACAGCAATCGGAGCGATTGGAAGTCTTTTAGATGCGGAGGAGATCATTGCAAGTAAAAAAGCTGACTTTGTAGCATTATCAAGAGCGTTGATTGCCGATCCGGAATTAATTCCAAAGAGCCTGTCAGGGAAAGAGGAGGATGTTGTTCCCTGCATCAAGTGTATGCGCTGCCATGACAGTACCGTATACGGGTATTTCTTTCAATGCTCTGTTAATCCTTCCATTGGAATCATGCATCGGCTAAGCAGCATGATAAAACCGGTGGAGGATAAAAAAAGGGTGGCTGTAATCGGAGGTGGGCCTGCCGGTATGTATGCGGCATTGACTGTATCGGGAAGAGGGCATGATGTCACCCTTTATGAAAAAACAGAAGAGCTTGGAGGTACACTTAAATTTGCTTCGAAGGCAGACTTTAAATATTCTCTTGCAAAATTTAGGGATTATCTTATTTATCAGGTGAACAAATCTCCGGTAAGGGTGGAGCGAAACACAGAGGCGATACCCCAAAGTATTGAAAAGGAAGAATACGATGTAATTATTGCCGCACTTGGTGCAACACCTTTTATTCCCCCGATTCATGGAATCGAAAATGCCATCCTGGCCGTCAGCTCCTACGATACAGAGGATATACCGGGAGAGAATATCATTGTGATAGGGGGAGGGCAGGTAGGATGTGAAACGGGTCTTAATCTGGCAAGAAAAAAGAAGAAAGTAACTATACTTGAAATGCGTGATTCAATGGCACCGGATGCGTCTAAAACACATAGAGATGATATCGTGGCAGAAATGAATAAGGAGGAGGACCTTACACTTATTACTTTGGCCAAATGTATAGAAGTAAACGAGAACTATGTGGTTTATTGTAAGGATAATAAGCGTATTACAATTGAGACAGATCACGTCATTTTGGCGGCAGGGATGATACCGAAAACGGCAGAAGCAGATTCGTTTGCAGGCATTTCGCAGGTATATCAGGTAATCGGTGATTCTGTCAATGCACGTACGGTAGAGATGGCTGTACGTGAGGGATTCTATGCCGGTATCAATTTATAGAGAACTGTAATCTGAGTTCATGAGCACAGGAAAAGTAAGATAGATGTTCCGAAAGGAGAAGGAAATGGAGAAAGTATATATCATAGCTGCAAAGAGAACTGCAATCGGCAGCTTTCTCGGAGCACTCAAAAATGAAAGTGCATCGGATATGGGAGCTTTTGTTCTTAAAAATATATTAGAAGAAGTAAAAGTAGACCCTGAGAAAATAGATGAAGTAATTATCGGAAATGCTTTGCCGGCAGGGCAGGGGCAGGGAGTCGGACGGCAGGTTTCCATTAAGGCGGGAGTTCCGCACAGTGTACCCGGATATGGTATCAATATGGTCTGCGGAAGCGGAATGAAAGCTTTTATGACGGGATATGCCAATATTGCGGCGGGATTGGAAGATTTGGTCGTGACCGGCGGAGCAGAATCTATGAGCCAGGCACCGTTTCTTACACCTGCAAAGATTCGTGAAGGGCATAAGATGGGGGATTTTGGAATAACTGACCATATGGTGTTAGATGCTTTAACGGATGCGTATGAAGGCTGTCATATGGGAATGACAGCTGAGAATATCAGTGAAAAATATAATATAAGCAGAGAAGAGCAGGATGCTTTTTCCGCAGAATCTCAGAGAAGAGCGGCGCAGGCGCTCAGGAACAAAAAATTTCAGGATGAAATAGTTCCTTATAAAGTGACAACCCGTAAAGGAACGGTTATTTTTGACACCGACGAGTATCCGAGGGAAGATACCACAATCGAAACATTATCAAAGCTAAGACCTGCATTTAAAAAAGAGGGAACGGTAACAGCAGGTAATGCATCGGGTATTAACGATGGAGCGGCTCTTATTATGCTGGCTTCCCGGGATATGGTAAAGGAAGCCGGTTTAACTCCCATCGCAGAGGTGGTTGCAATCGGCCAGGGTGGAGTAGATCCAAGCGTCATGGGACTTGGGCCGGTACACGCTATTAAAGATGTGTTAAAAAAAGCAGAGCTGACGTTGGAGGACATAGACCTTCTGGAATTAAATGAAGCATTTGCCGTACAATCATTAGGTGTGATACATGAGTTATCGGAGGAATACAACGTATCAGAGGAGTGGATTAAAGAAAGAACGAATGTGAATGGAGGTGCTATCGCACTTGGCCATCCGGTAGGAACCAGCGGTGCCAGAATTATTGTTACATTACTTTATGAAATGAAGAAACGACAGGCCAGGTTAGGACTTGCTTCCTTATGTATCGGAGGTGGTATGGGGACTGCTGTTGTAATTAAGAATCTGAGGTGACAGAATGAAAAATAAAATCATTGATAAAGAAGCATTCAAATCTCTTTTGAAGGATGATATGTCAATTATGTTTGGGGGCTTTATGGCATGCGGGACTTCAGAGGTACTGGTGGATGCCATACTGGAAAGCAAAATTAAGAATATAACAGCCATTTGCAATGACGCAGGCTTTGAAGAAAAAGGATTGGGAAAACTGATAAAGAGCGGACAGGTGAAAAAGCTTTATGCCTCCCATATAGGGCTGAATCCGTTAGTGGGTAAAATGATGTCGGAGGGAACTCTGGAAGTAGAGTTAAATCCCCAAGGTACGCTGGCAGAGCGTATCCGGTCCGGAGGTGCGGGACTTGGAGGGGTTTTAACACCGACGGGACTCAATACGGATGTAGAGAACGGAAAGCGTGTAATAGAGGTGCAGGGGAAGAGCTATCTGGTGGAAGAACCGCTTAGAAGTGACTTGGCAGTTGTAAGAGGAAAAACAGCAGACCGTTCGGGTAATGTGGTATATGAAGGAACAGCAAGAAACTTTAATCCTATTATAGCGACGGCAGCCGATGTGGTAGTGGTAGGCGTGGATGAAATTGTTGAAATAGGTGAATTAGATCCGGAATGTATTGTTACACCTCATATTCTGGTGGATTTTATTGTGAAGGAGGAGGTGTAAATATGAAGGAATTGATTGCGAAACGGGTCGCAAAAGAGCTTCGTGACGGTGATCTGGTCAATCTGGGAATCGGACTTCCTACACTGGTTGCAAATTATATCCCAGATGATATTGAAATTTTTCTCCAGTCTGAAAATGGAATGATCGGGCTTGGCCCTCAGCCCGGAGAAGAAGAATATAATAAAAATATAACCAATGCGGGAGGGCAGCCGGTTACCCTTTTAAAGGGAGGTATGTATTTTGACAGTGCTTTTTCTTTTGCCATGATTCGGGGAGGACATGTGGATGTTACGGTTTTAGGAGCTCTTCAGGTTGACCAAAACGGTAATCTTGCCAATTGGATCATACCGGGAAAAATGGTTCCGGGTATGGGAGGAGCCATGGATCTTGTGACAGGTTCCAATAAGGTCATTATAGCTATGATACATACCAATAAGGGCGAAAAGAAAATATTAAAAGAATGTACGTTGCCGCTGACAGCAAAAGGACAGGTAGATATGATAATTACAGAAATGGGAGTTATGCAAATTACAAAAGATGGAATCGTTTTGACCGAGATTAACCCGGCATATACCCTGCAAGATGTTATCAATGCTACGGATGCAGACTTGATGATAGCTAATGATTTAAAATCTATGGCAGTATAAAGCGCCATAAAATGGAGAAAACAGAAAAGGAATGTTGCCTCACAATTGATTACAAATTAATTGCGAGGCATTTTTTATTTATTAGGAAAGTCCTCCTTAGGAGAACTCTTGAATCAAAATGGCCCCCCTGGTTTTCTTTGATAATCTGTTGTAATTGTTCCCGGATACATTTAATAAACCTGCCTTATTTGTGCACCAGTAAACAAAACACACCATGCATTTCCCTGGGCACTTGGATACCATCTTGAGTTATACCTGCATCAGCCTGAAAAGCTCTTACTGCATTTGTTGTTGCAGGGCCGAAGATTCCGTCAAATTCACCGGGACTATATCCCTTGCACCAAAACGCCCCTTGAATAATAAAGGTTAGATTGCTGGGAACTGCTGTACTGACATCGGGTACCTCACTGATAGGTGCAAGGCACGCGTTAAGGGTTCCATTTCCAAATTCACCGTCAAGGCTATACCGAGTTCAATTTGCAGTGCCCTTATCAGCGCTCTGAATGTTGACATTGGTAATGCTATCTTTTGTAACAGGCGTGTAGCCAGTAACTCCCGTATAGGTCGTATTGGACTAATAAACATGCACTATATTTCGGACTGAAAGTTTGATATAATTATATCGGAATCTGTTGTGGATATTATTTACGTGATTGGAGAAATATGGATAGCAATTAAAGAACTATTACGATAACATAAGTAAACCTTGGGGAAAATTATTTTATGAATGCATATGGAATCAGCTTGGCTATTTAGAAAATAAGTTAATTTTGGATTTTGGAAGTGGGTTTGGTGTAACTGCAAATTATTTGGCAAAGTATAACAATGTTATAGCTGTAAAGCCAAATGAAGAAATGATAAAGAATAGATATATAGATAATCAATATACACAAGTTAATGGCAGTTTTGAATGGTTGATTAAGGAACCTAACAATAAATATGATTGCATAATCTGTCACAATGTAATTGAGTATATGGACAATCGCTCTGAATTATTACAAGAATTTGACCGGATACTTAAACCAAATGGTTTTGTTTCAATTGTCAAACATAATAGAATGGGTAAAATAATGCAGAAAGCGGTTTTTGAGTATAATATTGGAGAAACAGAGGCACTGCTTAAAAATGAGTATATTAACTCTCAGAGCTTTGGAGTTATAAAAGAGTATGATAATCGAATACTTGAAGAATATTCCAGAGGTAAACTGACGATTGATAGATGTTATGGCATACGAACGTTTTACGGTTTACAAGACAATAGATTCAAATCAGACCCTAAATGGATAGAAAACATGCTGAAAATTGAACTTGAAGTATCAGAAAATCCACCTTTAAGAGAAATATCCTTTTTCCATCATATTATTATGAGAAATACTTGATGATATTAGTATAATACTCAGAACGATAAAATTTGGATTTATCACATATCGGTCATTAATGTTTTGCACGTTTACAATTCTACAAGGCATATAAATTTACCGCCATCTTTTTTAGTAAAGATTTTTGTATGAAACTTTATCCCTCGATATGTGCTTATGGAACATATCGAGGGTATATTTTTGTATAGAGGTTATGTTTGTATGGGGTTGACGAGACAGAATAGATGATAAAAATTTCCATTTGAATCATTGTATGCTATAATTTAATTAAATTGATATAAGGGAAAGAAGTATTAATAAAAAAGTACATCTAAAATATAAAAATGGAGGAGGACATGGAAATTAAATTCAAAAATCAATTATCATTAGGGGTTGCATCAGCAGCAACTCAGATTGAAGGAGGTAAGTGTGAGCATAACTGGAATGACTGGTATACAAGAGGGAATATCAAAGATCATTCCAGTCCGGCCCGTGCAACGGATCATTATCACCTGTGGAAAGAAGATGCGGATCTTATGGCTTTGATGAAGATTAAGCATTATCGGATGGGAATTGAGTGGGCGAGAATATGTCCGAAGGAAGGAGAAGTAGATGAGGCGGTAATTGCACATTATAGAGAGGAGCTGCAATATTTAAAGGAACAAGGAATTACGGTTCTGCTTACGATACATCATTTCACCAATCCCATGTGGTTTGAGCGAAAAGGGGCATTCACACAGAAAGAGAATATAAGATATTTCCTCGATTTTGTAAAACTTATTGTAAACGCATTTGGAAGTCTTGTTGCTGAGTACATAACAATTAACGAACCTAATGTATATGCAACCAATTCCTATTACTTTGGGGAGTGGCCGCCTGGAGAAAAATCATTTTCGCAAGCGGTTTCGGTAATGTCAAATATGGCAATCTGCCATATTAAAGCCTACCGGATGATACATAGTATGCGTGAGTCAATGGGATACCAGGATACAAAGGTGAGCTTTGCCAATCACGTTCGTGTCTTTGAACCGCAAAATCCGAGAAATCCCTGGCATCATATTTGTGCCAGGCTATTGGATTGGGTTTTTCAAGGGGCTATAACCGAGGCCATATCCACAGGTGATTTTAAATGGCCGTTAAAAAGACCAAAAGATATCTCACAGGGTGAATATCTGGATTTCATTGCAATTAATTACTATACACGGAGTACGGTATCGGGGTTTGGCGATGGGGTCAGGCAGGATGCGCCGAAGAATGATCTGGGATGGGAGATCTATCCGGAAGGGCTTATTCGTTGTACGGATCATATTTATCAGCTTTTAAAACGACCGATTTATATTACTGAGAATGGCACCTGCGATAATCAGGATGCATTTCGAGCAAAATATATCTGCGAACATTTAAAAGTAATAAGCGAGTCCAGCCTTCCGATAACAAGGTACTATCACTGGTGTTATTGTGATAACTTTGAATGGGTGGAAGGAGAAAGTGCACGCTTTGGACTGGTATATGTCAATTATGAGACACAGGAAAGAACGATCAAAGCTTCAGGCAGGTTTTATACCAGGATGATTGAAGAAAGCGGTATATCGGAAGAACTTTATAGAGAATATGTAGAACCGCTAAAATATCACGATTAATATTTATTAGAATAAAAACTGTATTAAATATAGAAAGACTAAAGGAGAATGTGCTTTGATTACAATTGATGAAACAAGCTTTCGTTTAGATACGGATTATACAACCTACCTTATCGGCAAAACAAAGTACGGGCATTTGGAGCATATTTATTATGGAAACCTGTTAAGTAAAGAGGATGGAGTGAATGTTCCGGCTCAAAAACGGTCCATTATGGTTGGCGGCAGTGTTCTTTACAGCAGGGAAGATGATGTATATAGTCTGGATAATATGTGTTTGGAATGGTCGGACAATGGAAGGGGTGATTATCGTTACAGTCCAACGGAATTTAAAATGCCTGATGGCAGCTTTGTTACCGATTTCATCTATGAAGGCCATGAAGTACTGGAGGGCACTGCTGCAATGGAGGCCATGCCTGCAGCCTATGGCGGCGATCAGACGCTAATCATAATATTAAAGGATAAGACATATCCGATTTTTATTGACCTGTATTATACGGTATTTAAGCATACGAATGTGATTAGCAGAAGAGCGGTTGTAAGGAATGAAGGAAATGTTCCTGTCACAATCCGCCGTATCATGAGTATTACTATGGATCTACCGGATGAGTGCTTTCAGATGTACACTTTAGACGGGGGCTGGATTAAAGAAGCGAACCTGCATAAGCGGCCGGTTTCCTACGGAATTACGATAAATTCTTCCACAACAGGAGCAAGCAGTAATCGTCATAATCCTGCGTTTTTATTAGCAGAAGCTGATGCGAATGAAGACTATGGAAACGTATATGCCTTCAATATGATTTATAGCGGCAACCATTACAGTATGGTAGAAAAAAATGAACGGGATTACGTCCGTGTATGTATGGGAATCAATCCTCATTTATTTGAATGGATATTATCTCCTAAGGAGAAGTTTGAAACACCGGAATGCGTGATGAGCTACAGCAGTCAGGGCTTCAATGGTACAAGCCATAATATGCATGATTTCGTTAATGAACATATCGTAAGAGGCGACTATAAGAAGAAGGAAAGACCGATTCTGCTTAATAATTGGGAGGCACACTTTTTTGATTTTAATGAGGGGAAACTATTGCGGCTTGCCAGGGATGCAAAAAAACTGGGGATAGAACTATTTGTACTGGATGACGGCTGGTTCGGCGACCGCAATCATGATAAGGCGGGGCTTGGAGATTATAGGGTGAGCCCTAAGAAATTACCGGACGGAATGAAGGCTTTTGCAGATAAAATAAGAAACATCGGGTTAGATTTTGGCCTTTGGTTTGAACCGGAGATGGTGAATGAGGATAGCGAGCTGTATAGGAGCCATCCGGAATATGCTGTTAAACTGCCAAACCGTCATTCGGTTTTAGGAAGAAATCAGCTGGTGCTGGATCTTTGCAAAAAAGAAGTTCGGGATTATATTGTAGAACAGGTTAGCAGCATTTTGGATGAGGCAAAAATCTCTTATGTGAAATGGGATATGAACCGCCATATTGCGGAAGCATTTTCTGAAGCTTTGAAAAACCAAGGTGAGTTTTATCACCGTTACATCCTGGGTCTCTATGAGGTGCTGACCAGGATATTCGAGCCCAGACCCCATATTTTGCTGGAGAGCTGTTCCAGCGGCGGCAATCGGTTCGACTTGGGAATGCTTTGCTACAGCCCGCAGATTTGGGCTTCTGACGATACGGATCCCATTGAACGGTTAAAAATTCAGGCAGGTTTATCCTATTTCTATCCGCTGTCCGCCATGGGGGCCCATGTTTCACAGGCGCCCCATCAGCAAACCTTACGAGAGACACCCCTTGCAACCCGTTTCCATACGGCTTGCTTTGGATGCCTGGGGTATGAGCTGGACTTAAAGTATCTGTCACCGGAGCAAAGAAAAGACATTGCAGAGCAAGTTGCATTCTATAAGCAGTATCGGAAGATTTTTCAATATGGCAGATTTTATAGGGTGAAATCCTATAAAGCGAATAAAGTTATATGGGAAACGGTAAGCGAGGATAAGGAAACCGCGCTCACCGGCTTTTTTCAAACTTTAGCCACCGCAGCAGAAAGCAGCGACAAGCTAAAGGTGATTGGCCTGAAAAAAGGAAGGTTTACCATTCGTACAAGATCGCAAAAGCTTTATATTGAGCGTTTTGGAGGATTAATAAAACACGTTGCGCCTGTGGAGTTAAATCCTGATGGTGCAATTATGCGGGCAGCCAATCGCCATTACAGTCTGAAGGATTGCGTGGAAACCTATACCTGCTCTTCAGAGGCACTTGCGGCAGGAATACCATTGTGCGAGCAGTTTATCGGGACAGGCTATCATGAAAGCGTACGAATGCTTGGTGATTTTGGGTCAAATATGTATATTATAGAAACCAAAGACACGTTTCTATAATCAGATTGACGTCGCAAAGAACGCTCCTTTTATCGTAAGTTTGGAGAGCAACTTCCGATAAGCTATATTACAGAGAAGGACAAGGAACAACAAAAATAGCATTTATATTCAACAAGTATGCATAGAAAAGGGGATAAGAGTGAAAGAAAAATACTTTCACTCCCCTGATTTGTACGCGTGCTAAAGCACGCAGATAGGGGGATAAATATGGCAGCAAAAACAAAAAGAAATCATAACCGCTATATGTTTGGCCTTGGTACTATCGGCAGAGATATGCTTTATACAATTGTAAGCATGTATCTTCTGTTCTTCTTAACGGATATTTTGGATTTGCCGGATTCCACTATGTGGTGGATGACGGGAGCAATGACCATACTTCGCATATTTGATGCGGTAAATGATCCGGTCATGGGATTTTTAGTAGATAATACCCGCTCACGATTTGGCAAATTTAAACCATGGATTGTGATAGGCGGTATTCTTGGCGGTATTCTTACGATTCTATTGTTTCATGATTTTGGACTAAAGGGAGCAGGCTATATAATACTATTTGTACTGGTCTATCTTCTCTGGGACTTAACCTATGGAGCCAATGATATCGCTTATTGGTCAATGCTTCCTTCCTTGACACTTGACCAAAAGGAACGTGAGAAAACCGGTTCCTTTGCCAGAATATGTGCAAATATCGGATTATTTACAACCGTAGTTGCCATATTGCCTGTTACGGGCGCCTTGGGAGGAGATAAAAGAGCCTGGCAGATTACAGTAATCGCAATCGTACTGATTACATGGGCATTTCTTATGTTTACGGTATTTGGAGTGAAAGAGGATAAAAGTATTCATGTTAAGCAAGAGTCCACTTCATTAAAGGAAATGTTCAGAATTTTATTCCGGAATGATCAGCTATTATTTACGGCTATATCAATGGCATTATTTATGATTGGTTACTGCACTACCACCGCCTTTGGAGTCTATTTCTTTAAATATGCTTTTAAAAATGAAGGAATGTACTCGGTGTTTGCTGCGATTCTCGGAGTCTCACAGCTGGCAGCCTTATCTGTATTTCCCCTGTGCTCAAAAAAATACAGCAGAAAAACGTTATATGCCCTGGCAACTATATTGGTAGTAGTTGGGTATGTAATATTCTTTCTTTCGCCAATGAATATGCTGTTTATCGGCGCGGCCGGTATCCTTCTCTTTACCGGCCAGGCCTTCATACAGCTGTTGATGCTGATGTTTCTGACAGATACGGTAGAGTACGGACAGTGGAAGCTGGGACGCCGGAACGAAAGCATCACCTTCTCCGTACAGCCGTTTATAAATAAAATTGGGGGAGCAATTGCGAATGGGATTGTCAGTGCGACCTTGATTGTTTCCGGTATTAATGCTGCTGCAACGCCGGAGGATGTGACTGATTCCGGACTGTTGATTATGAAGCTGGCAATGTTAATTTTACCTCTTATCATTATTGTGATCGGTTACATAATTTATAATAAGAAGTTCAAGATTGATAAGCAGATGTATGATAAGATAATATCGGCATTGGCTGCCCGCGGTGAAATAAACAGAGAACAGGAGTGATATTCCATGCTGACAAATAAAAGCCGTATCAAAGATGTGTATGCAAATCCAATTGGACGGGACATTATTGACCGCGTGCTCTTACAAATGAATATAAGCAAAAAGGCGGTTACCAATCCGATTGTAGGCAACCTAAAGCTGAAGGTTTTACCGAAGCTGCCTAAAAGCCGGCTGGATGAAGGCTTCGTGGATACATTACTTACACTTTTAAATACGGAACAGGAAACAGCAAAGGGCAATGATGAGACGATTCTAAAAGCTTGGTGGAAGGAAGCCGTATTTTATCAAATTTACCCCAGAAGCTTTAAAGATAGCAATGGAGACGGCATTGGCGACCTGCAGGGTATCATAAGTAAATTGGATTACATAAAAGAGCTGGGTATCGATGCTATTTGGCTTTCGCCAATTTATGATTCTCCTAATGATGATAATGGATACGACATAAGAGATTATCATAAAATCATGGCTGAGTTTGGAACAATGGAAGACTTTGACCGGTTATTAACTGAGGTTCATAACCGTAACATGAGGCTTATCATGGATCTTGTGGTGAACCATACCTCAGATGAACATATGTGGTATCAGGAGGCCATCCATGAGCCGGATTCCAAGTATGGGGATTATTATATTTTTCAGAATCAGCCTAACAACTGGACATCATTTTTTAGCGGCAGTGCGTGGAACTATGTAGAAGAACGCGGGCAATATGCACTGCATTTATTCTCAAAGAAGCAGATTGATTTAAACTGGGAAAATGAAGCTCTGCGCCAGGAGATTCATGATATGATAAAATGGTGGCTGGAAAAGGGTGTGGACGGATTTCGCCTGGATGTCATTAATTATATCTCTAAGCGCAGCGGCTTGCCGGATGGGAATGAAAGTATCGGCAAGCTTATGGGATATCATGGGGTGGAACATTATTTCTACGGACCCCGCCTCCACGAATATCTGCATGATATGAAAGAGAAGGTGTTTATCCCTTACAATGCTTTTTCGGTTGGGGAAACTCCCGGAATAGGAATGGAAATGAGCAAGCTGTTGACTGCTGATTATCGTAAAGAGCTGGATATGGTATTCTCCTTTGACCATCTGGAAACGCCGGGGCATACACGTTTTGATGATTATCAATATGACCTTAATTATCTGAAAAGTTATATGATTAACTGGATGGAGAATTACGGGGATCATTGTCAGCCGTCACTGTTTTATGAAAACCACGATAATCCACGCATGATTTCTAAAATAAATTCAGACCTGCAGTATCGGAATGTCCTGGGTAAGCTTTTGGCCGTAATACAGCTTACACTGCGAGGCACGCCATTTATCTACCAGGGGCAGGAGCTTGGAATGATTAATCAAAGCTTTCAGTCCACCTCGGAGCTTCGTGATGTGGAATCGCTGAATCTTTATGATGAGTTATGTAACACCATGAAAAAAGAAGAGGCATTCGCAAAGGTATTAGCCGGTTCAAGAGACCATGCCAGAACACCGATGCAGTGGAACAATCAGCAATATGCAGGCTTTTCTGCCGGGAAGCCGTGGATTATGATGGATGAGGATTATAAGAATTGCAATGTAGAGACGCAGCTTCAGGATGAGAACTCTATTCTTCGTTTTTTTCAGAAATTGATCGCTTTGCGTAAGGAGCATAGGGTCATTTATTATGGAGATGTACTATTTATGAATCAAAAAGAAAAGGATTTATTTACCTATTATCGTAAGGATGGAACAGAAACGCTGTATATTGAGATAAATTTGAGCTCATCCAATAAGAAACGAACAAAATATCCGAAGGGGATTCGTTTGCTGTCGAATTATCCAGAGGACGCATCGCCATTCCTGCGGCCATATGAGGCAAGTATATGGAAATATAATTAGTGAAAAACCCCAAAGTACAAATGACAATATTCTTGACTGCTTGTGGGACGAATTATATGAAGCCATTAATGCCGACCTTCGGAGTATGGGCTATGCTTTCGGAAAACGAAAAGTATAGTCCTTTTATTTTCCTAAAGCACTGACAACTCAATAAGTTCTGAGGCTAAATCCGTAATTTTCAATTTGTCTGAAAATAATAAATTTATCTAGCAGAAGGAGAAAAATAATAATCAACATAAATATTGATATCCATTCATAGCTCAAAATTTCCAGAAAAAACACATATACAAACATATGTTCTGGAAGTATAATGAGAATTGATTTAAACCATTTGTATCGAAAAAGATAGGAGGTGTTTCCTGGATGGAAGAGCAGATTTATTTATGTATTGATCTTAAATCATTTTATGCTTCTGTAGAATGTGTGAAGCGTGGGCTTGATCCTCTGATTACGAATCTTGTGGTAGCTGACCCTGAGAGAAGTGCGAAAACAATATGTCTTGCTATTACACCATCCATGAAAGCATTGGGAATAAAGAACCGGTGCAGGGTATTTCAGATACCCAAAGATGTGGAGTACATCATGGCACCTCCAAGAATGAAACTCTACATTAAGTATTCTGCCGATATTTATGCTATATATTTAAAATATATAGCGAAAGAGGATATCCATGTTTATTCCATAGATGAAGCGTTTCTTGACCTGACTCATTATCTTTCCATGTATCATGTGAATGCAAGGGAACTGGCATTACGGATTATGGAGGATGTTAAAAGCTCCACAGGAATTACTGCTGCAGCAGGAATTGGAACAAATTTGTATCTGGCTAAAGTAGCACTGGATATTATGGCAAAGCATGCAAAAGACAATATTGGATTTCTGAATGAGGAAATCTACCAAAAAACATTGTGGAAGCACCAGCCCCTGACTGACTTCTGGAGAATAGGTAAAGGAATTGCAAACAGACTGAATCGTATAGGTATTGTTAATATGGGCTATATTACCCGCACAAATGAAGATTTGCTATACCGATTATTTGGAATTGATGCGGAGCTTTTGATAGACCATGCCTGGGGAAGGGAAGCAACCACCATGGCGGACGTTAAGGCATATAAGTCAAAAAGCAATTCCATGTCAAGCGGTCAGGTGCTTGCAAGGGATTACAGCTTTGAGGAGTGCAGGCTGATTGTAAAGGAGATGGCTGATGCCTTATGTCTGGATATGGTAGATAAAAGTGTGGTTACCGGCTCTATGTCATTGATGATCGGATATTCTAATGAGCTGGGATTAAAGCCGGCGATAGGGACCACATCCATGCCTGTTACCACTAATTCCTACCGAACTATCATACCCTATGTGATGGGGCTGTATGAGCGTATTGTGAATAAGAACACACCAATACGGCGGCTGAGTCTGTCATGCAATAATGTTGTTAATGAGGCTTACGAACAGTATGACTTATTTACCGATCCGGCAGAACTGGAAAAGGACAGGAAGTTACAGAAGGCAGCATTGGAAATCAAAGAGAAGTTCGGTAAAAATTCCCTTGTGCGGGGAATGGATCTGCAGGAGGCTGGCACTACCATAGAACGTAACAGACAGATTGGAGGTCATAAAAGTGGAGAATAGAAGTAGTAAAATGGACAGGAGAAACCGTGCGAAACAATTTATGCCCTTTGACGCATTAAAAGGGTTTCGGGAAGCAGTGGCAGAAAAAGAACGGATTATCGTTCCTAAACGTGATTTATCGGAAGAGCAGAAGCAGGAGTTAAATTGGAAATTAAGACAGATTCGGAAAGAAGACATAATTACTGTGGAATATTTTCAGAATAGAGAATATGTGCAGGTAACCGGAATGGTAACACGAATAGATGAGGCAAGCAGAACATTGGAGATAGTCAATACAAGGATAGCTTTTGTTG
The DNA here is from genome assembly GCA_002294045.1 of Lachnoclostridium sp. UBA903. Classification (GTDB taxonomy): domain Bacteria; phylum Bacillota; class Clostridia; order Lachnospirales; family Lachnospiraceae; genus Anaerocolumna. The sequence goes on along the minus strand of DBEP01000062.1, from coordinate 61,582 downwards.
ATATTTCTGATTTAAAGTGTGATATATTTCAAGAGTAGATTTTCGAAATTCCCAATGAATTCCGGCAGGACCAAAAAGTATTAGAACAGTTCTATCTAATGTTTTTGAAGTTATAAATGACTTAAAACAGGGGCAATTTCCTGGTTCTGATAAAAAAACTTCACAGTTAATAAATGAGAGCAAATCCGTGATAAATCAGCATCTGCCATTCATAATGAAGTTTAAAGTATTTACATATTTATCTAAATAATCTTAAATTGATAAGCTTTCGTTTAAAACCAGTTTACATTCACAAATTCGGTGAACTGGCTTTTTTTCCGGATTATCTATTAATTGAAAAGCCAGGTCTGTGGCGATTTTAAACATCTCCATTGAAGGGATAACAACCATAGTCAAAGATGGAATATGATTTTGAAGATAGGATAAATCGCTATCTAATCCAAAGGAAGCAAGCTCTGTGTTGTAAGGAATAAAAAACTTATTTCTTGCAAATACAGGAATCGCACCTTGCGCTAATACTGTATTTGCAGATAAAATTAGAGAAGGACGACTGCTAAAATTTAAAAGCTTTCTTGCAGCAATGGCACCGCCATAAAAAGAATTTTCTACAGAAATATAGTTTTTAGTGGAGACAGGAATGCCGGACTGCTCACATAGTTCAAGGAATTGTGTAAAATAAGAATCGCAGATTCTTGGGGAAGTTTCACTTCCGATGACTGCAATATCCTTATATCCCTTTGTATGGATGATATCACAAAGCAGCTTGCTGGATTCTGTGGAACTGCAGGATACACTATTATATCTGGAATCAGAATAGTTATAAAAAACGAGAGGAAGCTCATCTGGAAACTCATCTAATTTTAATGATTCTTTTAAATGGGAAATAACAATAATCGCTGCATCTACGGTTTTCCAATCAATATTTTTAATTACTGCATTAAGCTGCTCCAGCTGATAGGGTATAATCATAATATTACAGGCCAAATTCTGCAGAACAGTGTACTGATAAATATTCTCAGTTATCATGCCCAAATCGGTTGCGTTATTCTCCCTGGGAAAAAAGATTCCGATAACTTTTTGCCTGACAGAAGAATTTGGGGATAACTCGAGGGAACTATTGATATGATACCCTAATTCTTTGGCTGCCCTTAATACTCTTTTTGCAGTACTGTCTGCTACTTTATGCTGTTTGGAGATGCCATTTAAAACGAAGCTTACGGTGGAGACGGACACTCCTGCTCTGGCGGCCACATCTTTCATAATTGCCATATTACTTCTCCTCTGTAGATGTTTATTATAGTGAAATAAGTATAACAAAAATTCATGGAAAATTCAATCCTATCAACTAAAAATATTTTAATTAATAAAAATATGTTGACAAGATAAACAAGGATAAGTATAATTGCCTCAGTTAGTTTAGTCTAACTAAAAAGTAAAATGAAGAGATATTATTAGGAGGAGCCATGAGAAATAAAATAATTAGTATCGTAACAGTTCTGGCAATGATGGTTGCTTTAACCGGATGCGGAAATGCAAAGACAACGCAGGAAGGGAATGCAAACGTAACTGGTGCGCCAGAGGCAGAAACATCTGTAACTGAAGCAGAAACAGAAGCAGAGGAGAGCACATCTGCTACATATCCGGTAACCATTGAACACGCATTTGGAGAAACCGTGATTGAGAAGCAGCCGGAAAGAGTTGCTACAGTAGCATTTGGTAATCAGGATGTTGTACTGGCTCTTGGTGTGGTACCTGTTGGATTTTCAGCAGCAAATTATGGGGTTCAGGATGAGAGTGGAATGCTGCCTTGGACGCAGCAAAAGTTAAAAGAGCTTGGCGTAACAGAACCAAATGTATTCCAGGACACCGATGGCATTGATTATGAAGCGGTTTCTGACAGCAATCCAGATATTATTCTTGCACCTTATTCAGGAATGACCCAGGAAGAATATGATTTGCTGAGTAAAATTGCACCAGTAGTAGCATATCCGAAAACAGCATGGACCATCAGTACGGAGGAATGGATAAGCATTACTGCAAAAGCACTTGGGCTGGAAGAAAAGGGCAAGGCTTTAATTTCAGGCATGCAGGATACAATTGCAGAGAAGATAGCAGAACACCCTGAATTTGAAGGGAAGAAATTTGTATGGATTTCCTTTAATGAAACGGACCTTTCCAGTCTTCATGCATATTCACCTGAGGATACCCGTTGTCAATTCCTTTACGAATTTGGTTTCACGTATCCGGAAAGTGTAAGCCAGTATATTAAGGAGGGAAGCTATTCACTTGATCTTAGTGCAGAAAATGCAGATTTATTGTATGATGCAGACTTTCTTATTGGTTATAGCTCTGAATCAGCCTATGCAGCAGCGGCAGCAGATGAGGTACTTGGAGAAATTCCTGCTTTGAAAAACAATGCGATCATCAGTATTGAAAGTGGCACTGCATTATCAGCAGCACTTACTATTACACCACTTGCTTTTGATTATACAATTGATGAGTATGTGGAGAAACTTGCAGAAGGAATTGGAAATATTCAGAAGTAATGAAAACTAAAAATAATAAAAAAGATGGTAGAAACAGCTGCGGGAAGCAGGCACTGTTTCTACCTAAACATTTTTTAATAACCTTATTTGTTATTATGGTTTTGTTGATTGTAACTGTTGTAATGTCCTTTGTTTTGGGATCCAGACAGGTTACGGTAAAGGAAATAATAGATGCATTATTTCATCCCCAGATTTCAGAATATGGGGTAAATGTGATAAGAAAAAGAATTCCAAGGACATTTTTCGGCTTACTCTGTGGAGCAGGACTGGGGGTATCTGGTGTACTTATGCAGGCAGTCACAAGAAATCCGATTGCTGATCCTTCGATTTTAGGTGTGAATACAGGGGCTTCCGTTTTTGTAGTATGCGGGATTGCTTTTCTTAATATATCGGCTCCAAGTGAATATATTATACTTGCGTTGGTTGGTTCCATGCTCTCATCTGTATTGGTTTATGGAATTGGCTCTATGGGAAAAGGCGGAGCCACGCCCATGAAGCTTGTTCTGGCAGGAGCAGCAACGAGTGCTGCTCTGTCCTGTATTATTAGTACTGTTATGATTCCACGCTCTTATGTGATGAATGAATATCGTTTTTGGCAGGTGGGAAGTATTGGCGCAGGAACATGGAGCTATGTATCTTTGCTGGCACCATTTATGCTGATTGGAATTGCTATGGCAATCGCCCTGGCACCAGCTTTAAATGCAATGGCTCTGGGGGATGAGACAGCCACAAGTTTAGGTGTGCGTACTGGGATTGTACGTATCTGTGCTGCACTGACAGGTGTTATTTTGTGTGGAAGTGCTACGGCACTTGCCGGGCCGATAGGATTTATTGGCCTTCTGGCACCACACCTGATTCGCCTGTTTGTTGGTGCAGATTTACGTTACACAATTCCATTGTCAGCGCTGACAGGTGCAGTGATTCTGACAATTTCAGATGTGATTGGCCGCCTGTTAAGTTATCCGGGAGAATTGGAGGTCGGAGTGGTGACAGCATTTGTAGGTGCCCCGATATTAATTTATACAGCAATGAGGGCGAAGCTATGACGAATCATATAGAAAATATTGCTTTTATTGAAAAGGGACAGAAAAAAAGAAAAAAAAGATATTGGATTGTAGAAGTTATTCTCTTACTTCTGGCGATTATTCTCTGCGGACTTATGATGACTGTTGGTAATACTTTTTATTCATTGGGAACCGTAGTGCAAGTTCTTGCTGGAAAAGATATTGAAAATGCAACTTTTACCATTCTCACCTTAAGATTGCCAAGGATGATTGCCGGAATAGCCGCCGGGTTTTCCTTTGGGCTGGCAGGAAGTGTTTTTCAGACTATGCTGAGAAATCCACTGGCTAATCCAAATATCATTGGAATTACATCGGCTTCCAGTGCTGGTGCTGTATTTTGTATATTAATTCTTCATGCCGGAGGAAGCATTGTTTTTGGAGGCTCTATTCTGGTAGCAGCGATAACAGCAATTTTGATTTATCTCTTATCCAAATTAAAAAAATACTCTACAGGGCGTCTGATATTAGTAGGAATTGGATTTCAAGCTTTAATGGATTCGGCAATCAGTTATTTCCTTCTTATTGGAAATGAGAATGATATTGCAGGTGCATTACGATGGATGAGCGGAAGTTTGAACGGGGTGCAAATGACATCAGTTTATTTATTATTGGTGGTTATGGTGATATGCGTACCATTCATTTTATTTTATGCAAAATCCTTAAAGATATTGGAGCTTGGAGAGGAATCAGCAACCACTATGGGGGTGAATACAAACCAGGCAAGAGGAATTCTGCTGATTACATCTGTAATTCTTGTCGCTGTAGCAACTGCAACCACCGGACCGATTGCGTTTGTATCCTTTCTGTCCGGGCCAATTGCAAAGCGTATTACAGGATATGGTAACTCCTCACCTGTTATAGCAGGGTTATTTGGAGTCGTTTTAGTTCTGGCAGCAGATATTATCGGACAGCAGGCATTTGCAATTCGATTCCCGGTAGGCGTAATTACAGGATTACTGGGCGCTCCTTATTTAATTTATTTGCTAATACGAATGAATCGACATGGAGAATTTTAATGAAATCTGAACATATTTTAAAAGTAGACAATCTAGTTGTAGGTTATGATGAAAAAACGGTAATACATGATGTGAGCCTTGAAATACCAAACGGTAAAATTAGTGTTATTATAGGTGCTAATGCCTGTGGCAAGTCTACCTTACTGAAGGCTATGACCAGAATTATTACACCAAGGTCAGGGCTGGTAACGCTGGATGGAGAACCGATTCGAACAATGCATCCCAAGCAGCTTGCCAGGATTTGCGGCTTGTTACCTCAAGATCCGGTGGTCCCGGAGGGGGTTACGGTAAGTGACCTGGTGGCACGTGGAAGATACCCGCATCAGAAGTTCCTGCAGGGACAGACGAAGCAGGACTTAGAAGCAGTGACAGAAGCAATGGAAATCATGGATATTATTGAACTTGCGAATCGTGGAATGAATGAACTGTCAGGCGGACAAAGACAAAGAGCATGGATTGCTACCGCATTGGCGCAACAGTCCGATATTTTATTCCTTGATGAACCGACAACCTTTCTGGATATCAATTATCAGATCGAAATTCTTGATTTAATGGCCGATTTAAATCAGCGCAAACAAACCACAATCGTAATGGTGTTGCACGATGTTAATCTTGCGGCGCGCTACGCAGATTATTTATATGCAATGAAGAATGGAAAACTGATAGCGCAGGGAGCACCTGGTGATATTGTTACCGAAAAGCTGATTATGGATGTTTTTGGTATGAAATCACGTATTATTTCAGATACGGTATCAAAGTCTCCCTATGTTATACCAATAGGAAGGCATTTTTGTGACCTGTAAAAGAGAGAGGTTATTAGACAGCTACAATAATGGTTAAGAAAAGCCATATTCATTCTTTATAATGGATTTAGACATTCTAACCAGGAATATAAACTTCGTATCTTGGAGAACTGCCAGAATCTTTGAATTTTGAAGGATTCTTTGTACGAAGGCAGGACCTCCGTCATAGGAGTGTAGTCAGCGATTACGCAGAGGTTTTCATAAAAGTAGTAACTACAAGCCGCATAGGGCCAGGATAAGTATCCTAGTCCTATTTTTGCATTCCCATGAATTGCTGTTCCGCCGAGAATGGCATATTATATAGAGTACAGCACACGGCTTTAAGCATAGCTCAGTTTGTAGACAAAGTAAGTTTTCATCTTATAGTAGTGTATATTGAACTAATAAATATACATTACTATATTTTGGACTGAAATTTTGATATAATTAGGTAAATCGGAATCATCGCATATCCGACCATTAATGTTTTGCACATTTTACAATTCTACAAGGCACTCTTGTATTAAAATAAGGGAGATGAATTTGTGAGTATGATATCCAACAAAATATGGAGGGTGACCATATTGTAGCCCACCGATAAAATGGAGGAAATTATGGTTAGTATTAATTTAGGCAATGTCGAGTTTCTATTAAAAGAAGAACACGATTTTTCGTGGCTCAATTCATTGGGTAAAGTCTTTTGCGTGTTTTCGCAAAATGACTCCGGTAATTTTAGTTTCGGCGTTGATGACGGAAAAGAAAAATATTTCGTTAAAGTTGCAGGACTAAAGACAGTCGAATCAGTCCGGACACCAGAAGAAGCCGTTGCCTCGCTTAAAGAAGCGATGCCCATATACGAGGACATAAAACATCCAAACTTAATCGAACTTGTTAAGCACTATTCTTTTAGTGACATTTATATAGCTATATTCAAATGGGCAGATGGTGATTGCTTGTTTGATTATTGGAATTTCGAGAAATATCGTGAAAATCATCAAATAGTGCCGCCTGCAAAACGTTTTAGACGGTTGCCACTTGAAAAAAGAATCAAGTCCGTAGAAGTGATGTTTTCTTTTTTATCGGCTGTTTCAAAAAGCAGCTATGTCGCTGTAGATTTTTATGACGGAAGCATAATATACGATTTTTCAACCGAAATCACAACAATATGTAATATTGACTTTTTCAAGAAAAAGCCGGCAATTAATGATCTGGGAGAAGATTTCTGGGGGACTAAGAGATTGAAAGCTCCGGAAGAATATGTTAAAGGTGCCGTGATTGATGAAGCAACAAATGTTTATACGCTTGGAGCGTTAATATTTAGTTTCTTGGGCAATTTCACAGATGCCGACATAAAGTTAAGGTACAAGAAAAATGCTTTCGTACCTTGCACGTTTGGGAACTGGGAATTAAGTAAATCGTGTTATGATGTCGTGTTGAAAGCTGTTTCCATTGACAGAACTGCCAGATATGCTTCAATAGATGAATTCTTTATAGCTTGGAATAATGCGTTGTGCGCAAAATGAGCACAATAGGCACTGGCAAATTACAATTTAATAAGGTGGCGGTGCAATTGTGAATCACTTTCCGAGAATTCCATAATAAAACAATCTATATATACCTTCCTTATAATCTGCACGGCATTAAGAAAATCGGGATGAGTAAATATGGTCATATATGCCGATATATGTGCCATAACCGCTGCAGCCGATATTTGTTATATTAACGGGGCTTATATGTCTCGTTATCGGAGCATTCCAGGTTTCAGTTCTGAATGCATGGGAATTTAGTTACAAAGGTGTTGTAACATTGGTCGGTTGGTATACCCTTTTAAAATCCTACGACAGCATATTAAAACGCAAAGCATTTACTTGTGAGACTGGTGAGTAGATAAAACAGATGCTTAATATTTTTGCACGGTATTAGTATTTATAAATTGAAAAAATTGTATTTTTTTCCAATTTTTTGTGATATACTAATTTTGACAATACAATATGCACAAATTTATACTAATGCAAAAAAATATTGAAAGGAATGAGTGTATGAAGAAAACGAAAATCCTATCTTTAGCTATTGCGGTGTGCATGCTGCTGAATATAATTACAACCATGCCCATCTCTGCAGCTGAAGAAGGTACAGTGTCTGTTACCGAATGGCAGAACGATGCAATTATATATCCTGCTCAGGAGCAGTTAATCCCTGCGGGACCTATTTGGATCAAATGGAACGCTGTACAAAATGCGGCAAGATACATAGTGTATCTGGACGACAAACCAGGTGAAGCTGTTAACGCAACATCCGGCAACACGATTGAGTATGAGTTATATACTGTTGATGTAAATACGCATACCGTTTGGATCGAAGCCGAGCTGACAAACGGTCAGAAGATTTTGACCAAGCCGAGAACATTCTATGTAAGCAAGAAAGGTATCGGTTTTTTTAACGACCTTTCAAACATGCAGAACATGAATCTAAGCTGGTATTACACCTGGAATGCAACCAAATCAAATCAAGCAGTCGTAGAGAACCTTGATTTTACCCCTATGTTCTGGAGCGGCCAATGCAATCCCGATGAAATTGCCGGCTACAAAACGGTGCTTGGCTGTAATGAGCCGGATCACACGGGACAAGCTAACACACCTGCCGCTACGGTTGCCCGCAGCTGGTGGCCTAGCTTCGTTGATTCCGGCAAGCGCACCGGTTCACCTGCTGCGGCTTGGGAGTATGAAAACAAACCAGGCCAGTGGCTCTATGACTTTATGGAACTTATTAAGCAGCCGGACGGTTCCTATCCTGTTGATTTTATTACAGTACATAGCTATCCCGGCTGGCCCGGTGATACAGGCGGAGGAGATCAGATTGCCGGCTTTAAGGTACTGATCGAGGATTTGTGGAACCGTTACCACAAACCAATCTGGATTACTGAGTTTGCTGTGGCAAACTGGCCCAGTAACCAGGATGACATACAGCCTTGGGGCTATACGAAGCAGCAAGTATACGACTATATGAACAAGGTCCTTGACTATCTGGACACCTGTCCTTATGTTGAGCGTTATGCATGGTTCTCGTTCGGCGATCCGGACGGCAATCCGTATGGTGAGAGTGCCGGAAGCCATGCTGCTTTGACGAAGCGAACAACCGGTGAGCTGACCCAGCTCGGCGAACTTTACAGAGATAAGGGCAATCCGCAAAAACGTTCTGTTTCTGACGACGCTGTTCCGGGCTCGCTCGGTGGAACTGTATCCTGTATTATCAATGTTTCAGCAGGAACGGGAGGTACAGTCACGGGCGGCGGCGTATATAACGACAATTCGCAGGTTACCCTGACTGCTACGCCGAATGAACATTATATCTTTGACGGCTGGTACGAGGGCAGCACAAAAATAAGCGATAACCAGACGTATATCTTTACTGCAATGGCAAGTATGGCACTGCAGGCGAGATTTAAGGTTGACCCGGCAAGTCCGCCTCCGGTGCCTCAGATTCATATTTATGATCCCGACAATGTGTTCGGCAGCAATGCTTTTGTTTATTCAGGTATCTGGATTGAACAATGGCTGGAAATGCTCGGTCCATGGCCTGGGATTCCTTTGCAGAAGAACGATGGCTGGTTTACATTTGAAACTGATCTCGATACTATCTCTACATTTATTCTCAATGACGGAAGCTTCGATGCTGCGACCCAGATTAAATATGTATGGGATGAAGGTCTGCATAACAAAACGGATCTTTACTTTGTAGTTGATAAGGACGCATTGGCGTATAATGGTGACGGAGGCAGCAAAGACCACTATCTGACTCAGTACAAAAGCAGGGAAGCTGCCCTCAGGGGCGGCGGCACCGCACCTGGCGGTCCTGTACTTAATATCTATGACCCCACCAATCAGCTTGGCAGCAATCCGTACTGGTACGGGCTTGATACCAACTGGTGGGAATGGCCTGCAGGTTCATACCCCGGCGCATCTTTAACAAAGAGTGCAGACGGATGGAGTTCACTTGAGTATGACCTCAATGTCCTAAACGCAATCATTTTCAATAATGGTACTGAGAACGTAAAATATGTATGGTCACGTGACAGGCACAAATTTAACGAATACTGGCTTGTTGTGGATCCTGCAGCACCGGCGCACGTAGTTGATAACGGCACGGTTGAAAGGTTTTTGATTCCATATACGACCAAGGCGGCGGCATTGGCAGGCGGCGGCACTGAACCGGAACCAGGCAGAGGCGGCCCGGTTGACCCTGACATTCCTACACCTGATCCGGACCCTTCGGAAGACGTGACAAACGTTGCACTCGGTAAGACGGCGGCAACAAACAGACCGGGCAACGGTGCTGCCGGCTATGGTATTGACGGCGACGCGAATACCCGCTTCGAATCCGAGCACGGCGGAAACTATGAGCTGACCTATACAGTTGATTTGGGTGCTGATTTCTCAGTCAGCCAGATCGCAATCAACTGGGAAGCAATGACCACCGCAGCCACTAAGTTCAAGATTGAAACTGCTACAAGCGAAAATGGTCCTTGGACAGAGGTTTACACCAAGAACAGCGGCGCGGCTGAACGGGTGTTCAGCACAACGTTCAATGCAGTCACAGCACGTTATGTTAAGCTCACGGCTACCGAGAAGGAAGGTCCCTGGGGCTACTCCTTCTGGGAATTTGAAGTTTATGGCGCAGAGGTGCAGGCTCCTTCTGCAAACGTTGCAAAGGGAAAAACTGCGGCGACAAACAGACCGGGCAACGGTGCCGCCGGCTATGGTATCGACGGCGACAGCAATACCCGCTTTGAGTCCGAACATGGTGGGAATTATGAACTTACCTATACAATCGATCTTGGAAGCACATTTTCTGTTGATAAGATAGCTATTTTATGGGAAGCCGGCACTACAACAGCTACAAAGTTCATAATTGAAACAGCTGCAAGTGAAAACGGTCCTTGGACAACAGTTTACACGAAGAGCAGCGGCGATCCTATTATGGATTTTGAAACATCATTTGCAGCTACAAATGCCCGCTATGTAAAACTTACGGCTTATGAAAAGACTGGTCCCTGGGGCTACTCTTTCTGGGAATTTGAAGTTTACGGCAGATAAGCAAAAAGGTTGAACCTAAATAATAAAACCCTCATGTCGGATATAGGGATTTTTCCGAACGTTAAATCAAGATAATACAATACCGTATAGGATTTATGTATCGATTGATAAAATCATACATAATTAGCAATATTATTACATGGTAAAATTTGGTATTCATTCGACCACTCTTCAAGAATGCACGGAGGTAAAATGTTTAAGAAAACAAAAAGAATCATATCATGTGTATTAATCATCACCCTGCTGGCTTCGATCCTTCCAAGCTATAACCGGACTGCGGAGGCGGCGCAAGCAGATACAAACGAGCCATTTCCCTATGTAATGTTCGCGGGAGGCGACGGGGAATCCCTGAAAATTCAGACGCAAAATCTTACCGTCAATGGGGCTATCCATACAAACGGTATCTTTGCTGCGGATACACAGAATGCAAATGTAAACGGGAAAATCTATGCCGCCAGCGGTTCTGCAATTACAGGAAGACTGTCTGAAGATAAAATTGCGGAAGCGGACGTTGAGGATATCATTTTAATAAAGCAGAAAATAAAGGATACTTACTTTACTGATAATAGCGATATTTATGATGAGGCGCTCGATTTATCGGAAATCAACCTGAACATCAGCAAATCTTTCTATTCCGGGGAAAGTATTCATGCGGAAGGAAACATCAATCTGAACGCGGCTGCCGGCGCAGCCGGCGGCATATCTCTCGAAGGCGGCAGCCTGAACGCCAATAATGCGGTAATCTATTCGGAGACGGGAGATATCAGCTTTAATTTCAATAATACAAATATTACGGGCCTGGTTTATGCCCCGAACGGGAAAGTAACGATCGACAGCGAACATGTCCAGGTCAACGGGACTGTCATAGCAAGGGAAATTGAAGTTATTTCAAGCAGCGTAAACCTGAATTATAACAGTACAATCGCAGGATTTGTCGGAAGCACATCGGAAGCCATAGGCAAATATCCGGAGGTGGTACGGCTGGCGGATGGGGAAATCGACGGGGAATACCTATATAAAGCGGTTTATCCTAATCTGATGCTTGCGGGCCTGGGTACGGACAATGTATTATTATCGGATGATTACGACGGGGACGGGCTGACGCTGGGTGAGGAGTATCATTATGATACCAATCCGTTTTCCGCGGATACGGATGGCGACGGCCTGGATGACTACAGTGAAATCAATTTATACCATACAAATCCACGCTTTAAGGATACGGACCGGGACGGGATGAGTGACGGGACGGAGGTATCCTGCGGCCTGGACCCGTTAAAGGAAGACTCTGATTCCGACGGTATCCCCGACAGCGAGGAAACCGTTATCCAGGAGGTCAACCTGGAAGCAGTCAATGAAATTGATATCAGCGAAACCCTGGTAAAGCCGCAGGTACAAATCACCGGCAGGGGGGATTACAGCGGCCGGCTTTATGCGGAGGATATCAGCTATCATACCGCAGTATCGGAGGCCGGCGGTATCGTTGGGCATCCCTTTGATTTTGTCCATGAGGAGGGGATGGAATTCGATAGCAGCCGGCTGTCCTTTACCATCGGCGCTTCCGCCCTGGATGATAATGCTCTGGAGGAACTGGCGATTGCCTATTACAACCTGGATAATAACAGTATAGAGATACTGGAGACGGAATACGATCGGGATACGGATACCATATGGGCGGAGGTAGACCATTACAGCATTTATTTTGTCATAAACCTTATGGAGTATCTGCTGTCTGCCCAATATAAAATACACGGCAGTATCATCGAAAGCGGGAAGGCCGATATTGTTTTTATCATCAACACTACCTTCAATATGTGGGAGGTAATGGATAATGTCAAGACCAATCTGAACCAGTTCCTGGACGAGTTGGAGGAGAATCATGTCGACGTCCGGCTGAAGCTGATCGAATACCAGACGATTTGGCCCGACGGGGAGGAAGCTGAGAAAACCTATGACGACTGGTACCTGGATACGGACTCATTCCGGGAGGTCGTCGCTTCCCTGGATACGATCAAGGACGGCGGCAGCCATATGGGATATGGAGACGCCCTGGAATATGCCCAAAGCATGGATTTCCGCGGCGATACCAGCCGGCATATCATACGCATCACCGATCATGAGTTATTATTAACCTCGGCAGACGAAGAAACCTATTATTCATATAAGAAAGACAGCATTACATCCCTGTCGGTGGAAACAGAGGACTCTTCCTCCGGAAAAGAAGTTGCTGGTTCCTTCATGGACGGTATCATCTATTCCTCCATCTCCCCCGAAATAGGCACCGACCCCCGGGTAATAGCAAGCAATGGCGTGGATGCATTCATATACGACAACTTTGCACAGGAATTAAGCAGTCTGCTCGGCGGCATGAAATACTCGGCGGGGAGCGGATGCTGGGTGAGGCTGACGAATGGGAATATCGTACAGCTGGATAAGGACCCGTCGCTGGGGGACAGGACAGTCGATACTGATGAAGACGGGATTCCGGACCTGGATGAGTTGGACGGCGTAGAGAAGCAGTATTATTATGATATGTCCGGCTGGAAGCTGGCGGAATATGAGGCATGGAGCTTTCACAGTGATCCGTCGAAGGCGGATACGGATGGAGACGGACTGAAGGATCCCGATGATATTGCACCCTGTAGCTTTGACGTCCGCGTCATACTGGAAGACGAGTACAGCATAGGCTTCAATACCTACCGGGTGTGGCATAAGATCAATTATAACGCGTTCGATTATCTGGAAAATCTGGAATGGTGGGCAGCCAGCTCCTCAGGTAATGTTTTTTTCAGACCGCAGAATATGCTGACCGTCAGTGAAATGTATGATATTCAATTAAGATATGAGATAAATCTGACAAAGAGCTTCAATATTTCAGAGCTTGCCTATATCGGGGTCATGAATAATGAAGGATCAAAGTTGTACCTGAACGAAAAAAGTGATATCACAAGGGAACGCATATTTAAAATACTGTTCCTGAGGGAAAGCAGGTATTACCAGCATGACGGAAGCTCCGGCGACAACCCGAAATACTGGAAAGAGGTGCAAAGCTACGAGGAGGGAGGCTTTTTCAAAGGGAAGGTAATATCGGAATACGACTGGATGTTCTCCACAAAATTATATTACTTGAGAGATATCTATGATGTCCTGGAGGAACTGACCATCCAATTGCAGCAATTATGCCTTCTGATCGTCGGAGTGGCGGCAGTGGAATATACCGTGGCCAGCCTGACGGTGCTTGCCTACTATGTAAGCAGCTACGGAATAGTGAACGGAGTCCAATACTGTTACTGGCTGGGCGCGTCAGGATATAATAACGGGATCGTGACATTCCTGCAGCAGGACATGGCGGACGGCGATTCAAGCGCGGATGACTTGTTGGTCCTAAATGAACGGTATATGCTGGCAGTGGAAAAGGGAATATATATAATACCCTACGGTCTGAGCAAAGAGGAGTATCTGCAATGCTTGAATTATTTATATTTATATAATGAGCTTTTAAGCAAGGCAAAGGCAGGGGCTATAGAGATATTTTTAAAAAATATAAAAGCATATAATATAGTTGTAAAAAGTGCTGATGAAGTTAATGATTGGTGGCGTAATGTTAAAGGATATACAGAACCACCTTATGCTCCCGGCAAGACCGTATTAGAATTTGAACTAGCTGAAACAACAAAGTTTGTAAGAGTATATGATGGTGTTAACTCAGAAATGAGAGGGCAGTGGTTTATGAAAGCGGAGGATATTGCTGGACTTACACCTAAGCAAATACAGAACAAGTTTGCACTTCCTACTGAACCGAAGTATATTGTTGATTTGGAACTACCCGCAGGTGCCAATATTAGATGCGGTGAAGCAAACTCTTTGTTTGGATACAGTGGCAGAGGTGTTCAGTTCGATATGAAGGGACAGTATATAGGCGAGTGGGTAAATTCAAGGTTACTGCAGTAGAAGATTTTTTACCAGTATTCAGGTTAAAAGAAAAGCATTTAAACCTGACGAATAGCACGATAGCGTACTTTTTACAGAGTATTTGAAATGTCACAAATCAGATGGAGGTAATAATGATAAGCTATAGTATAAATGGAAACGAGCTAACAGTAAATAATAAATATGTTACTTTTAATTATCCGATTTATAAAGCAGAGGAAATAAATAATCTGATAATTGTCTTATTGGAGTTCCGAAATAATAATAACCCTATGGATTTTATCAACGAGTTGTATGCAGTTTCTGATAGGGGTCAGATAGTATGGAAGATGGAAGATGTTAGAAAACATCTTGGTAATCTTCAACCTGACCCACTGGTTGATTTTAAAATACAAAATGGAAAAATACTTGCAATAGATTTTTGTTCACGTAAGTATAATGTGAATGTAAATGATGGCAGTATATCGGGCCATCAAGCAGGAAGATGGTAATATCTGATTTTATAAAACTTAATGATACTTTCAATGGAATTTAATTGTACCAAAGGGTACAAGGACGTTAAGAGGGACGGCAGTTCTATAGTAAGCAACTAATTTTTACTGTGAAACTAATCAGATTTCGATATGTTCCAATGAACAAATGAATTACAAAAAACTATTGTGCAATAGGACTAATCGTCGTAATTTTGTAGATCAAATGTTCAGCAGCCTTTTATCTGCTTGTTCTTTAACTAAAACTATTACTTTTAACCAATTGGTTGCTGGTCTTCGGACATAACTTGGTATAGTTTGCACCTTTTGGTTTTTTTATGAAACTGAAAGGTGCTTTTTTATTATAAGACAAATTATGAAGCAGCCTTGACAAGGATTTATGGCAAGGTTTAATTCTTCCATGCTTTCTGATGCAGTAAGAGGATTAATTGGTGTTCTCAGGGGAGATGACGGTGCGGTTTATTTCCGGATGCTATCTTATGACTTCAAAGCACTGGAGCTGCAGCGGCTAAAGAGTAAGGCACAAAAAATTCCGCCAAAGATCCGGGTGAAGACTAACAAATCCGAGATTTCTGCTGTAAAATGTACGAGTTATTAAAAGTATCTTTGAGTGAATATTATAGCTGGCTGACTCGTCCTGAATCTAATCGAACTATAAGTAATAAGAATATTCCGGCCATACTTCTTAACTCTCATAATAAGGCTCCGATGGCTGACCTGGATACTACTTATGGCATGATGTAACTGAGCATATTCCATGCTGTACAAGCATAGTATAGTATATCGTATAATAAAAGAAAATGGAATTAAGTCAAAGCGCAAGTCAAAACGAAGGACTATAGATGCGGCTGGATATCGTCCGAAAAGTATAAGCAGTTACTTATATCTAAGGCCGCGTAAGGCTCCTCATTAAAAAATGCAGCCTATATTAATAGATTATTTACTTAATTACATGTTATGTTATTACTATATTTCAAAAACTGTCAATCACCAAGAAAGATTGAGAAATCCGGCGATATTATCACGAAACTGTGTCCATTCTAAGCAGAAAGACCCAAAATCCATCATTTGCAAAAGTCACACAGGTGGCAAAAAAACATAATGTACGATGAATTTTGTCGCATTATAATACGGATATATTTTGAAGAAGTATGTGTTATCAATTATTGAAAGGGGGGCGTTGTATGAGAAAAGTTAAAGTGTATAACGAGGAAAGTAAATTGTCAGTCAAAAAAAGGAGGTTGTTTCATGGGAAAAATCAAAAAATCTAGTTTGGCAGTATTTTGTGCTTTAATTGTAACCGGCATGTTAGTATCGTTTACAGGATTTGCCTTTGCTGATCCGATTCATGCTGGTCCGCAATTTGTTGGCGGCCATTATGCAGACCCTGATGTACAGAATTATAATGGGACATATTGGGTATATCCCACTCGTCCGAGACAAGTTGGTGAGCCCGCTGAGTATGGCGCAAAATTTATGGATATATTTTCTTCAACAGATTTGGTTAACTGGACAAAATACTCAAACGTAATAAGCTCTGCCAATATATCATGGCTGCAGCATTCATTGTGGGCGCCCAGCGGGGCTTATCGGGATGGAAAATACTACATCTATTTTGCTGCTAACGCAATCAATGGCGATGGACAATTAGGCGGAATAGGTGTTGCAGTAGCTGATAATCCAGAAGGTCCATATACCGATGCGATTGGCGCACCACTTATAAATGTTGTAAGAAATGGCGCAGGTCCAATGGATCAAGATGTATTTATTGATGATGATGGCCAGGCTTATATGTATTATGGCAGCTGGGGCGAGTGTAATGTTGTAAAGCTTAACACCGACATGAAGTCTCTGGGAACATGGTCTGACGGAACCATCTATAAGAAAGTTACTCCCGGTAAAACTGGTATTAATGATTTTTTTGAAGGGCCTAAAGTGTTTAAGAGGAACGGGATATACTATATGACTTATTCTGCCGGTGTATGGGTGGATGCAACTTATAAGGTATGCTATGCAACTTCCAACTCTGTAACAGGACCATTTGTACCCAAAGGCGTTATGCTGCATTCTGATTCTACAACAGCATATGGACCTGGTCATAATGGTATTATTAAATCACCTGCAACAAATGATTGGTACATTTTTTACCATAAGCGTTATCTGAGTGACCCCGAATGGGATCATCGCGTACTGGCATTTGATAAGTTTGAGTTTAATGCAGATAATACTATTAAACCGGTCGAAATGGCAGTGGAAGATAACTTTAATGACAATAATGATATAGGGTGGACAAAATACGGCGGTACATGGACAGTATCAGACGGTCAGTATAATGTAGCATCAAATCCGGGTGCCAAGGCTCTTCTGGACACCAATTTCTCAAATATAATTTATGAAGCTGATGTGACAGCGGACTCAACCGGCAATGCGGGTCTGTTATTTAGGGTATCAAATCCGGCAACAGGTGCTGATGCTTACAAAGGCTACTATGTTGGACTCGATGTTCCCAATCAGAGGGTGCTGATTGGGAAGGCAAACAACAACTGGACATCGCTTGCCGCTGATTCTATGAGTTTAACGGCTTATACAAAGTATCATGTTAAAATTGTTGCACAAGATGATTCCATTAAGGTTTATGTTGGTGATATGACGACACCTAAGATTAGTGTGACGGATTCAACCTATAAGGGAGGTATGATAGGAGTCAGGACATATAATTCAGCAGCAAAATTTGATAATATTTCAGTTCAAAGCAGTCAAAATGAAACAGAAAAATTAAGTGTAAGCGCAACCTCGGGCGACACACACCGCATTTTCGGAAATGGATCCAGCCCGGACCCCAATCTGAGCGGTGGATATGGAACTATACTGGAAGCTAATGCTGTCGATGACTATGTAACATACTCTGTGAATGTGCCTGAGGCACGCAGCTATAGTGTAAGGATTGGTGTGAAAAGGGGAACCGACAGGGGACGGTTCCAAATGTCGGTAAACGGTGTGAATCACGGTTCGGTTCAGGATTTATATTCAACTGCATCGGACTATGTGGAACTGAATGTGGCAAATATAACCTTCAGCTCGGAAGGCAATAAATCCTTCAAATTCAATATTACGGGTAAAAATGCTTCAAGCTCGGGATACTGGCTGGCGATTGATTATATAAAACTTGTACCAAATTGATGTAAGTATTTAAAGAGGTTGTAACAAAAGTCCCTAAAGAAAAAAATGAAGGAGTTGTTGCAAAACTAACATTAAGTTAGTTGAGCAACAGCTCCCTTTTTATGCACCGATATCAAAAATGCGTATTCCGAATAACCTGCAAAAATGGTATAATCAGTTATGCGGTTAACACAATTACACAATAAAGATTATACCGGACTTAATCAAGAATATCACTGGTTTTATCATTAAGTGTGGAAGGTTTGATACCTGAATATGAACAATTGTCGAAATTTATCGAATGAAAGAATAGAACTTATAATATATGTTTCAATGAGATTGTGTTAAAATATTAAAAGAGAATCTTTTTGATATCAATGGAGTCTGGGAGAAGCTTACGTGCTTAATAAGGAATATGGGAAAGCAATTAGTTTTTAGGTGAGTTACATAAAAAATATCCAGATGCTCCTAATATCCGGCACAGTCTGTTGGATGCACTATTAGCAATTGGAAAAGATGAAACTGCTGTTGACTGGATTATCAGGCCTGCAGTTCTGAGACTTGACAAGAATACTTTAGATTATAGCTATAATTATTTGCGAAAAAAAGAAAACCAACAACTATTCACGAATTATATCTGAAGTGTTATAACGATGGCTATCCGATGTTTAGTGATGAGCAATTATTGCTATTTTTACATTCAGACAATAGTTATGATTATGATAGATAAATTAAATACAAATTGGAGGAAGATAAAATGGCATCACAACCGATTTATCAATTTTATGCCGAATTAAAAGATTACGAGCCTAAAATATGGCGCCGCTTTCAAGTAGTAAGAAATATTACCGTAGCACGACTTGGATATATTATTATGACTATGTTTGAAATGCAGGCAAGCCATCTGTTTTGTATTGATGTTATGTACAGAAAAAATTTATACAAATGCACGACAGAATTTTTTTCAATTGAGGAAGTAAAAAAGACATTTCCTTCAAGTGAAATACCTGAAACACAACGTTATGAAGTTCAGAATGAAATGACAATTAATTTTGACGATGAGAAGGCTGAGAATGCAACGAAAGTTAAAATATCTCAAATTGTATCATATGATGGCGATGAGATGGTTTTTTCTTATGATTACGGTAATGGTTGGGAAGTAAAAATTGTTCTTGAAAAAATATTTGAGGACAAGGAACTTCCCGGAAAGGAGCTGCCACGCATTCTTGACGGTAAAGGCTATGGTAAAGTGGAAGATTGCGGTGGTGTAGGCGGGCTTCAAGAGATAGCAGAAGTATTTAAATTAAAAAAAGGTAAGCGTTATGAGGAACTGTGCGAATGGCTGGGTATGAGCGATTTTGATTTAAGTTCATTCGACATAGATGATATGAACTATAGACTTAAAAAGATTCCAAGAATTTATGCCGATGCTTACGAATATGGTTTAGAGCCTACGAAGCGGTCAATGGATTTGCTTATGAGAAAATATAAGAAGTAAAAGAGTAAAGTGGTTTGATATAAGCTGAAAGAGCAGGCAGTTTTGAAGGGATAATGGTGTTGTATATGGAGAATTGGAAGGGCTTATTCAGACCTCACATTTTAGAACGAGGGCTGAATTATTATGGTGGATTACAGGATTTAATCCCTATAAAGGGGGTTCAGGAGAGTGAGCTAATCGCCATTTTCACAGTTACTTTTAACAGCAAAACAATGTACAGCGATTTTCTTAAATCCAGAGACTATTTGGACAATAAAGACAAATGGTCTATAACAGATAACAAGAAGTATATTATGCAACTAAAATTTTAATGGATAATATAGATAATACTGTCTGATAATTCAGTGAATCGTACAGTTGTGTGGGACGTTGCTGAATGGCGTTCCCCATGGAAGCGGGAATAGGCCGGAAAGGAAATAATAATGCGGATAATAAAAATAATCCTGATAATGATTTCTGTATTATGCATCTTAACTTCATGTTCGTTAGGAGGGTCAAGAACAGAAATGCTTAATAAAAACAGCGATGAAAAAAACGCAGCGGATCGTTTGGAACAGGTTATTGAAGCCATAAACAATGAGGACAAGGAAGCAATAAAGGCGTTGTTCTCCCAAAAATCATTAGATGAATCAGATGATTTTGAAGGGAGCACTGATTCTTTGTTTGATTTTATACAAGGGACTATTGAGGATTGGGAAAAACCAAGCGGCCCTACTGTGTATGACTCAAACGATTATGGTCATAAAATCAAAGAAGTCAACTCATATTATTTAGTAAATACTGATAAACAAAAATACTTCTTTTTATTACGAGATTATCCCGTTGACACGGATCACCCCGACAACGTAGGTCTTTATCTGCTCCTGGCGGTAAGAGCCGAAGATGAGGAAAAGATATGGGATGGCGATAATAAAATAATATATGATGGGGATAAGAAATTATCACATGCAGGGATATACCTACCAATAGAGTGAATTTTTGGGAGCTATGTATCAGCCACCAAGGGATTACGCACTCCCTTGGTGGCTGTAATATGATATAATATACTGCAAATTTTGATTGAGATGTTTTGTTTTTGGAATTTAACATTCATCATACAGTTTTGGAAGGTGTGACATTGAATAGGCCTATTTGCAGGAATTGATAACATTTTTGTAACATGGATATTAGGACAATCTTGCCGGAGTTGATCCGAAGATACATAAAAAGATAAACAGTATTTGGAATGAGTTTGGAAATGATTAGAAAGATAAAACACCAACAGCCAATGATATATTAGAATATGTGAAAAAAGTCAATAAGAAATATGGAGCAGATTTTATAAGATAAGCTGGGACTTTTAAGGAGGCTTTATGAAACAAGAAGATCTTGCTCTAATAGAGCAAGAACTAGGTATTACTTTACCTGAAAGCTATAAAAAGGCGGCATTGGAGGCGAAAATTACGCAAACCAGACATCCATCACGGTTTTATGACGACCCACATAAAATCATAAGCACAAATAAACGATTGAGGGAAAAAGGGCTTTATGGAGAAACTTTGAGAAAGGAGCATTTTGTATTTGGATATCTTAGCGATGGCGGAGATTATTACTTTATTGATTTAAATTTAGAGAATGGACATGTTTATACTGCAAACAAAACAAAAACATGGAAGTATACTCCGGAAGACATTAGTAACAATGAATCCCCATATAACTCAATTGAAGAGTTCGTTGCTCATATGTGCTGTTTAAACAATATGGTGGAAAACAGTGAAAAGAATCCTTATCCTGAGCAGACTGACGAGGAAAAACAGAAAATGATAACAGACTTTTTTGCAGACATGAATAGGCGGTACCCAAAGAATAAGCAGTAATTCGACGATACATTATCCATTCAAAACAGCAGCAGCTTTCAGGAAGCAAAACTGAAGGCGGCTGTTTTAATTTACAGGCTTCAGTGGTTTGAAAATATGATTTGAGGTGCTCTTGCATCATAGAAAGCACCGGGAATACGGATAGCAGCATCCTCTATGCTGGATATTAGTACGATGAAGAGACAGTCATGTACTACCTCAATGCCAGGATGTATGACCCTGCAACTTCGCGCATGCTTTCGGAAGCTCCCCACTGGAATCCTAATAACATGATTTATGGGGATAACCCTGTAAGAATCAATGAACGCATAAGACCCATTAGGCCTAACGACTTACACATATGTGATAAAAATTTTGCAATTTAAAATTCTATGTTATATAATGGAAATCACAAATAAGTAGTATCATCTAGTACTAGTAAAGTTGATTAAAAATAAAGTACCCATTGTTGAATTAAAAAAAGAGTATAAGCTTGATTTGGCTAAATAAATCTGGAATAAGAAGCTGTTGGATATTTTTACCTCATCAAGAGTATGTTATTATCTATGGGATTTTATCTTGGTGCATAGGAAAAAACAGCTGCTCATGTATTTCAAGAAAGGTTTAGAAGTGTAAATATTAAAAGGGAAATTTAGTATTCTTAAAGTTATACTACAGGAACAAGGTAATAAAGTGATAGTTTCTTTCAAGGTTTGTTTAGAACTAAAAAAAGTAAGGAGCAGGAATTTTGGGAATGGTTTTCTGTAAACGAAGGGCAATTGTTTGACTCGAAAAATGATCAGGATATAATAATTAATGAACTATCTTCAAGGCTAAAGAAAATAAATGAAGGGTTGACCTTTGAATTAGGTGGAATTTTAAATGGAAAACGGATTTTCGCTATTTCAGCAGATGGAGTTAAAGATGTATTTCCATTTGTTATAAAACTTTTTAATGAGCCAAAACTACTTACAAAGTGGGTTGTAGTTCCCTTCCGGCAAAGGTTGAGAAGTATCGAGGGGATGAAAATAAATTTTGGGGACGTTTCTGTTGATTGCTCCAATATATTTTTTGTTCCAAAGCAGGAAGAATCACTGATATCACTTGATATCTATATCAAAGATATTGAAGATATTACGTCAAAGGTTGCCAACGCAATTTATCTAATATTGGACAACACCATTGGTGAGTATGATGTGGAGACAAAAGTTGGCTGTGTTACTTTTTTACCAGGTTCAAACCTTAAGAATGTAGAAAATATAATGCCTTTGAATAAATTGCCTGAAAAAATTAATGAAATGAAGTAATAAACAAGGTGGTTTGAGGCTTCTTAAACCAAAAAAGAACCATCCCTAAAGGTTTATTTGCCGCCAAGGCTCCACCAGGAATTTATATTGTAGATTATTTATATTAATGAAAGTATGGTGAACAGTACGTGAATGAAATCAGAACAATATTAGATAAAACTATAACAGCTTTGACAGCCATTTCAGGTATCGAAGCTATTGTACTTGGCGGTTCGCGTGCAAGGGGAACGCATTCGTCTGAATCGGATATTGACATCGGTATCTATTACGATAATACTACACTTGACCTTGTATCTTTGAACAAGGCGGCGCTACTTTTAGATGATGAACACAGGGAAAACCTTATTGTTCCTCCCGGTGAGTGGGGAAAATGGGTTAATGGCGGAGGTTGGCTTATTATTGATGGATATCATGTTGACTTTATTCTTCGTGATGTAGAACGAGTTGAAAATGTGATTATAGAATGTCAGGAAGGGAGTATTTCGGCACATTATCAAACCGGACATCCCCATGCCTATATCAATGCGATGTACATGGGTGAATTGGCGGTATGCAAAGTACTATGGGATAAACAGGGTAATATATCCGCACGAAAGAGTGTTGCAGAACGATATCCGGCAAAATTAAAACAAGCTGTCATTGCTTTTTTTGGGTTTGAAACAGAGTTCTCATTAATGTTTGCAGAAAGTAACGCCAAGAAAAATGATGTTTATTATGTTACTGCCCATATAGTGCGAGCGATTTCAGCGCTCAATCAAGTGTTATTTGCAGTAAATGAAGAATACTGCCTAAATGAAAAAAAGGCAGTCGGCATGATAGAAAGTTTTAACATTCATCCATTTGGCTACAAAGATAAAGTAAATTCAATTTTTGCAGCAGTTGGAACAGATAGCACAAGTGCTTGCACACAGCTAAAGCAGTTAATTAACGAAGTAAAAAGTATACTTCCGAATAATGAGTGAGCATACCAGTTGTCATTCTTATAAGTAAGAAGAATTATATTTACCTTAACGTTTCGTAAAGATAATGAACCAACCATTATGAGCATGATGAGAAACTAAATAATTCCAATTTACTGAGAAGGGTATCTATTAAGTAATAGATTTGAAGACATTTGTTATATAAGAACTATAGGGTATCTATGTCAAGGATATCATGGAGGGTATAAATTATGCTCAAGCCTGAGAAGTCAAATAGAATTATCATTATTACAATGGCTGTTCTTGTTACCATACTAGCAGTAGGAGTGTCGATATACAGATGGAATTCAATGATACGTTTACAATTGGTTTCTCCTGCAGAGACAGTACAGACATATACCTTAGAGAAATATACAAAGAGACAGCGGCTTGAACGGCTTCTGTCTGTTACGCTGTATAATAATGGCACGGCTTTTCTTTCCACACCGCCTATAAGTAGTTATCGTCTGCCAAAAAGTACTTATACTGTTGAAAATAAGAAGTTACGGATTCATGCGGCAATTGAAACAAATCAAGAGAAAGATTTTTACGGAGTTGAGAACGGAGAAGTTCTTGCAATATTCACGGTAGAAAATAAAAATATCCTCATCTTTGAATCTGCAACCGTGGCAGTGTTTGCAGACAAAGGAGCACGCTATGTGTACAAATAGTAAACCCATTCATAAACCTATTTTATTCTGATGCTTACGGCGGCGGGGGATGTATTGGTTATTTAAAGCAAGTACTGTAAACAGAAATTTTTCAGGCTGTATTGAGTTGCGGATTACCGAACACAACCATGAATGTAAAAGAGAGGTACATCATGAAAGAGAATATATTATTTCAGCTGGACATGTGCTGGCAACTTTATCTTTATCATATGGACAATCTTGAGGAGGCAGAGGCGCTTTGGACATTTACTCCCGCTGGGCTGCAGATACGGAAGCAAAATGAAAAGTGGTGTATAGATTGGCCTGAAACCGAAAGTTACGAGTTGGGGCCACCCAGCATTGCATGGACTTTATGGCATATTATGTATTGGTGGAGTACTGCATTGGATTACAATTTTGGAAATGGAACCTTAAAAAAAGAAGATATTCCTTGGCCGGGAAGTGTTAAAAAAACAAAAGCAACAATAAACGCATTACACGATAAATGGGTTTCAATGCTAAACGAATTGTCGGACGCAGATTATCTGTCAAAGCAATATGCCAAATGGCCATTATCCGACAGGAGTTTTTCAGATACTGCATTGTGGTTGAATGGAGAATTAATGAAAAATGCAGCAGAAATTGGTTATGGGCGATTTCTGTATAAAACCTGTACAAAATAGCTTTATATATGCTTTTAAGCCAAATTACGAGCATTATGCAAAACTGATAAATTCAATTTGTCGTGAAGACTGGTAGAATGAAAACGGAATGCTTGGAGGCGAATGTGTATAAATTGTAAACTTTGGAAGAAACATTTAAAGCGGCAGGAAGTAATCTACACATTAATTATGACCTGTTTATAGCTTGATTAAGGAAATAATAAATCAAAAAAAAATATCTGTTTAGCGGGCGGTGATATAAGAAAACAGGAAAAAACGGTAAGAAAAAATCCTCACCGTTTTTTCTTTCATAGTGCTGAGTTACAGGCTATGCGTGGAGGATTGGGAGGAACGCCTGGATGGGTTTTTGAAATTGATGGATAAAGAAATATTAAATGATGCAGGAAAAGTTTCAGCAGAGATTGCAAAGGCCCATGCGAAAGCGAATTTGAAAAATATCGTATAGTACAGGAGCGTTTGTATGAAAGTGACTTTGATAAATTTATTGCATTGGAAGAAATAAACCATCTGCTATGCAGGTGTATTTCCTTTCCATACAATTGTCATCATTGATCGGAGACGGTGTATCTATAGTGGTTGCGCTCATCACGGCAGAATTGGAGCATTAACAACAACATTACAAGCAGGAAAAACGATAAAGACCTTTGATAAAATCAAAGATATGTTAAAAACGGGTACAAAACTGGATGATTTACGAGTTGTTCTTACGTAGGGAAGCATGAGATTATGTTAAAAAGTCCGGATAATTTTTCCAAAGCAGCAATCGTAAAAGATACAAAATTCGAGGTTATCGGAAGATTTATACTGGATAACAGTGGATAAACAATTGGCTATGCACATGATTTGTTACGAAGGTCTAAAACAGAGGAGAATGGATGAATATGAAATCCTTAAATTTGGAGATTTTGTGAGGGCGTATGATGTTAAAAGAAATTATACAAAACCAAAAAAGTAAAGCAGTAATTGTTGTTGTAATTGTGATTATTTTATTTACAGTATTTTATTGTGTTATTCAATCAAAGAAAGAAAATAATAGCTCTATTTTAGAAACAGAGGAATTTTCTGCTGTTTCTGGCTATTGGATAATAACAGAATATCTAGGCGAAAGTGTTGAATATCATGAAGCCGAGGCAACTACGGAAACAGAAAGGAGTGAAAATGATAAAATAATAAAGGAAATAAAGGAAAAATACTTGAATAAAGAGTTTCATATAGATTCCAAAAGCATAGTAGCTTTTTTACCTCCGACCGAATTAGGCTATCACGTTTTGAACTGGGATGACTTGTTCATGATTTATAGGCAGCCGTCTGATATATGGGATGGCATATCACCACCATTTTTGTGTATTTCATTTAGCCTTAAAGAACTCGATGATTCTTTTGACTTAATCATAGATACTAATGGTACTGCAACACTAGTAGTTAAAGGACAATTCTTTCGATTGGAGAAAACCGATAGGGTTTTAAGCCAAATAACACCATCAGAACTTTCTACATAATAATCTGCAGTGAGTGGAAAAAAGAAAATAATTAAACTGCCAACAAGATAAAAACCTGTTGAATGTTAGAATCGGTTATAAAGGAATACAAGGAAAAACAAAAACCATTAAATTGTTCAAGCAAGAAATCTGACAGCTACTTACACAGTTAACTTTTCCGGCAATAAAGATATGTATAATGCATTTTATAGCGCATGGTACGATGAAGACAAGGAAAAATACCCGAAAAAAGATAATTTTGCTCACTTCGTTAATAAGAGCACTGATGATTCACAGTGCCAAGTATCCTGTGCAGTATACAAATTTAATGACAATCTGGTATGCAGAATTCTGTAAATTATTGTCTTTCTATATAAGTATATGTTGAAAAGTATCAGGAAAAGATATACAATTATAGTAACAAATTGGTTGATATTGTTATTATCTTTGTGGGAGTTAATGAATGCAGAAATTGCTGAGAAGCTTATGCTTCTTTACAGCGAGACCACGGACATTATTCCGCAACCGGAAGATTATGAGAGCTATGCGGATTTGGACTTCAGTACTATTTGACTGGAACTTGCCTATCCCTAAAGGATAGGGCTGCTGAAACAAGTATGGGTATTTTTAGAATCCTGCCTGCCTGCACCGGAGAATTGAAGCACTATAGAGGTGAGGCATGTTTCAGGAAAAATGAAAGGGAGAGTGAGTAATGAAAAAGAGAGGTTTAAGTTTACTGTTGATTGTACTGTTAATTTCTTCACTGGTGCCGGGGTATTCGTATGCTGATGTTACATCAAATTATCTGAATCCCATTATGCCCGGAGCGGATCCTACAATTGTAAGAGATGCGGATGGGTATTATTATTCTTGCTTTTCAGCCGGAGATGGTATCTATTTGAAGAAGCATGAAACAATTCTTGGCGTAGTAAATGCAAAAAACAAACGGGTTTGGGCCAGGCCTGCCGGGTCAGACAGCATATATGGCTATGTATGGGGGCCTTATATTTATAGGCTTGATGGCAAGTGGTATATTTATTTCTCCGCAGGAGCTCCGGGTGATTTTGGGCATCCTTACTCCTACTGCCTGGAGAATTCATCACCGGACCCTTTTGAGGGAACATGGACTGAAAAGGGCAAAATCAATACCCAGAGCAATGGGCTGGCATGCGGTGTAGTCAATATTGATGGAAAAAGGTATTTCAGCTATACAAAATATTACTGGAATGCTGCCGGAGATAAATTTGACGAATCTCCCACCCTTGTGGAGATGAGTAATCCGTGGACACTTAAGGGTACTGAAGGCATGGTAGCCTATCCCATATATCCGTGGGAGAAGCATGGAGACAGCATTGATGAGGGCTGTGCCGTAGTAGAAAGAGACGGAAAGGTATATTTTGCATATTCTGCAAGCAGCTATACGAATGACAACTACTGTGTAGGTGTCTCAACGGCTTTGTCAGGCAGCGATTTGCTGAATCCTGCTTCGTGGACCAAGCATCCTCAGCCTGTAATGTCGAAATCGCCTGAGAATAGCGTTTTTGGACCTGGGTCTCCCTTGTTTGTAAAATCAGAGGACGGAACGGAGGACTGGCTTATTTACCATGGCGGTCCTGCTTCAGGGCAAACAGGCATTAACAGGTGGGTAAGGGCACAGCGTATCAACTGGAATGACGACGGATTTATAAACCTTGGTATTCCTTCAAATGCAAATACCGTCCTTACCAGGCCCTCCGGCGAAGAAAAAAGCGAAATGTATGAGGCTGAAAATGCATTGTCCTCAGGTGCAGGGAAAATAATAGTAAATGCAAGTTCAAACTGCTCCGGCAGCGGATATATAAAATACAACAACACCGCCGGCGACTATGTGGAATTCACTATCAACACAAAATCTGCCGGAAAATACTCCCTGAATTTCAGATACAATAATGATACATCATCGGCTATTCCAATGATTTTAAATGTCAATCAGGGAAGCAACAGTACAATTTCATTTCCGTCAAATGCAGGCAGCAGCTCCAATTACGACTATGTCAGGGTTAACAATATCCAGCTTAATGCAGGAAGCAATAAGGTGCGCCTGACAGTAAACGGTATAAGCGGACTGGGCCTTGATGTTCTGGTTATAAAGAGAAGCACTCTGTATGAAGCCGAAAACTCCAATCTTTCAGGAGGAGCGCTGGCAGCATCAGACCACGAGGGCTACAGCGGAACAGGCTTTGCAGCCGGCTTTTGGAATCAGGGGGCAGCGGCCCGGTTTACTGTAAACGTGCCTTATGCCGGAAACTATTCGGTAAATCTGCGTTACGGCAACGGAACTTCTGCCGATAAGACTATGAGCATATATGTTAATGGCGTGAAAGTAAAGCAGATACAATTGTTCAGGCACAATAGCTGGAATAAATGGGGCGACAGGATTGACAATATTACACTGAATGCAGGGAACAACACAATAACTTATCAATATGACAGCAGTGACAGTGGGAATGTAAATCTTGATTATATTACGGTTACCGAAACCGCCACATGGCATTATGAAGCTGAAAATGCAGCTCTTTCGGGAAGTGCCGCAAAAGACGCCGAGCATCCGAATTATACGGGAACCGGCTTTGTAAAGGGTTTTACTTCTATAGGTGCGGCGGTCGGTTTTTCAGTAAATGTTGAGGATGCAGCTTCATATGATGTAAAGCTGAGATATTCTAACGGCAATACTGACCCCGGAACCTTGAGCCTTTATTTGAATGGTTCCAAGGTAAAACAGATTTCCCTGAGCAAAACAGGCAGCTGGAGTGTCTGGAGTGAGAAGCTGGAAACTCTGAACCTCAATGCAGGAGATAATGTTATTGTATTTAAATATGATTCGGGGGATACCGGCAAGGTGAATATTGACAATATCCATTTGAATAAACGGATTCCATGGAAGTATCAGGCAGAGGGCGCAGCCCTGTCAGGAGGTGCGGACGTGGACACAGAGCATTTATGGTATGATGGAACCGGCTATGTGGATGGATATTGGAATCAAGGTGCGTCTGCCCAGTTTGATGTAAACGTACCGAATACGGCCTCATACACCACAACCTTGAGATATTCGGGAACATCAGGCAGTAAATTGAGCCTGTATGTTAACGGAAGCAAAATAAAACAGATTTCACTGCCGGCAACAGCAAGCTGGGATGCCTGGGCTGAGTCCACGGAAACAGTAAGTCTGAATGCCGGGAATAATGTAATAGCATATAAGTATGATACTGGTGACACTGGAAACGTGAATCTTGACTGTATCACAATCGACAAAAACAGCGGCGGGAATCCGGGCTTAAATAATAGTGGAATAGTATCAGGAAGAATATACAAGATTACGGCAAAACACAGCGGAAAGTCATTGGATGTTGCAAATTACTCATCTAATGAGGGAGCATTCGTTCATCAATGGTCTTATGAAGGCGGAAATAATCAGAAATGGCGAATTGAAGATTTAGGTACGGGGTATTATAAAATAATCTCGGTTCACAGCGGGCTTGTGCTCGATGTCCTTGAATGTTCGACTGCAGATGGTGCTCAGGTTCATCAATGGTCTTATGTAGGGGGAAACAGCCAGCAGTGGAAAATAGAAAATATAGAAGGATACTATAAAATCACGAATAGAAACAGCGGAAAGGTGCTCGATGTCAGTGAGATTTCATATGATGACGGTGCAAACGTACATCAATGGTCCTATGAGGGCGGAAATAACCAGCTGTGGAAAATAGAAATTCCGTGAGGATGTTCCAACCAGGAGCTGATTTTACAAATGTAGATGAGACCGCACTATATGACTCAAAATATGGAACAAATTTCGGAGTAAAAAAGGAGCCGGTACGAAAACCTGGTATAAAGTTGTTTGTAACCGGTCAATAACTGAGTGTCTCGAATAAATATAAAGGGCAGTGTAAAAAGATATTGTGCGTTCCGGTAATAGTTACCACCTTCCTGGTGAGTATTAGAGATGAATAATCTAATCAGGAAAGTGGTAACTATTACCGGGACCCACGATATCTTTTATACTACCCTTTTTTGGAAAACAGAAATATAACCTTTCCGGAGCTTTGCGGATACACATTCTAACAGGTGAAAGTCTCTAATCCATATAGCAGTGAGAATACAGCCTTGCCTGTTTTTTCATAATCAATCTTCCGAAAACAATTAATAATTATATTTGTCGTTTATTAATTTTCAATCATAGGTTAACTCTGATTATTTTGTTTATTTAAAATTCCTGATACTGAAATTCGCCCCTTTTTTGGCTGCTTTTTACTATGGATGTAAGCTTCCGAAATTCCGTGAGGAGATAGCGGGTAAATTTTATCTATATGAATCTGCAGTTCTTTCATTCTAATCCAATCCACAATTTTTTCAAAGTCTGAGTGGTTTGGTTTGGATTGGAAAAAGTACGCCTCAATGCTACGTTCCATCGGATATCTGTTTAATCCAAAAGAAACAATTGATACATATTTTCCATTATCTCTGATAACCGAGAGACTTTTTTTCCCGACTTCACCCAGTGCACCATTATTTTCAATAATGGATGCCTCCATAACAGTATCAATTACCAAGTCAACTTTTTCATGGATAATATCTGCAATATCAAATTCAGTATAATCGTATACTTCATCTGCACCTAAAGCTTTAACAAAATCATGGTTATTTTTTCTTGCAGTTGTTATAACATAAGCTCCATGGTTTTTTGCCAATTGGATTGTAATGTGTCCGACACCGCCAGCGCCACCTTGAATTAATACTCTTTGCCCTTTTAAAAGTTTTCCATAATCAAATAATGCCTGCTTTGCTGTTAGTGCAATTGTAGGCGCAGCACCTGCAATTTCATATGATATATTTTCTGTAAATTTTGCCAGGTGCTCTTCATCTACTGCAATGAAATCCTGATATGCTCCTGAATGGATAGATAATCCCATAACACGGTCACCAGCTTGAAACAGAGAAACCTTTTCCCCGACAGCTTTTACTATACCGGCAACGTCGCTTCCAAGGAATATCGGTAATTTCTCAGACCATTGGCCTCCAACGGAGCTTCTGAATATTTTTCCCGTTCGTAAAGGTTCATCGCCGGGATTAATTGATGAAGCCTTCACTTCAACAAGTACCTGGTTTTCATTTAAATCTGGTAAATTCACCTCTATTTCCTCGAATGTACCCGGATCACCGAAATTTGTTAAACCGATTGCTTTCATTATTTATCTCCTTATTAACATTGTTTATTATTCAACACGTGTTGAATAAATTTATAGTATCAGTTATAATTAAATAGTTCAATACGTAATAGTATGAAATCTGTTGAATAATCAACAATTAAGTTGAATTTATTAATTATGATAATTGAAAGGAATGATTAAAATGGATAGACGAATTCAAAAATCTAAACAGGCAATTATGGAAGCTTTTATGACACTTGTTTTGAAAAAGAATTTGGAAAATATAACTATTGGCGAAATCGCAGAAAAGGCTAATGTTAATCGAGGAACAATTTACCTGCATTTTACGGATAAGTATGATTTGAGGGACAAGTGTCTGGACTATTATTTGACGCAATTAACAGAAACATGTATCCAAGAGCATAAGGCAGAAAAATTGGCAACTAAGTCTAGCCTGGCACGTGTTTTTGAACATCTCGAAGCCAATTATAAATTTTATTCCTCCATGTTATCAAATAAAGAAAGCCCTGTTTTCCGAAAGCGTATGAAAGAAATATTCAAAGACGGATTGATTAATCGCCTCGATTTATCTGAAAAAAAAGCCAAAAAAGAAATTTCTGTAGAATTTTTAGTATCGGCAGGTGTTGGTGTATTGGAATGGTGGATATATAATTCCATGCCATACCCAAAATCGATAATCGTGGAAGAGCTCTGGCAACTTTTCAATAGTATAGAATGTAATAGCTTGTAGAAAGCTTTGCGGAGTACTGCAAAGAGGAATGTAAGCAAAAGAGCACGGAGCTCCGGTGCGTGATAAATAAGTAATTATTGACAAAGTTTAATTGCTAAGATAATATTTGCTTAGATTAATATTATTGTGATAAATAATAACGGAAATGTAATAATGAATCATATTGAATGCTGCCATACAAAATCAAGCGTAGCAAAATTTCAGGATATAGTTTTTAAAAATGTTGCGGAAGCAGGGGGAGTGAAATGATATTAGCAGATAATGAGACAAAGGTTGAACGTGAGCGTATAATTGATAGAAGTACTTAGAGAGACAGGTTGTAAGAGGTATTATATGGAACGTGATAGTTTTATTCAAAGTTTTTATCTGAGAGAAGAAGAAAAATTATACAAAAAATTATATCTTCAGAATCCCCAAATTTATGAGGAACCGATCAGAAGCTGGGATGAATTTCTCGGCCGTTTTATGGAAAATAATAAAGACGGGAAAATAAGTCTGCCCCAGTTACCGCCAACGCATATCGATAATCATTTTACGGAGGATGAATACTTTTCTCAGGAAATATTAGAAGAAACCAACGTTGTCGTTAATGCGCGCTACTGTCCCGCTTTTTTGCA
Organism: Lachnoclostridium sp. UBA903; assembly: GCA_002294045.1. GTDB lineage: Bacteria > Bacillota > Clostridia > Lachnospirales > Lachnospiraceae > Anaerocolumna. The sequence goes on along the minus strand of DBEP01000062.1, from coordinate 28,540 downwards.
CGGCCTGGAGTTTATTAAATTAATTTATGTGTTTTGCGGGAACTGTTTGTTTTATTATGCGGGGAAATGGAACAATCTATGTGCAGGGAATATATGTATTGTGGCACCGGAAGTAGAACAGACGGTTTTTTCTCATTTGGATGAAGATATTGTTATAAATCTGCTGATTAGAAGGAGTTCCTTTACAGAAGCATTTCCGGAACTTTTAGAAATTAATGATGGCGGTATCATTGCGGAGTTTTTCTGGAAGATGCTTTATCACAGACAGGGGGGAGAAGTGATGGTCTTCCATAGCAAGCCTTATAGACTGCTGGAAGAAAGTGTAATGGAGCTGTATGAAGAGGCATTTTTATTGCCAAAAAGAAGCCGGCTGGTGATGAAAAGTATGATGATGTCCATATTTGGATATATTTTGAGAATAAATGAGGAGGATGCAGTATTTCTAAAGGATAGCAAAAAGATTGAAAAATATCCTCTGATTGAATACCAGCAGTATATGAAGCGGCATATAGATACTGTTTCATTAGCCTCCCTTTCAAAAGAATTTTATGTGAGTGAAGGGTATTTAAGCAGGTATTTCCGAAAAGAAACAGGCTATACCTTCAGCCATATTCTATTAGAGATGAGAATGAAAAAGGCTGCAGAATTATTAATCAAAACAGAGTGCAATATGGAACGTATTGTTTCTCTTATCGGTTACCGGGATCAAAGTATCTTCTTCCGGAATTTTAAAGAGACTTATGGCATGACACCGGCAGTATATAGAAAAAAGAAACGCCAGGCAGAAGTGATGCGAATATATTAGAAAAGAGGAAAACGATTGGTTAAGGAATTATGCGAGGAGGAAATCATTTACAAACAACTATATGAAAAGATACCGGAGGAATGGGAGAATCCCGTAAATGACTGGACGGAATTGGTACATAGGTGTCATAAGAACGGTATTAAATTTATTCCGGAAAAAGAACCGACAAAAATGGGAACCGTGTTAAATGAAGAAGACTTTTTTGCATCAAGCGGGGAAGAAGTAAAATGCATAAGGAATTTACGTTATTGTCCTCCGTTTATACACAGGCTGGAATTTATTAAGGTTATTTATGTTCTTAGCGGACAAGTTGTTGTATATCTTAATGATATTAAATATGAAATGCAATCGGGAAACTTCTGTATTGTCACACCGGGTATAAAGCATACCGTTTTTTCGAAGCAGGATGAAGATTCGGTAATCAATATTTTAATGAGGATCAGTTCTTTTTCCAACGCTTTTTCCGGGATTTTGATGGAACAAAATATTTTGTCGGATTTTTTCTGGCGAATTCTATATACAAAGCACAGCAACCGGATGTTATTATTTCGCTGTCCGAATGATCCGAAGCTGGACCGGTGGGTAGAAAAGATATATGAGGAATCGGAGAGAGAATCCGGGGCCAGCAATTTGCTGATGAAGAGCTATGCTTTGATTTTTTTGGGGATTGTGATGAGGGAACACCTGAATCAGTTCCAGTTGCTGGAAGAACTTGTGGATGATGTATATGTACTTCCGGCAATTATACAGTATATTAAAAATAATTTGAAAACTGTTACCGTAGAAGAGCTTACAACAAACTTTGGAATGAATGAAAACGAGCTCAGGCACTATATTGTCAGAGAAAGCGGATATACCTTCAATTATCTGCTAAGGGATCTCAGACTTCGCAAGGCGGTGTATTTGTTAAGAAACACAAGTATGAGCGTTGAGAAAATTATTGAGGAAGTCGGTTACTATAACATAACGAATTTTTACCGCAATTTTAAAAAAAATTTTGGTAAGACACCGCAGGAGTATCGCGATAAAGAAGGAATTATATTGTAGTATTATTTAAATAGAGAAGTATTTGAAAAAGGAAGCGAAAGCTTCCTTTTTTGCGGTTCAGGGAGAGGGATTTATTCTCTTACAGTTAGGGTGTGCCTGAAAACTCATTGCACCGTTCTGACCGCCCCAACTTGTGGTATTCTGCGTCACGATTTTGGAAACGCAGCACCCACTACGCCCCAAGAACAAAAGGTCATATAAAACAAGTTTTATATAGAGTGTTAAATAAAGTGATGGAATGTATAATAAATTTGTAAACAACATACAAGTTATCCGAATTATTTTAGTGCTGATATGGTAAAAAATGTATAGGAGGAACAAATTTATGAAAAAATTATTGGCGGTATTAATGATGGCAGTGCTTATGGCATCCTTATTGGCTGGCTGCGGTAATAAGGGTACGGACAATATATCTTCCGTAAAAAATGATGAAACAGCCTCTGAAGATGGAAGTCTGATTCCCATAACCTTCTCCCGTGCACAGGATTCGTCAATGGAGACAGATATCTTTGCAAAAATGGAGAATACGACCTATGAGGAGAATCTTTGGACTGATTTGATTGCCGAGAGACTAGGGATTGATGTGAAGTATTTATGGATTTCCTCCAGCGGAGACTTACAGACTCAGAAGTTTAATGCGGCAATGGCCTCCGGGGAGATTCCGGATATTGTCTGTGTTGGTAAGTCGGATTTAAAACAGTTGGTAGAATCTGATTTGATCGTTGATTTAGAGCCGTATTTTGATGAGTATGCCAGTGACTTTGTAAAAAACCTGATTGCTTCAGCCGGGGATGCAAGCATTAAGGCTGCAACTTACGATGATGTTCAATATGGCATTCCTTATGTGGATTGTGATCTTGAAACGGCACAGATGCTCTGGCTGCGCCAGGATTGGATGGATAAACTAAATCTCCAGGCACCTGAGTCACTGGACGAATTAAAGAACATTCTCAAAACGTTTAAAGAGTATGCAGGCGATGGTGCAGTTGGTCTTGCGGTAAGCAGTGATATTTATGGTAATACCTTTGATATAAAAGGCTGGACCAATGCTTACGGAGCGTATCCGGGGTATTGGATAAAGGATGCTGCCGGGAACCTTGAGTATGGAAGTACGACATCTAAGATGAAAGAAGCACTGGGCGGCCTTGCTGAGTTATATAAGGATGGGCTTCTTGATCCGGAATTCTATGTAAATGACAGCGACAAAGCCAAGGAAGCATTAGTCAATGGCAAGTGCGGCGCTATGTATGGTTATCATGCGTCTTCCCTGTGGCCGCTGCAGGACACTGTAGATGCGGATCCGGATGCGGACTGGATGCCTTATATGCTTCCTATGAAAGAAGAAGGGGAGAAAATCATCCCCGGTATTCATATGTGTACCGGAAGCTGGTATGCGGTCAGCAAGAGCTGTGAACATCCGGAAGCATTGATTCAGATGCTGAATCTGTACTGTGAAAAGGTTTTGGATCCTGAATTAAACGAATATAAAGTATATGCGAATCCCGGAAATGGTTTGGAGGGTGTATGGAGGCTTTCCCCCGTGACAATTAACAGTCCGGATAAGAATCAGGTAACGGCAAAGGCAATTGAGGAACCTTTAAAGACCGGAGATCCCGGAAACCTTTCCGGTGAACAGTATTCCATGTGGGATTACAGCTATAAAGCGTTAAAAGGTGACAAAACATTGTGGGGATGGAACAGGGTCTTTGGTGAAAACGGCTCGCAGCAATTATTGATGGCTTATCAGAATAGCAGCAATGTTGAACTGGTATACGATAATTTTGTCGGTGCGCCCGGAGAAATTATGGCCTCAACAAAGTCCACCCTGGATGATATGCTGGATCAGGAATTTCTTAAAATCATTGCAGGCCAGAGTTATCTGGATTCCTTTGATAAAGTTGTAAACAGCTGGAAAGCAGCCGGCGGAGATAAAATTACAGCTGAGGTAAATGAATGGTATACCGAAAATAAATAAATTGTTTAAAGTGATAAGGTGATAGCGCGAGGGAGCAAATCCCTCCCCCTTCCATCCTCCTGCTGTAAAGCTTGCCTGCGGCAGGAGGATGGAAAAAAGGCATGTCATGGAGGAAGAGCAATATGAACAATAAAAAGAGATATGTAAAAAGAAAATATACCTTATCTGTTTTCAGAAGGGAACTGCCCTTGCATCTGATGCTGCTGCCGGGACTGATTTTAATTGCGGTATTTAGTTATACGCCAATGGCAGGACTGGTTATTGCGTTTCAGAAGTTTATTCCCAGCAAAGGAATGTTTGGAAACCAAAAATGGGTGGGCTTTGATAACTTTACCTATGTGTTTGGCCTGCCCGGCTTTAATCAGGCTATAAAAAATACTATAATTATTGCATTTTGGAAAATCATCTTAGGATTGCTTGTTCCGATTATTTTTGCGCTGCTTTTGAATGAAGTACATAAAAGCGGTTTTAAAAGAACGGTACAAACAATCGTATATTTGCCGTATTTTTTATCGTGGGTAGTTCTTGGCGGTATTTTTTTAGATATGCTTTCTCCAAGTACGGGTATTATCAATCATGTAATTCACCAGCTTGGCGGCCAGGACATATTCTTCCTGGGAGATAATCGGTATTTTAAGCCGACGCTGATTACTACGGATGTATGGAAAAATTTCGGATATGGTGCAATTGTATATTTGGCCGCAATTCTTGGTATTGATACGGACCTTTATGAAGCCGCACAAATTGACGGTGCCAACCGCTGGCGGCAGACCTGGCATGTGACGCTCCCGGGTATGAGGATGATTATCGTGCTGATGCTGGTTTTAAGTCTTGGAAATGTATTAAATGCAGGCTTTGACCAGGTATTTAATCTGTATAGTAAAGCAGTATATGAATCAGGGGATATTCTGGATACCTTTGTCTACCGGATGGGTTTGATTGACGCCCAGTATGGACCGGCTACAGCAGTCGGGTTATTTAAATCGGTTATTTCCACAATGTTTATCTCAGTATCCTATTATCTGGCCTATAAGTTTGCGGATTACCGTATTTTCTAAAAAGGAGGGAAGCAAAATGAAAAAAATGTCTACCGGAAGACTTATTTTTCAGATTATCAATTATACTATTTTGACCGTTTTAGCAGTGCTGTGCCTGTTTCCCTTACTGAATATTCTGGCAATGTCATTTTCGAGTGCAACAGCAGTATCGGCAGGTAAGGTATCCTTACTGCCTGTGGATTTTAATATACATGCGTATGAATATGTAATCGGAAAAAAAGATTTCTGGAATTCATTGTTTAAATCAGCGGAAAGAGTGGTTATAGGAGTACCTTTGATGATGTTAATTACAATTATGACAGCATATCCGCTGTCTAAGGAAAAAGAGCAGTTAAGATTAAGAGGCGTGTACGTATGGCTGTTTTTCTTTACCATGCTGTTTTCCGGAGGGCTGATTCCCGGTTACTTATTAATTCAGAATCTGCATATGATGGATACAATCTGGGCTTTGGTTTTACCGTTAGCGGTTCCTGTCTATAATATCGTATTAATGCTGAATTTCTTCAGGGGCATACCCAAGGAATTGGAAGAAGCATCTCTGATTGATGGTGCAAATCAGTTTCAGACCTGCTTTCGTATCTATGTACCCTGTGCGAAGCCATCGATTGCAACGCTGACACTTTTTTCTTTTATCACACATTGGAACAGCTATTTTGACGGTTTAATTTTTTCCAACTTTCCGGATAGCTATCCGTTAGCATCGTTTTTGTATACGGTGGTAGTAAAAAGGGATATGAGCCTTCTAAGCATAGACCAGTATAAGGCATTATCAATGATTGATGACCGGACGATTCGATGTGCACAAATTTTTATAGCCTTAATACCTATCATGCTGATATATCCTTTTGCACAAAAGTATTTTGTAAAAGGCATGACGGTAGGAGCGGTAAAAGGTTAAAAAGCTAAGAACTGTTAAAAAGAAAGGAATTATTAATAATGCAGATATCAAAACTAATGATACAGAACTTACAAAATCCGCTGGGGATTGGGATATCTCGCCCTTGTTTTAGTTATCAATTGGATTCGGGGAAAAAGGGTGATGAACAGACGGCTTATCAGATTCTTGCTGCATCCGAAGAGGAATTACTTGCAGAAGGAAGAACTGATTTGTGGGACAGCGGCAAAGTTCAAAGCACAGATAATTTTGTAATTCCTTATGAGGGAACGGAGCTTAAATCCAGGCAGGAAATCTGCTGGAAGGTGCGTATCTGGGATGCGTGGGGACAGGAAACTGAGTGGAGTACTCCGTCACGTTTTGAAATGGGACTTCTTAAGGAAAATGACTGGGAAGCCCATTGGATTGGACAGGGGGATGATTTTGACGGAGATAAAGCGGCAGCGCCTGCCCTTGCAGGAAGTTTTCAGGTTCGGGATATAGATACAATAAAAAAAGCCCGGGCTTATATCAGCGGTCTGGGATTATTTATAGCCAGCATGAATGGAAAGCCTTTGTCTGAAAACTTATATGAACCCGGTGAGAGTGAATTTAACCGCCGTATATTTTATATTACCTATGATATTACATCTTTTTTGTCAGAGGGGGAAAATGTGTTAGGTATTATACTGGGAAATGGCCAGTATGAGAATTTTGCGGCAGCTCCGGTAATGAAGAAGGGAGACGGCAGCCTTTGCGAAACCCACCGTTATCAGAAAGATGATACTATATTCCTAAAGAATGGCATATGCGGTAATAAAAAGTTAATTGCCCAGGTGGAGCTGACCAGAGCGGATGGAACAGTCGAGACTGCACTGGTCAGCAATGAAACCTGGAAGATAATAGAGAGTCCCGTTACTTTTCAGAACTGGTATGGCGGTGAGGATTATGATGCCCAGGCAGCCATAAAGAAAAAGTGCTGGGATATGCCCTATGCGGATAGGACTGACTGGAAAAATGCAGTACGGATGACTCCGCCGGGAGGAAAACTGTCGGCCAGAGAGTTTTTGCCGGTTCGAATTGCAGAGAGATGGAAGGCGAAGAGCGTTGTGCAGCTGCCAAGCGGGAACTGGCTGGTGGATATGGGGAAAAACAGTGCAGGATTTGCCGTACTTAAACTAAAAGATACAAAAAAGTATGCCGGAAGAAAAGTGGAAATGTACCCTGCCGAGGTCCTGAAACCGGATGGAAGCGGTGTTGACCAGGCCTCCTGTACACAAAGCTGCGACACATTATATTCCTGCTGTGTTAAGGACAGTTATACAATTGCAGGAACGGTCGAGGAAGAATGGCATCCGCGTCTTTGCTATCACGGATTTCAATATGTGGAAGTAGCAGGCTTTCCCGGAATACCGACGGTGGATAATTTCGACAGCTGTGCCGTCAGAGTGATGAACGAAAAATATTCGGATTTTAAAACCGATAATGAAATACTGAATAAAATCAATGAGATTACCGACCGTTCCATTGAAAGCAATATGATGTCCAGTTTTACAGATTGCCCTCAAATCGAGAAATTAGGCTGGATTGAGACGACACATCTGATGTTTTCTTCTATGGCAGCCGGTTATGATATACGCAGCTGGATTCCTAAAATTGTTCAGGATATGCAGGATGCACAGATTTCAGAAGAAATTCTGGCCGGGCCGCCTATGGAAGCGGATAGTAAAAAGTATCCGGGCTTTGATTTTAAGAGGTTTAAGAACAGGGAAACGGAAGATATCGGGTTTATACCGGCAATTGTTCCGGAATATCACCGAATCGGCAGATTGTTTAAAGACCCTAATTGGGGAGGGGCATGTATTATGACACCCTGGTACTATTACCTGGAATATGGAGATACCGGGATACTTAAGAGTGCTTTTCCGATGATGTGCGGTTATTTGGGGCACCTGGAGAAAGCAGCCCGCAATGGAGTGCTCAAAGACTATGCACATATGGGAGAGTGGGGGCAGTTAAATGAAAATACACCTGCGGTATTGGTAGCCACCTGTGCTTTTTACCTCCAGGCTGACACAGTAAGTAAGGTTGCGGATATCCTGGGAGAGAAAGAAAAGAAGGAGCAGTATCTGGAGCTGGCAAAAAATATCCAAACCGGATTTTATGCAGAGAAGGAATGCTATCAGCCGGATAAGGAAACCTATGGAAATGACAGCCAGGCCAGCTATGGATGCGTCCTTTTTTCCGGAATAATAAAGCCTGAGAAGAAAGAAGCTGCTTTGATAAAGCTGTTGGAAGCAGTCAAAAGAGAGGAAGATCACCTGACTTCAGGAGAGGTGGGTTTAAAACAGGTCTTTCATGCGCTGGCCTCTGCCGGAAGGAATGATGTTGTTTACCGTATGGTCATGAATCCTACGGAACCAAGTTACCGCCATCATGTGGACCAGGGATTGACGACACTGCCGGAGTTCTGGAATTATACACAACTTTGGAACGGTTTGGGGCGTTCCCGCAATCATGCCATGATGGGACATGTGAAAGAATGGATTTTCCGATATGTTTTAGGGATCAAGCCGCTGGAACCGGGATACCGGAAAGTTGAAATCAAACCGTATATTCAGGAAAATATCCGGACTATAAAAGGTTCTGTGTTTACTGTCCGTGGAAAAGTAGAGATGACCTGCAATGAACAAAAGGATGGAATTGAAATGAAAGCCGTGATTCCTGTCGGAAGCAGGGCGGATATCTATATCCCATGCAGGCCTGAGGAAGTCTTGTGTCTGAAGGGAGAGTTCTGTGAGGCTTGGGAAGCATTGAATGAAGGATACATAAGAATCAGTAATATACCATCCGGAAGTTATAGATGGAAGGTTAAAAGGAAATAGTATGAGAGATACCTATGTGCCTCGTTGGTTTCAGTCGGAAATAAAGAGTGCTTGTATTTGTAGAGGACAAAAATAAAAACCTTTTTTCTTAGCTCTGATGTTTTAAAACCTCAGCGATGATATATTTCCATTCATTTTTAGGTAAGGTGGTTTCAGTTACGGCAATCGTTTCTATGACATGTTTTGTGATTGACTGATGTTTGCTAACCAGCTTAGTCAAATAATCAAACGCAGCTTCGAGTGACATCGTACTTCCTTGTAAACTATTGCAATATGGACAATTATTTGCTGTATATTCACCATTAAATTTTTTACTGAACCTCATATATATTTCTTGGTACTTGGAAGAAAGATACTTATCCAATGTTTCAATAATACTAAGCCGAATGATGCCCAAATCCAGTTCATGAGCTAGTTCAGGCTGATCCAGCATAAGATCAAGGTGGGGAAAGTAACTGCGGAGTTTTATCGGTTTCCCACATTTCCAGCATGGCTGTTCAACTTCATAGATACGAATCCCTTGCTTTTCAAACAAGGAATATGTTTTCTCCTCAATGGTTTTCGTACTTCTGCACTTCGGATAATTGCTGCAGCCGAAGAACATGCCATATGTCCCGCGCCGCACTACATAGTGTCCGTCACACAGTTCACATGAGAAATTCTTGGATAGAGTAGCGGCAGATGGGTACATTTCTTCAAAAGGATCGTCATAATGCTCTGGATCAAGCATATGATTGAGCAACGCCATTGCTTCGTCATGATTTTTTATTACGTTGAATTGTATATCACAAGGTACTTGAAATTCAGAAAGACTCCGATCTTCTATACAGAATTTCTTTAAATATGCCTCATGTTCACCAGGAAGAAGGAAATCCAAAGGCTTATCAATAGAAATATAGTCCTCGTTATCCTGTTGCGTTATGTGAATGTACTTCATTTCAATTAGGTGTTTTTTGCAATTATCGATAACATTCTGATAATCATGATCGGGTTTATTATTATAAAAACCTTCGTAGATTTCATTCTTAATCTGATAATTACTTACTTCCTTTGCTGGGCAGGAGCTACCTTGGTGCTTTGAACAGCCTTTATAAATACAGTAATATGTTCGTACTACGTATTCGGTAAAATTGCCTGTAGGCTGTTTCCTTTGCGCAGCAAAGTATTCTTTTTGATTTTGTATTTTTGCTTCCGACCACATAGTGTATTCACCTCCATAAAAAGATATAAAATTACAATTATAACTATTATTATAGTAAAAGATGGTAAATCATACAAGAAAGACTTTCAGATTTTATAAATCTTGTACAGAAAGTACTCCTTAATTTCTACCAGAAGTTAAGGATGCTTTTTTCATTATTAAAAGGAGTTGATCAAAGATAATTTGGCGTCATCATTGGTAGTACCCGCGAATACAAAGGTGTTTCGTAACATTATGAAATGTACGCCCAAGGAATACAGCAAGCAACAAAAATATATATAGGCATCGAAAAAAAGATGGGATACAGGTTGTTATGTATACCACCTTTTAGCGTTCGAGAACTACCAAATCAGACAGTCTTTTGAAATAATCCTTTAATATAATAGGGCTTAATATCATCAATATAAATAAATTCAGGAATATGTTCTTCAGGAAGATGTTTTAAACAAGCTTTTTTTAATTCATCAATCATATTCCCGGCGGCATTTTTCCCGGTCAGAACAATGGTTCTGGGATTAATAACTGTGATGACACTCAAGATAATCAAAAAAATTTTTTCAACAGCTTCATCAAAATGAGTGGAGATGTCTGACCAAAAGTCCTTATCAGAGGCATACATATGTAATACTTCTCCGGCAAAATTGGACATTCCTTTAACTATCTTCTTATGAACAATAGATCCAGCACCGGGACATCTTCCTTTGAAAAATCCTATTACTGTAAAGGGATCTTCGGTTTGAGAAAACATTTCTTCAAACAGTCCTAATGCAATTGCGTTCATATCATTGTCACAATGAACTTCAATTTCAAAATAATCTTTGAGAGATTGCTTTAATGGATACCCATATAATTCAGGAGTACCAGTAGTCATAATTTTTCCATTACTTAAATAACCAGGAAATCCAGTACTGATTTTATCAATCAACGGATCTTCTTTAATCAATTCTTCTATTACATCAATAATTGTAGCCCCATCGATATAATCTTTATTTATCTGTTCTGTCTGTAAAATTTTACCAAGCAAATTTACAATAGCATAGTGTATAGCTCGTTGCTTATCTTCATGTGTAATATACATACAACAGATATGAGAATAGTCAGCATTGAATTTATATGCTTTAGGGGGACGACCGGCCATTGGATAATCACTCTCTACTTCGAGAACTTTTTTTGCTTCGGCTAGTTCGTTTAGAATATTATTACATGTAGCTATACTAAGGCTAGTCATCAGCGATACAGTGCTTTTAGTACCGTATGGAACTGTCTTTAATGCATTCAAAATCAGTTTAGTATTATTCTCTTTTACTTGATTGACAGAACTTACCTTGCTATTCACATTAATTATTCCTTTCTTAGACTTAGAATGGAATCTAAAGTCAATTAGTATTTGGTGCATTATTATAGATATTATAATAATTACACAAAAAAGTCAAGAAAAATTGTTGTTACCCATAATTTTGTATTTTGGTAATTATTTGGAAACTAATTATAATAAAAATTATTAATATTATAAAAAATATAAAAATAATATTGACAATAAGTATTACGGGTGTCTATAATGAGTTTACAAGGGGTGGCATACGAAAAAAATAAAAAGGAGAAGGTAAGATGAAGAAAAGATTTTTAAATGTTTTATTATCTATGGGATTGGTAATGGTTACGTTAGTAGGTTGTGGAAACAGTAATGGAGTAAGGGATAATACAGCCGAGACAAAATCAGACAGTAATGACAAAATTATAGTTGGTGTAGCACTTCCGACGGCTCAGGAAGAAAGGTGGGTAAGAGATAAGGAGGCGATAGAAGCTGCAGCAGAGGAAATGGGTATTGAGGTTCTGGTTCAAGTAGCAAACAACGATTCTGATAAGCAGTATTCACAAATTGAGAATTTAGTTGCACAAGGTGTAGACGCAATTATGTTTACACCAGTTGATACCGGAGCAGTATCAAATGTAATTCAAAATGCCCATGATGAAGGAATAATCGTAGTAAACTATGACCGAATGCCATCTGATTGTTATTTGGATGCTGCGGTAAAATATGATGATGTTAGAAATGGGGAGTTAATAGCATCTGCGGTAGCAAAAACGGTTTCAGAAGGAAATTACGTTATATTAAATGGCGACAAATCTTCAGGTGCAAGTGTAGTTATGTTACATGATGGTATGGTGAGCCAGATTCAGAATTATATAGATGCAGGAGATGTTACTATTGTAGCAGATCAATATTGTAAAGAATGGAAAGCGGAAGAAGCAATGGCATACATGGAGAATATTCTGTCAGAAAATAAGAATCAAATATCAGCAGTATTAGCTATGAATGATGGCATTGCAAGTGGTGCTATTCGGGCTTTAGACGCACAAGGATTAGCTGGGAAAGTTCCGGTATCGGGAATGGATGCAGAATTATCCGCAGCGCAGAGAATTATTGCAGGTACGCAAACATCTACATTGTTTAAAGATACAAAGGAGCTGGCGAAACTTGCGTTGCAAACTACAGTCGCATTGGTGAAAGGTGAAGATCCTGGGTTAACTGATACAGAGAATAATGGTTATATGGATGTTCCTATTAGAGGTTTAGATGCAATTGTTGTTACAAAAGATAATTTAGATGAAATACTGATCGACGGCGGTTATATGACTCATGAAGAGGTATATGGGAACTGACTTGCATAATCAAGTGCTTAGGTGTTGAAGCATTAAATGCTTCAACACCTAAAAGAAAGAGGGTTTAAAGTGAGTGATTATATTTTACAGATGGAGCATATTACAAAGGAATTTCCAGGAGTAAAAGCACTTGATGATTTGACGTTTCAAGTAAGGCGTGGAAGCATACATGCACTTTGCGGTGAAAATGGAGCAGGAAAATCAACATTGATGAAAGTGCTAAGTGGCGTATATAAAGCAGGAACATTTAAAGGAAAAATAATTTATGAAGGTGAAGAAAAAAAGTTTTTTAAGATCAAAGATAGTGAAAAGGCTGGAATCGCTATTATACATCAAGAATTAGGACTGGCAAAAAATTTATCAGTAATTGATAACATTTTTCTTGGAAATGAAATTAAGAGTAACGGTGTAATAAACAAAGATGAACAATACAGGCGTTGCGATAAGCTGCTGAAAAAAGTAGGTGTAGATGTTTCACCAGATATAATGGTAAGGAAGCTGGGGACAGGAGTACAGCAGCTAATTGAAATCGCAAAGGCATTGAATAAAAATACAAGGCTACTAATATTAGATGAACCGACATCTTCATTGACAGAAGCAGATGCTGATAATTTATTGAATCTAATTTGTGAACTACAAAAAGATGGAATTACATGTATTTATATTTCACATAAGCTTAATGAAATATTCCATATTTCTGATATGATTACAGTTCTTCGGGACGGACAGACAATAGTGACGAAACCGGTAAGTGAAATGGACGTAGATAAGTTGGTCGCATATATGGTAGGAAGAGCGTTGACAGAGCGTTTCCCTTATGTGCCGCATAAGTCGGGCGAAGTGGTTTTGGAAACAAAAGGGTGGACAGTACATAATCCAGATAATGCGGATAAATTATTATTAGATGATATAAATATCTATGCAAGACGGGGAGAAATTCTGGGAATTGCTGGGCTTATGGGCGCTGGGCGAACAGAACTGGCGATGAGTTTTCTGGGAGCATTAAAAGCGAAACCAAAAGGCCAACTCTATATTAAGGGAAAAGAGTTTAAAGTCAAAGACCCTAATAGTGCGATTCGAGCAGGAATTGGATATGTATCAGAAGACAGAAAAGGATATGGTTTAGTGCTTATGGCTGATTTGAAGAATAATATGTCTTTGGCAAGCCTGGATAGAATTACTAAAGGTGGTATTTTGGACAAAAACAAAGAAATAGCTAATGCGAAAAAATATATTCTGGATTTGCGTATTAAGACTCCGTCCATGTTACAGAAAGCTCAAAATCTTAGCGGAGGAAATCAACAAAAGGTGGTATTAGCTAAATGGTTGTTAACACAACCTGATATATTGATTTTAGATGAGCCGACCAGGGGTATTGATGTTGGTTCAAAATATGAAATTTATCAACTCATGAATCAATTAGTTGAACAAGGCGTGTGTATCATAATGATTTCATCGGAATTGCCGGAAATATTGGGGATGAGCGACAGGATATACATTATGTATGAAGGAAAAATAAGAGGTGAGTTATCAAAGGATGAGGCTACACAAGAAAAGATACTACATTATGCGGCAGGAGGAGAATAGAAATGAATGCTCAAGCAAGAACAGACCGATTGGGAATTCAGTCGTTATTCAAGAAATTAGGGCGAAGCGATTGGTATAAATACACTCTATTAATAGAGACTTTAGTGATTTTCACTGTTTTGCAATTAATGACATCGGGTACGTTTCTTACAACACGAAACTTATCAAACTTATTGATGCAAGGAGCTACATGTTCGATTATAGCGATAACTATGGTTATGGTTATTGTTACATGTAATGCTGATTTGGCGGCAGGATCGATTGTAGGGTGTTTAGGCACGGTTGCAGCGGTGCTTCAAGTAAAGATTGGTCTGGGTAGTGGGGCGACTATTGCCATTACATTGGTAGTGGGGATTTTAGCAGGAGCCTGGCATGGGTATTGGATTGCATACCGCCGGTTGCCGGCATTTTTGGTTACCTTATCAGGACAATTATTATTCAAAGGAGTTACATTATTAATAGGGCAGGGAAACACAATCGGGCCAATGAGTAAATCCTTCACACTATTTGGACATGATTATTTGCCATCATTAGGGAATAATGAGAATTTTCATTTGTTGAGCTTAATTATTACATTGGTCTTGTTAGCACTGTATTTTATTGTTAGTGTGCGAGGGAGACAAGCAAGAAAGAACAGTGGTCTGGATGTTGGAGCAGGCTGGAAATACTGGATAAAAACAGCTGCCGTAATGGGGGTATGTTTTGCTATTGCATCTATTATGATTTTTTATAGAGGATTTACATATGCAGTGGTTATTCTATTGGTTATGGCTGGTGTTTTTCATTTTGTTATTACTAGCACCGCATTTGGCCGAGCTGTTTTTGCTATCGGAGGAAACAGAGAAGCGGCACGTTTGTCGGGAATTAATATAGCGAGAACAGAACTGATTATTTATATTTTGCATGGTTTTGCAACAGCAGTAGCTGCGATTGTGTTTTTAGGAAGAATTGGGCAGGCAACAGCAGCAGCAGGTACAGCCTTTGAGTTTACTGCGATTACAGGCTGTATTGTTGGCGGAACTAGTATTCGAGGTGGAGAAGGAAATGTCTTTGGTGCTATTATGGGCACCATGCTAATGGCTGGCCTTGATAATGGAATGAGTTTATTAAACCTGGGAGCTGAATATCAATATATCATTAAAGGTATTGTACTGCTTTTGGCTGTAGCAATTGATGTAGCTAGTAAAGAAAAGAAAGTTTGATAATGGAGGATGATATGCGACAGAAAATTAAAGACATAAAAGTGCATTTGGTATCTATGCCGGTGACAGGCGGATTTACGGATGCTACAAGAAAAGTTGAAACGGTTGGATATACTATAGTGCGTATAATCACGGAAGAGGGGATTGAAGGGATTGGTGTAACTTACCATGAGGTAGGTGGTGAAGCAACAAAGATTCTTATTGAAAAGAATATTGCTCCTAAACTTATCGGAAGAGACCCTTTTGAAACAGAAGTTATCTGGCAAGAGATGTTCCAATATTTACGAGGAGTAGGAAGGAAAGGATTAATGTTTTGTGCACTTAGTGCAATTGATATTGCGCTTTGGGATATTAAGGGTAAAGCATTAGGAGTTCCTCTCTATAAGCTCTGGGGTGGGAATAAAACAAAAGTACCGGTTTACGGAAGTGGTGGATGGACATCATATTCTGATGAAGAGTTGGTAGAAGAGATGGTCGGTCTGGTAAAACAGGGATACCGTATGATTAAATTTAAAGTGGGATATGCCGGCGGAACCGACTTGAAACGTGATGTAGAGAGAGTGGCAAAAGTAAAGGATGCTGTCGGCGAGGACATCGGAATTATGCTAGATGCAAATAACTGTTGGGATGGTGCTACCGGTGCCCGCTTTGCCAATATGGTTAAAGACATGGGTATTATGTTTCTGGAAGAACCGGTATTTGCAGATGACATACCAGGACTAAGAAAATATAAGCAATCTACGGATTTACCACTCGCCACTGGTGAACATGAATATACCCGATATGGTGCAAGAGATTTAATTCTTAATGAAGCAGCGGATATTATTCAGCTTGATGGAGTAAGAGCAGGTGGGTTTACTGAAATGCTGAAAGTAGGTGCATTAACCCAGGCATGGAATTTAAAATTTGCACCCCATGCTATGGAAAATATCCACATCCATCTTATAAGTGCCATGCAAAATGCATTGTTTTTGGAGCGGTTACTGCTTTTTGAAGAGCTTACAAAGAACGTGTACAAAAATGCACCGGTTCCCAATAATGGATATATGGAAATACCTGATTTGCCGGGACTTGGTCTGGAATTGGATATGGACTTTATTAATGAGCATGATGAAAAATTATAGAGATAATAAGAGATAAAAGGAGAGAAAAATATGAAAATGTTAATTGGTGGGAAGCAAATGGATGCAAGCAACAAAGCAACACAGGAAATAATTAACCCGGCAAATGGCCAGGTGGTTGATACAGTTCCTGTAGCGACGCGTGAAGATGTAACAAAAGCAATTGACTTAGCGGTAGCGGCTCAGAAGTCTTGGGCGAAATTACCGGTAAGAGAGCGTTGTAAACCATTAAAGAAATTTGCAAAAATGGTCATTGAAAGACGCCTGGAGCTAGGAAAATTATTATCAAGTGAAACGGGAAAACCTTATATGGCCGAAGCAGTTTGGGAATTCGACTCTGTGGCATATGTATTTGAAAGTGCGTGTGAAGTAGCAATGCATCACTATGGAGAAACTATGCCGATAGGCACAGAACCAGGATATGATAAAGATATTCAGTTTACTATGAATGAGCCTTTAGGTGTAATTGCATGTATTATTCCTTACAACTTTCCGGCGGCATTGTTTGCGTTTAAGGCAGCAGCAGCGCTTGCAACTGGTAATGCAATTGTTGTAAAAGCACCATCTCAGGATCCATTGGTAGTGCTTGAACTTTGTAAAATGCTTGTAGAAGCAGGTGTGCCTGGCGATGTAGTGCATGGACTTACTGGACACGGTTCGGAAGTGGGAACATGGATTGTAGATGATCCTAGAATTGCTTCTATAAACTTTACCGGAAGTACAGCAACAGGTATTAATATAGCAGAACATGCAGCAAAGAATTTAACTGGTTATCAGTTTGAATTGGGTGGGAATGATCCATTTGTAGTATTTGAAGATGGAGACTTGGAGCTTGCACTAAAAGAAGCAGGAGATAAAGCGAGAAATGCGGGACAATGCTGCAGTGCTGCAAAGCGCTTTATTGTACATAATTCTATTAAAGAAGAGTTTACAAAACGCCTTGTAGATGAATATTTAAAGCCAATCGTAATGGGTGATCCGATGGATGATAAAACTACTATGGGGCCTGTTATTACTGAAAAAGCGGCAAAAGAAATTGAAAGACAGGTAAATCTTACGGTAGAGCAAGGAGCAAAGATTTACTATGGAGGAAAGAGAAACGGCGCGTTCTATGATCCTACTGTTTTAGTTGATGTAACGAAAGACATGGATATTTCAAAGAATATGGAAGTTTTCGGACCGGTATGGCCAATTATCGGATTTGATACAGTGGAAGAAGGTATTGCGCTGGCAAATCTTACGGATTATGGATTGTCTTCAGGCGTATTTACAAAGGATATGAAGCTGGCGTTCCGTTGCAGCAGAGAGATTGAGGCAGGTTATGTAACCATCAATGGATCCGGTGGATTCCGTGCAGCTGAACTTCCATTTGGTGGAGCTAAGAAATTTAGCGGTAATAGCCGAGAAAGTATGCTTACTGTAATGTCAGAAGTAACACAAAAGAAAGCAATCATTTTGAGATATATTTTAGAAGGCTAGTAGCGGCGAGACTGGAGGAAAAGGTTGAAAGAAAATAAAGTATGAAGAAAGGATGCCACTAACAGATTCTTTCAACCTATTTATTTGTGGCAGTATCGCAAGCAGACTTGCGATATGCAATGGGTATAAAAATGAAATATGAAATGTTACACCCGGCGGACCAGATTTGTATGGTAATGGAACGAATCTATGACATGGAGATGACATCGCTAACGGGCGGAAATATATCTATGATGGATGAGGAAGGTGTAATGTGGGTTACACCCACTTCCATTGATAAAAAGTCATTGACTAGAGATGACATTGTTAAGGTACTTCCAGACGGAACGATGGTGGGTAAGCACAAACCAACATCAGAATATTATATACATCGTAGTATTTTAACAAAGCGTCCAGACATTAAAGCGGTTATTCATGCGCATGCGCCAGCAACTGTAACTTTGAGTGTGTTAAATGAAGTTCCCAAAACAAAGTTATATACGTCAGTATATGAAATTGTTGGAGAACCTCAAATGACACCGTATGCATTACCGGGTTCTATGGAATTAGTAAATCGGGTAATGGAAGCTTTTGATATGGGTTGCGATACTGCAATATTAGAAAAGCATAGTGCTTTTGTCGGCAGCAGAAAAAATTTATTGGATGCTTTTTGGCAATTTGAAGCTTTAGATTTTGCTTCCAGAGTACAAATAAACAGTTATGCCTTGGGCAAACCCAGGGAGTTGACAAAGGAACAGCTAGAAAACTATATGATGTCAATCCCTTCAGATATGGCAAAAATAGAAAGACTGGTACATACAGAAAAAGAATTGGAAGCAAGAAGAGTTCTACAATCTATTATACAAAGAGCATACATCAAAAAGCTCTTCTCAAGTAAAAGTGGTGTCATATCCGCAAGAATTAATGAAAAAAGCTTTCTGATCATAAAGGGAAGTGCTGATAATGGAGACATTTCCTTAGATGACTTTGTCGTGGTGAAAAATGGAGAATGCCAAATTAGTGTGGAGCCAAACAAAACAGTACTTCTGCATAAAAAAATATATGACAGTCAACCAGAAGTAAATTCAATTATTATTGCAAACTCAATATACTCAATGGGATTTGCGGTAACCGATGAAGAGTATAAAACAACTCTTTATCCTGAAAGCTATGGAGTGTTATGCGAGGGTAATCGTTATAAATATGAAGCCGTCTTTGAGGACATGGATACAATCGCAAAGAGATTAGATCTTGCCCATCCGCTTGCAATCATTGAAAATTACGGAATTATTTTGGCTGGAAAAAGCCCTATTCTGGCGTTTGATAAATTAGAAGTATGTGAATCAAGTGCGCAGTCAATTCATGAGAGCAAACGTATGGGCAGAGAGCCGGTTCTAATGACGGAAGACCAAATTAGAGAGATGGAAAATTAATAGGTATTTGAGAAACAATAAGTTCATAATCTTGGGTTCAAAGAAAATAGAATTCTAAATAGTATAGTCTAACGAAACAACCCAATAACATAAGCAGGATTTTGAGGAGTTCCCCGGAGCCGCAAGAATATCCTGTTTAAAGTAAGCGATTTTGGAAGAATAGGAATTTTTTGAAAACTGAGGAATTCTGGGAGTGGTAAGGAGTATGACGTTTCGTCATTGCCTGGAAGAATAAAAAAGAAAGAGGAATTAGAATATGAGATTGGGATATAAAATTATCGTAGGTGCGGATATAGCTTCACACGATATAAAAGAAGAAATCATAACCCTTCTGAAGGAAAAAGGCTATGATGTGGCAAATGCAGGTACATCAGGGCCAGAGCATGGGGATTTTACAGATGCAGCCGAGGTTGTTGCAAAAGGGATTCAATCAGGGGAATATCAAAAAGGAATTTTACTTTGCGGCTCTGGAATTGGTGCAGCGATGGCGGCAAACAAATTTAAAGGTGTTCGCGCAGGATTAGCATATGATTTGGAAAGAGCAGTATTGATGGCGGCAGATAATAATACAAATGTATTCTGTACTGGTGGCTGGTTAGTGCCAAACGCAGCATATGCAGTGAAAATGATGGAAGCATGGTTGTTAGTAAAATATACAGGACGCGACGTTGAAGGTATGAAGCGTGCAGAAATTATTGAGAGAGAATGGTAGGTAGAGCAATGGAAAAAATTATTATAGGATCTGATACAAGCGGGTTTATTTTGAAGGAATTAATCGTTAAGGCGTTAATTGAAGATGGATATGATGTAAAAGATGTTGGATGTTACAGTGTGAAGGAAGGTTATTATTTAGATGCTGCAGAACCTGTATGCAAGGGTGTTCAATCAGGCGAGTATAGCAAAGGAATATTAGTTTGCGGTACAGGTCAAGGAATGAATATAGCTGCAAATAAGTTTACAGGTATTCGTTCGGCTATCTGTTACGACCTCTTTACGGCAAAAATGTCTCGTGCAGATAGTGATGCCAATGTATTATGCACCGGTGGATGGTGTGTCGATCCGGATAAGGGAGTTGAAATAGCGCGCGTATGGCTTTCTTCCGATTACTATGAACCAAACAACGCATATGGAATTAATCGCATGAAAGATTTTGAGAAGGCGATGAAGGAGTAACAAGATGGAGTTTGGGATGCATTATATTTATTGGCAAAAAAATCTTGATGCAAATACTTACATTGCCCATTTGAATAGAGCGCATAATGCCGGGTTTGATGCTTTAGAGTTAGGGGATGATATTCTATTCCATATGACAGATCAGCAGGTAACTGAACTGGCGGCAGTGAAAAAAGAAACAGGAATGGAACTGGCTCTAGGACTCGATCCGCAAGCGGATGGAGAACTAACAGCAGAAGACCTTGAAAGCAGAAAAAGGGGAATTGAGTATTATAAAAAAATTTTTCCTCGATTAGAAAAACTAGGTATCACTATTCTAGGCGGAAGATTATTGTATACGAGTTCTCATAAGCAATGTATTGCAGTTCAAAAGGCAGATATAGAAAGGGGAAAACAATCCCTTTCTGTATTATCTGGATCTGCAAGAGATTATGGCGTCACCCTAAATATTGAAGTGTGTAATCGCTATGAAAGTCATATTATCAACACTGCGGAACAGGGTGTTGTATTTTTGAAGGACTTAAATGAACCCAATGTGAAGCTATTGTTAGATACATACCACATGAATATTGAAGAAGAGAGCTTTGGAAAGGCTATTATGGCTGCAGGTGAATACTTAGGGCATTTTCACTTAATAGAAAATAATAGAAGGCTTCCGGGACGAGGACATCTTCCCTGGAGTGAAATAGCAACGGCCCTGCAAAAAATCAACTATGAAGGAATGCTTAATATGGAGCCGTTGGTACAAACGGGCGGTGAATTGGCAGATTTTTGCCGCATCTGGCGTGATTTAACAGATGGAGCAAATGAACACCAAATAGATGAGCATGCCAAAGCGTCGTTGCAATTTATCAAGTACATAATGCATAGGTAAAGGAAAAGGAAAAAAGATGGAAAACAAAACAAGAAATCTTTTGGCAATGGACTTTGGCGGTAGTACTGGAAGAGGAATTCTCGGGCAATTTGATGGAGAACATCTGCAGCTGCAGGATATACATCGTTTTTCCAACTATTTTGTTAACCAAAACGGTACGTATTTCTGGGATGTATATCGTCTGTTCCATGAAATCTTACACTCAGTCAAAGAGGTGGGAAAAATACATGGTAAAAATGCACTTAGTAGCATTGGAATAGATACCTGGGGAACAGATTACGGTCTCATTGATAAGAACGGACAACTGCTTGGAAATGTTCGGTGTATGAGAAATGCAGATGGGAAAGCGGTAAAGGAAGTATTGAATACTGTGGGAAGTAGTGAAATCTTTAAAGCTACAGGATTGCAGACAATTCCAGGCAATACTATTTTTCAGTTGTTTGAAAGATTAAAAAAGGAAGATCCGGCGTTGTTGTATGCGGATAAAATGTTGATGCTTCCCGATCTGCTTGGATACTTCCTGACAGGTGTACAAAAAGAAGAATATACAATGGCGACAACTTCCATGTGTTTTAACCCTGTAAAAAAAGATTGGGATTATAGCTTGATTGAGGAGTTGGGATTGCCGGCACATATTTTTGCAGAAATAAATTATCCAGGTGAATCTAAGAATGCAATTCTTCCGGAACTGGTATATGAAACAGGTACGTCAAAATTACAATATATCAATGTGGGAACACATGATACTGCATCGGCTGTGGCAGCAACACCATTAGAGAAGAATGAGCTATTTTGTTCCAGCGGGACATGGTCACTCTTCGGAATTGAGACAGAAGAAGCTGTTATTTCAGAGGCAGTGGAAAGAGAGAATTTCTCAAATGAAGGAACTGTAGACGGAAAGTTCAGGCTCTTAAAAAATATTATGGGTATGTGGCTCATACAGGAGTGTATGCGTGAATGGAAGGATGCAGGAATGAATTTATCATGGGATGAAGTGGTAAGAAAGGCAGCGCAAACTGCACCATTTGAGAGTTTTCTGGATACCGAATTGCCGGAGCTATATAATGCAGGCAATATGATTGAAAAGATACAGTCCTATTGCAGGCGGACAGGACAGAAAGTGCCAGAGAGCGTTGGTGAGATTGGCAGATGTATTTACCAAAGTATTGCAATGAGATATCGTATAACAAAGAAACAGTTAAGCCGCATAACAAATAAGGAATTCAAGGCTCTTCGTATTGTTGGAGGAGGATGCCAGAATGAAATGCTCAATCAGTTTGCTGCGAATGTGCTTAATATTCCGGTATACAGCGGACCGGTAGAAGCGGCCAGTATAGGAAATATATTGATACAGGGTCTGGCCTGGGGTGATTTGAGTAATTTAGCTGATTTAAGGAATGTAGTAAAAGCATCCTTTGAAATTAAAAGTTTTCATCCGCAAGATATTGATATATGGGAAGATGCATATGAAAGATATTGCGAAATAATCAGTAAAGCAGGAGGAAAGTTATGACCGAATTGACAGGTATTTATCCGGCGCTAGTCACTCCCTTTACTTCTCAAAATAAAATTGATGAAAAGGCTTTGCAAAAGTTAACAGAATATCTGATAAGTAAAGGAGTAGATGGATTTTATATAGGCGGCAGTACAGGCGAATCTTTGCTGCTGTCAGGCGAAGAAAGAAAAGAAGTGCTTGAAATCGTTCATGAACAGGTAAAAGGGCGTGTCAAGGTGATTGCTCATATTGGCTGCTTTCATACGCCAAGTGCAATTGAATTAGCACAGCATGCCGCAAGTATAGGGGTGGACGCAATCTCATCCCTTCCACCTTTTTACTACAAATTTACAATGAAGGAATTACAGCATTATTATCACAGGTTAGCTGATGAAGTGGATTTGCCATTAATAGTTTATAATGCACCTGCATTAACCGGCATTTCTTTTAATAGTGAAAATATAGAAGAGATATTTTCCCATAAGAATTTAGCAGGAATTAAATTTACGTCATATGATTTATTTCAGATGCAGCGAATGATGCAAAAGTATGACAAATTAATTATTAATGGACATGATGAAATATATTTAAGTTCACTTTCTATTGGATGTAATATGGCTATAGGAAGCACATTTAACTTCATGCCTGAAATGTTCTTGGAAATCAAGAAAAATTTTGAGCAGGGGAATATAGAACTGGCAAAAAAACTTCAAGGACGTGCAAATGAAATTATTGAATGTCTTACTAAAGCAGGAGTCTTTCGAGGTGTAAAAGGAATGCTGGATATCATTGGATATCCATGTGGCTCTTGCAGAGAACCGTTTTTACCATTAACGAATGAGGAGAAAATGAAGTTACAGGAGGTATTGAAAAGAAATTTATTATAAAACAGTCCTGTAAAGAAGTTTCCTCAATATGAGAAATAAGAGTATAGTATTTAGTTGAAATCAGAATAAGGGGCTGGTGCTCATTGCCAGAGCGGAGCTAAGCTGTATGGGAATGAATGTATTTTGAGTTAAATTGATGAGCGGATTCTGAGAGGTTCGTCCGGCAAGAAAAGCGTATAGGTGTAAGATATTCATGCAGTAATATTGTTATATGGTGAAATTTGTTTTATTATAATAATTGGTAGAGCAAACGGTATGGACATCGCCAAGAACATAGCATCTGGTGTTAAGCAGTCGGGCGATATTCGGACATATCTCACTATACGTACGGGCCGGATATGATAGAGCATTTGCCGGCAGGATGCATAGTTAAGCCGGAATGATTTAATATAGATAAGATTGGATTGGGGTGTGCTATGAATTTACACAACAAAGTAAGTACAGGATTAAAAGGTTTAGATCAGGTAATTGACAACCTTCGACTTGGAGATAATGTGGTTTGGCAGGCGGAGTCGGTTTCGGATTATAAGAAAATGGTTGATCATTTTGCCCAGAAGGCTAAAATGGATCATATGAGACTGGTTTACATCCGCTTTGGCAGCCATGAACAGATACTGGATGACAGCCAGGATATTATGATTTATCGTATCGACGCGAATAAGGGGTTTGAAAGTTTTGCTGCAGAAATATATAACCTGATTAAAAAAGAGGGCAAAAGGGTCTTGTATGTTTTTGATTGTCTGACTGATTTATTAGAATACTGGCATTCGGATTTGATGATCGGTAATTTTTTTAAGGCCACCTGCCCATATCTATATGAGCTGGATACGATAGCATATTTTGCTATCATACGAAACTTTCATACTTATAGCACAATTGCAGGTATCCGTGAAACGACCCAGCTTTTACTTGATATATATCAGGTAAATAATAAAACATATATTCATCCGCTCAAGGTATGGCAGCGTTATTCGCCTACCATGTTTTTTCCGCATTTGATTCAAGGTCAGGAGGCTATCTGCATCACGGCCAGTTCTGACGCCTCCGAGTTGTTTACCAACATTCGCCGCGGTGAAAATCAACTTGATTATTGGAATATCATTTTTAACAGAGCCAAAAAAGTGCTGAATTTTTCACTTAAGCAGCAGGAAGCAACGAAGAAGCGCTTAATGTATATGCTGATAGGCAGTGATTCCAGAATGTTTGAGTTGTGTGACCGATATTTAACTTTAAAAGATATTCTGATGATTGCATCCAGAGAAGTTGGTACCGGCTTTATTGGAGGCAAGAGTGTTGGTATGCTTTTGGCTAGAAAAATTCTGGAGATTGAAGGACAAAATCGTTTTACACCATTATTGGAACCTCACGACTCTTTCTATATTGGGTCGGATGTTTTTTACACCTATATTGTACAAAACGGCTGGTGGAGACTTCGTGCAAAGCAAAAGACGAAGGATGGATATTATAAGTATGCACCTGAACTGGGAGATAAGCTTTTACACGGAGAGTTCCCAAAGGACATTCAGGAACAGTTTGTTCAAATGCTGGAATATTTCGGTCAGTCTCCTATTATTATACGTTCCAGCTCCTTGCTTGAGGATAATTTCGGGAATGCATTTGCGGGGAAATATGAAAGTGTTTTCTGTGTGAATCAAGGGACTCCCGAGGATCGGTATGAAGCTTTTGAGCAGGCCGTTCGTACTGTTTATGCAAGCACAATGAATGAGGATGCACTCGATTACAGGATGAACAGGGGACTTTCCCATCTGGACGAACAAATGGCCATATTGGTTCAGCGTGTTTCAGGCGATCAGTATGGAGAATACTTTTTCCCGCATATTGCCGGTGTCGGAAATTCTTCAAATCTTTATGTTTGGGATGAGAGTATTGATATGAATTCAGGGATGCTTCGTCTGGTATTTGGACTTGGCACAAGGGCAGTTAACAGGACGGATGGTGATTATGCGAAGGTTGTATGTTTGGATAATCCTTTGCGAATTCCCCCGATGAATTATGAAGATCAGTATAAATTCTCTCAGCATCGGTTAGATATTCTTTCCTTTACGGATAATGTTTTAGTAAGCAGAGATTTAGATGAAATCCGATTGCTCGATTTAAAAACAGATAAAAACTTGTTTATGAGTCCTGACTATATAACAGCGGCTCGTATGCGTGAGCTGGGATATATGGACAGTAAGACTCCTTATATTTTAGATTTCAAAAAATTGTTCACCGATACGGAGCTCACCTCTGTAATGAGAGAAATGCTGGCATTATTGGCCAAAGCATATGATTACCCTGTTGATATTGAATTTACAGCTAATTTAAACAAAAACAATTTTTTCAAAATCAATCTCTTGCAATGCCGCCCATTACAAACCAAAGGCTTAGGTAATACGGTAAAAATACCGGAGTTGACGAATGATAAGGATTGCTTTTTCTCCGGTAAAGGAAACTTTATGGGGGGAAGTGTACGGCTGCCGGTTGATTTTGTTATATTTGTTTCTGCGAACGCATACCTGGAGCTGAACGAGCAGGGGAAATATGCCGTAGCCAGGCAGATTGGCCTGATAAATAAAGAAATGAAAGGAAAAAATGTCATGTTGGCAGGTCCGGGCAGATGGGGAAGTACAACACCGTCGTTAGGTATACCTGTGCATTATACTGAACTGTGTAATATGACGGTCATTTGTGAGTATTCATCGAGAAAAGCAGGATTTATGCCCGAGTTGTCCTATGGAAGTCATTTTTTTCAAGATATAGTTGAAGCTGGGATTTTTTATGTGGCGATATTTGATGGAGATAAAGATGTAATATTTAACCCTGACCGGGTTCTTAAAGAGGAGAATATGTTAACCTCTTTATTTCCCCAAAGCAAACAGTTTTCAGATGTAATCCATATTATTAAAACCAGCGGCATGGAGATATATTCTGATATTGTAACACAAAAGCTGCTATGTAGATAAGGTCACACCCGCAAGGGTTGGCGTAACCCATATAAGTTGGTAAAACCATTGTCAGTAAGCTGTCTGTCAGTGATAGTTTTGTTGATGTCAATTTGCTCTGCCATACAATATATAATTGAAACCAAGAAAGATTGCTGAATGAGTAATCCTTTAATAGTTTTTTTGTTTTTTTCACTATAATCTTTTAACATTAAGAAATAAAACATCCCTATATATGATTAAATCAATATTGTCAGTATTAACTACATGATAACTTATAGAGAAAAGATTACAAAATATGACATAAAAGTAAAAAAATCGCACTAAATAGTAAAAAATAGTAACTTAATTTTCCATTTTTTGTGATAAAATTAACATATCAAATATTACTATAAAAGAACACCCTATGATGGAACATACCAATTTCAGAATGCTTCCGGCTGTTCCGGATTCAAAGGCTTAATATCCTGGTCAGTAAACTGAATGCTCAGAACAATTACGAGTTCACAAATAATTACCGTGCTTACTTTGATGCATTGAAATAGTACAGTTAATA
>DBEP01000062.1:925-1102 GCA_002294045.1 Lachnoclostridium sp. UBA903 | reverse complement strand
ATACTTCCCTCGTAGG
Organism: Lachnoclostridium sp. UBA903; assembly: GCA_002294045.1. Lineage (GTDB taxonomy): Bacteria > Bacillota > Clostridia > Lachnospirales > Lachnospiraceae > Anaerocolumna. The sequence goes on along the minus strand of DBEP01000062.1, from coordinate 1,086 downwards.
CTGGGAGCCATCCAATGTTCCTGCTTTATGGGGGTTAGGCAGCGGTAGCGGCGGCGGAACTACACCGCCACCAACAACACCAAATCCTTCCGTAACAAAGCCTTCCGAAGTTCCAAGCCACATATGGACATATACAATAAATGTGGACAATAAATATGGTA
>DBEP01000062.1:0-695 GCA_002294045.1 Lachnoclostridium sp. UBA903 | reverse complement strand
CATATAAGGGCTATGGCGGTAAGAACTAAGGTTAGAAATGGCAGATTAACGAGATATGTGGCGAAGTAAAACATAGTTAACTTGTAAGTGCTTCAAAAGATGACGCTAGTGGTATCATTATCATTTTGGTAAACTAAGGCTATCATTTTTTGGAGCACTTACTTTATTTTATATACACTTCCTTTAGCTAGAGTGTGTTGAAAAATCATTACGCCGTTCTGAACGCCCCACTAAGCAGTATACTGCGTCGTAAATTTGGGAGAGTAGCACTACTGCGCTCCCAAAATCGCTCTTTGTCTCCTGCAAAGTAAAAAAGAGAATTTTATCTGGTGGTTACAAAATACGACAAAAAAGTAAAAAAATCGCACTAAAAAGTAAAAAATAGTAACTTAAATTTTCTATTTTTATGATAAAATAAATTAACGTACCAAATATTACTATTATTATTAAAGGAACACCCTATGATAACAGCCTATGCTGGAACATACCAACTTCAGAATGCTTCCGGCTGTTCCGGATTCAAAGGCTTAATATCCTGGTCAGTAAACCGGGATGCTCAGAACAATTACGAGTTCACAAATAATTACCGTGCTTACTTTGATACATTGAAATAGTACAGTTAATACCTGTGGCTTGTCTCATGGGTGAGCCGCAGATAAATAAAATACAAGGAGGTCTGAAAATGACTAATAAGA
>DBEP01000104.1 GCA_002294045.1 Lachnoclostridium sp. UBA903 | reverse complement strand
CGAGGGCTTGACCTGAATTAGGACTTTGTGAAACGGATTGTTATCTATGTGTAGTTTAAAGGCATATTGGAGAAGAAGGCGTGTTGCTTGACTTTGATAGTTAAGATGCAATATGTCTTTTTTTAGGTAGAAATTTATGTATTTATTTCAATTTAAGAAGTGAAACAAAAAATAGGAATTTTATAAAACAGTAAGACAGATTTTTATGAGATATCCACTTCTATAATATAATTTATCAGAAGCTGTTTTCCAAACTTCTGATAAAAGGCGGTGTTTTTACCGCCGTGCATCCGATTATAGGAACATGATTTTTGTTCCTATAATATAAATGATATAAAAATAGGACAGCTGCTTAATTGTCCCATCTATTATTATCTATTATCTGATTAAATTTTCGAAAATGCTGACAATGTCCTGAGAGTATTTCTCTTTATCCTTACGCAGTTGTTTTATCGTATCCATGACGTTTACACAGGGCCTGTCGGGGTAATATGTTGTACTGGTATCAATAACATCTGCAACCATTACAATCTGGGCTTCCAGGCTAATTTTATGCTCTTTTAGCCCGCCGGGGTAACCGCTTCCGTCAAGACGCTCATGATGCTGTAATATAATATCCAGACATTCCTTAGGAAGAGAATAGGGTTCTACAGAATACATACCTAATTCACAGTGCTGATGCAGTAATGTTTTTTCAAAATCATTTAATTCACCTTTCTGTATAATATTTTTGGGAATCAGAAGTTTTCCTATGTCGTGTAAAATGGCACCAATGCCAATGTTTCTCAATGCTTTATTACTATAGGTTAATTGCCTGGCTATTAATAAAGATATTATAGAGACATTAATGGAATGGGAATAAAGCCATTTCAGGTAATTGCTCAATCCATTTATAAAAATCCACCAAGGTTCCTGTTTTGATTCGAAAATAATTGAAATAATTATTTGATTTACAGAGGATAAGTGGCTGTGGTTTTTAAGTTTTATTTTATTTTCAAAATTATTTATTACAGCCATGGTATTAACAAACGGTGGCCTGTTTTTATTTTTTTCCGTAAAAGCAGGAATAGCATATTGAATTCCCAGGCTGTTAAGCTTAGCTATCATAGTTTTGGTTATTATTCTATCTTTAGCCAGTAATAAAGTTCCGTGTTCATCATAAATGTCTCTCTTTGCAGTAGGTTCAAACATATTTTTTTCTCCTTTATACCGTATTCTTGTATCGTAATTGATAAGAAAATATTATAATAAAGAAAAATGTAACAATATAGTAATTATGTTGTATTCTTTTGGTCTATAAAAGTTTAAAAATTAACAGAGATGAGTTATAATTGTTATTTTGTTTCCGATAATCTTGTATTTCGGCATGCTACATTTATTTGATATAATATTAAAACATTGCATTTGGAGGAAGAAAATTATGACAGTAGAGCCCATCAGGGATAAGAACAAGATTAATCAATTATATCAATATTTAAGCGGAGGAGATCCCAAATATGCAATAATATTTAAATTCGGAATTAATACGGGGTTAAGGATCAGTGATATTATTTCTCTTAGGGTGGATGAAATTTTTCTGAAAGAATGGCATTTTAAAGAATATCTGATTATAAAAGAAAGAAAAACATCAAAAGAAAAAAAGATTAAGCTTAATGAAACATTACGTAATTCTCTGATTAAATATGTAAAATCGGAACACCTGACGAGGGATGATTATCTTTTTAAAAGCCAGAAAGGCGGATATATAGGGAGAATACAAGCTTATCGCGTATTAAAAGACGCTGCCGGCATAATAGGAATTGAAAATTTCGGGACCCATAGCTTAAGGAAAACCTGGGGTTATTGGACATATAAAATGTCCAAATATAATATCGGATTAATCATGGATACATTTAATCATAGTTCTCCAAATATCACACTTAGATATATTGGTATAAATCAGGATCAAAAAGATGAGTTATATTCAATAGTACAGCTATAATAATTATTGACATTTAAACGGGAATGAGATAAATTATAACTATTAATAAAATACAACATAATTACTAAAATGATGTGTTTCTATATTAGATATATCGGATTTACAATGACTATCAATTATATAATAACCAATGGTAATATGTGGGATATATATCCTATATGAATCCCACATATTAATATAAAATTTAAAAGCTGAACAGTAGTCAAAAATTGCTCTTTATTAATCCAATAATTTTTCTTAAGATACGGTCTTATTTAATAATCCTAACAGTAAAATCCTAACTAATGTATTAGAAATATATATTGTTCAAATAATATAAATAATTTAAATTGCCTTTAAAAAAACCTTGACTTTTTAAGTGCAAAGTATTAGAATGTATATTGTTCTTCCTCGATAGCTCAATGGTAGAGCACACGGCTGTTAACCGTGGGGTTGTTGGTTCGAGTCCAACTCGGGGAGTTATTCGTCAAAGTATTAAGGTTATAAAATTGTATCGTAACTTTTGACAATTTGATAATTTTGAACTTAATGGTTTACAAATAGAAAGTATATTATAATGTTTATATAAAGTTATTGTTAGATATTCTGACGGGCAGACGAATAGACATGATATTGATGTAATAGAATAATAATGACAATACGGCGACATAGCCAAGTGGTAAGGCATGGGTCTGCAACACCCTGATCACCAGTTCAAATCTGGTTGTCGCCTTGATTAAAAGAGTCTCTAAACCTTGAAAAAACTAAGGTTTAGAGATTTTTTGTTTTTTAAAAGTATGCAGATGTATGCAAGTTATTAATAATCAAGCGTCTCTCGACATCGGTATAGAAGAAAAAAATAAAATGGACTGCCGGCCTGTATATACAACACTGGAATTGATTGACGTTTCTACGGCTACATTGTTTGGATTGATATAAAACATGTTGACCTATTAGGACTATTATGATATGATGGTTATGAATCTATTAGGTCAAGATATGAGAGGTGGTGTGTATGAACACTAAATTTGAACGATTGGAAGAACCGCGAAAGACTCAACTTATCAATGCAGCATTAAGAGAATTTTCTGTGAAGGGCTATGATGAAGCTTCAACCAATATCATTGCAAAGGAATCGGGGCTGTCTAAAAGCTTATTGTTCCATTATGTAGGAAGCAAACGCGAGCTCTTTTTATTGTTGTACGACTATACTATTACGACGATTCTCAACGATTTTTTTGACGCAATTGATTTAACGCAAAAAGATATGCTGAAACGTTGCCAACAAATTGCTTTTGTTAAGATTAAGCTGCTACACAAGTCTCCGGCCCTGTTTGATTTCTTTAAAGTAGCCATTGATACCGTTTCTGATGATGTTAAACCCGAACTTGATAAGAGAAACAAAGACTTGCGGCATATTAGCTTTGATAAATTGTTCGCCGGGATAGACAAGAGCCTATTCCGGGATGATATCGCTCCTGACAAAGCGATCGATCTTATCATTTGGTTTTTGAACGGTCTTGCAGATGCACTGCAACAGAAGGTTAGTCACCAGCGTATGGAGGAAATCAGTTATGAAACCCTTATAGAAGAAAGCAACACTTATTTTTCTATTATGAAAAAATGTTTTTACAAGGAGGTTTTTTAAATGTCTGTAATTGAAGTTCGGGACTTAAAAAAGAACTATGGGACTGTTTGTGCGTTGAACAGGGTAGATTTGAGCGTTCATAAAGGTGAAGTATGTGGCTTCATTGGCCCCAACGGTGCCGGTAAAACAACAACTATCCGCATCCTGCTTGGACTTCTGCGAAGAAGCGGAGGGCAGGCAACCATATTGGGCAGTGATGTATGGAAGGATGCATCCTCGCTGCATAAACGACTTGCCTATATACCGAGTGAGGTCAATCTATGGCCAACGCTCACCGGTGGAGAAGTGATTGATCTATTGGCAAGGCTTCGCGGCAGACTGGATACAAAAAGGAAATCCGAGTTGTTGGAGCGTTTTCAACTTGATCCCACAAAAAAGTGTAAAACCTATTCCAAAGGGAATCGGCAAAAAGTGGCTATTATTTCGGCCTTTATATCAGATGTAGAATTACTGATTTTGGATGAGCCGACCTCGGGCCTTGACCCATTGATGGAATTGCAATTCCAGGATTGTATCATGGCGGTGAAGAAGGAAGGAAAGACTGTCTTTCTTTCGAGCCATATCCTATCAGAAGTAGAAAAACTATGCGACCGCATCAGTATCATTAAAGCCGGAAAAATTGTTGAGAGCAATAGTATGGCGAAACTGAGGCATCTTACACGTACCCGCTTTACAGTGGAAACGAAGAAACCCATACAGGCAAACGATCTTGCAAACACTCAGGGAGTCTATGATGTAGAGATAAAGGATGGAAAGATCAGTTTCAGCACAGATCCAGATGCGATAGATGGGGCGTTACATTGTCTTTCAAATTTTGGTGTTCGCAGCTTAACCAGCAATCCACCCACCTTGGAAGAGCTGTTCATGCAACACTATTCGGCTTAAAGGAGGGATAAAAAATGGATAATCTGGATTTTCGGGGAACCAGTCATGTCTTGCGATTTTATTTGCGGCATGGATGGATAACGCGGGCTTTCTGGCTGCTTACTCCTGCAATGCTCGTGATGTCTGCTGTTTCCAGTTACATTCCCATGTTTGCAACACAACAGGAATTGGCCGCATTTGTGGATGAAAGCATCTTGAATCCCGCTGTAGCCGCTATTCATGGATTTATCCTCAGCAAGGATATTCCCGGCCTGGTTGCATGGAATATCAAAACGGTTTCGCTGATCGTCATCGGGATATTCAATATCCTTGCGATGACCAAAATCATCCGCGGTGAAGAGGAAAGCAGCAGGGCTGAAATGTTGATGTCCGGCATGTTAGGAAGGCAAGCGATCTTTGCCGCGTCGGCCATTTTGTGCTTGGCTACCAATATTTTGATGGGGCTGTTGACCTTTGCGACCATGCTGGCCTATGGCCTTCCGGCGGAGGGAGCGCTTTCGTTATCTCTGCTGTTTATCGTTGGAGGTTGTCTGTTTGCATCACTGGGTGCAATTACATCTCAGCTTTACAGCGCCAAACGGATGGCAAGCGGTATAGCTATAGGCGTTTTGGGAGTTTTTTATGCAATATCCTTTCTGAACAACCTGAGTGCTGATAATAATCCGGCGAGTTATTTTACGCCTTTCCGCTGGTTTTTTATCATTCGGCCATTTAACGGCGATCATATGGGCTTTTTATTGGTTGGCGTTTTCTCGGCGGCTTTATTTGCTGCTGTTGCGCTGCTGCTTGTAAACAAGAGGGATGTTGGCGAGGGTATGATCCACCCCAGGACGGGACGCCGGGATGCCGTGCCGGGATTTAGAAACGAATGGGCGTTAGGCTGGCGGCAGCACTGTGGGTCGTTGTTCACTTGGGCGATTGTACTGGGCATATTTTCTTTTGGCATAGGCAACGTTAATACATTGGTTTCAGAGATGTTGCAGGAGCAGGCCACACTTGCCTCTTGGATGGGTATGTTTGGTGAGCCGGAAAAAGCTTTCCTTTCGCTTATGTTATTTGTTTTTACCCTGTTTGTCGCTGCATACGGTATTCTGGCAGCAGGAAGAATGCACTCGGAAGAAGCCGACGGACGGGCCGAATCACTCTTGAGTACGCCGATGAAGCGCACCGGCTGGATGGCATCCCATGTACTGTTTACCGTCCTTGGCCCGGTTATTCTCCTGACTGTAATTGGATGTGCAATTACGGTTGGCAGTGCGATGTCCGGGGGAGACGCAGGTGAATTTTTATCAATATTATCAAAGGCACTTTATAAGCTATCGGCTATTTGGGCAATGTCCGGTATCGCGGTATTATTGTTTAGCCTGCTACCCAAAATCAACGTTGCACTAAGTTGGTCTTTGTTCAGCCTTTTTATTGCCATCCAACTATTATGGGAAATGGGTATCCTTCCCGATACGGCATTTTTGCTGACACCGCTAGGGCATGTTTATCCGACCCAACCTCAGACAGCCCAAACATTTTTAGTCTTGTCTGTGCTTTCTCTTGTACTGTATACGGTCGGTTTTATTGGATTCAAAAGAAGAGATTTACAGACATATAAAACTGATTAACTACTTCGATGATCAAATAGTCATACGAACGGAATGAATAATCGTTTGACACAAAGAAAAACCGTTGCTTAGGCGGTACAATACTCGTATGCGTAGCACGATACTTTATGCCAAGCGGCGGTTTTTGAAATAAAGTCAAAGCCGCCGTATTTCTTCATCTTTCGGACTACAACGGTTTTGGCGGTTTTGAATAGGTGGTTTTTATGTATACGAAGCCGCTGTTTTCTGTCCGTGAGGGGCCGCCACCTTACTGTGACGGCACAAGGGTTTATGATTGTATAAAGGAGTGGTTTTTCCGTTCCGGCACGTCCGCTAATTCAAGAATCGTAATTGAAAAAATAATATTAATATATTAAGATAAGGATGTTAATATTAAAATCGTGCATTATGGAAAGAAAGAACCACTGCTTAATAAAAATAGTTATGAAAAATTTGATGGTACAGAGGAGATGATGCCCGGTGGAGAATAAAATGATAAAACCAAAGAGATTAAACAAGGGTGATAAAATTGCTGTCGTTAGCCTATCATGGGGCGGATTGGGTGATGATGAGTTGATTCACAAATATTACATTGCAAAAGACAGGCTGGAAAACGACTTTGGCTTACAGGTTGTGACAATGTCTCATACATTAAAAGGCAGTCAATTTATCGCCAATCACCCGGAACTTCGTGCAAAAGATTTGATGGATGCTTTTGAAGACAACTCGATTTGCGCCATATTTTGTGCAATCGGTGGTGATGATACAATACGTACATTGCCATATATCGATTATGATGTTATTCGCAATAATCCAAAGATATTTATGGGGTATTCTGATAGTACAATCAATCATTTTATGACGTATAAGGCCGGTCTTGTATCTTTTTATGGACCCTCTGTCATGTGTGAATTTGGTGAATATGTTAAAATGTTTGACTATACCAAATGGGCTGTGCTGGATATATTATTTAAAGATTCTGCCCGGTATACATTGTCACCGAGCCCTGAATGGTCAGATGCTTGGGTTTTATGGGAAGAAAAGAACATAAATATCACTAAGAGATTAATTAAAGATGTACATGGCTATGAGATTTTACAGGGAAATGGTATCGTGCAAGGGCATTTGCTTGGCGGCTGCATTGATGTTTTCATGATGGCAATCGGTACAGAAATATGGCCATCCGTAGACGAGTGGAAGGATGCAATCCTCTTTATAGAGACGAGTGAGGATAAACCATCCCCGGATTTTATTAAATGGACATTTAGAAATTTGGCTGCTCAAGGTATTTTAAAAGTTTTAAAGGGATTAATTGTGGGAAAACCTCAAGGTGAAGTTTATTATGATGAGTATAAAAAAGTAATTATTCAGGTAATATCCGCCGAAGAACATTTAATAGATTTGCCCATATTCTATAATGTAAATTTTGGTCATGCTATGCCAATCGGTATAATACCATATGGTATTATGACGGAATTGAATTGTAAGGAAAAGACCATTACTTTTTTGGAAAGCGCAACAAAATAAGAAACCTATAGCATAATGAGTATACCTGCACATAAATAACTTCCAATATGCAGAATTATATAATTAGCAATCTTTTTACAGTTAAAACTGAAGTAAAATTAGGAGAATAGGATGATTTACTTAAAGAGCTTTACCTTCCCGAATGCTGACAGGGAATTTAACTTTTTTATGGATATAAAAAGAACCTGTTATGATTCATATTATCCTTTTAAAATATTGTCGAAGCAGGACCTTGACAGGCTGGATTTTGATGTGGTTACCATATTATATGGAGGGAACGGTTCGGGAAAATCTACGGCTCTCAATGTGATTGCTGAAAAGACTGGTATTCGCCGGGATTCTGTCTATAATAAATCTAATTTTTTCCCTGACTATGTCAAACTGTGCGGCATGAACACAGAAGAGGACATCACGGAAAACAGCAGAATTATCACAAGTGATGACGTATTTGATTATATGCTGAATATCCGTAACCTGAATGAAGGAATAGACTTTAAGCGGGAAGAGTTATTTGATGAATATCTGGACGCAAAATATTCCCGATTCCAAATGAAATCAATGGATGACTATGAACAGCTGAAAAAGGTGAATAACTCCAGACGGAAAACCCAGTCACGTTTTGTCCGCGCGGAATTGATGGACAATGTTCGTGAGTATTCCAATGGAGAGAGTGCTTTTCTTTATTTTACTGAAAAAATCGGTGAAAATGGGCTTTATTTACTGGATGAGCCGGAAAATAGTCTTTCTCCAAAGCGGCAAATGGAATTAGTGCGATTTCTTGAGGAGTCAGCCAGATTTTTTAGATGCCAATTTATAATTTCAACCCACTCACCGTTTCTGCTTTCCATGAAGGGGGCAAGAATTTATAATCTTGATGAGAATCCTGTTTCAATTCGGCGTTGGACGGAATTGGAAAATGTAAGGACATACTATGACTTTTTTAAAAGACATGAGAACGAATTTCTATAAATAGGAAGAAGAGCAGAAAATTAGAATTATTTGTTATAGCTCTCAATTCTAATTTATGAATCATGGAATGGATAGAAAAGAAGCGGAAATCTATTGTACGAAGCATAATAAAATAGTATCTTTTGTAAATCAAAGAGAGAAAACCTTAACCTATACACATGTTTTGGGTTTACTTATATCATATGGAATTAAGTGAAAAAAATTTATACAATTATGTATACATAAAGCAGGAGGATAGAACACTTTTCTTTATTATTTTTTAAAATAGGATTTTGTCCGAACCTGTATCGGCAACTAATAGTGAAAAGCTCTAATGCATATGATTACAGCATTAGAGCTTTTTCTAATTACCGGCCTCCATCTTCTGGAGCATACGCCATAGGGTTGTCCGGCTGATGCCAAGATTTTTAGCAACTTTGCTTTGATTATTTTTAGCCTGGTTGAGTAATATCTTTATGATGTCTATATTGATTTCTTCTAAGGTCTGATTCAGATTGACGTATATTTTACCGTTATCATTGATTACCGTATCGGAAAGCTCTCTGCATAGAAGAGCCGAAACCGCAGAAGCGGTAATATAAGAGGATGTCGCAGAGGTAACAAGCTCGTTCAGGATACGTTTGAACTGGTCATAATTGAACGGCCAGTTGTATTCCTGAAGCAGCTTCATCGCATCCGGTTCGATTCCCACAATTTCTTTCGCAAAACGCATGTTCAGCACACTGATGTAAAGGCTTGCCAGATTTGGAATATCTTCTTTGTGCTCTCTTAAGGGCGGAATCTTTAAGGTAAGGCAGGAGAGACTGTTAATGACTTTCTCGCAGCGCCGGATGGAATCTTCACTTTCAACAGAATTTGTAAATAAAATACGGTTCCTTTGGTGAAGATTTAAATCTTTAATAATGCTGCAAAGCTCTGAAAACTGGGCGTCAGTCAGGCTGTTCATGTTTTGGATATAAATGGTGGTCTTTGTATCGCTTAAAGGCGAATTGTTATCGGTCGTTAAAAAGTCCCAATTTCGATTGTTGATTCTTGCGCAGTCTATGATGGTTAAAGGACAGTTCTGCAGCTTGCTTTTGGCATAAAGAAGTCTTGCGAGCTGTTCTTTTCCGGTGCCGCTTTCACCCATAATCATAACAGGATAGCTGCTTTCTGCATATTGTTCTATACTCATAAGATTTTTCTGAGTTGAGTGTGTAATGCCGTAAAAACTGTTAAAAAATTTATCATAAGCTTCATCCTTATTCAGATGGGTGATTCCGTTTTTTGTAAGGGCCAATGGGACTTTGCGCTGGTTTATATAGTAAATGATATAGGTAGCGCTGCTGTCCGCATGCTTATTGCCTATTAATACATAAAGAAGCCCTGCATATTCGAAATATGATTTCTGATACCCTTCGCTCAGAACGACGGGGAGCCGTTTCCGGATTTCTTCCATTACGGGTAAAGGCTCAGATGACAATCCGGAATAAAAGATCTGTTGAAAATTTTCGTCAAATACGACAAAGGGCTGCGGATGATTCTCCAGAACCATTTTATAGAAATTAACTTCACTTTTAATTTTATTAATGGATTCCGACATTTGGATGGACAGGTCAAAGGCTGCCTCGATACTCTCGGAACCGGAAGTAATCAATATGGCATTCATACCGAATTTTTGTGCCAAAGAGCTTGTAATCATGTCACACAGCACCATGCCATACCCTTCCAGGCTCAGTTTCCTAAGGATATCGGAAGCCTCCGATTCGTTGTGAATGGTATAAATATTGATATTGTAATTAAGCATATCACAGATAAAGTGGGCATTTTTCGTAATGGCAGGAAAGCCGATTACAACATATTTGTTTGTGGAATTCTCCGCTAATTTAATAGATCTGAAAATATCGTAAATACTAAGTGAAATATCAATAACAGGGATTTTGCAGTGCTGCCGTATTAATTCGGCTGTGCCGCCCCTGGAAACGATAATATCATAGCCGGAGTTTTCATACTTTTGTGCAATGGCAAGTCCGTCATTTAAATCACCCGTAAATGCAGTCAATTCTATGTCATTCCGTCTTTCGGCAATTTGAAGCATAAGTGATTTAATCCCATCATAGGGTGCGATTCCTAAAATTTTTATTTTTTGCATAATAATAATTTCCTTTCGTATTATTCAAGAATAAAATTTATGAAAAGGACTTGAGTGCTTGGATTTTGTATCTTTCATTTCAATACGTGCGGATTTACGATGGAATTCAATTATTATTTCAATTTTATGAAATTATCCAGATGATGTTATTCCTGATTTCTTTATTATATATAGTATCATAATTGAACATATAAATCAATAAAAAAATAAAATGTTACAAAATAAAACACATATTGATAAAAAACTACTAAAATTCTCTTGAATAAAATAAATTCACCTGTTAATATATACATACAAAGAAAATATTATAGAACATTTACAATATCCTATAAAACTTGAGTGTTCTAAAATGAAACAGTCAGGAGTATGAGGGAATGATAAAGCTTTTATTGATTTCGGATGATTTCACCGGTGCGCTGGATACGGGAATTCAATTCGCACAGTATGGGGCAAAAACTAAAATAATAACTACTTCAAATGCGGAGGAATATCTGTTTGACAAGAATGGTACGGAAGTATTGGTTATTAATGCCGAAACAAGACATCTGCCCGGTGAACAGGCATATAAAATAGTTTATAACCTGACTAAGAGTGCTGTTTTGGCAGGAGTATCCCATATTTACAAGAAGACGGATTCCGGTCTGCGGGGGAATATAGGCAGTGAACTGAAGGCTTTATTGGATGCAAGTGAAGAGAAATTTCTGCCGTTTATACCGGCATATCCCCAAATGAACCGCGTAACCATTCGGGGATTCCATTACATTGACGGTCAGCCCATCCGGGAAAGCGTATTTGGTAAGGACCCCTTCGAACCTGTTATTTCATCCGATGTCCGGGATTTGTTTGATCCTGATAAAACAAATATCGAACTTTTCAGTCAGAGGGACAGGTATAAAACAGAATTTGACACATCCACTATAGGTATTTTTGATGCAAAATCCGACTATGATATTCAGAATATAGCAGAATTCTTAAAAAATAACAATCAGCTGAAAATAATGGCCGGATGCGCCGGGTTTGCATCGTTTCTGCCTCAGCTTCTTAAATTTAAAAAAAGGAATTTCAGCGTACCGGTGCCAAGCCAATCTTTGCTCGTAATGTGCGGAAGTTTAAATCCCATATCAAAAGCCCAGATAGAGTATGCGGAGAGAAAAGGATTCGGAAGAATAGTACTGGCACCGGGACAGCAGCTGGAGCAGGACTTTCTGTCATCAAGGGAGGGAGCACTGTGGGTGGAAGCTTTGGAGAATACGTTCATGAGATATCCCGTAGTTATGATGGATACCGGTGTTTCGGATATGTCGATTGCAAATTATGAGAATCCCGTATCTTTACATGATGTAAGAGTCAGTATAGCCTCAGCCTTGGGAGAAATCGTAAAGAAACTGCTGGATATTAATTGCAACCATACGCTGATGATCATTGGAGGAGATACGCTTTTAGGATTTTTTAACCAGATTAACTGCAATGAAATCTATCCTGTATGTGAAATAGAAGCAGGGACAGTTCTTTCCTATATTAATTATAAGAACCAAAGGCTGTGGATTATATCAAAATCGGGTGGTTTTGGAAAACAGGATATAATTTACAAAATAGCCAAAAAACTTAAACTGGCAGGAGGAAAGCTATGACAGAACAATATTTGCTTATGATGCCCCAGAAAGTGTTCAGCGGCAGCAATGCGTTGGAGCAAATTGAAACAATAGTAAAAAAACAATATAAGAAGGCGGCGGTTTTTACCGATAAGGGAGTACGAAACTCCGGTATTACGGATTATCCTGTAAAAATATTGGAGCAATGCAATCTGGATATCGTTGTGTATGATGAGCTTCCCTCTGAACCGACGTGTGATGAAGCACAGAAAGTAATTGATGAGTTCAGAAAGTCCGGAGCGGATTTTATTATTGCAATGGGCGGGGGAAGTGTAATGGATGTTGCAAAGCTGGCTTCCATAACATGTACGGATACCTACAGCGTCAGAGATTTGCTTGATTCCCCTCTGTCAGGAAAAAAGCAGGTGAAGACATTGCTGATTCCGACAACAGCCGGAACAGGGTCGGAAGCAACACCCAACAGCATTGTAACCGTACCGGAAAAGAACCTGAAAGTGGGAATTGTCAATCCGGAAATGCTGCCGGATGCGGTTATACTGGATGGAAGAATGCTGAAAGGCCTCCCTGAAAAAATTGCGGCTTCTACGGGTATGGATGCATTGGCCCATGCAATTGAATGTTATACTTCCAATAAGGCCAATCCCTTCAGCAATCTTTTTGCTTTGGAAGCGTTGAAGCTGATATTTGATAATATTATACCGGCTTGTGAAAACAGGAACGCGGTTGAGGAAAAGAACAATATGCTCCTTGCGGCATTTTATGCGGGTGCTGCAATTACGGCATCCGGTACCACGGCAGTCCATGCCCTGTCCTATCCGTTAGGAGGAAGATATCACATACCCCACGGCATATCCAATGCCATTATGCTTCTGCCGGTTCTTAAGTTTAACCGTATAGCCTGCCGGAAAGAATTCGGACAGATTTACGATGCGGTGACAGGAGAAAGAGATAAGAAAAGCCCGGATGAGAAAGCAGACTGGATTCTGAACCGGATCGGGACAATTATAAACCGTTTGGAAATCCCGACTTCCCTGAAAAGCTTCGGAATAGGAGCGTCGGATTTAGAGGCTTTGGTTCAGGATGGTATGGAAGTCAAACGGCTGCTTAATAATAATAAACGGGAAGTAACGGCGGCAGATGCGCGCTGTATATACCAAGAAGTGATGTAACGGAAGAAATAGATATCATTGCTGCAAAAAAGCACAGATTGGAGAAGTTATGGAACTTATAAAAGGAATTATCGCACCAATTATAACGCCTATAAACGATGACGAAAGCATCAACGAAAATGAGCTGAGAAACCAGGTCAACCGCCTCATACATGCTGGAATCCACGGTATATTTACGGCAGGAACCAATGGAGAGGGCTATATACTAAGTGAAAAAGAAAAAGAACAGGTATTATCTGCCGTAATTGATGAGGCAGGCGGAAGAGTTACCATATATGCAGGCACGGGATGTGTCAGTACAAAGGATACGATTAGGCTTTCGGAAAATGCAAAAAAAATCGGGGCAGACGTGCTTTCCATCGTAACGCCTTATTTTGCTAAAGCTTCCCAGGAGGAAATGTACGAACACTATGTGTCCGTAGCAAGAGCCGTGGATTTACCCATTGTTCTTTACAATATCCCGGACAGAACCGGGAATGCATTGCTGCCGGAAACCGTGACCAGACTGGCTGACGTGGATAATATTATCGGAGTTAAGGACAGCAGCGGAAATTTTGACAATATGCTCCAGTATATCGAAAAAACGAAAGATAAGGATTTCTCGGTGCTGTGCGGCAATGATTCCCTGATTCTCTGGAACCTTATGGCAGGAGGCACCGGAGGGATTGCCGGATGTGCCAATGTTTTCCCCTATAATATGGTTGCCATCTATGAAAATTTTATCAGCGGCAACAGCAAAAAGGCAAAAGAATGCCAGGACAATATAAGAAGCTTTAGAAACTGCTTTAAATATGGTAATCCGAATACAATTGTCAAAACAGCAGTTGCTATGTCAGGCCATCCGGTTGGAGAATGCAGAAGGCCCTTTAACCGGATATCACCCGAAGGAAGGGAAGCGATTAAAAAGGTTTTGGAAGAATATAAGCAGCTTGGAATCCGTTAGAAAAAGTATAAAAGAATCGTTTATGGCAAATCATTATGGCAGTATGTTTCTTTTGGAAGGAGGTAAGTATGGGGAAAAGACCGATTATTGGGATTACAATGGGAGATCCGGCAGGTATTGGACCTGAGATTACAATAAAAGCCTTAAGTAATTTCCCTTTATATGAGCGGTGTGCACCAATCGTCATTGGGGATGCGGCTGTGTTGGACAAGGCAAAATTAATTACGGACAGGGCCGAGCTTAAGATTCATCCCGTAAAGAGTGTAAAGGATGCTAAGTTTACCTTTGGAACAATCGATGTTCTGGATATGGGACTTGTGGATATGGAAAAGCTTGAAACCGGAACGGTGTCGGTTATGGCAGGTGAAGCAGCCTTTCAATATGTTAAAAAGGTAATCGGACTGGCAATGAATCATGAAGTGGATGCTACGGTTACCAATGCAATAAATAAAGAAGCAGTTAATCTGGCAGGGCATCATTATTCAGGACATACGGAAATTTATGCCGAGCTAACCGGTACAAAAAAGTTTACCATGATGCTTGCACATAAAAATATACGTGTGGTGCATGTATCCACACATGTTTCCTTAAGAGAGGCCTGTAACCGGGTTAAACGGGAACGTGTCCTGGAGGTAATTGAAATTGCAAATCAGGCTTGCATTCATATGGGGATTGCCAGTCCCGTAATAGGAGTGGCCGGGTTAAACCCACACTGCGGTGAGAACGGTTTGTTTGGTACGGAAGAATTAACCGAAATAATTCCGGCCGTTATGGATGCAAAAAATAAAGGAATCAATGCCCAGGGACCTGTTCCGCCGGACAGTATTTTTTCAAAAGCCAGGGGCGGCTATTATGATATTGTAGTTGCAATGTATCATGACCAGGGTCATATACCTTTAAAAGTGATTGGGTTTGTATATAATAAGGATTTGAAAAAATGGGATGCTGTGGAAGGTGTAAATATCACATTGGGTCTGCCGATTATCCGGACTTCGGTGGATCACGGAACTGCTTTTGACCAAGCCTGGACAGGCATGGCAAGTGAATTAAGTCTGGTAAACGCAATTGATTATGCTATCAGTTTTGCAGGTGAAAATGGATGACAGCAAATTGCCTGCCTGGTATTCCCAGAAAGGCTGTGTACCGGATACAAAGCGGACTGATCATAATAAAACTTCTCGGAAGATGTCTTTACTTCCGGGAAAAGGCGGTACTTTCTACCGCCGTGCATCTGACTATAGAAACACAGGTTTTGTTTCTATGGTATGGAAAAAGTTAAAACTTTAGGGAGGTATTTTCATGAAAAACATTAAAAGATTTACAGCATTATGTCTTGTATTTATTCTGACGGCAGCAGTTTTTTCCGGCTGCGGTTCTTCTTCAAAACCAGGAGAAAATAATAATTCTTCAGGTACAGGGGAAACAAAAACGGATGAAACAGGCCAAGGTGGAACAAATTCCTATACTATGTTCATGCGTTCCCAGTATGTTGACTGGATTAGGGAGCTGAAATGGTATGACATTGCGGAAGAAAGAACCGGAATCAGCGTTGAATATGTGGAAGGACCGGAAGAAATCAGCGATACCTATACGGAAGTGGATGAAAGAATAGCCAGCAAAACTCTTCCGGATGCGGCTATGGTTAATCTTGCTCAGGCAAAGGTATATGGCGAACAGGGTGCATTTGCGGATCTTGCTCCTTACATTGCTGAGTATGCCCCGAATTTACAGGCATATATTAATGCTAATCCTGATTATGCGGCATATGTCACCAGTGATAACGGCGCTATTTACGGTTTGGTTAAGGAAACACCTATTTTTGCAGATTTAATCGGTTATCGTGCGGATCACTTCAAAGAAGCGGGTATTGATGCTTCAAATGTGAATACGGTAGAAGATTTTACCGCTGCATTGGAAGCGTTAAAATCATATTATGGTGCCAAGGATGACAATTACTATCCGTTATCGGGGCGTGACAGTGCACTGCGTTTCGCAGCATGGTTTGGCGCAGCAAGCTATGCCGATGCAAATGGTTCGGGCGGCGTATATTATAACCATGAAAAAGACGGTTCCTTTAACATCAAGGCGGACGGAGCATACGACTGGATTAAGACCATGAAGCTCTGGTACGACAAAGGACTTATTAATCCGTTATGGGTGGCCGGAACAAATAGTGAAGGAGATTGGGAATCACAGACGTTAGAAGGCCTGGCAAGCGTATTTTATGATTATTATAATCGTTCCGAATGGTTTATGTCTAACGGCGGGCCTGACAATGATCCGAATTATGATATGCAGATATTGGATTTCTTTAAGGATGCCAATGGTAAAACAGTTCCTGTAACTACATCAACTTTATATCAAAGCGGAAATGTTACTGCAGTAAATTCTGCCTGTGATGAAGAAAAAATTGCAGCCATTCTTAAATTTGTTGACTATTTCTACAGCGAAGAAGGTATTATTTTAGCTAACTGGGGTGTAGAAGGCGAGAGTTTTCAAACCGAAAGCGATAATAGCAAATCATTTATTGCCGACTATGCATCAGAAGAATCAAAAGAACCCGGTGAGAAGAGATGGTCTTTCTTAAGCGACAGATTCACCGTATGCAAACCGGTTGACCAGACAGGCTTCTACAGCTGGAATACAGAGCTTATATCAGAAACGTCAAACAGAAACTTCACTGAAGAAAACTTTCTCGAAAGGCCTACTTTAATTTATACAACGGCACAGGAAGAAGAGCTTACCAACCTGGTTGCATCCGTATATGAAGCGGAAAGCTCCGGTCTGACGGCATTTATTACCGGTGCCAATGAACTGAATGAAGCTAACTGGAATGCATTTATCCAGGAAATGGATAGCATGGGATTATCCGATATCGAGAGAATTCAGCAGGAAGCATATAACAATACGTTTAATAAATAATTATGATATAATTCTGGCAATAACGGGCTTTAGGTTATGGCTGCATCATCTTGCAGTACCATTTGTTGCTGCGGACCGGCTGGGGCTTATATAAGTTATGGCTGCCTTTCTTTGCAGGAGGCAGCCTGTCAGAATAAAAAAGAAAGGGATGAAAATATTGGAAAAAGGAAATAAAGCAGTTGCAATTCCTATAAGAAAGAAACCGCTTATGCAGCGCATAAAGAATGACTTAAAGAAAAACAGACAGCTATATCTGCTTTTATTGCCAGGCATTATCAGTTTAATATTGTTTAAATTCGGCCCGCTTTTTGGAATGGTAATTGCTTTTGAAAATTTCAGTGCCTATAAAGGAATATTAGGAAGCGAGTGGGCGGGGCTTAAATGGTTTATCAGAATATTTCAGGATCCCTACATGCTTAAGCTTTTAAAAAATACGATTATTCTGGCGGTACTTTCCTTGGTTATAGTATTTCCTATCCCGGTTATTTTTGCATTATTCCTGAATGAGGTTAAGCAAAAAACAATCCGCAGTTTTGTTCAGTCATTGAGCTTTCTGCCTTATTTTATTTCCTCAGCGGTTATGGTAAGTATTCTTTTTACGATGCTTTCGCCGACAAACGGAATTGTAAATAACATGATTAAAGCATTGGGAGGAACGGCAATTCATTTTCAGGCAAGCCCGGGATGGTTTCGGCCCATGTATGTTTTCCTGCAGGTGTGGCAGACCTTCGGATATTCTGCGATTATTTATATTGCAGCAATGACGGCAATTGATCCGGCCTTATATGAAGCGGCGGAAGTGGACGGAGCTGACCGCTGGGTTAAAATGTTCCATATAACGCTGCCTTCCATTTCTACTTCCGTTATTACCATGTTCATTATAAGTGTGGGTAATATTTTTACGGTAGATTTAGACAGAATTTTGTTAATGTATAACTCCAGCGTGTATTCAACCGCGGATGTAATTCAGACCTATGTATACCGTATTGCATTTGAAAGTTCCGGTTTCCCCAATTACAGTTATGGTACGGCAGTGAATTTGTTAAAGTCAATTCTGGCATTTGTTCTGGTAATGATTGCAAATAAAGCGGCCAGCAAATATGCGGAAACCAGGTTATTCTGACAGAAGGGATGTGAATAAATATTGAAGAAAAACAGTATGGGAAACAAAAAAAAGGTTACCGTATTTGATACGGTGAATAATACCGTTTTATTATTGGTTGCTGTCATTTGTATTTATCCATTCCTATATATTTTATTTATTGCCTGCAGTGACGGAACCTTTTTAACCCGGGGGCAGGTAAATTTTTTTCCAAAGGGATTTAATATAGAATCCTTTAAATATGTACTTACAAATCCTAAATTTGATATATTTACAGGAATGAAGAATTCTTTTATTTATACGATTTTTGGTGCACTGATTGCAGTGATATTTACTTATATTACGGCCTACGCATTATCACGGCCGAGACTGAAGCAGCGTTATGTTATTATGGCATTGTTTGTGATTACCTGGGTATTTGAAGCAGGTATTATCCCCCAATATATTATTTACAGTAACCTTGGCTTCATTGACAACATATGGGTTATGATAATACCGGGCGCAATCAATTCACAGTTTCTGCTTATTACAAAAGCATTTCTGGACGGTTTGCCGGCAGAACTTGAAGAAGCCGCGTTTATTGACGGAGGGTCGGATTTCCAGACACTGACGAAGATTTTCCTTCCCATATCCAAGCCTATCCTGGCAACCATAGGTTTATTCAATGCCGTAAGTATTTGGAATCAGTATCTGGTGCCCCAGATGTTTTTAAAATCAGATAATCTTAAGACGATTCAGCAGATATTAAAAAGTGTTGTTATTACAACCAGCAATTCGGGTACCGTGTTTTCCAATGTTATGCGGAACGGCTTTACCTTAAACCAGAATAATATGAAAGCGGCTGCTATTTTCATTGCAATGGCGCCCATTGTCTGTGTTTATCCTTTTGTACAAAAATATTTTAAGAAAGGGATTTTGATTGGGTCCGTTAAGGGTTAAATTGATACAGGGAGATTACTATGAACAGAGAATATATAAATATTGATATAATGGAAGAAAACGGTAAATTGTACAAGAATGCGTTACTGGATACGGTTGAATCGCGTATTCCCAATACTCCGTATAATAGCTGTCATGCGGCGGATCTGCTGGAGCTGCCGAACGGAGATATGCTCTGCTGCTGGTTTGCGGGAACGGATGAAGGAAATGCGGATGTCAGTATTGTATTATCCAGATTGGATGCCGCATCCAGTGTATGGACCAATCCGGTTAAAATATCGGATGATCCGACCCGTTCCGAACAGAATCCGTCCCTGTTCCTTGCACCGGATGGTGATATCTGGATTATATATACGGCACAGACTGCAAGGACACCGGATACGGAGGAAGGGTTTAACCTTCAGTATACGGCGGAAATCAGACGCAAGATATCAAAAGATAACGGGTATACCTGGGGAGAAACAGAAGTTATGTTTGACAGGCCGGGTTCCTTTTGCAGACAGAAAATTCAGATTCTGTCTAACGGAAGATGGATATTTGGAAACTGGATCTGCTTTCGTGACAACACAAGGAACGGAAGCGATATAACGGTCATGCAGATATCCGATGATTCCGGAAAGAGCTGGAGAGAGGTATCTGTTCCAAACAGCCAGGGAAGGGTACATGCCAATATTGTGGAAACAGAACCCGGAAGGCTTACGGCTCTTTTTCGAAGCCGTTTTGCAGATAACATCTATATATCCAAATCAGAGGATTACGGGGATACCTGGAGCGAACCGGTTCCTACGGAGCTGCCCAACAACAATTCCAGTATTTCGGCAATCCGGTTACAAAGCGGCGCCATAGGGTTGGTTTATAATCCGGTTTCTTTTAATGATGATACCACAAGAACAGTCTGGCCTGACCAGAGATGTCCGGTAGCCCTTGCAATTTCTGAGGACGGGGGAATAACCTGGCCCTATAGAAGAATCGTAGAATCCGGTGAAGGGTTTACCGGGAAATGGAATGATATAAACAACGGCAGATACGAATATCCGGTAATGATGCAGGGTTCCGACGGGAATATCCATGTGGCATACAGCTGGGGGAATATGAAGTTTGGAAAAAGAAAATGTATTAAATATGTATGTGCTGATGAAAAGTGGATTCGGGGTGACAAGACCGGTTATGGGGCGGAAAATGACCCATCCATGCCCTGCAGGCGGTAGATAATAAGGGAGAGGAGACTATGTTGAAAGAAGTACCCAATAAAATTATGCTGATTACCTATGCGGACTCCATGGGTAATAATATACAGGATTTAAATAAAATATTAAAAACTTATATAAAGGACGCCGTAGGCGGAATACACCTGCTTCCTTTTTTTCCGTCTTCGGGGGACAGGGGTTTTGCGCCCATGGATTATACAAAAGTAGACAAAACCTTTGGAGCCTGGGAGGACGTGGAACACTTAAGCAGAGAATATTATCTGATGTATGATTATATGATTAATCATATATCTGCGAAAAGTGAATACTACCAGGATTTCCTAAGGAACAAGGAGACTTCGGACTATAAAGACCTCTTTATCCGGTATAAGGATTTTTGGGAAAACGGTGAGCCGTCAAAGGAAGAAGCAGATATCATCTATAAACGGAAACCGCGGACTCCTTACGTCGAAGCCCATTTTGCGGACGGGACAAAGGAGAAGGTATGGTGTACTTTTGATGAGGAGCAGATTGATATTAATTGCAAATCGGAAGCAGGGAAGAAATTTATCCGGGAAAACCTTACATTCCTGGCGGAACATTATGCTGCATTAATCCGGCTGGATGCCTTTGCTTATGCAAGCAAACGCGCCGGAACAAGCTGCTTTTTCATTGAACCGGAAGTATGGGAGCTGCTGGAGGAAGCAGTAAATATCCTTCTGCCCCAAGGGGTTACCATATTGCCGGAAATACATGAGCATTATACCATGCAGCTAAAGATTGCTGAAAAAGGATTTTATGTGTATGATTTTGCCCTGCCCATGTTATTGCTGCATGCTTTATATTACGGCAAAAGCAATTATCTTAAAAACTGGCTGAATATCTGCCCCAGAAAACAATTTACAACACTTGACACACATGACGGAATCGGGATTGTAGACGTGAAAGATCTCCTCCCGGATGAAGAGATTGTTAAGACGAAGGACGATATTTTTAAATTTGGTGCAAATGTAAAGAAGATTTATAATACGGCGGCCTATAACAATCTTGACATCTATCAGGTAAACTGTACTTATTATTCTGCGCTGGGGGATGATGACAGGGCATACCTGATTGCCAGGGCAGTACAATTTTTTGCACCAGGTATACCCCAGGTTTATTATGTTGGAATGCTTGCGGGCAGAAATGATTTAAAATTACTGGAAGAAACAAAGGTCGGAAGAAATATCAACCGGCATTATTATACGGAGGAGGAAATAAAACAGGAGGTGGAGCGTCCCGTAGTAAAAGAACTTCTTGCATTGATGAAATTCAGAAACAGCCATCCTGCTTTTGACGGTGAATTCATATTGGAAGAGAGTGATGAAAATTCCCTGGTTATCAGACGCCAAAAGGAGAATGAGTATGCGGTGCTCCACGCTGATTTTAACACAAAAGAATGGGATATAACTTACAGCCAAGGGGGAAATATAAAGCATTTCCCGAAATAAAAATATTTCAGAAAGGGCTGACATCTCCCTTACATCCTTTTTGCTGCGTCAAAGGCTAAAGCCGACCTTTCACATTCATCTGCCAGCATGGTTATCTGAAAGCACAGAGGGCTGCCCTTCATTTTTTCGGAGGCGTAACTAAGACCGTTGGTTCTCTCGTCCAGTAAGGGGTGGTCAATCTGCTGGGGATCACCTAACAGGATCACCTTCGTTCCTTTTCCAACCCTTGTGACGATGCCTTTTACCTGTTTGGGCGTCAGGTTTTGGGCTTCGTCTATTATAAGGTAGGTTTGGGTAATGGAACGGCCGCGGATGAAATTCATGGCTTCTGCGGTGATAATTCCGCGGCTGAATAATTCGTCTATTTTTCCTTTCAGCTCTTTCTCGTTCTTATATCGTTCATTTTCACTCCGGTCTACTAGAATTTCCAGATTATCAATAATGGGACGCAGGTAGGGAGCGATTTTTTCCTGTTCGCTTCCCGGAAGAAAACCAATGTCGTCATCAAATTGTACATTGGGTCTGGTAATTAATATTTTCCGGTAGGTTTTACTGTCCGCTTCCAGGGTCTGTTCTAAGCCGACGGCCAGGGAGTAAAAGGTTTTTGCCGTGCCGGCGGTCCCTTTTACAATTACCAGGGGCGCCGTGGCCGCGTCCTGCATTAAAGCCTCCTGCAAAAACTTCTGGCCCACATTTTTAGGCTGAATTCCAAAAGGCTCCGCTTTCAGGCTTTTAAGGGGAACTATACTATTACCGTCATAGCGGCCCAGCAGGGTCTTTTTTTCACTGGTCTCCGAATGGATTATTAAGAACTGGTTAATTTCAGGGGTAACCGAAACTTTGTTATCTCCTTCCATTACGTAGATATTTTTCGGAGAAATGCCTTTTTTCTTAAATTCGCTCATTGCCTTATCCGGAGCATATACATCTATTCTGCCCGTATATTGTTCTTCAATCTGGGGTGATTGTTCCGTTGTAAAATCTTCGGCCGGAATTCCCAGCATCTGTGATTTCAAACGTACGATAATATCTTTGGTTATGAGAACCACGGATTCGCCCTTATCCATTAATCCTTTGCAGACTCTCAAAATCCGGTTATCGTTAGATTCGGTATGGAAACCATGCGGAAGTTCTACAGAAACAAAATTCGCTTCTATTCGGATAATGCCTCCGGAATGGGTTGATACGCCTTCAAAAAGGCTGCCCTTCTGCCGCAGCTGTTCCAAATAACGAATAGACTGCCTTGCATTGGCGCCCCGCTCCCCTTCGTCGTTTTTTAATTTATCCAGTTCTTCCAGTACGGCTATCGGCAGAACTACCTTATTATTTTCAAAAGAAAGCAAAGCATAGGGAGATTGAATTAGAACATTGGTATCAAGTACATAAGTTTTTTTCATAAATACCTCCGTAGTGTGATTGGAAACGGTTGATTCAACTTTAACCGTATTGTGACAGTTACTAATTCTGATAAATAATGGAAATAAAACAATGCTTACTGCACTCTGGATGCAGCAAGCATTGTTTTTACTAATATATTATCCTCAGATGTCGGAATCCGTTCTTTTTTATTCATATAAATAAACATAAAAACCGTAAGAAGGGCTTCCAGGCCGAATAAAAAGAAAGAAATAAACAGATGGGTTTTCATGAACACTTCACCAGGAAGAAACACAGGCATTACCTCCAATTTATTGAAAGCGTAATTATAACAGCAAAAACAAATATGGTTAATATCAGTATATGAATATATCCGTTTTTGGCTTCTATTAGTTTATATTATAGTATATATATATAACATTTTATACAGGAAAACTATCATAGTTATGTAAATTGCAGGTTAGCAATATGTAAACCTCATCCGGCGTACAGACAAGCTGATGTATATATCAATTGCGCAGAATGGATTTTAAGTCTGCAAGGCGGAGGAAGGAGACGCAGCGGTGGAAGCAGTAAGTATGCTGTGTTGACTGGCGAAAACGCAGCAGCTGGAAATTCAGGCAGGCAATGGGCATGGATATCAGCTTGTCGGTACAGTATATACATTAAGTTACAAAGTTGAATTTCAGGATATTATGAATTTACAGCTTACCGTCTTATTTCAGCTACATACCATGGTCAGGCGGCATTTTGCCCTGGGGGTATTGCAAACAGGCAATAAATAACATACACTTTAATCGGAACACAGCTATTTATGAAGGACGTATAACCGGAGAAAATTATAACAGGGAAAGGAGCAGGTATGGAACCTATTATTAAAGTCAAAAATCTGAAAAAATATTTTAAAGACGTTAAGGCTGTAGACGATATCGGGTTTCAGGTAGAAAAAGGCCAGCTGTATGGTTTTTTGGGAGTGAATGGTGCAGGCAAATCCACCACCATCAATATATTATGCACATTGCTTCCGGAAACGGAAGGAGAGGTTACCATATGCGGTTATCCGCTGGGCAGGGAGAATGAGAAAATACGGAGAAAAATAGGTGTGGTATTTCAGGACAATTCGCTGGATAACAGGCTTACCGTTAAAGAAAATCTGATTATCCGCGGTTCCCTTTATTATAAAGATACTAAAGCGATAAAAAAGAATTTGGATTTTGTGTGTGATATCTTAGAAATTGGTAACCTGCTTGGCAGACAGTTCCGCAAATTATCAGGAGGGCAGAGAAGGCGGTGTGAGATTGCAAGGGCCTTAATGAATACCCCGGAAATCTTGTTTCTGGATGAACCGACTACAGGGTTGGATCCCCAGACAAGGCAAAATGTCTGGGACTGTATGGAAGCCCTCAGAAAAGAAAAGCATATGACGGTATTTCTCACCACCCATTATATGGAGGAAGCTGCAAAGGCACAGTATATTGCAATCATGGAAGCCGGTAAGCTGGTTGCCCAGGGAACCTGCCATACATTAAAAGAAAGGTATGCCAATGATATCCTGAGAATTTATCCTAAGGATAAGGAAAATATTATGCATTATCTGACGGAAAAGGGATGTGTTTATGAAGAAAGAAGCAACCATCTCCGTATAAATATAACGGACACCTTATACGGCCTGGACCTGCTAAACGGTGTAAGGGAAGATTTGGGTGCCTGTGAAATAATACAGGGAACCATGGATGATGTTTTTCTGAATGCAACCGGGAAACATTTATAGTAAAACTTTACTGCGAAAAGGAGGCAGGTAATGACTCTGGCAAGATTGGTAAAACGGAATATTTTAATTTATGCAAGAAATAGAGCCAATGTATTTTTTTCTTTGTTATCCATGCTTATTATAATTGGGCTGATGGCAATTTTTTTAGGAGATATGAATACGGACAATGTGGTAAATCTTCTACAGGAATATGGAGGGGTGAGAGATACCGCCCAAGACCGGGCCAACGCAGAACAGCTTGTATTACTATGGACTTTAGCGGGGATTATCGTAGTCAATTCGGTTACCATAACCATGTCGATGGTAGGGTTTATGGTAGAGGATGAAGACCAGCACCGGCTGTCCGGTTTTTATGTTTCGCCGGTAAACAGGGCGGTTTTTGTGATGGGTTATATACTGGCAGCCATTATAATGGGATTTATTATATGCCTGCTGACGCTTGCCATAGGAGATTTATATGTCTGGCTGACCGGCGGCAGCTTAATGACCATGGCAGAATTGGGGCGTATACTGCTGTTAATATTATTGAATGTATTTATGTCCGCAAGCATGGTATTTTTTATAGCCAATTTTGTGCATAGTACCAGTGCGTTTTCAGGCCTGAGCACAATAATCGGAACCCTGGTCGGATTCTTATCGGCCATTTATCTGCCCATGGGTATGCTGCCTTCCAACATACAAAATGCGTTAAAATGCCTTCCCCTGCTTCATGGCTCTTCCTTAATGCGGGATGCTCTTACAAAAGAAGCGCTCCTTACAACTTTTAATAATTGCCCGAAAGAACTGGCGGACGGATACAGGGAGTATATGGGAATTACAATCAGCTGGGGAAGTCATACCGTCAGCAGCCAATATAAGGTGATATTTTTGCTGATAAGTGGTATAATTTTTATTATAGTTTCCGCATTGATACAAAGGAAGCGTAATACAGTAGTCAGATAGGAGCGAGCCGGCCGCCATGAAGATTATTATTGAGGATATCAATCCGGACGAGGAAGAACAGATTATTATCCGATGCAGGAGCCTGGATGATACGGTATTAAGATTAATATCGGAGCTGAAAGCAGGACAGAAAAAGCTTACGGGATTAAAAGACGGAGTTATTACCGTGCTTGATTCCAAAAATGTGTATTATTTTGAAGGAGTCGATAATAAGGTTTTCATTTACTGCAAGCAAAATGTCTATGAGTCAAAGCTGAAATTGTATGAAATTGAAGAGAATTACGATAATACTTATTTCTTCCGGGCCTCAAAATCCGTGATTTTGAATATAACAAAAATAAAAAGTATTAGTCCTGCATTTTCAGGACGTTTTGAGGCTCTGCTGTTTAATGGCGAAAAAGTAGTTATTTCAAGGCAGTATGTACCGGAACTTAAAAAAAGGCTTGGATTATAAGGAGGCTGTAAATGTCACTCATTAAAAGTATGTTACAGGTTTTTATTTATGTTACGGCAGGCAATACCATCGGAGCAGCAGTCTTTCTTACCCTCTTTCGCCGTGATTACCTATTTTCCTATGAATTTCTCTGGCAATTCATTGTAATTGCGGCAGCCTGTGCCGTGGGTAATCTGATTTTTTTCTCAGGGAAGGAACTGAGTAAGAAGCAGATGAAAATCCGCTGCGTGATTCATTACCTGTATAACAGTCTGGCAGTTGTAGGCGGGGCGTTCCTTTTTGGCTGGATTGCACCGGGCCAGACCAGGTATATAATTTTCATGTTTATAATATTTACCGTAGTTTTTATATGTATCAGGACAGCTATGTTTAAAAATGAAAAGAAAATTGCGGAAGACTTAAATAAAAAATTAAGAAAGTATAACAAAGCGGAAGAATAGCCAATGTTTTCAGTTTATATTGTCTAACAAATTTATAAAGCATATAATATATGGAAAGGAAGCAGATATTCTGCTGTCTTTTACTTGCCTTGCAGGCAGGGCTATATTGTTTAAAAGGGGAAGCAGGATATGAACAAAAAAGTTAAAAAAAGTATCATGTGGATTTTTACGGCTGTTTTCACCTTTTTGGGAATGGTAAGCATGTTGCAGACAGCTTTTATTTCCGGAATATTATTTTTGTTATTTGCGCTTCTTCTTTTTCCGCCTGTGTTAAATCAATTAGGAAAAGCAGGCAATAAACCTTCCGGGTTAACAAGAGCCATAATTGGTGCGGTTTTATTCATTTCGGCAGTTTTATTCATACCGGATAACCCGTTATCGCCGGATACGGTTACCAATTCTACCCAATCAGCCACGCAGGAAGCTGAGAATTCTTTATCCGATACGGAAACAACAGGCAATACTGCCGCGGAAACGGAACCGGCACAGCCGGAAACTGCCGGCCCCGCCTCAAAGAATAATAACCAGACAAAGAATGGTACCCTGTCGGTTCATTTTATTGATGTGGGACAGGGAGATTCCATTCTGATTGGTTCCGGCGGATGGTATATGCTCGTAGATGCGGGAAAAAATCAGGACGGAGACACAGTTGTTAATTATCTCCATAGCCAGGGTGTCAGCCATTTAAATTATGTAATCGGTACCCATCCTCATGAGGACCATATCGGCGGGCTGGATAATGTAATAGAATCCTTTGATATAACTAAAATAATAATGCCGGAAGCCATAAGCAATACCAAGGCCTTTGAAGATGTTTTGGATGCAATTTCCGATAAAGGTCTTAAAATAACAAAACCTGTTGTCGGAGAAGAATTTTCATTAGGGGACGCTTCCTTTGCCATATTGGCTCCCAATAACAGCCAATATAGCGATTTGAACAATTATTCGGTAGTGATAAAACTAATGTTTGGTAAAACGTCATTTCTATTAACCGGAGATGCGGAAGAACTGTCTGAAAAGGAGATGCTGGTAAATGGCCTGGATTTGTCTGCGGATGTTATAAAAATAGGGCATCATGGGTCGGCCTCCAGCAGCAGTGATGCTTTTTTGGATGCTGTCGGAGCAGCTTCTGCGGTTATCAGTTCCGGCAGGAATAATCCGTATGGATTCCCTGCCGAAGTAATTATTAATAAAATTTCGGACAGAGGTATGGACTTATACCGGACGGACGAAATGGGAACCATAGTTGCAGTGTCTGACGGAAATACCATTACTTTTCACCAAATACCGGATACGGAAGGAGTTAAAATTGCACCGGAGCCAACCATAACTCCGGCCCCGAACGTTCCGGCTCCTGAGCCTGAAGAAGAAACGGATAATAAGGAAATAACGGTATATGTGACGAGAACAGGAAGTAAATACCATAGGGACGGCTGTCAATATCTGAGGCAGAGCCGGATTACGTCCAGTCTGGAAGATGCAAAAAGAAAAGGTTATGCCCCGTGCAGCAGATGTAACCCGCCGGAGTAAGAAGGAAACAGAAAGCAGAAAGGAAAAGGAGCCGTGGTCATATGCAAAAGCTTATTGTGGACCGTTTTGAAGGTGATTATGCCGTATGTGAAACGGAAGATAGAAACATAATAAATATTCCAAAAACAGAATTACCGGATAATATTAGAGAAGGTAACAGTATATATCTGGATAAGAATGGAAAATACAGAATTGATATAATGAATACCAATAACCAGGAAGAAAAAATCCGGAAAAAAATGAACAAATTATGGGAATAGATAAGCCGGACTAAAATCATGTTCTTGTAATCAGATGCACGGCGTAAAAACAGCGTCTTTTATCTGAGCATTTCACTAAAGGTGATTTATGATATGTAATCCGCAATATAATGGAAGTATGATTTAGTGGGAGGATTATTTATGAAAGATTTACTCTACCAAGTTTATTGCAAGGAACAGAAAAAGCTGATACCAGTGATAATACCATACGAGAATGATGGGCTTGGAGAGTACGTAAGAGCTGCCATGGAAGAGTGCAAATATAAACCTGCTAACGGATGCAGGCAAGCCATATGCCCTGTGGAAGAAATTTTTAAAAGTGCGCCGGATAAAATACAAATATTATAGTTTAGGGCATCCTGCGGGCTGCTTCTTTCATCGCATAGGACGAACCTTTCCTATGCATAAAAGAAGCGGCCCGTTAAAAGCCTGTTCATATTCTAAGGATTTTATTGATTTATTTATTGAGTAAATATACATTCATTAAAACGGCGAAAATATTTTCTTCAGTTTGAAACTCTATGCCCCAACAACAGCATCAGTATAACCGGCAGTATAATCACAATCAACAGATTATCCACATTTCGTGTCAGGTGACGGATACAACGTCCGGCCATTACAAGATAGTCGCTAAACTTCCAGTACAGTATTGTGTGTTTTTCCATGTATTACCTCCTGAATTATTTTTCTGTAACAAGCGTCAGGAATACATCCTCAAGAGTAGCCTGCTTCTGCTCCAAAAATGCAATGTCAATGCCGTTCAAATCCGATAAAAGCCCGGCTAAATGCCTGACGCTGCCGCCGGTTGTCACGGATATGCTCTTCTTGCGTTATAATTAGTAATTGTCCGGAGATATTTAGAAATAATTGTAAGATTTTTTGTTGACATCAATTTTAATTTGTGATATTGTAAATAATGTAATCAATAAATTATTAGAGTTGACCTGAATTACAAGTCGTTCTTTTTAATGATTTGAATTTGTGTCAGCTTTTTTTTAGTTTATTCAGATACAAATTTTAAGATGGAGGTACTGAATATGAATACCGGTACAGTAAAATGGTTTAACTCACAAAAAGGATTTGGATTTATTACTAACGAAGACGGCGGGGAAGATGTGTTTGTACATTTCTCAGCTATTTCTTCCAATGGATTTAAGAGCCTTACAGAAGGTCAAAGGGTTACTTTTGATATTGAAAGAGATCCTAAAAACAGAAAAATGAAAGCGGCAAATGTTTCTGTGGCATAAATCTATATTAAAACAGATTATAAGATGTACTATTATTTTATCCATTTGAATATTTGTATCTATAATTATAAGTTTTGCAGGGCAGAAACATCTGCCCTGATTTTTTATCTCATAGTTATAGGAAAGTTCGTCCTATGAGATAAAAACTGATCGGGGGTGCGCATGTGCTGTATTCCTCCAGATACTTGCAATTTATTATTGATAATTGGTATCAATTATGTTATCATATACTTAGAAAAAGTAAAAGTACACAGTTTTATGATATATACTAATATTATTAATACTATTGTAATTTTAGGAGGTCTTATGAGTACATCAGAAAATCACAACAGCAAAGTGTGTCCTCTGGAATTGGTGCAGCAGGTTATCGGAGGCAAATGGAAAATTATGATACTTTGGGCATTAAGTGAAGAAAAGAAACGCTTTAATGAATTGCAGAAGTTATTTCCCGACATAACGCAAACGATGCTTACCAAACAATTGAGGGAGCTTGAAAACGATAATTTTATCCACCGTGAAGTTTATAAGGAGGTTCCGCCAAAAGTAGAATATTCCTTAACGCCTATGGGAAAAGACTTTTTTCCAATCATAGAGCAAATGAATAATTGGGGAAGAATTAATTTAGATTTACTAAAAAAATGATTGTGCATTCTGAACAGCAAGGAAATAATAGAATGAAAAATGGGGTGCAGAAAAGAAAAATGGCGGCTTGGGATACATGATAATGTCCATTTCCCAAAACCGCCGTATTATGAGCGATGTAAACCGCTTGTTATCTAGCGGTCTTTTTTATTGGCTTCAAATAATTTAACCTAAAAAGACAGATTACTGTTATAGGTGCCCATTCATCCTGACCTTTTTATCAAGCCACTGGGGATAACGGTTCATTCTGCTTTCCGATAGCTTGATAAGGCGCTCTTTTTCATCTGGAAGATTGCCCATAATTACTTCATCATTAGGCAAAAAGAATCCTGAACGGAAGATTGACGGCCCCTTCACCTGCAACCCTTTTAAAAGTTCGGTCTCCTCCCAAAAAATCTGTCGGTAGGTTGGAAGCTCAAAAGTTCCGGCCTGAATGTCACCATATAGTGGTGAGTCTGTTTGGGGGTTTAGCACCGTAACCCCAATAGCAGGAGAATTTATCTCATTTAGAACACGGATAGTCCCTTTCACATGATCCTCAGAATGCTTAGCCCCGCCAAGGCCGAGAATTACACCCACGCCAACCTCAATGCCGGCTTCGATCATCTTTTTTCCGGCTATAATTGCTTCATCGGCAGTAAATCCCTTTTGTATTTCTGATAAGACAATATCGCTGCCGGATTCTAATCCCGCAACAATTTGTTCTACACCAAGGGCTTTCATTTCCTTGAGTTCATCCACCGTTTTTCTGTAAATATCCCTGAAAGAACCAAACATGTTGGTGTGAGCGGATTCGGGGAATACCTCTTTAATCTTCGTTAGGATCGGCTTCAAGCGATCCATGCTCAGGCACGTCACATTGCCGTCACATAAAAAAACACTTGGTACATTTTTATAATAGGAGCGCGCCATCATAATATCTTCTTCTACTTCTTTGTATGGACGCACTCTGAATTGCTGATCTTTATAAAAGTTGCAAAATGTACATTTGTTGTGGGAACATCCAAATGTTACCTGCAACAGGTAACTATTGTATTCTGTAGGACCGGGCCTGAAAATTTTTCCTTCATATCTCATAATTTAAGCCTCCTCAAAATTTAGTACATTGATTATTATAGGTGTCCATCTACCTTAACCTTTTTATCAAGCCACTGGGCATTATGCTTCTCTCTGCTATTCAATCGCTTAAAAAGCGCTCTTTGTCATCTGGTAAATTCCCAATAATTATTTGGCTATTATCAGGTAAAAAACCCCCTGAATAGACGAATGTAGGTCGTTTCACCTGTAACCCTTTTAAGATTTCAGCCTCCTCCCGGAAAATCTGCCTGTCGGTTGGAAGTTCAAAAGCTCCCGACTGAATATCATCATATAGGGGAGTACCCGCTTGCGGGTTTAACACCATAAGCCCCATCGCAGGAGAATTGATTTCATTTAGAACACGGATGGTTTCTTTGACATGGTCCTCTGAATATTTTTTCCCACCAAGCCCAAGAATTGCACTGGCTCCAAAACCAATTTATTAAACCTCCTAAAAAAAACTCACCATTGACTTCCGTATCCCAAAACCGCTGTGATTTTACAACGCAACCCGCTTATTATCTTGCGGCTTCTTTTATGGGCCACACATCATTTAACCTAAAAGGACAGGTTACCGTTATAGATGCCCATTCATAATAAGCTTCTTATCAAGCCACTGGGGATATTTTTTCATTCTGCTTTCTGATAGCTTGACAAGGCGCTCTTTTTCATCTGGGAAAGTACCGGAAATTACGTCGTTATTGGGCAAAAAGACCCCAGTAAGGATGTTCGTAGGCCGTTTAAGCTGTAAGCCTTTTAAGATTTCAGCCTCTTCCCAAAAAATCTGCCTGTAGGTTGGAAGCTCAAAAACTCCAGACTGAATATCATTATATAACGGTGTACCTGTTTGGGGATTTAGCACCGTAAACCCAATAACAGGCGGATTTATCTCATTTAGTACACGGATGGTGCCTTTGACATGGTCCTCAGAGTGTTCAACTCCTCCAAGACCGAGAATTACACCCGTGCCCAATTCAATGCCGGCTTCATGCATTTTTTGCCCGGCTATAATCTCTTCCTCGGCAGTACAATTCTTTTTTATTTTGGATAAGACAATATCGCTGCCGGATTCTAATCCCATAACAATTTGTTCTACACCGAGCTCTTTCATTTCCTTGAGTTCATCCACTGTTTTTCTGTAAACATCACTATAACGGCCAAACATATTCGTGTGAGCGGATTCGGGGAATACCTCCTTTATCTTCTGCAAGATTGGCCTCAATCGATCCATGCTCAGGCACGTTACATTGCCGTCACACAGAAAAACGCTCGGTACATATTTATAATAGTTGCGCGCCATCATAATATCTTCTTCTAATTCTTCATACGGACGTACTCTAAATGGCTTATCTTTATAAAAGCTGCAAAAGGTACATTTATTGTGCGAACACCCCAATGTTACCTGTAATAGATAACTATTATTCTCCGTAGGACCCGGTCTGTAAATGTCTCCTTC
Organism: Lachnoclostridium sp. UBA903; assembly: GCA_002294045.1. Taxonomy (GTDB): domain Bacteria; phylum Bacillota; class Clostridia; order Lachnospirales; family Lachnospiraceae; genus Anaerocolumna. The sequence continues at coordinate 37,249 of DBEP01000104.1, read as the reverse complement.
ATATCTCATAATTTATACCTCCAGATATTAAAATCTTCCTTAAAAAAATCTGACCATTGATAATTGCTTGCTATTATGCTATCATATACTTAAAAAAAATAAAAGTACGCAGTTTAATGATATATACTATTATTTATGATACTATTATGAGATTAGGAGGTTTTATGAGTACATTAGAAAACAAAAACAATAGTATGTGCTGCCCTTTGGAATTGGTTCAGCAGGTCATCGGAGGCAAATGGAAAATTATGATACTTTGGGTATTAAGTGAAGAAACAAAAAGGTTTAATGAGTTGCAGAAGCTATTTCCTAACATAACGCAAACGATGCTTACAAAACAATTGCGGGAGCTTGAAAAGGATAATTTTATCCACCGCGAAGTTTATAAGGAGGTTCCGCCAAAAGTAGAATATTCATTAACGCCTACGGGAAAAGACTTTTTTCCAATCATAGAACAAATGAATCATTGGGGAAAGCTTAATCTGGATATTTTGAATAAATAATTTAGTATCTGAAAAAAGGTTAGAGCATGGAAATTGGCTGTACTGTGCCATTCTATTGAAAATATCTCCTTTCATAGTACCATCAATACTACTAAGTACCATCAAATTGCGTACTTAACTATTAAAATGGTATATGTTATTGTGTAATTGTGAAATAAATAACTTATCGAAAGGAGATTATTAAATGAATGTAGTTGTTGTATACGCGCACCCCTATGATGGAAGCTTTTGCAAAGGATTATTGGACACTGTCACATCCCACTTGCAAAGCAGAGGTGCCACCGTTAAGGTAAAAGACCTTGTAAAAATGAAATTTGATGCCGTTATGCAGCCGGAGGATTTAAAAGCCGCAAGCACCGAGATCTATACAGATGTGGTGAAGCGGGAACAGGAGGATGTTCTTTGGTCGGATGCAATCGTTACAATTGCTCCTGTTTGGTTCGGGACATTGCCCGGCTTCCTCAAAGGTTATTTTGACAAGGTGTTTATGACAAAATTCGCTTATGATGTAGGAGTTGGTGGTAAACATAAAGGGAAAAGGGTATTTTCACTTTTTACATTCGGTTCAAATGACCCGTATCTGGATATGGCAGGTCAATATGAGTGCATTAATCTTACTTTGGACAATCTTTTCGGTAGCGTAGGATTCATAGATGTTGCCACCAAATTCTATCCGTCTGTGCCTATTGTTTCTGATGAAAAAAGGAAACAGTATTTATCCGAAGCAACTCAATTCGTGGATCAGATTATTGACTGCCAGCCTGGAGAAGTTGGTCAAGTTGGAAATGGTGGTCTAACTACCAGGCTTCATATGCAAGGGTATCTGAACGGAAAAGTATGAAAATGCGGGGCGGTCAAATAACCGCAATCATGTCAGTTATCAGCAGAACAGTATAATTACCTCGTATGCAGTGTAGCATGTTATTTAAAAAAATAAAGGAGGATATGAAATGAATGTAGTTGTTGTATACGCACACCCCTATGATGGAAGCTTTTGCAAAGGGTTACTGGACACGGTCGTGTCCCGGTTGGAAAGCAGGGGGGCAACCGTTAAGGTAAAGGATCTCGTAAAAATGAATTTTGATCCCGTTATGCGGCCAGACGATTTAGCGGCCACAAAAACTAAGGTCTATTCAGATGAGGTGAAGCAGGAACAGGCTGATGTTCTCTGGTCAGATGCAATCGTTACAATCGCGCCTGTCTGGTTTGCGGCAATGCCCGGTTTTCTGAAAGCTTATTTTGATAAGGTATTTATAACCGGTTTCGCCTATGACCATACGGGCGTCGGTAAACTCCAAGGGAAAAGGGTATTTTCACTTTTTACAAATGGTGTGAATGACCCGTATTTGGAAATGACCGGGCAGTATGATGCGATTCATCTTGTGATGGACAGTCTTTTTGGTATGACGGGATTCGTAGATGTGGCTACGAAATTCTTTGCATCAGTACCTGTTGTCAGTGATGAAGTAAGGAAACAATATTTAGAAGAAGCAACACAATTTGTGGATCAGATATTTGACCGCCAGCCCGGAGAGATTGGGCAGAAGGGACATTCTGCACTTCTTACAAGGCTCGTTGTAAAAGGCTGTCTAAACGGAGCAGTATAAAGTTGAGATTACCCGTTACTTATGAATAAATAACTATGGATAAGAAGGATTTCCCATAGCAGGGCAGGTGTCGATACATTTGCCCTGTTTGGTGTTCAGCTAAAAAACATAAAATCAGGTTTATAGAAATCATCTCCAAAACCCTGCAAAATCGTGCTAAGTTGGAGCTGTTGGAAAACCTCTGAAAATCAAAAAATAAATTGTATTTAACTTTATAAAAGTTATATTTATTTAACATGTTCCTATACAACTCGATCTGTCGTTGTAGGTATTGAGGGAAAAGAAACGATACATAGCATAGGAAGTGTATACACACTTCCGTTTTTTGATCGTCTCTGGCCTTGCCGAAGCCGGCACAAAATGCTTGTTGAGGAGGCCCCAAATCCCGCTGCCTGATTTTATATAGCATTCCCCACATCATGTTTTGTGCCGCGAACTTCGTCACCCATAAAAGTTGTTGAAAGCACCGGCCAGGTCAGGACGCATTTGGATTCGCTCTTTCTTTTGCAGTAATTTATGGTATAATAATATCGCAAGAGATTATACCCGCATCAAACAAAGTGAGTGCGCATCAACGTCAAAAATGCCGCATACCATGGGAGCTTGCGGACGTGGTATAATGATACGGTCTATCGTATGGTTATGATTGGATAAGCGCATTCCGTTTTAGCTATATAAAACAAAGACGGCAACCTTAAAACATACGAAGTACTATGGGACTATTTAAACGAAATGATAATGGAACGATTAGACCAAATAACTGTCTATGGAGACGATGCCGGGATAGAATATTTGAGAAACCAAAGTGCCGCTCTGCGTCTTTTGTCCTTAGCCATGGTAAAATCAGCGCTGCTTAAATATGAATTGCTTGGATTTACAGGGTATATACCAAAGGAACTGTATAATATTGAAATAATTAATAAATAAAATAGGAGTAGGAGAAAAGAAAATGCGAAACAAAATATTGCCTATCTGTTCAATTCTAGTTATGGGACTGGCGATTTTCCTAAACTTTAATAGTATGCTGATGGGGTCGTCGGTCACACGAACCAATATTATTGTAACTACCGGTTTTTTAGCTTTTTGGCTTATGTTTATTGTTATGGCAAGAAAGAATAAAAAGCTCCTTGTTTATTCCTCTGTTATCAGCGGAATAACTTTAGCAGTTTCTTTAATAACTTTAGCAATCAATATATATGATTGGAATATGCCGGAAATGATTCCCTTTGTAGTAATCTTTCTAACTCCCCTATACGGCGTAGGTGTTATTGGAGGAAAAGGATTTATCTTAACTGCAATCGCGATTGCAGTAATCTCTACAATTTGGCTTATCACGAGTATAGCTTTGTATAATCGAATGGCAGGATATGCCACCGGCAGACGTATTGCCAGCGGTATTCCGCTTGCGTTCGGGGAGGGAGATACCAAAGGACGTATCAAGAATGCACTGGGTTTAAAAAAACCCGCGTTTTGGGTTATGGTTATCACCTTGCTTGCGGTGATTGCTTATTGTGTGGGATTAATTGCAACCCCCAAAACTACCACCACATTTAACGGCTCCTCCTATCGCGTTGAAGAAATTTTATATGAAGCACCCATGTATTCCTTTACCTATACTTTAGACACAGCACCGCAATATTCAGTATCTGCAGATTATATGCTTTACAGCAAAGAATCCGCCGATGAAGACTGGGTCATTCAGGATGGGTTATACCCCTATAATATCAGCATAAAGGAGCTGCATACATTGTTTGATCCGCATTATTATAATTCAAGTGATAAAATAGACCGAATAAAACTGGTGTATCGGGCCGATACCAAGGATGAAAACCAAACATTTTATCTGGTTATGCAGTTGAAAAATGGCGATGTACTTCTGGCATTGGGGTATGATTTTCCGGATTATTCCCATATACGGTGGCTCTTTAAGCTGGAAACTACATCAGAAATCCGGACAAAAGAAATATGGCAGGCCCGTACACCCAATATCGGTGATAATTCCGCCGCCGGCAGTATTATCGGCGAACTGATATTTCCTGAAAATTTCAACAGTGACGGTTTTGAATTATACACAAGCACCCCGCCCTATGGGGTAACGGTGAAGCTGAAAACCGATACCCGTAATTACCGTACATGTGACCTGCGTCGGAAGCCGTTCCAAATCAACGCTTGCATCATGTTTTCGCTGATTGAAAATGTGGAATATATAAATTTCAGCCTGGACGACGGCGTTTCGGTAACTTGTAATTTAATTTAAACTATTCAGAAAATGGAGTATCGTTTCCGCCATTTCACCTGATTTGTAGTAATGCAGATTGTGCCCGCAATCGTATTCTATTTGAACGCAATTATCAAATTTTTCTGCAAAATTTTCTTGGGCCATTACCCAATCTGAACTCCATATTTCATCACCGCCGCTGCCTAAGTTTGTTGTAAACATCAGCATTGGGATATCGGAAATTTCCATATCCTTTACGGTATCCGCATTTTTCAGTACCATTTTACATTCATTGTATACGTCCTTGTTCAGAGCATTTTTGTAGTTCAATAATCTGTTTTGTTCATATTCTTCTTTGGTAAGTCCCATATTACTGATTGGATTAAACATCTCAAACCGATGGAATCCAAAGAAAGCTCCCATTTTCATCAATGTGATACTTGCGATATTGTCCTTGTCGTAGGATTCCGGAACGGCCATATCCAGTCCGATAACGGCATGCACTTCTTCCGGGTATGTATATGCCCAATAAATAGCTTCAAGAGCGGACATGGAATGTGGCATGAGTACATAGGGAGCGCTTTCACCTGCTTTTGCCAATGCCTCCCTGCTTTCCTCGACCATCACCGCAACATCTCTTGAAATACCGCTTATGTCGGAATATCCGTACCCGAATTTTTCTACAACCGCAACTTTATAGTCGTCCGCTAATTTTGAATAGAGCACTTTGTAATCATAGATTGGTGATGAAACACCCGAACCCGATAATAAAACGATGGCAGGATTATCCTGTATTTCTTTCCTGCTTTCTATGTAAATGTTCATATGATATCCTTTAATCTCCACCAAAGTCCCTATGGATTTTATTTCCGGCTTATCTATCGCTAACCTGATATGATGATAAGAAACCATAATAATTAAAACTGCCAGAATACTCCTCAGGAAATATATAACGATCTTAATTGGCCTTCTTGATTCTTTTTTCATTTTATCTATACCTTTTGGCTTTATTTCAATCCCTGCGTCAGCAAATCATTGAATTTCTCTATTATATTATCATAAAAAAAGAAAGAAGTCTATTTTCTGCAAATGACTTCTTTCGTCAAGGCATTTTGGTAGTCAGGTCATATTGCTTACTATTGATTACCTTGCTACCGTAAGCCTATTAACCAGACGCTCGAACAGTGCCGGCGAAAGGCGGAACAGCCTCCACAGGGATTTAGTTACCGCATCCATTACGATAATACCCTTGTTGTGAGTAACACCTTGCAGTATCTTGGCTGCCGCCTTATCAGGATTCATCATTTTAGTTTTTTTCAGACCTTCCTCTGTTTTTCTGCGGTCGTTCCCAATCATTTCAGATGTCTGAAAAATGGGTGTTTTTACAGCGCCAGGACAAACGACACTTGCCCGAACTCCATATTTGGCGGATTCCGTGCGCAGCGACAAAGTTAACCCAACTACACCGAATTTTCCGGTTACATAGGCAGAACGCAAAGGCCCCGGGACCAGCCCTCCTAAGGAGGCTGTATTAATAATGTGCCCCGCTCTCTGGCGGCACATTACCTGATAGGCATAATGTGTCCCATAAATAACACCCATTAAATTAACATCGATCATACGCTGCCAGCGTGCCGGATCCATATGGTACATTTCTGCAACAAGAGCAATGCCGGCGTTATTAAACATGAAATCCAGACGGCCGAAACGGCTGACTGCCTCCCGGACCGCATTTTCGATTTGGACAGGGTCAGAAACATCTGCCGTTATAGTGACAGCAGTGCGGCCGCTTTCTGCAATTTCGGAGGCAACGCAGGCAGCAGCATCTGAATTAATATCTACAATAATAACTTTAGCACCATTTTGTGCCAGCTTGTGACATAATGACCGGCCAATACCGGAACTTCCTCCAGTAACAAGTGCAATGCTTTCCTTAAATATATTTGTTTTCATTATAATCCCCTTTCTAAATCATTCATTCTGTATAAAATTAAATTAATAATTTTATACAACCGTTTGCTAACTACTTTTAAATTTATTATATTAATTTAAAAGCCTTGATACAAACTACAATGTATGATATATATTAGTTAGTCTACAAAAGTGAGGTTAATGTATATGAAAAATAATGCGGATAAACTTGATCTGCGTGTTAAAAGAACACGCAAGTTTTTATTTGATTCCTTATTGCTTCTTATAAAAGAAAAAGACCTTGAAAATATTAGTGTAAATGAAATATGTGAGCGTGCATTGGTGCACAGAACTACCTTTTACAAGCATTATGAAGATAAATATGATCTGCTTTACCAAGGAACAAGAGCTATGTTTGACGAATTGGCATTAACCGTTGAATTTCCGGACATTACGTCTGAATCGGTTGCTAATGGTATCACTCCAACCCATTTAATTGCTTTTTTTAATCATGCAGCCGAGCATAGGGAATTTTATCTCATTATGTGTACCATAAATCATAACAAGACCTTTAATACAATGCTAAATACGTACCTGGTTGAACGCGCACTTTACCGGCTGCAAGGCGGTTCATTAAATAATAGAAAACCTCAAATACCATATTCCATTATAGCTCAATTCAGCGTAGGGGCTGTAAAGGATACTTTAACCTGGTGGCTGGAAAATAACCTGCCTTATACTCCTGAAGAAATGGCAGATTATGTGGCGGCGCTGCTGGGATATGGAATTTTTCATACTTATGGTTTAAATACTGATATGATGAAGACATGAAACAGGAGATACTATGGACTCATTGAATTTCCCGCTGATAGTAACGCAGAAAATCAGACCAAAACAGAATATTTTAAGAAATATAAAAAGACAAACCCATTCATAACCGACGTTAAAAAACTGGTTTGTCTTTCTGTTCCATTAGTATAAAATAGATGCAAAGGAAAAATCTGATAAAGATGTAATCAAAAGAGCCATTTATTTTGCAACAGGTCTCATGGGTATTATATAGGCAGACTCCTTAATCAGATGACCGGAGTTCCTTCCGATAACTTAAATTCTCCATTATAATAAACATTCAGCTGAAGTAATGTATCTGTAATTTCCTGTGGTGTGGCCCAGTCACCCACAATAGCCATGGGAAGAACCTCTAAAATTATTTTTTCATCTTCAAATAAAAATTTCACATTATTCCCAAATGTAACCGATTTAAATTCTGTACCCCAATCTTCTTCAAGGACTGATAGGTGGATTTTTTCTATTGTTTTTGCACTTATGAAAAGCTCTAATATACCATTCTCTTCTTCATATGTTACCAATTTGTTCAATTGTTCCGCCCAATCCGCAAAGCGATTATCTATCCATCCTCCCGTATCTTTTTTCTCAAAAATATGTAAATCAAGCAGCGATAAACCGGTGCCTTGGGCACTTCTTAATATAATAGCCAATTCTTTCTGCCCGTCATTATCATAATCGGCATATTGTATCTGGGGAATATCTCCATAAATGCCCCAATCAACATCTATCACTTGAATTTCAGAGCCCTGCCTGATACAGAGTCCATGAAGCCTATATAGAATACCATCCTTGCTATCGTCATTTTCCTTTAATCCGTATACATAAAGATCCTCTTTTGCTACGGAAGCCAGTAAAGCTATTGTATTATCACTTTTCAAAAAATCATTCATGGCGGAATCACTATTAATAGCTGTGTCGGGAAGCAGCATTTCACCATGTATAAGGCTTGTTTCTCCATACTGTTTAAATTCATCCGTATTTTTTATATCCTGTATATTATTATCTGCGTTTTCTTCCGATATTGTACTGCTTGAATTATCTATTATTTCTGTTGAGCCAAGAATCGTTCCGCAGCTCGTAAGAAAAACTGTAATAATGGCAGAAAGAAACAGCATGCCGTATGTATGTTTTTTATATTTCATAATACCGATTAACCTTTCTTTTAATTCTTCTTTTTCTTCGTATAAGGCCGTTGCAAGGATGCCTCATGATATTAACAAAGGCATCATCTCGTGATTCACTGACAGCAAAGACTTCTTGCCCATCTCTAAGCAATACAGCGTGCATAAATGATACATACGGAAACTTTTTATGATATCCCAATGTCATAAGCTTTTGTATAAAACTCTACAGTTTCAATCGTATTTTTAATATATATCGTTGCTTCCGGTTTCATTAGACACACACTTTTTTACCTGATATAAATAATGGAAATTTTCTTTTCCATTTTACCACATTAAACGAAAGAAGGCCATTATTTTTTACAATGGTCTTCTTTCCATCCGCCGTTGTTGGCAAAGGGGTATGCCATTGGCGTACAGTTCCTTTGCTTAGTAAAAGGGCATTACATTTTATCATTGACTATTTTGGTCAACAATGCTACAATAGAAATTGACCAAAACAGTTAAAGAGGTGATGATAATGCAGGAGGTTCATATTCCCGAGGATAAAAAGCAGCGGATTATCCGCGCGGCTATGGAGCACTTCGCCAAAAACGGTTACAAAAAGGCAACCATGGACGAAATCGTCGCGGCGGCGGATATCTCCAAGGGTCTGATTTTCCACTATTTTGGTAACAAGAAAAAACTGTACCTCTATCTCTATGAATTTGCCTACGGCCTTGTGTATGACCGCATCGTGAAGTCCTTCGAGCGGGAGGACCTGTTTGATCGTATCCTCGAATCGGAGCAGATCAAAATGGCTATTATGAGCGACTACCCTTATTTTCTGGACTTTTTCCTTTCGGTCCGCAGGGAAACGGACGAGAAGCTACGGGAGGAAATTTCTAAAGTCAAGGTGGAAGGCTTTCCCTCGTGGAAGGAAACATTTCTGCAAGGACTTGACGCGTCCAAATTGCGTGAGGGCATAAATTTAGAGAAAGTGATCAAAATTATTTCGTGGACCACCAATGGGCTTTTAGCTGAGCACAAGGACAACTTCGTGCTGGAGGATATATTCGCAGAAATGGATGAATATCTTAATCTAATGCGCAAAGCATTTTATAAGGAGGAGTATCAATGAATATGCTTTTAAATCTGACCGACAGCGCTGTGGGGGATATCTCCCTGACCGGCGGCAAGGGGGCGAATCTGAGCAGGCTGGCAGCCATGAACGGCATCCATGTGCCTGGCGGCTTTGTAATCACCACCAACGCCTTCCGGGCGCTTTGTGCCGGTGTAGTTGCATCCTGCGGGAAAGTGTTGCAGACAGCCTCATCCCCGGCGGAGCTTGCCCGGGCGGGCGCCGAAATCCGGCAGGCGATCCGGGATATTCCCATCCCGGAGGATTTTTTACGGGAGATTGAAGCGGTGCTGTCGTCCTATTCCTCGGACATCCTCTTTGCCGTGCGTTCCTCGGCTACGGCGGAGGACCTGCCCGACGCATCTTTTGCAGGGCAGCAGGACAGCTACCTGAACGTACGGGCCGCTGATGTCCCCCGCGCTGTGATGGATTGTTTCACCTCACTGTACAACGACAGGGCGGTTGCGTACCGCATGAAAAACGGCTACCGCCATGAGGATGTGGCCATCGCCGTGGTGGTGCAGGAGATGGTCCCCTCTCAGGTTTCCGGCGTGCTGTTTACTGCCGACCCCATGACCTCCGACCGGTTTACCTGTGTCGTCGAAGCAGTGGTAGGACTGGGCGAGGAGCTGGTGTCTGGACGCAAAACGCCTCTCACCTGGCGGCTGAGAGGCGGAAAAATCAAAGTGGACAGCAAGGCCGCACCACCTCTTACAGATAGTCAATTGTGGGAACTTGCCGCCATCGGCAAGCGGATCGAGGCTGTTTTCGGCGTGCCCCAGGATATCGAGTGGTGCTGTGTGGACGGGCGATTTTCCATCGTGCAGTCCCGGGCCATCACCACGCTGTATCCCATTCCGGAGAGCAGGGACGGCTTCAAGCGTGTCTTTGTATCGGCAGGGCACATGCAGATGATGACCGACGTGATGCTGCCGCTGGGCATGTCCTTCATGAAACTGATTGCCCTTTTCCGGATGGTGGAGGTGGGTGGGCGGCTATTTATCGACATCACCCACGATCTGAAGACCGCCTACGGCAAAAAGATGATCCGCACCAAGCTTTCCGCCACCGACCCGCTGACCCACCAAGCCATAGAAGAAGTGCTGGCACGTGAAGACTACATCCGCGGTATCCCCAAAGGTCCCGGCAGCTTCTCCACCTTCAGCGGCTGGCTGCCCATCGTCCGGGAGGGCATCCGGCTCTACCGGCGCAACAACCCCGCCGACATCGATCTCTATATCGACCGGATGCATCGTCTCGTCGGCCGGCTGGAGGAGCGGCTGGAGCCTCTTTCGGGAATGGCGGCCATCGAGGCCATTCTAGAGGATCAAAAGCGGCTTTCTGAAATCATTTACGACGCCTCCGGCTTTGGGATGGTTCTGGCCACTCAGTTTATCATCCAAAAAATCAATGCCATGGGTAAAACACTCACGGGCGAGGAAAACATCAGCAACCGCCTGTCCAAATCGGTGGAACACAACCCCACTTCCGAGATGGGACTTGTCCTCAGCGAAGTGGCGGATCTGGCTCGGGAGCATCCGCCGGTGGTGCGGTATCTCGATGCGGCCGGCGAAGCCTTCCGAATGGATGATTTACGTAAACTTGAGGGTGGCGGCGCAGTGGCGGATGCTTTTGAGAATTTCCTGCGGCAATACGGCATGCGGGCCACCGGCGAGATTGACATCTCCAAGACTCGTTTTAGGGAAAATCCTGCCGAACTGGTAGGCGCCATTCTCACCAACATCCGCACCTTGCCAAAGGGGCACGGCAAATCGTCCTTTGAACAGGGACGCCTGGAGATGGAAGCGCTCACGGAAGAGCTGGTCGCACTGGCACAGCAAAAGCTGGGAGCCCGCAAAGCAAAAAAGCTGCGCCGCTACGTCTCCTTTTTCCGCAATTATCTGGGTACACGGGAGTATCCCAAGTATTTCTGGATCTGCCGTTATGACGTATACAAAAAGGCGATTGTGCGGGAGGCAACGCGCCTTGCGGAGAGGGGTATCCTGAAAGAACCCGGCGACATTTTCTACCTGTATCTGGAAGAGCTGCGGGAGGCGGTCCAGAACGGTCGGGTGGATTACACGGACATCGCCCGCCGTNNCCCCCGCCGTAAAAAAGATTATGCCCACTTTGCCAAGCTCACCCCGCCGCGGGTCATTTTTTCGGACGGCGAGGTGCCGGAGATGGTTTACCAAAGGAATATCCCAACCGGGGCGTTACCCGGTTTGGGGGTATCCTCCGGCGTGGCCTGCGGCCGGGCACGTGTGATCCGGTCTATTGAGGACGCGGTCATGGAAAAAGGCGATATTCTGGTGACCTCCTTTACCGATCCCAGTTGGACACCGGTGTTTGTCTCCATAGCGGGACTGGTCACCGAGGTAGGCGGCATGATGACCCACGGCGCGGTCATCACCCGTGAGTACGGTCTGCCTGCCGTTGTCGGCGTTGTCGGCGCAACCAGACGCATCCGGGACGGTGACCGCATTCGGGTAAACGGCGACGAGGGCTATGTGGAAATCCTTTGAAACAGAAGAAAAAGGAGCGGCGGATGTGAAAGAGAAAATGAATCCCTTTAACAAAAACCGGCTGCTCCTTTTATGGGGCCGGATGGTTTCCGACACCGGATCCCGCGTCCAGCTGATCGTCATACCCCTCTATATCCTGGACACGGGCGACTCCGCTGCCACCGCCGGCCTTTTCACTTTTTTGTCCATTGCTCCGGCGCTGCTCATCTATCCCATGGCCGGGGTGCTGGGGGACCGATGGAACCGCAAAACCTTTATTATCATCAACTTTTCACGCTGATGTACCATCCGCCTTAGGGATAAGGTATACTAAATGTACCGCTTGACTTTATTCATGTAGTTTATATATTCCGTCCCGAATTTGTTGATGCACCATCTTTCTTCGGAAAGAATAATCCAGTGTGCAGATATTTGAAAAACAAGCAGAGATATAAGCAGTAACATAGAATGCGTTATCAATATACAGCTTGAGAAATATATGAAATATCCTATATACATAGGGTTTCGGGAAATCTTATATATTCCGTTTGTGCTTATTCCGCTTTGTTCAGGTTTTGCAAAGTTAACAGTGGCAATTATAAGAACACTGATACCTAAGATGTAGATAAATAAGGCGATAAAAAACAACGGCGGTTTGGTCTGGATTTTCAAAAAAACCGAATATAAGATAATAAAAGCGTTTGAAAGCTGGTAAAAAAGGTAGGCAACCTTTTCTTTGCCCTCTAATGGGGCAAAGAAAGCGGCACGGCTTAAAGCATCTTTATTTATCATTTTTAGCAAACCGAACCTTATGAGAAAAAGAGGTATTATTAATAGAAATGCATTCATTTTAAGCTCCTTCCCTTACCGACTACTATTGCGTATCAATATAAATCTTACCTTTTTGCTATAATTATATCACCGGTGCCATGAGAAGTCTATTGAGAGAATCCCTTCTAAAACAGGTTTAGAGAAAAACACATGTAATCTATGGATAGCGATTAAAAAAAGTAATACAGAAAATCCTGTTAATAAGGGGTTTTTGCTGGTCGCCTTTGTATCAAAGGCGACCTCTTTACTTGGTGTATGTGGTGATTTTGTGTGTCGTCCGGCTTATGATCGGCGCACAGGGCACTTAAATTAGAAAGAATAAAAATCGGCAACTGGAAACAATCAGTTGCCGATTTCAGTTTTTGAATCTTGTTGTTGAGGAGTGGCCGATCATTATTTATAAGCGTTAACGCCCAGCAGCTTATCCACGGTAACAAAGGTAAATCCCTGCCATTTCAGCGATTGGATGATGTCCGTCAAAGCCTCCTGTGTAGCGGAATAGGAGAAATAGTCATGGAGGAGAAGAATGGAACCGTCCCGCACCTCGGGCATGGTATTGATAAGCACCTGATTCATGTCCAAATCGTGCCAATCCTTAGAATCCACCGACCAGTTTATGACCTTATAACCCATACCTCTCAGTTGCTCGAGGTTCTGATCGGAAATAAAACCGTAAGGAGGGCGCAGCAAAGCGGTTTGAAGGCCTGTTATAGCCGTTATCGTTTGCTCCGGATTTAAGACCTCCTTTGTTAACTGTGCCTCCGTCAGCGTCCGCATGTCCGGGTGGCTCCAGGTATGGTTTGCCACCGTATGGCCTTCCGCGATCATTCTTTTGACCAAATGTTCCTTCCCCTCCAGATTGTTGCCAAGCAGGAAAAAGGTGGCCGGTACCTGATGCAGCTTCAGCAGATCCAATATTTGCACCGTGGCGGTGCTGGCCGGGCCATCGTCAAAGGTCAGGGCAACTCGCCGATGCCCCGGTGCTCCTTTGTAAAAGAAGGTATCCGGAAATCTGCCGGCCAGGGGCGACAGCTGCCTGTCAAAATCGGCGAGCGATTCCCGTCCGATGGGTTGGCGAGGCAGGATAAGGCGTTGACCGATAAATAACATATTGATATCCTCCAGGCCGTTTTCCGTCGCCAGATCCGATACAGTCATCCCCAGGCTGCGCGAAATACCGTATAAGGTGTCTCCGGCTTTAACGGTATATATTTGAGGGATTTGCAGCACCTGTCCAACATACAGATAATTCCGAATGGCGATATTATTCCTGCCAGCCAAAATGTCCATGGATATGCCAAAGCTTCGAGAGATTTGATACAGCGTATCCCCCGGCCTAACGACGTACGACTTCTGATTTTTATCCGGAATAATTAATACCTGTCCGAAATAAATCATATTCGGATTGCTTATATATTGGTTATTTCCCAAAAGAGCGTCCGTCGTTATGCCATACTTTTTCGCAATACCGCTTATCGTTTCACCTGGTGCCACCCGGTGAACCTGCTCAGCATATGCAGTGGTCCCAAAACAAGTTACCGCAATAAATAAAGCAATTAATTTCTTCATAATCCCTGGTATCATCTCTGCCATCCTCGTTTCAAATATTTCATAAAGTGTCATTTATAAGTATTTCCCATTATTGCCTCATATATTATACAACCCCGCCGCGAGTCATTACGACAGCGGAAGCCCGGCACTTGAAACAGACTGAAACGAGAATTCCCGTGACATGAGGCTTTTTCACGCCTCGGTTCTCCGACTCTTAAGCGCTTTCATTTTCTGTTTTCAATGAATGTTTCCGGCTTTATCTTCCAATAGTAGCGGACACAAAAAAGCCGAGGTATTGTTTCAAAAAACCTCAGCCTAATCTATTACATTCAGTTGCTCTTGCGCGTTCAATTCCCCCCAGCGTGAATCTGATGGGCTGATACTAAGGAAAGAGGGGCTTCTACCTTTTCAAGTAGAAGCCCTCACAAGGCGCATAGACTCTGATTTTTTGCACCATAAATCTATTTTGCCTATGCTATTTGAAATAATAGTGGGAAAAAGATTTTTATAGATACCGTAAATTATCTTACCAATCAAACAATAAATTGGAATTTGTTAAGCTTCACATAATGCTTATTAGTGGAAGTTTTATATATGATAATAAAAGATTTTGTGCTGTTTATATGACCAATAACTCTTGATGAATAATACTTTCTAAATATGGTAATTCTGATTCTATTCCTTCATTTAATCTTGCAGCGGCAACCGGTAAAAGCCATCTTTCTACTTGTTGAATTGCTATGCCTGTTGTTTGTAGATATTGCTTGATATAATTTCTATAGAAGATTTTTCGGAAAACATGTAGCGTGAGCTTTTTTATGGTGGACATATCATACGGCTGCGCATTCGACTTCAAGATGAGGCTGGTTCTGCATATATCAGCGCACGGTTCGCCGCTTCCCGCTGTCATCCAATCAATCACGCTGGCATTTCCGTTAAATATCATAACATTACCGGGATGAAAATCATAATGACATAAGCGGTCACCATTTGGCAATGCTTCTAAGTAGCTGAGGATAACGTCTTTATTCTTTTTATTTATCGACTGTACATTGCATATCGCTCTGGATAAAGATTCTTTTATATTGGGCAATGTTGGTGCCGACTTACTATGTATTTCAGCGTGCATATCAGCCAGTTGTCTTGCATATATTCTAATTTTCAACGGGTTTCTTTGCGTTAACTGAAGCATACTTATGCCTTGAATATACTCATAAACAATACATTTTTTATCATCAATATCTAAAATCTCATAGGCATGAGGCGCCGATATCTCTAAACTGTCAATTATCTTAGCACGCTCATATTCCTCAACGGCAAGATGGGAGAATTGTTTGTGAAAAACTTTTATAACCTTGTTTTCTCCATACCCAAATACGTCTGCTGTTCTTCCTTGTCCAACTAAGTTTTCCATTGTTCACCACTTCCCCACGTGCCGATTATATAAATAGTCTACACCACAACTTCCTGTTTATCGGCGTGATGCAATATCTTTAAATCCATAATATCACATTCTTGTGTATATAAAAAGACATACCATCCCCTTGGTGGGAAAGTATGTCTTTTTGATGGAGCTAAAGGGATTTGAACCCTCGACTTCCACGCTGCCAGCGTGGCACTCTCCCGCTGAGTTATAGCCCCATATTTTGAAAAACTTTTGTTTTTTCATCCGTTATTTTTACTATTGTTTTAACTGTTATGTGAATCCATAATCAGCAGTTTAGAACCAAACCACGTACTTGCTAATTATACAATAGTTTTAGATTAATTTCAATAAAAATATTATAAAGTTAACTTTGATTTTTCTTTATTTCAATTCTTCAATGCACGAACCTGGACCAGTAATATGACCGGAAAAATACCGGCACAGAGCAAGCCGGCTTTTAGGTTCCCCCCGGCTATTTGGGACAGTGTTCCCACAATGGCCGGTCCGCCGGCACAGCCGACATCACCTGCCAATGCAAGGAATGCAAACATGGCTGTTCCGCCCTGCTTGCAATGCGTGGCTGCCAGGCTGATTACACCGGGCCACATAATACCAACGGAAAGGCCGCATAAACCGCAGCCCAGAAGGGAAAGCAGAGGCATGGGTGCAAATACGGCGATGAGGTAGCTGATTACGCAAATGCTACTGCTGATAGATATAAATTTTTTTAAGTCTATGGTATCTCCGAACTTACCGTAAAAGGTTCTGGAAAGTCCCATAAATACGGCAAACATACATGGACCTAATAAATCTCCCAGTGTTTTGGATATATTTAAACCGGATTCTGCAAAAAAGGAAGCCCATTGGCTCATTGATTGCTCAGCGGCACCGGAACAAACCATCATAATAATAAATACCCAAAATAACTTCATTGAGAACAGGCGGCCTGCGGGTAAGGTTTTACCTTCTTCCCCGAAAGTATTAATTGGTACCTGGGTAAAAAAGACAGCATTCAATAACGGCACTAATGCCCATAAAAGCGGAAGGTATTCCCAATGCTCCAGTCCCGCGGTAACAAAATATAAGGTGGACAAAACGACGACCAGAACCTGCCCCCAGCAGTAGAAGGAATGCAGTAAACTCATGGAGGAAGACTTTTCATCCGTCGGCAATGCTTCTACTATGGGGCTGATTAATACTTCTATCAGACCTCCGCCCACTGCATAAAGGGCAATGGCAAGCATCAGACCTAAGTAAGGGCGGCTGAACCAAAAAGGAAAAGTCCCGAGCCCAACCAGCCCTAGGAAGGCGAATATATGAGCGGCCACGATACAAATCTTATATCCGATCCGTTCCACATACCTTGCCGATACAAAATCAACCAGCATCTGTATTCCAAAATTAAAAGTTATTAAAAATCCAATCTGCTCCAAAGAGATGGAGAATTCTTTCTGAAACGTGACAAATAACAGAGGCGCCAGATTGTTGACAATTGCCTGGGTAATATAACCGATATAACTGGCGTAAAGTGTTTGTTTATATTTATTATTCATATGCCGGTTCCTTTTGATTATTTATAAGTTAAGGTATATACAGTTGGTCAAATTCGGGCGAATCTTCCTACATTGCTTAAACAGAGAAACTTTCACCGCCATATGCCCTTTCAGCGTAACGCCTTCATACTTGATAAGCCCTTTATGGTAAAAGTAGATGCTTGCATTAGGATTGTCCCGATAATGACGGACCCGCAGGGAGGATATATTTGTGGAGAAATAAAATGTTTTGATACTTTCTTTTTTCCTCTAAGTTTTTCATTAATTGTTACCCCTCCTTATATCAAAGGCTTATGTTGTGAATAATAACACAAAATAAATGGAAGCCTAGTAAAAATAAGACTTCCGCTTCTGGTTTGTCAAGCGGATAACGGGAATCGAACCCGCAACACAAGCTTGGGAAGCTAGCATTTTACCATTAAACTATATCCGCAGGATGGATGTTTTAAAATCCAACATATAATTTTACATGAGTTACCATTATATTATAAATCTAATTAATTCTATTTTCAATAAGATAATTCAAATTTTATGACAAACCTTATAATAATTGCAAACACGCTCTAATGCAAAGTTCAGCAGCGTTATGTCTCCGTTTATCCGCTACTGTCTAAAAAAATTAATCTCAGAAACATATAACGATTATTAATGAATCTTGTACCGGCATATAAAAGGCAAGTCCGGCAGTCTGAGATTTTCATCGGGTTAAGTAACAGCATTCATGGACGTTGCTAATTTATGAGTTATGGATATTCATAAATTAATTTGTTCGGATTTTATAAAATAAATCTTGACATCTGTGAATATATGGACTAAAATACGATTGACATTACAGGTGACAAGACAGATACATTGTCTAATACGGGAACGCTTTGATAAAACAGTTCCGGAAAGTAGAAGGTCAGGAGGATCATTATGAAACAAAGAAACAAAATACAATTAATGACTGTATCTGCATTGCTCAGTGCAATCGGAATTATGATTCCCATGTTTGCACCAAAGATTATGGTAGAGCCGGCATCCTTTACTTTAGCAAGCCATGTACCTATTTTTATTGCTATGTTTATATCTCCTTATGTGGCTGTTGCGGTTGCTTTAATCAGTGCTTTCGGATTTTTTATTACCTTTCCCCTTGTGGTTGCGCTCCGGGCTTTTAGTCATATTGTATTTGCAACGATTGGTGCATTTATGCTTAAGAAAAACGGAAAGCTGCTCAGTTCTGCTAAAAGTACTGCATTGTTCGGTTTATTTGTTTCAATTATCCACGCCGGATGTGAAGTGGGAGTTGTTACTTTCTTTTATTGGGGAAGCGGCATGACCAGCGCTTATTATGAAAAGGGATATCTTTTTACCGTAATCGGGCTTGTAGGATTAGGTACTGTTATTCACAGTATGATTGATTTTGCCATTGCATTATTTGTATGGAATCCCCTTCAGGATATTGTTACTATTCCCGCAAGCGTAAAAAAAATCCAAAGATAATAATAAACACGCTCTAAAGCGTGCTTGAAAAATAATCCCAGAAAAAAAGCAAATCTTCCAATTACATTCAGAAGCTGCTTTTTTCTGGAATTATTTTCAGACCTGCTCTTGTCCTGATAGATTTATAAAGGTCTGTCGTTCAGACAGTTTATATATAGCTATGGCTTAACCAGCTTTTAACGCTGACCGTTCCGTAGTAAGGCAAACAATAATAACACCCATTGCGGTAACAATGGTGCCAAGCATTAACATAGGAGAAACACCCAGAGTATCCAGGATTTTCCCGCCGGTAATATTGGCGGTAGTTCCGGCTATACCAACGGATGCGACTCCGAGCATGGCCTGCCCTTTTACCTTGTCCCGGTCTTCTACGATGGAATTGACATAATAGACGGACGCAGGTATCAGTATTGCATAAGACAGTATCTGGAATGCCTGGGATGCATGTACCATAAGAACATCAGGAGCAAGCCAGGTAACTATCACTTTAATTAAGAAGAAAAACGCTGAGATTTTAACCAGGCGGCT
This sequence comes from Lachnoclostridium sp. UBA903, assembly GCA_002294045.1. Taxonomy (GTDB): domain Bacteria; phylum Bacillota; class Clostridia; order Lachnospirales; family Lachnospiraceae; genus Anaerocolumna. The sequence continues at coordinate 18,045 of DBEP01000104.1, read as the reverse complement.
GCAATTTATTTTTTTTAATATATAAATAAAGCCGGCCATGGCAGGCAGCTCCAGGGCGGCGGCAATGGACAGGGATATTCCCATGTCCGAACTGTTCCCGCCTACATTATCCATAATATTTATAAGATATGTATTAATTAAACTGTGGGAATAAAAAATCATGGCAATTCCGATTAAGAATAAAGTAAGCTTTCTATATTTCATAAAAAAGGAAAATATTCCTGCAGGAGCAGCATCCTTTGTATCCGACTCCGTTTCCTGTGTTACGGATACCCTGGATAACGGATTTAAATCAGCTGAAACCATGGATTCCGGCAGCCGGACCCTAAATAGTACGGCTGATAATATGGTAAAGCAATAACATATTAAAAATACGAGCAGTAAAATACCCGCTCCAAAACGGTCAACTAAATTACCCAATAAATAGGACATAACCGCAAAAGAAATGGAACCGGTCCCTCTTGCCAGTCCGTAATTCACAGGAATACCCAAATTCAGATATTCCAATGCCATGGAATTAAACAGCGGATTTAAAGTAAATGATGCTGCACCGATTAAAACATATATGGCGGCTGTCAGCAGGAAAGAATCCGGCAGTATGTATAACAGGAAAGCCAGCAAAAAAACAATAACCATAAGCACCATAACAATATGGCGCAGGGAAAACTTTTTCGTTTTATCGGCGAAAGCGGCGATAACAGGCTGAATTATTACGGATAAAATGGCGGCTAATGCAAGCACGATACCGATCTGCATATTATTAAAACTCTTAAATTGCAGATAAACCGCCGCATAGCTGTAGATGGTACACTGACTGATCCAATAGGCGCTTTGTAAGAAAGCATATTTAATTGTTAACTGTTTTGCTAAATTCTCCATGGTTACTCCTGTTAATGTGAAAGTCCGAAAAGGGAAAGGATGCCAAAAAAGCAGTTAGTTGAATATTGTTAAAACCTGTACTATTATAAACTCGAGATACAGTTTAACTGCTTTTTAGGAATTTAGCAAGAATTTTTTACAACCGTGTCGGAATATTATTTATTGCATTTTTCTATTTCTGGTAATTGCTCTTTTCGATGTAATCCGCCCCCATATCCCACCAGCTTCCCGTTGGCTCCAATCACCCGGTAGCAGGGGATGAATATGGCAATGTAATTCTTATTATTTATCATAAAAATTCCTCCTTATCCATCCGGCAACCCCATCCTCCGTATTGTTCCCGATAATATGGGTGGCGGCTGCCTTTAATTCTTGTTTTGCATTATTAACCGCACAGGTTACGTCACAGGCCTTAAATAAAGGCAGGTCATTTAAATTGTCTCCAAAACCGATAATCGTATCGAAATCGTATTGGTTTCTAAGATATTGTACCGCATTGTATTTCGTGGCATGAACACTGAAAATCTCAAGATACCATAAATCCTCGGTATATATATCTTTATAAAAAGCCAGGGCAATATCCTTATGGGATTTCAAGCTTTGGTAAGCGGGTTCAAGACGTTCCCTGGTATCCAGGAGAGCGAAGTAGATGATGTGTGCCGGATTGACCTGGGAAAAGCTGTCAACCTGGATAAACACCTTCCGGTATTTATTTACCCGTTCCTCGTAAAAATCCTTTTGGGCTGTATTTACGAACCTTTCATAATAAGTCGTCAGTGTATGGTCCTTTACCTGGTACATAAAACCGGTTAATTGGCAGTCTTTTAATATTTGGCAGATGGAAGCCGTAACGTCTGCCGGTAAATATTCCACATTAAGATAACGCTTGGAAGAGATATCATACACCAGAACTCCGTTCATAAGAATTACCGGCAGGGTCAGGCACAACTCTTTTAAAATACTGTCTGCCGTACCTGCGCTCCTGGCAGTGGCGACGGTAAAGTACAGGCCTTTCTTAATCAGTTCGTTTATGGTTTCAATGGTATATTGTGATAATTCCGCATTTTTGTTTAACAATGTACCGTCTAAATCTGAGACATATAATGTTTTCATTTAACATACCTTTCTATGTTATTGTTACTAGAGCGTGTTTGAAAAATCATTGCGCCGTTCTGAACGCTCCACTTTGTGGTATACTGCGTCGCAATTTTGGGAGGGTAGCACCACTACGCTCCCCAAATGCTCCTTGTCTCCCGCAAATTGGAGCATCCAGTCCGGCACAAGCATTTTTCAAACACACTCTAGTATTCAGAATGAAAAACCAACTGAGGCTTTGTAATTTCTGGAACCTTTTCTTCCAGTATACTAAACCGCTTTTATAAGGTCAATAAAAACGAACAGGCAGTCAGTCCTGTTTTTGGCCTGGCAGGCAACGGATGAAAGACAGCCCGGTGAAACACAAAATACCTGCTCCGGGATTGTAGTCGTTTGTGAAAAAGATACTGTGTTTACTTGCTTTTTTTCCTATTAACATATAAAATAATATACAATGATTTGTAAACACCAGGGTTCCTTACGGCAAGGGGAGGTTTTTTTGTGGAGAAAATTGTAATCGAAGAGAAACAATCAAAAACGATAAGACGGATGTTAATCGGATTATTGTTTATAATTGTATCTGTTATCGTTTGGATTCTGGGCATGAGAGAAAAACGAATACTGCTGTCGATAACAGGATTATTATTTATGATGGTTTCAGGCATCGGTTTTTTGGTATACCTGGGGAGATCTCTGCAAAAGAAACCTTTATTAGCCATAACCTTTGACGGGATTATAGACAGTTCATCCGGCGGTTCCGTGGGATATATCCCTTTTCAGGATATAAAGAGTTTTTGTATCGTAGATAATATGGGCCAAAAAGTAATCGGAGTTATACCAAAAGATGAGAAGTTCTTTATGGAGAAATTATCTCCTATAAAACAGCGGATCGCCAAAAATAATATAGATCACCAGTCGCCTCCTCTTACCATTTGTGTGGATAAAGCAAAAGATATGTCTTTGGAGGATATTTTTACGTTACTTACAAAAAGGCTGAATGATTACAGCAGTCTGTATGACTGATTCCTATATTTATTAATTTCAACCGGTGGATTATTTACGGCATGATAAGCATACAAGAAAGGAATATGACAATTGAAACAATATATCTTATTTGATTTGGATGGAACCATAACCAATCCCAAGGAGGGAATTACAAAATCCGTGCAATATGCCCTGCATCATATGGGAATAGAAGTTGAGGACCTGGATTCTCTATGCAAGCATATCGGCCCGCCCTTAAAGTACGGGCTGATGGAATACTGGGGCTTTAATGAGGAAGAGGCGGAGCGGGGAGTTTCCCTGTACCGGGAATATTTTGCCGTTACCGGTATTTATCAGAATTATGAATATAAGGGAATAAAAGAATTATTTGAATGCTTAATAAAAGAAGGGAAAAAGCTGATTGTGGCCACTTCTAAACCGGAAAAATTTGCCAGACTGATTATGGAGCATTTTCACCTGGATATATATTTTCAAGATATCTGCGGTGCAAGCATGGATAATAAACGATGCAAAAAGGGTGATGTTATCCGTTATGCCCTTGAAAAAAACCGCATTTATGACCGGAACCAGGCTGTTATGGTAGGTGACCGCCTTCACGATATGGAAGGAGCCAGGGAAAATAAGATTGATTCCATCGGCGTATTATACGGATTTGGAAGCCGGGAAGAATTAACGGCGGCGGGAGCAGGAGATATAGCGGAAACAGTGGAGGATTTAAAAAGGATTTTACTGAAGGATGAATAGAAACATACATACAGTCCCGTTTATACGGGCAGACAGGAGTTGATTATGAAATTAATATCATGGAATGTAAATGGCCTGAGAGCCTGCCTGAACAAAGGCTTTGAAGATTTTTTCCGCCAGGCTGATGCGGACGTATTCTGCTTACAGGAAACGAAAATGCAGCCGGAGCAAGCGGATTTGGCTTTACCCGGATATTACCTGTATTGGAACAGCGCGGTTAAAAAAGGCTACTCGGGTACGGCAGTATTCAGCAAGACGGAGCCTTTGTCCGTAGCGTATGATTTGGGGCTTGAAAAACATAATGATGAAGGAAGAGCCATTACCCTGGAATTCGAACATTTCTATCTGGTTACGGCATATACGCCCAATGCCCAAAGGGAGCTTGCAAGACTTGGTTACCGTATGGAATGGGAGGATGACTTCCGTAATTATCTTATTTCATTAGACCAGGTAAAACCAATTATTCTGTGCGGTGATTTGAATGTGGCACACAATGAAATTGATTTGAAAAACCCGAAATCCAACGTGAAAAACGCAGGATTTACCATTGAAGAACGCAGTAAAATGACGGAATTGTTAAACAGCGGATTTGTGGATTCCTTCCGTTATTTATATCCTGATTTAAAGGATGCTTATACCTGGTGGTCTTATATGTTCCGTGCCAGGGAAAAGAACGTAGGATGGCGGATAGACTATTTTATTGTTTCCGACAAAATTAAATCCAGGATAGGGGACAGCATTATCCATAAGGACACCCTGGGAAGCGACCATTGCCCGGTAGAACTGGATATCGATTTTGAAGATTAAATATACCGCAATATTGCCTTTTATATTGGACAGATATACATAAAATACGGATAAATGCATATTTTTAGTATAATAAAAAGGAATCAGCCGCGTATTTATATTTATTATTAGGAGGCCTTTATGAAAATTTATGATATTACACAGGAACTATTTACCGGTGCCGTCTATCCGGGTGACGTACCGCCAACCTATATACGTAAACTGAAAATCAAGGAAGGCGCCCCGTGTAATGTAACGGTGCTGAATATGTGTGCCCATAACGGTACCCATGTGGATGCTCCTTATCATCTCTATGAGAACGGTAAGGCCGTTGATGAGATGGATTTAAGCAAATGTATCGGTAATTGCAGCGTTGTTGCATTCCATCAGCAGCCGGATGCGGAACAGATGAGAGAAGTACTTGAAAAAAGTGAAAAAAGGCTTCTGATAAAAGGCGATGCGGTGGTGACAATTGAGTTGGCAAGGCTGATGAATGAATATAAAATAGAGCTTATCGGTATCGAAGGACAAAGTGTGGGGCCGGCAGCCGCGCCGGGAGAAGTCCATCTTGAATTATTAGGAAAAGAAGTAGTAATTCTGGAAGGCGTAAGATTGGGGGAAGTGCCGGAAGGCAACTATTTATTGTCTGCAGCGCCGGTTAAACTGGGCGGCAGTGACGGTGCGCCCTGCAGGGCAGTACTGATTGAACTGTAATATTTATGCAGGTTTTATTGACAGGAGATTATTATATGAATACGATGGAATATATTATTGAAACCCTTAAAGTCCTGGTTAATATTCCAAGCCCGTCCGGTTATACAAAAGAAGTTATGGAATATGTAAGAGGACAGGCAGAGGGTTTCGGCTATGTATGTGAATATAGCCAAAAGGGCGGTTTGGTTATCCGTGTAAAAGGCTTAAAGAATGAGACTTTGGGTTTGTCAGCCCACGTTGATACCTTAGGTGCCATGGTCCGTTCCATATCCAGGGAAGGGATGCTTAAGTTCACCATGGTAGGCGGCTATACCATGCAGAGTATTGAAGGGAGCTACTGCAGAATACATACCAGGGACAGGCGCGTGTATACGGGTACCATATTATCGAAAAGCCCTTCCGTACACAGCTATGATGACGCGAGAACCCTGGAGCGTACGGAGAGAAATATGGAAATCCGCATCGATGAAAGGGTAAAATGCAAGGAAGATGTTATAAAGCTAGGTATTAACAGCGGGGATTATATTAGTTTTGAGGCTAATTTTGAATATACCGAAAAAGGTTTCATAAAATCCAGGCATCTGGATGATAAAGCCTCCGTTGCCGTATTGCTGGGTTTGCTTAAGGAGATGTCTGAAGGCGGCCTGGTGCCGGAGAGGAACCTTAAACTGCTTATCAGCAATTATGAAGAGGTAGGCTTTGGAGCCAGCTGGATACCGGAGGACATAACGGAATTTATTGCGGTTGACATGGGGGTTATCGGAGATGATTTAAACGGCACCGAGTATGCGGTATCCATCTGTGCCAAGGATTCCTCAGGTCCTTATGACTATGATTTGACTACCGCCCTGATAAATCTTGCCAAGGAAAACCATATTGATTATGCCGTAGATGTATTTCCCCATTACGGCTCAGATGTTTCGGCCGCCATCAGAGGCGGAAGCAATATCAGAGGTGCCTTAATCGGACAGGGAATCCATGCTTCGCACGGTATGGAACGAACCCACAGGGACTCCCTGGAAAATACTTTAAAGCTGTTAAAGGCTTATTTGTTTAAATTGTAAAAGATTATGAATGCATAAAATTATTATGATACATTTCGGTAATTCGGGTGGCATCATCAATTAATAACTGATAAGTCCTGAAAATATCCAGAATTCCATAACCCCAGTCAGGGTTGGGATACTCTAAATTATAGCTTCGCCTGGCACCTTGAATTAACAGCTTTTTAATCATGGCATTGTCCATTGCGGTATAATTGCCTCTTATAATACCCCATTCCAATAACATGGCGGCTATACCGGCGGCATGGGCTGCCGCAATACTGGAGCCCGTTGCATTTATAAACAGATCATTACCGGGGCATAAAATATTGACACCGGGTGCTGCCAGATCCGGTTTTGGACTGTTAAGAACCGTAAATCCCTTGCTTGCGTTGTAATATAAACCTTGATTTACATAATTATATGCAGTAATACAGATTGGGCCGCCTGAATTTCCGGGTGTGGTAATAGTCGTCTGGTTACTGGGCTGCAAAAAGAAAGTTCCCGGCGACAGAAAATTATCAATAGGCAGCCAGATGTGATACCTTAACGGCAGTTCCCCGTTTCCTCCGTAAACCAGAAATCTCCATATTCCGGGCATAGGATTCTGAAAACGGAACAGAACGAATTGTTTATCGGTTTGTGCCTCTTTTGAATCCGTATCCACTGCTATATTGGTATCCTGAAGGGTAAGAAAAAGAGTACGGTCTAAGGTTGGTGCAATCCTTGATACAAATTCACCGGTAGGTGCAAAGATGTCTATCCAGAAACTATTCGGTGACAGTCCCCAGAACTCCATGGAAAACCCGGTATTTTTATTGTCTATGAATAGTTCTATATTATCGGGATCGGAATCCGCTTTTTTTTCTCCGTAATAATGATGCCCGGTATTTCCTTCATTTCCTGCCGATACGATGACTGCCGTCTTGGGATTTTCACAGGTCGAGGATAAATAGCTGCTTAATATGCCGTGGCCCGCATGATCACCCTGGGAGGAGCCTAGTCCGATACATATTACAATCGGCCGGTTTAATCTTTCCGCAATCAGTGTTAAATATTTAACACCAAAAATGATATCGTTTTCCTGATAGCAGCTTGCATCCTCCGGAATGGAAAAGAATTTTTTCAAGTAAGGTTTGGCAGTTTTTAATTTTACTATAACAAAGTCCGCACTGGGTACGACCCCCATAAAACCATGTTCATTTATGGGAGTTCCTGCTGCAATTCCTGCAAGCATGGTACCGTGACCGATTTCATCGGTGCTGGGAACAACAGCCAGCGGATCTTCACTTTTTAATGCCTGGTTAATCAGGGTCCGGCCATATTCTGTTCCGTAATAAAAACCCTCCGGACAATAATCCGTGCATTCCACTGTTTGATCCCATATGGATACGATTCTGGTTGTATTATCCGGATTTTTAAAAGCCGGATGGGTATAATCGATACCCGTATCCACAAAACCAACCAGAACCCCCCTCCCTCTCAGTTCCATATCGGGAATGTTTCTTAGTCTCGATATTCCCGATGAATTATAGCCGGGAGCGGATAATAAACCGTAGCAGGAAGGAAGGGCAGAATAACCGTATTTGGATATGCTGTCCGGGGTTATATTGCTTACCGGTAAATGGACAACGGCATATTTTTCATTTATTATATTAACAGAGCTGTTTGGAAAATCATTGAATCTATCTAAATTGTCATTGTATTCTATTAATAAATCTGCATAGGCATTGCTTATTATCTCGAATTTTTCCTCATCACTCATACTTTTCTTATCCTATATCGATCTTTTATTATCTTATATGATTTTTAAAATAAAATGTGTCAAATTATAGCAAGAATCTTAACTGTTAATAAAGGTATAATAAAATTATATAAAATACGTATTGCAAATTTTTATTATAGGTGTTATAGTAGTTATAGAACATATATTGAAAATGTTTAAATTCGTAAATGGAATAACAGGAAAGGGTGGTGTAAACTATGAACATTAATAAATTTACCCAAAAGTCCATGCAGGTAGTACAGGATTGTGAAAAAATTGCCATGGATTACGGACATCAGGAAATTGATCAGGTACATTTACTATACGGTTTAATTACCGTAGAAGAAAGTCTGATTAAAAAATTGTTAAAGAAAATGGATATAACCACGGAGGTATTTACGGCCCAGGTGGAAGGACTTTTAAACAAGAGGCCTAAAGTATCCGGAGGGCAGGTATATATCAGTAATGATTTGAATAAGGTATTTATTTATGCTGAGAATGAAGCAAAGCAGATGGGAGATGAATATGTATCGGTAGAGCATCTCTTTTTGAGCATACTAAAGCAGCCCGGCCGTGAAATCAGGGAGCTGTTTGGGGATTTCAGGATTACCAGGGACGCCTTTTTACAGGCGCTGCAGTCTGTAAGAGGGAATCAGAAGGTAACGAATGATAATCCCGAGGCAACTTACGATACTCTGGAAAAATACGGTTCCGATCTGGTGGAGCGGGCCAAGGCACAGAAACTGGACCCGGTTATCGGCAGGGATTCCGAAATCCGTAACGTAATCCGGATTCTTTCCAGGAAAACCAAAAACAATCCGGTTTTAATCGGCGAACCGGGTGTCGGTAAAACAGCAGTGGTAGAAGGTCTGGCCCAGAGGATAGTAAGGGGAGATGTCCCCCAGGCCCTTAAGGATAAGAAGATATTTGCCCTGGATATGGGAGCATTGGTGGCAGGCGCCAAATACCGGGGGGAATTCGAAGAAAGGCTGAAAGCGGTACTGGAAGAAGTAAAACTAAGTGACGGACAGATTATCTTATTTATTGACGAGCTGCATACCATAGTCGGAGCAGGCAAAACGGATGGCGCCATGGATGCCGGCAATATGCTAAAGCCCATGCTTGCCAGAGGGGAACTGCACTGTATCGGTGCCACGACCCTAAATGAATACCGTATGTATATTGAAAAGGATGCGGCTTTGGAGAGACGTTTCCAGCCGGTAATGGTGGATGAACCTACGGTGGAGGATACCATATCCATATTAAGGGGATTAAAGGACCGGTATGAAGTATTTCATGGAGTAAAAATAACAGATGCCGCATTGGTATCGGCGGCCGTATTATCGCAGCGTTATATTTCTGACCGTTTCCTGCCGGATAAAGCCATTGATTTAGTGGATGAGGCCTGTGCGCTGATAAAGACGGAGCTGGATTCCATGCCGACCGAACTGGATGATATCCAGAGACGTATCATGCAGATGGAAATTGAAGAAGCGGCCCTGAAAAAAGAAACGGACCGGTTAAGTTTGGAACGGCTTAATGACTTAAGAAGAGAACTTGCGGAACAAAGGGAAATTTTTGCCGCAGGGAAAGCAAAATGGGACAACGAAAAAGCAGCCGTGGAAAAAGTACAAAAATTAAAGGAAGAGCTGGAAGCCTTAAATAACGAAATTGAAATAGCCGAAAGAAATTACGATTTAAACAAGGCCGCCGAATTAAAGTACGGCAGACTTCCCGCTCTTACCAAACAGCTGGCGGAGGAGGAAGAAAGGGTTAAAAAAGAAGAGCATACCTTAGTCCATGAAAACGTAAGCGAAGATGAAATTGCCAGGATTGTATCCAGATGGACGGGTATTCCGGTGGTTAAGCTTACGGAGAGCGAAAGAAATAAAACCCTGCATCTGGATGATGAACTTCATAAACGGGTTATCGGACAGGATGAAGGTGTTAGAAAGGTATCCGATGCCATTCTGCGTTCCAAGGCAGGTATCAAAGACCCTGCAAAGCCTATCGGTTCCTTTATGTTCTTAGGCCCCACCGGGGTGGGTAAGACGGAGCTTGCGAAAGCGCTGGCCGAATCCCTGTTTGACAAGGAACAGAATATGGTCCGCATTGATATGAGCGAATATATGGAAAAATTTTCGGTCTCCAGGTTAATCGGAGCGCCTCCGGGATATGTGGGATACGAAGAAGGAGGCCAGTTAACGGAGGCGGTCAGAAGAAAGCCATATTCCGTAGTATTGTTTGATGAAATCGAAAAGGCCCATCCCGATGTATTTAACGTGCTGCTGCAGGTACTGGACGACGGACGGATTACGGATTCACAGGGCAGGACCGTGGATTTTAAAAATACCATTCTGATTATGACCTCTAATATCGGTTCCGCTTATCTTTTAGAGGGAATTGAAGAGGGCGGCAATATATCCGCCGAATGCGAAACTATGGTTATGAATGATTTAAGGAACCGTTTCCGCCCGGAATTTTTAAACAGGCTGGATGAAATTATTATGTTTAAGCCGTTAACCAGAGAGAATATCGGCGGTATTATTGAATTGCTCATTACTGATTTAAACCATCGGCTTTCCGATAAAGAAATTGCCATAGAGCTGACGGATGCCGCCAGGGAATTTGTTATCCTTAAGGCCTATGACCCGGTATACGGCGCAAGGCCCCTAAAGAGATACCTGCAAAAATATGTGGAAACCTTAAGCGCCAGATTAATTTTAAGCAATCAGGCCGGTGAGCGGGATACCATTCTTATTGATGTGGAAAATGACAGCCTCTATGCCAGAGTGAAATCAAGATAAACGCAGGCCGGGAAATTAACCCAGGGGCAGGGCAGCCTTCGGATATAGTCGGAAGATTTTTGCAGGAAAGAACCCCTATGACACTAAAAAACTCCAGGGAATTACTAAAGCAGGAGTGAAAATCGGTAACTCGCTAACGCTCAGACATCCCACTTTTCACTCCTGACGTAATTTCCTGGAGTTTAAGTGTCATAAGGGACCTTCCCAATGCAAAATCTTCCGACTATATCCGAAGGCTGCCCTGCCCCTGGGTTAATTTCCCGGCACAAGCATTTTTCAAACATACTCCGGGTAAAATAATTTGTCCGTGCATTTTTACGGAGAATACGATATAATACACTTGACCAGCCGACCAGCCGATAAGAAGAGGTGTTATAGATTCATGACAAAGTTAGATGCTCTTATAAATATAATAACAAGAAAACATGTTTATATACAGATGCATAATTATCCCGATCAGGATGCCCTGGCCTCGGCTTACGGCCTCCAGGCCCTGCTTTGCAGCAGAGGGTTAAAGTCTACCATCTGTTATACCGGGCAGATTGATAAACATAATACCATAAGGATGATTGAGCTTCTGCACATGGATATTTGTCATAACAAAGAGTTTTCAATGACGCCGGAAGACGAAATTATTCTGGTGGATGGTCAGATGGGCAATGTCAATATGGTAAATTTTACCGGAAAAAAGATTGCCTGTATTGACCACCATCCCATACAGGAGGTATCGGAATACCGGTTTTATGATATTCGAAGCGGGTTAGGCGCCTGTTCCTCCCTGATAGCCTGGTATTTTGTTGAGAATCATATTCCTGTACCGGTGGAGGCAGCAACCGCATTGGCTTACGGAATAAAGATGGACACGGCTAATCTGTCCAGAAGGGTATCCGACCTGGATATTGATATGTTCAGTTTCCTTTATAAATCAGCGGATAAAGAAATTTTATTAAGCCTTGAGAATTGCAGCCTGAGGAAAAATGATCTTCTTGCTTACCAGGAAGCAATATCAAATCTTAAGCTGTACGGTAGAATCGGTATTGCCAAAATTGGAGATGATTGTTCCGAGGCTATCATCGGAAGTATTTCAGATTTTCTGTTAACGGTATCGGAAGTGGATTTTACCTTGGTTTATTCTTACCGGGTAGGCGGTCTTAAATTTTCCGCACGAAGTGAATCGAAAGCCGTTGATGCCGGCAAAGTGATAAAGGAAGCCCTGCTTGGACTCGGAGACGGGGGAGGGCATGCCGCCATGGCAGCAGGATTTATTCCAAATCTTAATTTAAAACATGAAATTGACGAAATGGCTCATCTGGTGGAACAAAGGGTAATTGATTTTGTTATGAAAAGCTGAATAAACTAAGTTATTGAAATTAACAGGAAAATTTCTATAATTTTATTTATTTAAAATATTTGACGCAATAATATTCCTGTGTTATAATACATGTGGTACATTTATCTGGATTAAGCATCTGGAGCAAAGGAATAGTTTAAGATTAGTATATTAATACTTTATATATTTAAGCTCTCTGTCCAAAAGGCCAAGAGCTTTTTTTATGCAATAGGATATTGCTCCCATTCATAAAAAGCCCGATTGGCAGGATGCGCAGGATGCGCTATGGAAAATTGCCACTTAAGTGATAGCGCGTCGGCGCCGGAGTCTGACAAGTCAGACTCTTTCTTATCTCATAGGAAAGTTCTCCTATGAGATAAAAACGCTCCGCGGGATGCGCATGACACGCTATGGAAATTTGCTACTTAAGTGACAGCGCGCCGGTGCCGGAGCTGTCAAACCGGAACTTTAATCCATAACAGTACAGGGAAGCTGAAATTCAATTTCAGCAGCAATCAGCGGGTTATTCATTTGGAGCTTGAATAACCGGGAATCAGGATAAAATAATAAGAGATCTCAGGGAAAAGAAAGGACTGAAATAAACATGCAGACATTAAAATTTGAGGAATTAGGAATCAGTGAACAGATATTAAAGGCAATTGCCCAAATGGGATTTGAAGAAGCTTCACCCATACAGGCGGGTGCAATTCCCGTTATGTTATCCGGTAAGGATATCGTAGGACAGGCACAAACCGGTACGGGTAAAACGGCAGCTTTTGGTATACCGTTATTGCAGGCAATTGACCCGAAAAATAAACATTTACAGGCAGTAGTATTAAGCCCCACAAGGGAATTAGCCATACAGATAGCAGATGAAATCAGAAAACTGGGTACTTTCCTTCACGGAATAAAAGTACTTCCTATTTACGGAGGACAGGAGATTTCAAGGCAGATACGTGCCTTAAAGGCCGGAACCCAGGTAGTTATCGGGACTCCGGGCCGGGTTATGGATCATATGAGAAGAAAGACGGTTAAATTTGATGATGTTAAGCTTATAGTACTGGACGAAGCGGATGAAATGTTAAATATGGGCTTCCGCGAAGATATTGAAACCATATTAAAGGACGTTCCGGAGGAAAGACAGACCGTATTATTTTCCGCCACCATGCCAAAACCAATTATGGAAATTGCCAGGACATATCAAAAGAATGCGGAGATTATTAAGGTTGTAAAGAAAGAGTTAACCGTACCTAAGATTGAGCAATATTATTATGAAGTAAAGCCTAAAAATAAAGATGAAGTTTTATGCAGGCTAATTGATATGTATGACCCCAAGTTGTCCCTGGTTTTCTGTAATACCAAAAGGCAGGTTGATGAGCTGGTTTCCGTATTGCAGGGCAGGGGATATTTTGCGGAAGGACTTCACGGGGATTTAAAACAGCAGCAGCGTGACCGGGTTATGAATAGTTTCAGGAACGGTAAAACAGAAATTCTGGTAGCGACGGATGTTGCGGCCAGAGGTATAGACGTGGACGATGTGGAGGCGGTATTTAACTATGATGTTCCCCAGGACGATGAATATTACGTTCACCGTATCGGAAGAACCGGCCGTGCCGGAAGAACCGGAAGAGCATTTACCCTTATTGTGGGCAGGGAAGTATATAAACTCAGGGATATACAGAGATATTGCAAAACCAGGATTATTGCCCAGCCCATTCCGTCCATCAATGACGTAACGGCGGTCAAGGCGGAAAAGATACTCGACCGGGTACAGAACATCATTGCTACGGAAGATTTGACAAAGATGATAGAACTTGTGGAATCCCGTGTTAATCTGGAAGACTGTACGGCGTTAGAAATTGCGTCGGCGTTTCTTAAGATGTATATGGGCGAAGACAGTGAAATGACAGAAGAAAATGCAGTCTATACAGACTATGGTGATACCGGGGCGGAAGCCGGAATGGTAAGGCTTTTTATCAATATAGGCAAAAAACAGAATACAAGGCCCGGAGATATATTGGGCGCCATTGCCGGTGAAACCGGAATGCCCGGCAAATTAATCGGTTCCATTGACATGTATGATAAATATACCTTTGTGGAGGTTCCCAGGGAATATGCCTCCGATGTCATTCAGGTTATGAAGGATGCAAAGATCAAAGGAAAGAGTATTAATATTGAACCGGCAAATAAAAAGTAGCCATAAATTAATAGTATAAAACATTGATTAACATGAAAAAGGCTGTCCCAAAACTTATTGGGGCAGTCTTTTTAGACTCGAAAAATAACTATCTGAAATTAAAAATCATATCCAAATGCATCCATCATCTGAAAGCTGTTCAGGATGGCGTCACTGTTTAACTTTTTCTGCCGCAGGGCTTTATCGCTTCCTAACAATGCGGTATATATAATATCAATTACGTATAAAAACATCAGATTGTTGGATAATGATACGGAATTGTTTGCAACAATCTTATCGGATATAATGAACTTATAATCGGATATATCATTTAGTTTAGGAGAGTCATAGCTGGTTATGGTTAGGTTTTTCGCACCTCTTTCCAAGGAAGCGTTGGCAATCTGATAGATGTCGCGCATCATGATGGTGGGAGCTATAAATATGGATAAATCTCCCGGAACGATATTACTGGCCTCTATACGCATGTCTATACTGTCAATGGAAGCCTTTGACCGGATGCCTATCTGGTCAAATTTAAACTGGAGTTCCCTGGCAATTAATGCAATATTGGAAAGGGAAAAAATATGAATATTCTTAGCGTTACGGATGCCTTCAACAGCTTCCGTCACCGTATTTTCATCCAGCATTGCAGAAGTATTCATAAGCATTTGCCTGTAATCGGCAGTTACTGAGGATATGAAACCACTGTCACTGAAATCGGTATTCTGCCTCATCATGTTATTGTAAAAGTTTTCCTGGGCAAGGGCGATTTTGAAACCATTAAAACCTTTATAACCGATTTTTTTGCAGAATCGGTTAATGCTGGCTTCCGATGTTCCTGTTTCTTTAGCGATTATGGAAATAGTGTTGGAAACAACCCGGTCCGGATTATTAATCACATACTGGCTGATTTCATTTTCGCTCATGGTAAAGTTATGCTGCATGGAAACAATTTTGGAAATGACATTTGACACCATGGAATGGACTCCCTGCCTTTTCGTTTAATATTAACATATTATACTATACTGCAAGTTAAAATGCAAATAAAAACCTATTTTATGAAAATGAATTTCAAAATATATCAAATAATATAAAAATTTAAGCCAAATATATTGACATAAAATGAAATACGTGTTAGCGTTATAACATAAAAGCATGATTAATTTAATAAAATATATAAGAAATAACCAAAGATAATGAAAATAATATTCATATAAAAGAAAATAAAGAAAACTATTTTCATTAATTCACAGCACGTATTCGTAAAGATACGCATTTGCAAAAATCATAACATTTTAGGAGGCAGGAAAAAATGGGTGTATACGACAGGGTTTATGATGCAGTAATAGCCGGTGGTGGTGTGTCAGGTACCGTTGCTGCAATTGCAGCGGCAAGAAACCAGGTTAAAACTTTAGTTGTAGAACAAAACGGATATCTTGGCGGAAGCTTAACCGGCTGCGGTGTAGGGCCGATGATGACCTTTCATGCCGGTGAAAAACAGGTCATAAAAGGGATTATGGAAGAAATCGTACAACGTATGGTCAGCAGGGGATACAGTCCCGGCCATATTAAAGACACAACCCGGTATATCAGTTATCTGACCCCTTTCCATTCAGAAGGGTTAAAAATAATACTGGATGAAATGGCAGCAGAAGCAGGATGTGATATTTTATTCCATACCTTTATCGGCGGCGTGAAAGTGGAGGAGGGATTTATAACAGCCTTAACACTGTGCAATAAGGACGGATTAAATGAAGTAAAGGGTAAAGTGTTTATTGATGGTACAGGTGACGGAGATGTTGCCGCTTTTGCAGGTGCTCCCATAACAAAGGGAAGAGAAAGTGACGGAGCCATGCAGCCTATGACGATGAATATGAAATACTGCAATGTGGACGCGGATGCTTTAAAAAGTTACATCAAAGACCATAAGGAAGAATTTCCGCGTATGTTACATAATATTGATTTGATGTACAAAACAAACCGGCTGTCCTTTGCAGGCTTCTCCAAGGAATTTAAGGAGGCCAGGGATTCAGGGGAGCTAAATATCCAGAGAGAAGAGATTTTGTGCTTTGAGACTAATATTCCCGGGGAATTTATAGTAAACACTACGAGAATATTAAATCATGACGGTACGGATGCAGAGAGCCTGTCAGATGCGGAACTGATTGGAAGAAAACAGTGTGAGCAGCTGGACCGTTTCTTAAGAGGCCGGATTCCGGGCTTTGAAAATGCAATCCTGGAATTTACAGGTCCCAATGTCGGTATCAGGGGTTCCAGGCAGTTAAAAGGAAAATATACTTTAACAGCTCAGGATATTCTGGAACGGAGGGTTTTTGATTCCGTGATTGCTCACTCGGCATATCCCATTGATATCCATAATCCGAAAGGAGAAGGAACGGACAGCCATTTTATAGCCATGCCGGGTACTTATTACAATATTCCTTATGAAGTAATGGTTTGTGATGAGATTAAGAATCTGTTAGTGACCGGCAGATGCGTATCCGCCACCTTTGAAGCCCAGGCAGCGATACGCACCACGCCTACCGCAGGAGCATTAGGGCAGGCTGCCGGAATAGCCGCAGCTCTGGCAGCAAAGAAAAACGGAGATACCGGAACCGTAGACATGAAAGAGCTGCAGACGGAGTTAACCCTTCAGAATGCTTATCTGGATCTCACTGATTTGTAAAAACGGATAGAAAATCCGGCAAAAATTGTTGTAAGTCATAGGCGGTTAAAGGCGGTAAGCCTGCGCCGCCGCTAATAAATATAAGGAGGATTTTGTTATGACTTTACAGATTATTGGAATTCTCGGTTTATTTGCAGTTCTGGTCATTCTTATGATGACCCGTAAATTACCGACAATTCTGGCACTTCCCATTATGGCAGTGGGAATCGCATTCATTGCGGGTATTCCTTTTATAGGAGGGGAGTTCAGCATTACCAGTGATGTATTGGAAGCGGGTGCAATGAGAATGAGTACCGCCATAGCCGGGCTTTTCTTCGGAGGATTTTTTGGCAAGGTACTCTCTAAAGTAGGAATTACGCGCACCATTATCCGTAAAGCGGCCGAAATGGCCGGAGACAAGCC
Source organism: Lachnoclostridium sp. UBA903 (assembly GCA_002294045.1). Classification (GTDB taxonomy): domain Bacteria; phylum Bacillota; class Clostridia; order Lachnospirales; family Lachnospiraceae; genus Anaerocolumna. Next base: position 613 of record DBEP01000104.1, on the reverse strand, counting down.
GTTACCCATAGCGCTTGTGTTTCTGGTAGTATGTTCCGTCATTTTTGCGGCTTCTAACGGCCTTGGTATGGTAATTTTGGTCGGAACCATTATTATTCCCATTATGATCAGCGCCGGATTAAGTCCCATGGTTGCAGGAACCGTATTATTATTAGCTAACGGTATCGGTGTAAATTTCAGTGTAGGCACCCTTGCAGTTTATATTGATGTATTAGGTCTGCCTCAGGAGACCGTTACTTCTTATTCCCTGCTTTGCGGAATTCCGTTAATAATCATAGCGCTTGTAATGATTGTTGTTACTACCGGTTTAAACGGTAAAACAAGAAAAGCCTGGGCGATGCCTGGGGCAGATGATCTGTCATCAGAAAAAAATGTACGCTCTATCGCTTTAATCAGCCCAATCATACCTGTAGCACTTGTGTTTATATGGCATTTACCATTGGTTTCATCTATTATCATAGGAATTATTGCCACTTTAATACTTGCTACACCGAAAAATCCGGTTCAGGTTGTATCCGGCGCTTTTGTGGAGGGTATTCAGGAAACCGCAGGTGCGGCGGCACTTATGATTGGTATCGGAATGGTTTTAAAAGCAGTCATGGCTCCTGAAGTT
>DBEP01000069.1:27785-105370 GCA_002294045.1 Lachnoclostridium sp. UBA903 | reverse complement strand
TCCCGGATTTCATCCGTTATCTTATCCACATCTCCGGAAATCAATACTAAGATTCCTAAGGAAGCTAATTCCTTATATTTACTTAACTTACATCCCTTTACATTCAATTGGTGATACAATTTTTTTGCCCGGCTGCACTTAAGGTCTGCAGCCTCTTCCCCTAAGGCAAGTACATGGGTTAAAGTCTGCAATGCATTGTGACTGTAAAAATCATCCTTTAAGTATTCATAGCAGGTTTCCATTTCCCTGACTGCCTGATCCACGGATAATCCGGTTAAGGCTAGCATAGCCGCATAACCGTAGTCATGCGGTGATGTCAGAAATCTGTGTTTTTTCTTCATGGCGTCATAAAATTCCTTTGCCCTGTAAACAATTGGCCGGGTATATTGGGTATCGGATTGTTTTGCAATAGAAAAGGCGGCCAGTGTTAAAAAAGGAGAGGCGTAAAAACCTGCTTCTTTTAAATCTCCGTAAGTTTTAAGACTGCGTTTGAACATATCCTCCGGCTCCGGATTCAAGGACAGCATAACTGCCAATGCAAAAAATGTGACCTCTTTAAAGGAAGATAACAGTCCCGTATTTTTTTTAATGATTTCTTTTGCATTTCTGATTGCCTCCACATTAACCGTCAACCCCGCATCCGTATACAACAAAGCTCCCAGACGGTGCATCATAGAATAATCCCACTTAAAATTCTTACGCAATATCCTGTAATTTTCAGCAAATAAATCACATTTTGCCTTTAAACCGCTGCTTATCATTCCCGCCACCTCATCTTTATTAATATTCACCTAAAAATAGACGCACAACTACGCTGCACATATTAAATTGATACGTGCAGCCGGATTTTTGTTGTTGGTTTATATTATAATCTATCGGGTACGGTATAGCAATATTTTTTATAATATTTCCATTCTGAGAAGCAATCATAGAAATTATCTGAATTAGTTTTAATATCTGCCTTCCTACGCCCTACAACCATGGATTAATTTACATAGGATAGCTCTCCCATTCTATATTCCCTGTAAAACTCGTCACTGTTAAACTCCTCATCCCTGACATGCCCCTTAAAATCTTTATCTGATTTTAAGAAATAATCATAGGTGGCAATGTCTATGCCTTCCGCTGTTAAGGGGTCGTCCCAGGTACAATCTATGTTATACCACTTACCATCCAGTTTCACAATATTCCACCCATGGCTGTCCTTATTCCCCATACCGGTAACAACCCGGCTGGGAATGCCGGCCTCGATAAACATCTTATAGGCTATACTCATATATCCCTGGCAGGTGGAGCTTTTGTTTATTAAATTATCATAAGCTGAATAATATTCGGTATTCGTATCATAGGATGCATTCCCGATAATAAAATCATGGATTTTCTTTATCTTTTCGTAATCGGTAAGCTCATGGATTTCCCATTGGTGAAACAGGTTTTTTATCATTTCATCTACCCGGGCAGTTTCTTCCGCGGTTTCATTATATTCAAATTCATAGGTTACGGTCAGGGCATTACCAAAGCCCACGATATGTGCATATATACTGTTTGTTTTATATCTTAAATAATCATAATCACTTGAAGTAGCGTCATCATCAATATCATAAACCATATCAATGGCATCTTCCGTAAACCACTCCAAATTTTCAACTTTTCCAACGTATCTGAGTTCAATTTTATTTAGGCCGTTAAGCATAGCCGTCCTGATATCGTTTATAAAGGCTTGTTCATTTTCTTCCTTGTCCACATTAGCCGAAACCAGAAGCCAGTCTGTCAGATTATATCTGCCGACTATAGCATAAAGGATTACAGCCAATAATATTAACGAAAACAGAAACTTAACAAAATTCCCCATATGCTACCACCTCCCGGACAAATAAAAATTATAAATTCCTATAGATAAAAAATAATCTTTTCAGCTATTTTATGATATCCTGTCAGCTACGGGGGGTTTTATCTCGTAGGATGAACTTTCCTATAAAATAAAAACCGCCGAAAGGATTATCCGGTGTTTAGTTTACCATATTTTACGGTAATTGACCATACAATATACTTCAATTTATTGATAAAAAAGGAGTATCCCACTCCCCTCTTATAGGTTTTGAGATACTCCTTAATGATTTTAATTACATTTCTTCTTTTTCCTCATAATCCTCGGCTGCTATTTCATAGCTTTCCAGGATTATTTTTTGGATTTTATCTCTTGTTTCTGAATTAATCGGATGTGCGATGTCGCGATACTCCCCGTCACCTGCTTTTCGGCTGGGCATTGCAATGAATAATCCTTTTTCTCCTTCGATTACCTTAATATCATGTACTACGAATTCATTATCCATTGTAATTGATACTACCGCCTTCATCTTTCCTTCTTTACTTACTTTGCGTACACGCACGTCAGTTATCTGCATTGTGTAGATCCCCCTTTAATAATATTTATCTTTTTGTTACTGGTCAAAAATGTTTGCTTTTCATTTTTTCTACTACTGTTTTAACAATATCCGGTTTATCGGTACGGATTATATCAACCGTATGATTCCGGATTTTTACAATTATTCCGTTGATAATTAATCTGCCGGATATGATATTTTAATGCAATTCCCCTGATGTTTGCACAATCACAGCAGTCTTTCGTACTGGCTTACCGAGAATTCAATTAACAAGTTCTTTTGAATGTTAATACCGTTAGAGATGGCATTTGCAGATGAATAAGTGGTTTCTCTCAAATTCTAGCATTCTTCCATCTTCATTTTTTATAACTCCAATCTGCTTGCATCCTCCCCTTTTTTACTGTTTACTTACCACCGTAATATCTGCCTTTTGTCAATTATAATATTCCAGCACTTTGTTATAATCCAGTTTAAAATAATTATCTCAGGAAATAATTACAATATATGGTCAGTGGCTGTTCTTAAGAAAATTTAATTTTGATACATGGTATCAGCCGTTCCCCGGTATCAAAACTGTAGCCGCCGGTGAGCATGGGAGCAAATAAAGACAATTCTCCCCGCTTTCTGCCAAAATACCCGGACCTTGTCCACCGGCAGGCAACACAGCAATCATACCTTTGTTAATCACGCAATCACCCCTCATTGTTTATTTTGACACCATTATACCATTCTTTTACATAAATGTGAATAAAATTTACAATTTTTTTAAAATTAATTATTCTTTTTTTAGCATTATACCTAATTTGACCATATTTGCTGAAACAAAGCGTATGCTTTAGTCCATGTCCGAACCGAATGCGGCTGCAATGCAGCATACTTCACTGCCTGCGAGTGTGCTTCCTGCGCGGAATATTCTAATGGCATACGGGACGTAATTACCCATACGTCAGAAAAAAGTTTGCAAAGCAAACCCTGCGCCGACATTTGGCCGCCAGGCGGCATGATATTTACAAACGTCCTGCACATTGCCATGGAAAACTTCTATATCACAGGCCTTCATCGGGTTCCTGTAATATAAAAAATAGTTCTTTCAAGGAAAGACTTATTTTTCCATTTAAATATTATACCATAGTTTCATAATAATTCAAATTTCTATCTCTATATATGAATATAGTCAGGCTACAATAACCAAATTTTATCATATCTTGTTGGTATGCTGAAATTTTTAATTGTATTTTTATAGGAAATGATTATAATAGCTTATAGATAACAAAAACCACATTGCAGCTTATAATTATTGGATTTATTTGCGTTTCTTCCGCTTTTATTTCCTTCAGTTAATACAAATAATTAATACAAAATAATCAATTAAGATAGGAAGTGCAATTCTATGTATCATATTAATTTTAGCAATCCCATTAAAGTACATTTTATCGGTATCGGCGGCATCAGCATGAGCGGCCTTGCCGAACTTTTACATACGTTTGGTTTTACCATAACCGGCTCTGATGCAAAAAAAAGTAAAATAACCGAACATCTGGAAGCCTTAGGCATTACTGTTTTTAATGGACAGAGAGCGGCCAATGTTGCCCCGGACCTGGACCTGGCTGTTTATACCACGGCAGTGAAAGAAGATAACGCAGAATACCAGGCTGTTATCAAAGCGGGAATACCAATTATGGACCGCGCCGAATTATTGGGCCAGGTTATGCTGAATTATTCAGATGCCATAGCCATAGCCGGAACTCACGGAAAGACCACCACAACCTCCATGCTTTCCCTGATTTTATTGGAAGCAGGTTTGGACCCTACCATTTCCCTGGGCGGAATTTTAGATAATATTAACGGCAACATTCGTATCGGCCATTCGGAACATTTTATAACGGAAGCCTGTGAATATACCAATAGCTTTTTAAAGTTTAATCCCACAAAAAGTATTATTCTGAACGTAGAAGCAGAGCATCTGGATTTTTTTAAGGATTTGGATGATGTCCGCCACTCTTTCCGCCAGTTTGCCAGACGGCTGCCTGAAAACGGCCTGCTGGTCATCAACGGGGATATCGATCAGGTTACTTACTTTACAGAGGAACTGCCCTGTTCCTTTGTGACTTACAGTATTGATACTTCTAAAGAACCCGTTCCCGGCTCGGCCGCCCACTACACTGCGGCTAATATTGAATATGACGCTTTAGGCCATGGACATTACGATTTAATGGAAAACGGAAAACTGATGACACATATTGAATTAAATGTAATCGGCATCCATAATGTATCCAATTCTCTTCCTGCTATTGCGCTGGCAAGAAGTCTGAATATTCCCCTGGGAATTATTAAAAAGGCATTGCTTTTCTTTACCGGCACGGAACGCCGTTTCCAATATAAGGGTGAAATCGGCGGGGTTACCATTATTGATGATTATGCCCATCATCCTACCGAAGTGATAGCCACCTTAACTGCGGCAAAAAATTATCCGCATAAAACTACCTGGTGTGTTTTCCAGCCCCACACCTATTCCCGGACAAAAGCTTTTTTAAAGGAATTTGCCTCCGCCCTTTCCCTTGCGGATAAAATTGTCCTGGCCGATATCTATGCCGCAAGGGAAGCCAATCCGGGAGATATATCTTCCAGGGATTTACAGAATGAGTTGCTGAAAATTGGTAAAGATGCATACTATCTTGAAAGCTTTGATGCTATTGAAAATTTTTTATTAGAAAATTGTAATAACGGCGACCTGTTGATAACTATGGGTGCCGGAGACGTTGTAACCATAGGAGAAGCCCTATTGGGCATATAGTTATCCACATTATCCACAACCTTATCAACAATTTGACTGTGATAAGGCTGTGGATTTTTTAGTTCACATAATTATTTTCTACAATGCTAGTAAGTTGAATTTCGTATAACTGATTTTGTTGATTTCTATTTATTTTTACATTATTTTACATATTTCACAAACTTTATTATCCACACTATCCACATTATCCACATATAATTTTTTCCGGTCCATTCCAGGAAAATGGCCTATTTCCTTCTATTCTTACCTGTGATATAATGGCATAGCAAAGGAAGTTACATGCCAAGGCATGCAGATAGGAGTCGAAGTGATATGAGTACAATTATATTAAATTCCAACAGGGTTCCGGATACTACCATTATACCGAATCTATTTATTGATAATTTTATGCCCTCTGCCAACGGTTCTTACGTGAAGGTGTATCTTTACCTGCTCCGGTGTATAAACTGCACCACGGATACCCAGATTACAATCTCATCCATTGCGGACCGTCTGGATGACACGGAAAAGGACATTATCCGTGCTCTGAATTATTGGGAAAAGGTTAATTTAATATCCCTGCTGCGCAATACGGATAATGAAATAATTTCCATTACCATAAATGATATATGTACCCTTTGCCGGGAAACGGACAACACCGCAAGGGAAACTGCCACTGCCGGTGATGTATCGGATTCTCCCAAAACCCGGATTAAGAAAGACGCGCCTTTGCCGCCGGACGGAAAAGAACCGGCTGCCGGCAGAAAGTTTGAAAAGCCCACTTATTCGGAAGCACAGATTAAACAGCTTACCAATACGGACGAGGTCAAGTGGCTCTTAAATATAATTGAGATTTATCTGGACCGGCTGATTAAACCGACGGACCTTCAATTAATCCTCTACCTTTACGAAAGCGTAGGCTTCTCGGCAGAATTAATCATGTACCTGTATGAGTATTGTGTTTCCAAGAATAAAAAGAATCCTTCCTATATCGAAGCCGTAGCCCTCTCCTGGGCGGAAGAGGGTATTGATACGGTGGAAAAGGCGGAAGCCGCCACTGCTCTTTATAACAGCAATTACAATGCGATAAACAAAGCATTTGGTTTAAACCGGGCACCCGGACAGATTGAAAAACAGTTTATTAACAAATGGCTTAACAAATATGGTTTTTCCATTGAAATTATTGTGGAGGCCTGTAATCGTACCATACTAAAAACCCAGAAACCAGATTTTAAATATGCGGATAAGATACTGGAGAACTGGTATAAAAAAGGTGTAAAAGAGCCGGCTCAGATATCACAGCTGGACGAAGAGCATATTAAAACTACGGCTATGAAAGCAAATAGCAAACCGGTTGCGGCAAAACCTTCCCCCTCAAACCGCTTTAATGCATTTCCCCAGAGAACCTATACCGAGGAAGATTATTCTTCCATGGAACAGAGGTTATTACATAAACAGTAAGCAAAAGGTTGCAGTCCAGTCCGGCTTTATTTGCCGTTGGTTAAAGGAGAGTTTTATTATGGCCTTAAAGAATTATCAGTATAATAAGATTTTACGGGAGTATGACAGGAAACAGCTTCAGAATAAGCATAACCTGGATATCCGGACGGAGGAAGTTTACCGTGCGATTCCGGAATTAAAGGAAATTGACGACGCGGTTGTTACCTATGCGGTAAAGAGCGCTAAGCTGCTTTTAATGGGGGATGACAAACCCCTGCCCGCTTTAAAGAAAATGACGGAAGAAGCTTCCGCCAGGAGGACTGCATTATTGGTGGAACATGGATATCCTGAAGATTATTTGCAGCCGGCTTATCATTGTCCGGACTGCAAAGATACCGGTTATATCGGCAATGAAAAGTGCCACTGCTTTAAGCAGGCCATTGTGGACATTGTTTATTCCCAGTCCAATATAAAAGCTGCCATTATAAGGGAAAATTTTAATACTTTTTCCTACGATTTTTATTCGGAGGATTATATGGACCCAAGTACCGGATTGTCTCCCTTGGATAATATCAGAAAGATTGTGGAATCCTGCTGGAATTTTATCCATAATTTTGACAGGGAATACAACAATCTCTTATTATACGGCAATACCGGCGTGGGTAAAACCTTTCTTGCCAACTGTATTGCCAAAGAACTTTTAGACAGGGCCCATACGGTTATATATCTGACGGCCTTCCAGTTATTTGATATTCTGGAAAAGAATACATTTGGCAAAGGGGAAGATAATTTCGAATTCCAGAACCAGTTTGATTACATATTGGATTGTGATTTGCTGATTATTGACGATTTAGGTACGGAATTAAATAATTCCTTCGTAAATGTCCAATTGTATTTATGTATCAACGAACGTTTCTTAAGGCGGAAATCCACTATTATATCAACTAATTTGTCCCTGGACAATATCAATACCATTTACAGTGAACGGGTTTTTTCAAGGATTGCCAGCAATTATTCCCTGCTTAAAATCGTAGGAGAGGACATCCGGCTTAAGAAATTACTTTAAGCCGGAGCATGGCCTTAACCTGACGGTTTTTTTATATGTATTCCTCCGTTGGTTAGCTATTCGCCCTTGACTAAATAAATGGTTAATGGTATAACGTTAATGGACATTTTACCATACACACGGCAACTATATTTGCATCTGGCAAAGGTTGTAAAACAAATTTCATTGGAGGTCAATAAAATGCCGCAACAAGAAAAAATTTTTGAAACAATCCCGGTCGGTACATTAGGTATTGTTTCTTTAGAAAGCAGCAAATCCCTGGGACAGAAGGTAAATGACTATATTGTGGAATGGCGGAAAGCAAGAGAAAACGAACATACTTCTACGATTGCATTTGCCGGTTACCAGCGTGATTCCTACCTTATTGACGCGTGCTGCCCCAGATTCGGTACCGGAGAAGCAAAGGGTGTAATCAGGGAATCCGTCCGTGGTTCCGACCTTTACCTGCTATTGGACGTTTGCAATTACAGTTTAACTTATACGGTTTGCGGACATGTCAACCATATGTCTCCGGATGACCACTATCAGGATTTGAAGAGAATTATAGCGGCTGTAGGCGGTAAAGCCCGCAGGATTACAGTAATTATGCCTTTTCTGTATGAGAGCCGTCAGCACAGACGCAGCTCCAGGGAATCTCTGGATTGCGCCCTGGCTTTGCAGGAATTAACCAATATGGGTGTGGAAAGTATTATTACCTTTGATGCCCATGACCCCCGTGTCCAGAATGCCATTCCCTTAAAGAGCTTTGAAACGGTTCAGCCTACTTACCAATTCATTAAAGCATTGTTAAAAAAGGTGCCGGATCTGAATCTTGATGCGGAACATATGATGGTTATCAGCCCGGACGAAGGCGGTATGAACCGAGCTGTTTATTTTGCCAATGTCCTTGGGGTTGACCTGGGTATGTTTTATAAACGCCGTGATTATGCCACCATTATCAACGGCCGCAATCCTATTGTCGCACACGAATTCTTAGGGTCCGATGTGGAGGGCAAGGACATGTTAATTATTGATGATATGATCTCCTCCGGTGAAAGTATGATTGATGTCGCCAAGGAACTAAAGAGACGGAAGGCCGGCAGAATCTTTGTTGCCTCTACTTTCGGCTTGTTTACCAACGGCCTCGGCAAGTTTGACGAAGCTTATGAACAGGGCTTAATCTACAGGGTTTTAACCACCAATCTGGTATATCAGACCGAAGAATTGTTATCCAAGCCATATTATATTAACGTGGATTTGAGCAAATATATTGCCTTATTAATCGATACATTAAATCATGATTCTTCCATCAATAAATTATTAAGCCCGACGGAAAGAATCCAGAATATTTTAAATAAATATAAGAAATAAACGGAGGAATTTCCTATTGCATAAAAAAGAGCAGGATATGATTTTTTCATACTCTGCTCTTTTATGAATATGCATTAACGTTTCCATAGCAAGCTAAGAAAGAGGAATTTTATACGTCTTATCGTATTTATAAAGGGATTTATTCTTCTCTCCAAACCCATAATGATTACCTGTTTCCATCTCTTCACTCTGAATAATATTCAGAGCATCCTCCGAGGAAAGTATATAGAAATCCAGGGCGGTTATGCAGTATTTTATCAGCAAAGGCTCCATTTCCCTGACAAGTTCATCTAAATCTTCTTCTTTTGTACTCTCAGGCAGAAAAATATTGATTATGTTACTATAATATTTTTTATCCTTATAAAAGCGTTCGTCATAAAAATGGGTCCAGTCGGATAAATTCTGATAATCATAATTTTGGCTTTCCTGAGGCGGAATTGTTTTATCCAGAGCGACGTAAAAACTGTTTAAATGGAACTCGGGATAAGCTTCTGCAAAATCTGCCTTAATCTGCTCATGCCAGGCTATATTCATATGGAACGGTTCATAGGAGCTTGCCATATAATATTCATTGTTACTGACAATAATATTAAAAGGGTTATGAACACTTTTGCTTTCCTCCCACTTGATATACCGGTCAAGATATTCTTTCAGGACAAATTTCAATACATAGCTTTGGTATTTTTCAGGGATATCCACTTTATAGGCCTTTGTAATATAGTAACTATCTTTTCCTGCCACATGGTCTACATAGCTCATCATTTTACTGTAGCTCTCAAGAGCCTCCTCTGTAAAAACCTCTTTGTCAAGTTCGGTACCCTCCAGAACTCTGCCTGCAATGTCATCATAGGTATAGGGAATCACTTGATAGTCCTCTGCGGATTCTTCGATGTTTCTTGAACACCCTCCCATAGACAGTAAAGATATAAAAAGAGCAATTATATACAAATGCTTCATGAAGTTCATCTGCCTCCTTAACGCAAAATAATACCCCTTTTTATTGCCCAGCTATTACAATGTTAAAATACAGGTAACGCTGTTCGGCAATTTATCAGAATGCCACAATAATAACTCTTTACAATGTATTATATTTATTATATTGTATTAAAAAGAATATCGTTTGTCAATTTGCTAAAAAAACAAGTAAATCGGGTATTAAAAACCGCTCCAATGTGTGGAGAAAAAAATCTGTATTATGAATTAAGGAGATAATATCATGAACAGACCTAATTTCATTTTTGCTTGGATTATGTCGCCCAACATTAAGAGAAGTGAGGTTAAAGGCTTTTTAGCTTTTTATCTGCTATTTTCCGCTATACCGGTTTTGACTTTTTTATTTAGCGACAAGCCGGTAATATACGGCTTTGAAAACTTAATTGGTGGCTTTTTTGGCATAACTTTTACAGTAACCTTAATATGCGGAATACTGTTGCTGGCCTTTATAAAAAGGGCGTCTCTCTATCATATAGAATTATTTTTCGGCTGTGCATCGGTGAATATCTGTGCAGGTCTTATCGCATTGAGCTACTATAACTATTATGTTCCGGCCCCGCATACTTACACGCAAAGCTCGGCCTTTGCGTGGATTACCCAGTTTATCTTTTGGGGTACCTACATCGGCTACGACCTTTTGATGATCCATACTGAAAAAAAACGGTTTGATGATGAATTAAAAGTGGTGGATGATATGATAAAACACTCCCAAAAAAAGGGACTCTTAGCTGTAAGCCTGTTAGCCGGCGTGCTCATTATGGTGTTGATTATTTGGGCCTTAAGATTTATAAATAAAAACTTATTCGGCGGGATTGAGACAGCCAGAACTGCCATGCTCTTTTTTGGCGGGGCACTGTTTTTCCAGTTCTTGGGGGGACACAACTTTCAGAAAATCCATTATATGAAGAAATACAAGAATCATATTTTGGACGAAGCAAAGGATGTTGAAGTGTGGATTGATCCGGATAATGGTGAGGTTTTTGTCCCCGAGCAATCAGAGTCTGAGGATTAATCAAGCCTGCTGTATCTTGCCCATTGGAATACAATCACCAGGTTCTATACAATTTATTGTTCTTTTTTTACTAATTTAAATTCCTGCCTTCCCCAAAACCGGAGACTGCCTCGTTCTTTCAAATGCATTATGCCGTAACGGGTATCTGTATTTCCGTAATATAATCGCCGGTACTCTCAGAATCCCATTCCCCTTTTAAATATAATTCCCTCTGTGGACCGGATATGGTATAGCCGTTTTCCTGAATCCATTTTGACAGAGCGGTATATGCCAGTCCTAAAGTTTGGTAAGGTCCCTTATGAACGATACAGGCCATCTGTTCCACACCTTCCAGATACCTTACCTTAATACGGCCATTTCCCTCCATATCACCGGTTATCTGTTCAACAATTTTCTCTTGGAAAAATCGTTATAAAATGAGAAGTAAGTAAATCATCGATTTATCTCTTTATCCATAAACACTTTTGAACCTGTGGCACCCTTTTGTCCCTGGTATTTTCCGTGATAGGGATTTAGGGCAGTATCATCCATTTGAGCAAATACAAGTTGTCCCACTCTCCGGCCAGATTGCAATTCTATTGCACAACGATTGGCATTAAATAATTCAAGCGTGATTTCTCCTTCAAATCCAGGATCAACCCATCCGGCGTTCTGAATAAATAAACCCATTCTTCCAAGTGAGCTTCTTCCCTCAACAAATGCCGTAATGTTATTAGGCAATGCAAAATACTCCAGCGTAGTAGCAAGTACAAATTGTCCCGGGAGCAGAAGGTACTTATCGGTTTGAATTGTTTTGTATCTTATTTCATTTTGTAACGTAATTATTCCGTCAGGCGAGTCTTCAACAATGCTGAATGTATCTCCAAGACGAATGTCTACGCTTGCAGGTTGTACTTGTTCTTCCTCAATAGGTTCTATTAATAATGTTTTTTCTCTTAACATTCCGATAATTGTCTTATCTGACAGAATCATGGTAAAACCCTTTCTCCGTATAATATAAACTTATCGAAAGATGCTTTTATCTTTCGATAAAAGGCGGTGTCTTTTACCGCCGTGCATCCGGCAGTAAGACAAACAGCACCGAGTAATTGTGAAAAGCTACTCGGTGCCAGTTAACGGGTTAAATTGCATACCATTAAAAACTCTTCTTTGGTTTCACCGACAATAGTAAATCCAACAGCCTGATACATTTTAAGGGCATAATTATCCTTCTGGACTGCCAGAGAAGTCTGTTTGTATCCTTTATCTTTTAGCAGTTTAAGCATTGCCTTCATCATTGCGGTTCCTATACCATGCCCTCTGTAATCCTTATAAAGAGATATAGCAAATTCGGGGGTCGTATCGTCAATGTTTCCAAATCCTTTGACTTCACCGCATAATATTCTTGTCCAGACGGCTCCAATCACTTTACCATCACATTCAGCGACAAGACAATGGTCATCCGGTTTCCCGAAGTCAGCGATAATGATACTTAACTCCGGTTGTTTAATAACTTCCCGCGGTAATAGGTCTGTTTCATCCCGCTGAAAGATAGCCTCATAAAGAAAATCGGATAGGAGGTAATGTTCCTGCGGTAAAATTTCTCGTATTGTATAATCAATAATATTCATCACCTCTAATCTAGATACATCAAGTATTTCATGTATAATTATATCATGTACCTGCATCTTCTTCCACTGTTCTTACTGCTTCCAGACTGCTTCTACCGGAACAGACACATAAAATAAATAACTTCCAGTATCATTTCCGATTTATAACGGAATGAACAGGCCGATACCTAAATGCCTGAATTCGGTTTGTTCTGTGATAAGCGCTGCTCACACCGTATTCCCCATACGCTGCTTGCGAATTATAAGCAGTATTCTTGTAATCAGCATCATGGCGGGAAGTTCAATAAGCGGTTCTATCACCATAATTAAATGGATAAGCGGCTCATTCGGGAAAGCCATAAGTGCTACGCCAAGTGTCATTGGTGAATTTTTCGCAATGGTCGTTAATGTCAGGCTGGCTGTGTCTTCATATGAATAGTGAAAACCTTTGCCAATCCCCTGCGCCAAAAAGAAATTAATGATATAAAATAAAATGATTGGGAGAAGCAATACTGCCGCAACATTCATACTTGCTAAAAGATTTCTTCCCTTAGAAGCAAACATCGCCATAATCGCCATGGCAAGCAAAATAGTCTGCAATGAGCTGAACCTGCCGAATATTTTATCTTTTTTATCATGGTTCCGGATTTTATTCAGCAGCAGTTTTCCGATTTGTGCCAGCGAGAAAGGCAAAATCAGCATGATTATAACACTGCTTATAACCGCCTGAATATTAACAGTTCCGGATATTCCGCCAAAAACCAAAAGATAAACCGGCAACAGCACCACCTGAAAAACAAGATTAACCGGCAATACGGTTGCTGATAACGGAACATTTCCCTTTGCCATTCCGGTAAATATAAGATACCAGTCAGTACAGGGTGTGACCATTAACATGATAAATCCAATCTGCATAATAGAAGTATTGGACAAAAATATTTTTCCTAAAAGCCATACCAGTATAGGCGTCCATACAAAGTTAATTAAAATAGTCATAATAGAGAACCGTATATTTAAAAATGCTTTTCGATAGTCTTTAAGCGGAATATTTAAAAAAGCACCGAACAACATTATAAATAGAAATGGCGTTACAAAGTTTTCGGCATATTGTTCTACTGCCTTAATTTGTCCAAATAACAGGCCAAGCGGCATAGCCACAAAAATAATTAGCGTTTGAAATTTATCAATTTTGCTCATTTTTTCTCCTGCATGAAGATTAGATTAAAACACCATATGCCGTACCGGCTCAGGCACAAAATGAAATTATCTTTTTTTCCGGAAAGGACCAATAAGGAAAATCACCATAGCAAGTATATATGCGGTATACAGCCCGTAAGTCAGGTTTAACGGAATATTGAAACCCGCTTCAGGGTGATTTAAAGCATATATTACAAAGATAACAGCCACGCTCAACATTATTAAGCCTATTGCCCTTGATAATTTTTTATTCATGTTCATTCTCCATTTTTGAAACAGGTTCTTACTGTTTTGTTGACATTATACCATATCCGCAAGCCACCATGGTATGCGCCACTCCGCAGCGTTGATATGCACTCACTTTGTCCATGATTTTGTTTCTCAATGGAAACTGCAGACAGCCTTGCAGTTTCCTCGTTCGTTTTTTATTATATCATGAACAAAAAATGTATTCATGGTCTTGTTGCTCCGGTCAGAAATTACAAGCGAGCTTGTAATTTCCTCTCTCCGCTTTCATTATATCATATGCCGATACGTTTTTCTACCGTCCGAATGCAGGACAGGCTTAACTGAGCACTTTTTGGGAATGTGGCGGAAAGGCAAATCCACCATTCATCATATAGACAGATAGGCGGGCTAAAAAAAGGATTTACCGATATACCCCTGCAAGCTTTTCAATCCTTTTAATGAGTTCTTCTCGTATCTCAGGTGGTGCGATACACTCACATTTATCCCCAAAACCCAGCAAAATATTGTATCCGTAATCATCCGGCGCAAATAGAAAGTCTACCAAAAAATAATTGTCTCCCCAAGGCTTGATTCTCTCTTCTCCGCAAAGCTCCATCATGCGTTCATAAAGAGAACTCTCAATTAAAAGCTGGATTGGGATAAGCTTCTCATCCATCCACCCGCCGCCGTCCATAGGTTTAGAAGTGAAATCACGTGGAATAAATGTCCGGTTTTCTAAAATAAGACTTGTCATCCGCACCAGCTTGAAGACACGGAAATCCTGCTTTTGCAGACAATAGCCATACAGATACCAATGAGTTTCTTTTAGCACAAGCTGATAGGGCTCCACTTGTCTTGTACTTAGTACTCCCCTTTTGTCTCGGTAAGAAAATTGCAGAAGCCTGCTTTCGTCCAGTGCTTGCCTGGCCGCCGCAACCGAGTTCAGCAAAGACTTATTCCCCATCCAGGCTGTTAAGTCTACCGTAATTTGATTTGCTTTAACAGAACGTTTATCCGGCAGCAGGTTCCTGACTTTTTCAAGCGTGCCAATCAGCTCTTTTTGTGATAAAGCAGTGGAAACACTCTGAAGTCCCATTAGTAGATGTTGTATTTCAGCAGGACTGAACAGGTTTTTATCAATTTTATAATTGGGAAGGATTCCAATTCCTCCATCCGCACCTGCTTTGGTAAATATGGGTATACCGGCTTTCTCAATTGCTTCTATATCACGATAGATGGTACGGGGCGTAACCTCAAACATATCAGCCAGTTTTGCGGCACTCATCGTATCACAATTCAGAAGGACCATAATAATGGAAATCAAACGGTCTATTTTCATTTTTTACTCCATTCCTGCCCGCGAATTTTTCAGCCTTACTCTCCAAAAAAGTTATTATTCATAATTTTACAACTATGACATACTGCTGTCAAGGTTGGTAGGGTATGATAGCATTATAAATCAAATTGGAGGTCTAAAAATGGACTATATTCAAGAATTTAACAATATTATGACGGAACAAAAAGAAATTGCACTTGCCACCATTACAGAGGACGGCCCCAACGTGAGAATCGTCAACTTCTGCTGGGACAGCACGCAAAAAGGCGTCCTTTATTTTTCCACCTTTGGGGATAATCAAAAAGTCCGGGAATTTGAAAAGAATAATACAGTCGCATTTACTACCGTTCCTCTCGAGGGTAACGCCCATGTTAGAGTAAAAAGGGGTACCGTAACACAAAGCGCCCTAACAGTTTATGACCTGAAGGATGCCTTTGTAAGGAAGATTCCCGATTACGCAGAGACGATTGCACAGGCAGGAGAATACCTGGTGTTGTTTGAGATACATTTTCAGGAAGCCGACGTAACGGTTGATTTAGAAAATAGCAGCCGCATTATATTATAACAGCGGATTTTTCAAAACCACCAAAAAACCACCGATACGCTTTTGCAGCAGCCGTACCGGTGGTTTTGAATTGCCTGATTTTATGGAGCGGATGCATCCAGACTGCTTCCCTGAATATTCCAGCCGCCCTCACCCCAGGCACCGTCCTCATTGTCACCGTTTCCGGGAGGGAACCGGCCGTCATCATAGGTGGAGCCGCCGCCCTGGTTATCACCGTCGTCATCGTTCCAGCCGTCTCCATCGTCCGGATTCTCTCCCGGGAATTCTACGGAATTCTCCGGAGGCTCCCAGGTGTCTTCCTCAGAATTACCGTTGCCGGTATCCTGGTCATCGGACTGCGTATTATCGTCTAAAGTATCCTCCAGGCTGTCGGTGGTTTCCACGGTTTCCTCCTCTGTTTCCACCGTATCCTCTTCGGTGTCCTTAGAGGGCCTGCTGTCTTTATAAGGAGTAAACTCCTCGTTTTCCAGTCCCTCATGAATTACATTCATATACTGCTTCCAGATGGAACCCGGGAAAGTTGCCCCGGACAATCCACTCATTGCTTTGGGAATATCATATCCTACCCATACTCCGGTGGTATAATAAGGAGTATAACCTATAAACCAGCCGTCTTTTTTCTCATTGGTGGTTCCGGTTTTGCCGGCACTGTTCATATTGTTAAGCCCTAATCCTGCTCCGGTTCCTTGTTTTATAACCCCGGTTAATACATCGGTCATCATCCTTGCCGCATTAATATCATAAATTCTTCTTTTGGCTTCTTTCTCACCAACTATGGTATTTTCCTGGGAATCCAGTATTTTAACGATACAGGTCGGTTCCCTGTAAACCCCGTCATTTTCTATGGCAGCATATCCCGCCGTCATTTCAAGGGGGCTTACCCCTGTGGTAAATCCGCCTAGGGACGCTGCCGGATAATAGTCATTCTTATCTATCTTACTGAAGTTCATATCAAGCAGATAAGACAAGCCGACCTTGGGAGTAAGCTCCTCGAATAATTTCCAGGCAACGGTATTCTTTGATTTTTCCACAGCTTTCCGTATGGTTATCCTTCCTGAATAAGTTCCGTCCGCATTCGAAGGTCCCCCTTTAAATTTCTCATCCACCACGTAATCCTCCGGATAATAGCCCTTTTCAAAGGTAGGGGTATATACAATCAAAGGTTTAATGGCGCTTCCGGGCTGCCTGAAGCTTTGATAGCCCCGGTTTAAGGTATAGCCGGAGGTTTCCTGATACCTGCCTCCTACAATGGCAACCACCCTGCCGGTGTTGTTTTCAATGGATACGGCGGCACCCTGAAGGGAATAAATCCCTTCTTCATTTTTGTCCTCATAATTTTTCAGATTTTCATCCACTGCCTTTTGCAGTTCGTTCTGCTTTTCCAAATCAATGGAAGTATAAATACGGTAACCCTCCGTATACAGGGATTTCTGGAACTGGTTATAAAGCTCCGTATATTTTTCTTCATAATCCTGGCGGTCTTCCTCACTGTCAAATTCATTCCGGAATTCAAATCCCTGTTCGGCCATCAAAGCTCTGGTAGCACAATAAAAAACGAAGGTTTCCACATAATTATTTTTGCTGACCTTTTTTTGTACCAGTTCTATTTCCTCGTTGCAGGCCGCATCATATTCTTCCTTTCCAATCCAGCCGTCTTCCAGCATCTGAAGCAGTATTCTGTCCCGGCGCTTCTTTGTGTTCTCCGGATGGTCCTGCGGATCATATATGGTGGGATTATTGGGTATTGCACATAAAAATGCAATCTGAGACAGGCTTAATTTATCCACTGTCTTATTAAAGTAGCCTTTGCTTGCAGCCTGTATTCCGTAATATCCGTTGGCAAAATAAATATTATTAAGATAAAATTCCATGATTTGCTTTTTGCTGTATTTCCTTTCCAGCTCAACGGATATAAATATTTCTTTCAGTTTCCTTTCAATACTTACCTCATTGGTTAAAAATATATTTCTGGCAAGCTGCTGGGTAATGGTGCTTGCTCCCTGGGTCACACCGCCTTTATGTTTTATCAAGGCGATAAAAGCACGTACGTTGGCTTTTAAATCCACCCCGGCATGTTCCATGAATTTTTTGTCTTCTATGGCTATCATGGCATTTACGGCGTCTTTCGGAATATCATCATAGTCAAGATAATAAACATCCTTGGCTCCCTTTAAAACGGAAATCAGTTTTTCATCGGAATCATATACCAGGCTGGTTTCGGTCTGCCTGAAGGTATCTAGGTCCGACTGGCTTACAAATTGTTCCGCTTCCTTCTGGTAGCGGGAAAAATCATCGCCGTATATAATATAAAAAACCAGGATTCCGGCTAACATCGTCAGTGAAAACACAAAGCTGGAGATAAGAAGAATCCAGCGGAGCTTTCTTTTAAAACGGGAACGATGTTTTATTTTTCCGTTTTTGGCGGCCGGGCGTTGTTTTGTTTTCTTGGGAGCTCCTTTATTTTTACCGGAATTACCGTTTTTATATGCTGATTTACCGCCTGTTCTGTTTTTATTATTATTTTTTGTATTTTTTTCCATACTTTCCTCTTTATTTCCTTGCTAAGTGAAACAGCTCTGCCTGTTTCAGATTTACAGATAAAAATTTCTTACTGTTGAACGAAGTCCATATCGCCGGCCTTTGATAAATCTATATAATTATAATTTATATTCAAACCATCCAATATAGACCTTTCCCTGTTATGGCAGGTAAATAAAAGTACCTGTCCTCTCCTGTGTTCCGCCAGGTAGAAAAGAGCGGCCTTTGCCCTTTTGTCATCATATAATGCAAAGCTGTCATCTAAAAGTATGGGCATTACACCCTGTCCGTATAACAAATCCGATACGGCAATCCGCAGGGCAAAATATAATTGTTCCATGGTTCCCGCACTTAACTTGCTAAGCTGTACATAATTATCCCTGCAGCCAACCTTTATATTTAATTTCTCATCTATCTTAATATCCCTGTACTTATAATCCGTCAGTTCCAGTGTTAAATCCGATACCATATCATTCAGTTTTTTTCCGAAGCCGTCATGGATATCAACGGATAAACTATTAATTGTTTCAATGGATAATTTAATTGCTTCCAGTTCCATGTCATTCTCATTTTTCTGCTGTATCAGTTCCTCATATAATTTCTGATTCTCCAGCAATTTGTCTTCATTGCCGTCTAAGGAAGCCAGCTCCCATTTCAATTTTTCTTTCCGTATCCGTAAATTTTCCGACTCCGTTTTTATTAATTCCTGGTTTCTTATAATAGATTGCTGCTGCTCTGTGACAAAATCTTCCGTTTCCTTTATCCTGTCATCCTTCAAAGCGGTACTGCCATCCGGAGCTGCATTTATTTTAAAGGGCAGCCGGTTTAAATATTCCAAAATCTCCTGTTCCAATACGGCAATCCTCTCATCCAGTAATTCCGTCTGCTCCCTGTAATCCTCTATTTGTTTTCTCATCTGTTCATAAGTCATTTCCTGCTTTAAGACTTCTTCGTATTTTTTCTTTAAATCCCTTTCATCCTCAGCCTGTAATTCCGCCGGAACTGCGTTTGCTTTATCCTTAAGCAGTGTAATTGCTTTATCATACTCCGTGCTTTTGAGTTTCCTGTTATGATTCATTTTCCGAATCCGGCTGCCAATTAACAGAAAGATAACCAGACCGCTAAATAAAACCGCGGAAAAAATTCCGGTTAAAATACTGTTTTTATCCATAAAATAAAGTATACCCCCGATACCGGTAACAACAGGCAGCAGCGGACAGATTATCTGTCTTTTTTTATTCTCATAAAGTGCTTTTTCCTCCGACTTTATAAAAGCCGCTTTTTTTTCCTCCTGAGTTGTTATTTCATATTTCAGAGATTCCAGCTCATCCAGTTTCCGCCTGAACAAACCGGCGGCACCCTCCCGGTATTCCCCTAAACTTTCCAGCAGGAAGGACTGTTTATCCTGAAATAAATCTCTCTGCTGTTTTGCCTCTTTATAATTTCTGTATTTCTCTTTTATAACCGGGAACTGTTCCAAATAGGCCAGGTAAGCCTGGAGAGATAAAAAATCTCCTATAAGCTCCGAATTATCAAAATTCTCCCTTTTCTTCTCCAGTTCTTTTTCCCTTTCTTCCGTATCTTTTAACTGAAAAGTTAATTTATCAATTAATGTTTCCTTTTTGAGCCCTTCTTCCAACTCCTTTTCCAGGGCCGACAGTTTCGTGCTTAATTGTCTGTCTTCCAGTTCCTTTCTTCTGTTTTGTAAAAACATAAGTGCTTTTGTTACATCAACCTCCTTGTTTTTAGACAGGGATAGATTTGTGATATAATTGCGGACCTCTTCCGCCAATTCCTGGTCTGTCCTGATTTTCAGCTGTTCTATACTGATGGTATTGCGATAACCGGCCTCCGTAAGCCCTCCGTAAAGATGCAGCAATTCCTCCGGATTCGGGTTTAGCTCCCTTCCGGTCTGGAGGTCGATAACCGTGCATTTCTTGTTATTTTTATCAAAATTCCGGATAATCCTCAGCTCTTTACCGTCAGTCTCCAAATCCATGCTTCCGCAATAAGAACCGGGATGTTCCCAGGGTATAAACCTTTCATAAACATCCTCTTTGGAAACCCTGCCTCTAGGCTTCTCTATTCCAAACAGCATTCCCCTGATAAAAGAGTGCACGGTGGATTTTCCCGCTTCATTTTCTCCATAAATCAGGTTAATTCCGTCTTTTAAAGAAATTGATTTATTATGAAATTTACCAAAATCATTCAGCCGTAATTCCTTTAACTGCAAATAATCCATCTCCCATTACTTATAATTTTTGGCTCCAAGAAGAGCTTCAATTCCATAGTATAAAGCTTTTTCTGCAATCTTGTCCTGTTTGGCGCCCTCTTTTATTCTATTTATATATAAGCCGATTATATTATCCTGATTCTCCCGGAATAAAGCCTCAAAATCATAATCCGGTACCGTATCGTCAATTACTTCAATTACATTGCCCAGCTTTTTAAAATCCTCTTTATGAAACAGGATATCCTCGTCCCGGATTCCGGTAAACATAAGTAAATATATATTCTCACTGCCGTATTCTGTTATTTTATCCTTTGCCAGATTAAGCAGCGCCCCGTTGGTCATGCCCTGATGAACCGTAATCTCCAGCTTTATGTATTGTCTTACGGAATTAGGAATAAATCTTATATGAACCGTGGAAGTCTCTCCATTTTTTTCAATCTCCCCCAGTATATAGCCCCTCTCCCCTGTCTCCGTCTTGTCCAACGGTTCAAGACAGCCGGAATAAGCCATTCTTTCACTGAAAATCTGTGGCTTATGGATATGTCCTAAAGCAATATAATCAAACCCGCTGTCAAGCAGCGCCTTTTTGTCCATGGGTATATCCTTTTCATTCCCGCCATGGGCAAGAAGAATATTAATTCTTTCTTCACAGCCCGGCTGGGCCGTATCATAAAGTGGCTCGGTAATAAATCTGGTGTGGTAGCTAAGACCGTATACTTCCGTATTGATATCCTCAAGGTAAACGCTGTCCAGGGAAGGCTCCATAAGCATATGCACCCTCTCTCCCCATTCAAATCCGATATAATTTGACCTGCTGCCGATATAATCATGATTCCCGGCTATTATAACCACCCGGGTTTTATTTAATCTCTCAAAATAATAATTAATCTCTTTCAGCTCACGGATTAAGGGCTGCCTGTGAAATAAGTCTCCCGCTATTAACAGCAGGTCAATCTCCTGTTCATTGCAGACGTCTGTTATTTTACGGAAGCTTTCAAGAATTTCCTTCTCCCGTTCCTCTCCCCACGGGAAACCGGAATCCGGCCTGGCCCCTATATGCAGGTCCGCAATATGTATAAATTTCATGTACCTACCTCCCGTTATCCATTCTTACCCTGTACCGCTTTCATTGTATCATAAAAAATTATAACATTCTATTAATCTTATATTAAAATAATGTCCCAAAACTTAAGATTTCATATCAATATGGCTTGGGACAGGGCAATTTATTTCCTTTTCGCCGATTGTATCACTGATTTTTATCGTGATTTATCTTTAATAACTGCCGTATACTTTTTACCGATTATTCATTATAATAAGTATTGAATACTGTATAATAATTTCCGGTCAAATTTCCTGATAAATTTTTCAGAAAGGGTTTTCTTTTATGAAAATTCAAAATAAATTGCTGCAGTTAATCAGCCGTACCAAAGTACAAAAGCAGTTATTTTTTATTTACTTTACCGCCCTGCTGATTCCCATACTTTTAATATGCCTTTTTCTTCTTACCAACACGAAACACCTTTTATACAAGCACTATGAAAGCCTTGTTGAATCGGATAATCTCCGTGTTAAGTCCATTATGTTTGATGTTACCACCAATTTTTATAACCTGTCGGAAGATATCAGCTCCGACAGGCAGCTGCATACCCTTCTGGAGACGGAATATGCAAGCAATGTGGAATCCCGCAAGGCTTTCAGCCGCTACAGCCGGATTAATACCCTGCTTAAAAATGATACATCCGTAAGCAGTATATATATTTATACCTTAAACGATACCGTCAGTGATTATGATAATTTTAAATATGCCGCAGAGGAAATCAGGAATACCGACTGGTTTGGAACCGCCGGCAAAAAACCCGGCATATTCTGGAAAACCTACATAAGAACGGATAAATATAAAAATGAATACTGGGAAATAACCCTTTACCGCAAGATTCCGCTTGTAGCAACAAAAAGCTATGCCGTCCTTGCCATGACCATAAGCGATAATTATCTCAAAAACCGGATTGAAAACAATGCTTTATTAAACATAATAGCACTGAATGACGGGCCTGTCTTTTACGGCACCAACCGTCAGCTGATAGGTAAAAACCTTGGAATTTTTATAGATTATACGGAAAATTATTATAAATACATCGGTAAACTTACTCTCGGTGAGAAAGACTGTATGGGAGCCGTATCAACCTTAAGGCCTTACAAGTCCGACGACAGCCTTTATATCGTAACCCTGGATTTAGAGGCAATACCCTATGTAAAGCAGGTCAGTATAACCTATATCATTATTTTCCTTGTAATTATTCTCATACCACTTTTACTGATTTATGTATTTACCCGTTTTTTCAGTTCACGTGTGGAAATGTTAAGATATGCCATGCATAAAGCCAGCGGCGGGGACTATAATATCATCGATTCCTTCCAAGGGGATGATGAGATATCCGAAACCTTTTCGGACCTAAAGGTCATGATTGGAAAAATCAAGGAAACGGAAGCAGATATTTACGAATCCCAGTTAACGGAACAAAGATTTATTAACCGGCAGCAGGAAATGGAATTTAAAATGCTGGCCGGTCAGATTAATCCCCATTTTCTGTATAACACCCTGGAAATCATCCGTATGATGGCCTTTACCTCCGGGAACAGGGATGTTGCAACGGCTATCAAGCTTTTAGGCAAGTCCATGCGTTATGTGCTGGAAAATACGGGCACTTCTTCCACTACTTTGGAAAAAGAACTGGATTATATTGAGATGTACCTGGCCATCCAGAAACTTCACTTTAACGAAAGACTTCATTATACTTTACAGGTACAGGAAGGTCTTGACTTAAATAAATATAAAATTCTTCCCCTGCTTCTTCAGCCCATTGTGGAAAATGCCATTTTACACGGTTTAAACGAGGCCCCGGAAAACGGATTACTGTCCATTACAATAAATAAAGAAGAGGAAGAGTTTCTGCTTATAACCGTTTCGGATAACGGGACCGGAATGACGGAAGAAGAACTTAAAAGTGTAAATGCCAATATCTATGAACACAGGGATAGCTCTATGGGAATCGGATTTTACAATATCAACCAGCGTATTAAGCTTTGCTACGGTACGGCTTACGGAATAGAAATAAAAAGCAGAAAGGGGAAGGGTACGGTTGTATTACTGAAATTACCTTTATATAATATTCTGGAAGAATAAGATAGAGTCTGGCCTGCCAGACTCTGGCGCTGACGCGCCGTCACTTAGATAGGAGTCAAATATGAATGTGTTTATTGCCGATGACGAATCATTTGTATTGGAAGGGCTAAAAGTTATTATTGACTGGTATGAGTTAGGCTTTACCATCTGCGGAGTGTCCCGGAACGGAGAGGATGCCTTAAGTAAAATTCTTGAACTTAAACCGGATTTGGTGCTTCTGGATATCCGTATGCCCAAATTATCCGGTATTGATATTGTTAAACTGGCACGTGAAAAACAATTTAACGGTAAATTCATTCTTATAAGCGGTATATCTGATTTCAAATACGCCCAGACCGCCATGCGCTACGGTGTGGATTTTTACCTGACCAAACCCATAGATGAAAACGAACTGACAGGCGCCGTCATAACAATCCGGGATGATTTAAGGAAAGAGCAGAAGAAGAACCATACCCTGCTTCAATACCGGGCCAAGGCCAAGGATACCATCCTCAGGGACATTCTAACGGGCAAAGGGGATTTTTCCAACTTTAATTCCTATGATTTGCATCTCGCGGCCCCGGTTTACCAGGCCGTAATCTATGAGAATTATAACCAGGACAGTTTCCACATTGTCTGGAGTTTTGCGGAACTCCTCCGAGTTACCAACCAGGACAATAATTCCTTTGACCATATCCACTTTCAGGAAAAAGATATTGTTCTTTTAAAAGGTAATTTTGCCATTGAACATTTTAATATTTTCCTCCGTCATTACGATACTAACCCCCAGAAGTTCTCTCCCCTGGATTCCCTTTTCCTTACATACGGAAGGAAAGTATACAGCCTGGAGGATGTCCGCCTTTCTTACGAGACGGCCTGCGCCCTGTTAAACCGGCGTTTTTTCTGTGAACAAAACCAGCATATTTTAGGCTGGCACCAGCTGCCGGGCAAGGAGGAGTTCACTTATTTCATTACCCCGGAAGAGTCCAGGCATTATTACCGGGTATTTGCCGATTGTATACAGACCTACAACCGTACTCAAATCGCTGAAACCTTAAAGGAACTGGAAAAAAAACTTTTTTATGCGGTGGATGATGTTATGTCCATAAAATATTTTCTCACGGATATCTACCTTCAGGTCAAACAGATTATATCCCATATTTACAGCACCGCAGATATTCCTTTTCCAACCAATGCCGCAGTCATTAACCTGATTGAAAGCAAGTATTATTTATATGAAATTATTCAGTTCCTGTCGGAACAATTCGAGATGTGCATGAATGCTATCGGGAATCCCTCCAGAGAAGGTGTATTAAATGATGTCCTCTATTATATCAAGCATAATTACAGCGAAAACCTGAAACTGGAAACCATCGCACCCCTTTTTGGTTACAACAGCTGCTATCTTGGTAAAATATTTAATAAAAAGGTAGGGGAAAGCTTTAATTCCTACCTGGACCGCATCCGCATCGAAAACTCCAAAAAGCTTCTTAAGGAAGACCGGCTGAAAGTTTATGAAATTGCTGAACAGGCAGGCTATAAAAATGTGGATTATTTTCACAAAAAATTTAAAAAATACGTGGGGCTAAGTCCCGCCGAATACCGGAAAAGCCTGGCACCAAAGCCTTAAATAATTTGGTAAATGATTTGCTCTTATTGTATGCCGCAATGGTAAAATGCCATCCTTACATACTTTTAAAATCAGAAAGCAGGGAAGAGAATGTAATACCATTTATTTAAAAACAGGATAATAAAACCTCCGCGCTTTACCATCCTGTTTCCATTTTTCCTGCGCCGCCGAACGTCTTACCGAACCGTTGCCGTCAAAGTATTCTTAAATTAATTGGCCGCTGATATTTTTAATATCTCTTCCCTGGCGGTATTCTGGTCTTTTGCATTCTGCATGTCAACCGCCAATACGTCGGCATAGCCAAGGCCCTCCGCCGTATTCTGCATATCTTTTAATAATTTGTTAAATTCCGTTTCATCACCGGCAAATATCATCTTCCAGGAATATTCCACAATAGAAGCTTTGCACTGGCTCCTTATGGTTGCAATATCGGAGGTCTCCTGAGGAGCCGCATAGCCGCTTCCCGGTGCTACCATTATTTTATTGTTTTTCTCCAGATACTCAAGGGTTGTGGAAGCTCTCATGTTTTCCTGCCAATCGTTATCTAAAGGAGTTTCGTTCATTTTCAGTACGGAGTCCCATAAGGAATAGGCATAAGAGAACCCGGTTTCCGGATGGACATCAATTAGGGATACGGCTTTATAGTTTAATGCGGAAATTCCGTCTTTCCAGGAGCCTCCGCCCCATTCTTCCGGCATTTGTGCATCTCCGTCCAGCAGAGCCTGTTTTCCGAAATCCGTTAATACCGGCTCCCCGTCTTTCATTTCCCAGGTTAAGCCTTCGGGACCGCAGGTTCCTGCTGTCTGCTGGGCAGACATGCAGATGCCTTCCGGGGAGTATAACCAGTCAATAAAGTCCGCAAGCCTCTGAGGATCCTCGGCTTTCGTTCCGATGGAGATGGTATTGGAGGCCGTCCCGTTAGGACAGCTGCCGTAGGAAAAAATCTTCATATCGTCAATGGAGGCCAGCATAAACCCTTTTCCCGCGTCTTTATTGCCGGTGGTGTTATATGCTGACTGCCCCAACCAGGGCCACGGGGAATATAATATCTGTCCGTCCTGATATTTGGCAAACAGGGTATCATAGTTCTGGGTTGTGGACTCCGGATCTACCAGCCCCATCTGGTTTGCTTCAAAGTATAATTTCAGTACCCGGATATACATGGAATCACTGTCAAGGATGCTTTGATAATCGCTTCCGTCCGCTTTGGCCAGCACAAAGCCCAGCTCATCATAGCCATACAGGCAGGTAGGCTGTTTGGCATTGTTCATCATGTTACCGTCCCAGTCCTTAAAGAAGGAAAAAGCATAGGTTGGTTTACCGCTGTCACTGGCCGGTACTGCTTCCTGCATTGCTTTTAAAACAGGCAGCAGATCTTCCAGGGTGGCAATCTCGGGGTAACCGGCTGCTTTATAAGCATCCCATCTTACATAAGGGCCGAAGGTTAAGTCAAGTCCTTCACTGGGGGTATCGGCAGGTTTTAAAGAGACCTCCGACGGGATTGCCCAGATGCCGTCCTCTTCTGCCAAATCATTGGTAACTTCAATGGCATTCTGATACTGGGTTACATATTCGGCTTCTTTCAGTAAATCCGTCATATCCACTACCAGCCCTGCTTTTACAAGGTCCTGAAGCCTGCCGTTATTGGCACCGGTAATGATTAAATCCCCTAAATCCCCTGCGGTGGAACGGGTCTGGAACAAGGTATCCCCACCTCCTGCCACATTGGGTGCGATAATATTTAATTCCATATTAAACTTATCCTTTACTACTTTGGCGAACCATCCGGATTGAATCCCCTGGTAATTGGCCTGGCTGTCGAATACATCCACCGTAATAAACTTCTCATACCTGCCGGTGCCCTCAACTTCCGAGGATGGTTTGTCTCCCGTACTTTCATCTGCCGTTTTGCCGCCGGAAGATGATAAAACCTGTTCCTTGGAGCCGCCGCAGCCTGTCAGCACAGCCGCAGCCATTACCACACATAGAAATACGCTTAACAGTCTTTTTTTCATAATCTTACCTCCCATAATAAACTTTAATATATCTTCTCGGAAAATGTTTCTATATCTTTCGAGAAAAGGCGGTGTATTTTACCGCCGTGCATCCGACAATAAAACATGGTCTTGTTTCTATTGTATATCTTCCGGGAAAAGGCGCCGCTTCTGATTCTTAAATTATATGACTTCCGTTTACCGGACCGGCTCGGAATCAGGCTTATGCCAAATGATTTTCATATGTAATGATGTACACTACCCTTTTACCGAACCAATCATGATGCCTTTTACAAAATATCTCTGAAACAGGGGATATATAAACAGAATCGGAAGGACTACAACTACCGATACCGTCATACGGATGGAAGTAGGTGTCTGCTGTGTTGCTATGGCTGCCATATTCAGCCCTGTCCCCGTACTGTTTTTTACCATCGTTGCCAGAGAACTGGCCTGGTTTATGAATTGGTATAAAAGGTATTGCAGGGAATACAGCTTCTGGTCCGTTACATAAATCAGGGTATCCTGAAAAGAGTTCCACTGGCCGACTGCCGAAAATATGGCTACCGTTGCAAGTATAGGAGTGCAGGTAGGCAATATTATCTTATAAAATATCCGGATAAAACCCGCACCGTCAATTTCCGCCGCTTCCTGTAAGGATTTAGGAATTGACTCAATAAAAGTTTTAACCAGTATGATATTAAAAGGCTGGACAATAACCGGTATTATATATACCCAGAATGAATTGGTAAGGTGCAGGGTGTTCATGGTGACAAACATCGGAATTAATCCTGCATTGAAATACATGGTTACTACGATAAAACGGTAAGAAAATTTTCTGCCCCACATTTTCTCCTGGGTAAACATAAACCCTAAAAAGGCAGAAGCCAGTACCGTAAATGCCGTACCGATTACCGTCCTTCCCACTGAAACAAAAGCGGCCCGGGGTAATCCCCTTAGCTGCAATACCTGTTTATAATTTTCCAAATGTATTTCTTTCGGAATAAAATTGATAAAACCTCTGGCACTCAAATCGTTGGAACTGATTGTATTAATAATCAGATAATAAAACGGATAAACACATATAAGGGTAAATATTGCAAAAAATGTATAATTCATGATAAGAAATATAATATCCGCTCTGGAGTAATGTTTCTTTTTCTGTTCCATCTATTCTTTTACCCTGCATACCCCATCCGCCCGGGATGAGATACGGCCGCATACTTATAGAACACAGATTGTATTCATCGTCCCCATAAACAGTTGAAAGATTGGCGGCACGGCATCCTTTCTCCGAATATTTCTTTCAACTCCGGATTCAAAAATATATTGTAAACCTGTTAGCGGTACTTCCTGTTATCTGACAGTTAAATTAAAGTCATGCCCCGGATTAAGTTTTCCAAAAGAGGGATAAGTCCTTTACAAGTTAAATGATAGATTCCCCCCGGGTCTTTTTGGATATAAGGTTCACGGTTACCAGCAAAGATATGCTGACGATACTTTTCAGCATGCTGATAGCTGTTGCCATGGATAAGCTGTTGCCGGTCATTCCGATATTATACACATACAAATCCAGCACCTGTATGTGCTCTTTATTAAAGGAATTCTGAAATACAAAATACTGGTCCATCCCATTGTTCAGGAAGTTGGCAATGGACAGCATCAGCAGTACAATGTAGGTCGGCATCAGGGACGGCAATGTGATATGCCTCATTAAATGAAACCGGTTTGCACCATCCACCCTTGCCGCTTCGTACAATTCCTGGTCAATACCCGCAATGGAAGCCAGATACATAATCGCTCCCCAGCCTAATCCTTTCCAGGTATTCCACAATAACATCCAAAGCCAGGTATGGGCATCGCTGTCCAGGAATTTCAGCGGTTCTGATATAAGACCTGTATTCTGTAAAATCGTATTGACCATTCCGGTGTAGGAAAACAGGCTGAAGGCTACGGAATACACCAATACCCAACTGATAAAATTAGGCAGGGTTGTAAGGGTCTGTACCAGATTTTTAAACCGCTTGCATTTAATCTCATTCAAAAATATTGCAAATCCCAATGGCAGTACGGAGGTTGCAATGCTTAATAAACTCATGGCGAAGGTATTTTCCATTACCTGCAACAGGTTCTGCAGCTGTGTTTTATTTGCAAAAAGCATTTTAAACCACCGCAGCCCTATAAATTCACACTGGGATAATTTTAACGGCGACCGGTAATCATAAAAAGCATATATCCACCCATGTAAAGGGAAATAGGAAAACAAAAAGCTTAATACTAAAAACGGGAGTACGCTAAGAAACATCTTTTTCCCCTGTACGCCTGATTTTTTCTTACTTATTACACGTTGTTCCGCACCTGCCCCATTTTTTAACATCTTTATACCCATATGCATATCACCTCTGTCCCCGGTGGGTTTAACCGTATCTTTTAATACTGCCTGTTATTGATAATACTATCACGGATTTTGCTCTTCCAATACCGCAAAAATTAAATATAGTTTATAGGAAAAATTCTATTTATAGATGTATCTTCCCGAAAAATCTATTTTTACCCGTATATTATCTTTAATTTATAAGGTGATTTTTACATAAGCCAGGAAGGAAAAAAATTTCAGGAAGAAGGCGGCTTTCGAATGTAGTTGGCATATTTTTGCAGGAAAGAACCCCTATGACACTAATAAACTCCAAAAATTACTTAGGGCGGAGTGAAAACCGGACAACTCGCTTACGCTCAGACAGATCCGGTTTTCACTCTTGGCGTAATTTCCGAAGTTTAAGTGTCATAAGGGACCCTCCCAATGCAAAAATATACCAACTACATTCGAAAGCCGCCTTCTTCCTGAGATTAATTTTCCCTGTGTTTTCGGTGTTCTGATGCTTATTTTTATTTACTGTGTTGTCAAATGGTGGTATTATAAAATTGATATTTATTACAAAAAAATATTTTAACAGGAGGGTATTTGGTATGGCTTTTGGTATGAAAAATATTTTACAGGGCGGCCTTGCCGCCAACTACAGTGAGGCTTCCGTTGCCGAATTGGAAAAAGAATACGGCCCGTATCTGATGGACGGCGAAAAAATAACCATGGGATTCAAGCTGGTAAGAGATGCACTTATATTTACCGACAAACGTATTATCATGACGGACAAGCAAGGGGCCACAGGTACAAAAATGAGGGTTACCTCCATTAATCTCTTATCCATCGTAAATGTCACCATGGAAACCTCCGGATTCGGATTTGACGACAGCGAATTAACCTTTACCTATATAAGTTCACCGGAATTAAAAGGCCACCATATTGAATATGCCGCCCATAAGCTTGAATTTCCTAAGAAATTCAATGTACAGGGTCTGTATAAAATCCTGCAGGAACTGGCTTATGAGAACTTTCTGAGAATTAATGATATAAACGAATAATTACAACGGAATTAATTAACCTGTCTGCTCCGGGAACTGCCGGGTAAAGCGGAAGGAAAGCAGCAAAGCCTGGCTCCGGAAGCAAGTCCGCCACGGTTAAGCTTAATCCTTAGAATAAAAAAAGATTGGCATAAAAAGAGAAGGGAACATTTATGGAAGATAAGGTGAAAATAGGCATAATCGGAGATTTTGACCCCAGCAAATTATCGCATTCGGCCACCAATGAGGCATTGCGCCACTGTGCTGCATATCTATCAATGGATATAAAAATCCAATGGCTTCCGACAAAAGACCTGGAAGGTGATATGGATGCGGAGGTCCCTAGTTTCGACGCTTTCTGGTGTTCGCCGGGAAGTCCTTACACCAGTTATACCGGCGCTATTAATGCAATCCGCTTTGTAAGGGAGAATGACTATCCTTTTCTAGGCACCTGCGGGGGATTCCAGCATGCGGTCATGGAATATGCCCGGAATATATCAGGTTTTACGGAGGTTACCCATGCGGAGTATAATCCGGATGCATCCAGCTTCTTTATTGCTCCCTTGTCCTGTTCCCTGGCAGGAGAAACGAAAAAAATAAATCTGAAAGAAGATTCCCTGGTACAGAAGATTTATGGAATAAAAGAAACCTTGGAACGGTACAACTGCAGTTTCGGACTGAATCCTTCTTATCAGGATGCCCTTGACCAAAGCGGTTTTCATGTAACAGGAACAGATGATAACGGAGAAGTCAGAATATTGGAATTACCCGGAAACAGGTTTTATATTGCAACCCTCTTCCAGCCCCAGTTAAGTTCCACCCCAGAAAATCCCCACAAACTGATTCTGGCCTATCTGGCTGCCGCACAAAAGTACCACAGGGACCGCTGACCAGCTCCACAAAATGACCAACGAACGGTAGTCCTGCATAAGACAGTATAAGAAAACTATATTGTTTATGGGCGACTGCCAAGTAAAATGTCTAAAACAAGCGTATCGTTCCGGGTGGATGATACGCTTGTTTTTTATAAAAGTCCATGTTCACTCAATAGAAATAATAGTGATATAATAAAGCTAATAAAGTTGTGGAGGGTAAAATGAAAATAACTAAAATTGAAGATAATAACAAAATGAATTTTATGGATCTTCTCCTTCTTGCAGATGAAGAATTAAAAATGATAGAGAAATACTTATATCGCGGAGAAATGTTTGCATTATATGATGACGATTTAAAAAGTGTTTGCGTAGTTACGCAGGAAAGCGATGATGTTTGTGAACTAAAAAATATAGCCACTTATGAAAAATGGCATAGCAAAGGGTATGGAAGCAAACTTTTAAACCACATATTTTCGCATTACAAGGGCAAGTATACAACCATGCTTGTAGGAACAGGTGACATTCCATGGATATTACAGTTTTACCAGAAAAACGGTTTTAGGACTTCTCATAGGATTAAGGACTTTTTCACAAACAACTACAACCACCCAATTCTTGAAGATGGTGTTCAATTGGTAGATATGGTTTATTTAAGTAAAAGCTTATAAACTTATTACACTTTTCAGTAGCCTACAATATCGGGCTAAGTTCGAGGTGGGGCAAGGAGATTGCCAATGGAAAGAAAACGTAACAAAGATGGGAATATCGTTGTAAAGGTTCCGTTTTCTCAAGAACTGCCGCAAGTGAAATTGAAACGAGAAATCGACAGAACAGAATATTCCGTTTCTGGCACTTATGACGGAAAGAACACCTTACCCTCCAATCTTTTACACCTTATGGTTCGGGATGGTGACAATCATGACAAGTGACCCAGTAAATTAAGTATTTTGCAACAGCCCTATTTTTCTATTGACATTAACGATATTCGATAATATACTGTAAAGAGAATTAACGATATTCGATAATGCGTGAAAGGAGCTCCGGATGTGCCAAGAGAAAAATTCCAAACATTGACCGAACAAATGTTTTACATTCTGCTCTGTTTACAATCGGAATGCTATGGCATGGACATTATGGAAAAGGTTCATACCATGACCAATGAACGGGTTTCTGTCGGCCCCGGTACTCTCTATAATCTGCTGGAAAGTTTTGTAAAAGCAGACATGATTTGCGAAACGAAGGTCGAAGGCCGCAGGCGCAGTTATTTGATTACCGAGAAAGGCATGCAGGCGCTTGAGACGGAGTATCAGCGTTTGGTAACGTTGACGGCTGACTATGGGCAATATGTGTTAAATAAAGGAGGCAGCTCTGATGAAAGCTATAAAGCGTAGATTTGAACAGTTTCTGTTCTATGACTATACAGGTATTGAAAGGCATCTTGAAAGGATGGCTGCGCGGGGTTGGCAGCTTCACAAAATCACCCGATTTTATTGGGAATATTATAAAACAGAACCACGGAAACTGACCTATGCGGTGGCTTACTTCTCCGAGGCTTCGGAGTTTAATCCTTATCCCACGGAGAATCAGAAGACCTTCCATGAATACTGCAAGGACGCCGGTTGGAAACTGGTAACAGAGTGGGCACAGATGCAGATTTTCTGTACAGAACAGGAAAATCCAACTCCTATTGAAACAGAGGAATCAGTTAAGCTGAAAGCCATTCACAGGGCTATGATGAAAAATTTCCTGCCGGGCAGTGGGCTGATACTGCTGTTGTCCTTATTGCAGCTAATTATTCAACTCCACGCAATTTCTGATGCTCCGGTTTACCAGTTATCAAACGGCATGGCTCTTTTGGCGGTGGTTTGGATTATCCTTGCCATTCAAATGCTGACACCTTTAATTGGCTATGCAGTCTGGTACCTAAAATCCAAAAAAGCTGTCAGCATGGGAGGAACCTGCATTGAAAGCAGTGGAGGTTATAAGAAAGTATCCTGTTTCATGTGGCTTCTGACAGCAATTGCAATCGTTCTGGCCGTGTTTTACATGTCAACACAACACTTGGGCTGGGGCGGAATTTTAGGAATCGTAAATGTAACAGTTTTAATTGCCATGGTATTTATTATCAAGAATGTTCTTAAACGGACAAAGGTTTCCAGAAGGGTTAATTTCACTATCACTATGGTCTCCTGTATAATTCTGTCCTTGGTTCTGACTGGCGCAATGGTTTGGGGCATTGTCCGGGGAGTGAATGCCGGTTGGTTCGGCAAAGAGCCGGATGAAACCTATACCACCACTCTGCCGAACGGCAGCACCCATACCTGGGACATTTATTACGACCCGCTGCCTTTAAAAGTCGAAGATTTACAGGATGTGGATTATGACCACTATTCCTATGAATGGACAGCGAGAGAATCCTTCCTTCTGGTTCAATACAACGCAATACAAAAATCTTTCCCCGACGGACAGCTTGCTCCCGAACTAAGATATGAGATTGTGAAAGTTAAGCTTCCCGCATTGTTTGACCTCTGTCTGAATGATTATTTAGACCGGTATAACTATGAACGGGATTTGCCGGAACAGTATAAAAGATACTTCCGGAAGACGGATGCCCCCGCGTGGCAGGCCGATGCGGTCTATCAGCTGTATCGTCAGGATGAGGCAATGAATGAATACATCCTCTGTTGGGGCAATCGGATTGTTTACATTAATTTTGATGAGATTCCAACGTCAGAGCAGATTGCCATTATAGTTGAAAAACTGCGCGTTTATTTCTAAGGGGGTATAAAATGGAAACTGCATTAGCCTTAAGGATTGCTTTTGAGAAAAATAATCATTTGAATGATAGTGAAATTTTCCGTCTGTTAAGTGAATCAGAACTGGTCGGCAAGCTCACCGGAGATTTTGTGGATAACCCTTTGTTTGCTGTATTTCGGGTTATGGGATTGAGTGAAATTCCACACATTGAAAAATTGTCCTACACTCAAAAGTTGATAAATTATATCAACCGAAACATTGCCACGTCAGAAGGATTTTCATGTTTAGGTGGGATAAAAGAAATTGTCCCCTGCTACAATGCAATGCTGCTTGAAGTCTATTGTCGCCTTGGTCTTGCTGCCAGTAAAGAAGCACAGGCAGCTATAAGCTGGATAAAACATTATCAGCTTTTTGAGCGTAATGAAACCACTTCATGGCCTCACAAGGGTATTTGCAAACATGGCGGCTGTCTTGGAAAAACGCCTTGTTATATTGGTATCGGTAAAACAGTACGAGCACTTGTAACCTATTCGGAGTATGTCAAATACGAAAATCAGGAAGTGGAAAATCTTCTTATGCAAGGGATAGGCTATATGCTTCGTCATAAAATGTTTCAGCGGTTATCGGATGGCAAACCCATCAGTCCGCATATTACAGACATAATGATTCCGCAAAGCTATGCTCTCTCTCTTACTGATTTAACCTATATCCTTGGGAAAAGGCGGTTAACGGCGGAAAAAAACAGCGCCCCTTTATTACGTCTCCTTCTGGAAAAACAAATAGCAACAGACCAGTGGAAAATAGATTACCTTTACAGCTATAAAGGTTACATCGGCTTTGAAACCAGACGTAAAGCATCGGAATGGATTTCAACATTATTTCCGATATGGCTGTCTTGTTCATTATGAGCATAATGGAAAGAATATAAATGGCAAGCAGTCCTGCCATTTTCTTGTGGCCGGGCAGGGCTGCTTGCATTCGTATCATATGTTTTTGTAATATAATTCCAATTTCATCGTCGGTATTATAATAGTTGAGATAAGGAATTATTGTACTTGTTAGAAAAGGCACGGCTCTATAAGGAGCTGCTTCTCCACTGATTAATTAGTTTTGAAACAGCCCCTTCTTCAAGGTACCGGATTAAATGGTACCATCCCAGGTATTTACCTTTGTATTCTTCTTTTCTTCCTCGTCAAACCAACGGGTGGTTACACATTTGCTTTCCGTGTAGAATTTAATACCGTCCTTGCCTAGACAATGAAGGTCTCCGAAGAAGGAATCCTTATGTCCGGAAAACGGAAATACACCGACAGGTACGGGAATTCCCACATTTACCCCTACCATGCCGCCATGAGTTCTGACCGAAAACTCCCTTGCAAAATAACCGTTCTGGGTATAGATAACGGAGCCATTGGCAAACGGATTACGGTTCATTACGGCCAGCCCTTCTTCAAAATCTTTCACCCTTTTTACGCATAATACGGGGCCGAAGATCTCGGAAGCTCCTATCGTCATATCTTCCGTAACATAATCAAAGATGGTGGGGCCTAAATAGTAGCCGTTTTCAAAGTTTTCAACTTTGACATTCCTGCCGTCCAGCACCGGTCTGGCTCCTTCTTCTATTCCTTTCTGAATCCAGTTTAAGATACTTTCCTTATGCTTTAAGTTGACAACCGGACCCAGAGTTGATGTTTTGTCATATGCAGGACCTACTTTTAACCCTTTAGCCAGCTCCACCAGCTTTGAAACCAGGGCATCAGCAATTTCCTCTTCCGCCGCGACTACCGGCAGCGCCATACAGCGTTCTCCTGCGCAGCCAAAAGCAGAATTGATAATGCCTGCTGCCGTACGGTCAATGGCCGCATCGCTCATTACCAGGGCATGGTTCTTGGCCTCGCATAAAGCCTGCACCCTCTTGCCATGAGCGGCCGCCACGGAATAAATATGCTTGCCCACCGCTGTGGTTCCCACAAAGGAGATACCTTTAATATCCGGATGGGTTAAAAAGATTTCGGCTTCCCTTCTGCTGCAGGTTACAATATTCAAAACACCGTCCGGCAGGCCGGCTTCTTTATATAGTTCGGCAAAACGAAGTGCAGTTCTGGGTGTGGAACTGGAGACTTTTAAAACTATGGTATTACCCGCCGCAATACACATGGGTGACATCCAGCCCATTGGAATCATGGCCGGGAAATTAAAAGGCACGATACCGGCAAATACTCCCAGGGATTCCCTGTATAATACGGTATCAAAGCCGGAGGAGGCATTCATTAAGGACTCTCCCATAATCAGACTGGGTGCCTGGCAGGCCAGCTCCGTCCCTTCCTTGGCTTTTAACACGTCTCCCATGGCCTCTTCCCATACTTTCCCGTGCTCCTGGGCTACCAGATAGGTCAGCTCCTCTATGTGCTCTTCAATTAACTGCCGCAGTTTGTAAAGAACCTGGACACGTTTTACGACCGGGACTTTTGACCAGCTTTCATAGGCTCTTTTTGCAATTCCTATGACATCCTCCACTTCATTGGACGTACAGTTAGGCACCAGTGCCGTAACTTCTCCCGTACTTGGATTATATACTTCACTAAATTTATCCGTTTTGGATTCTATATACTGTCCCCCTGCAAAATATTTTAATTTTTCCATTGTTCCACCATTCCTTTCTGTATTATATGTTTATCATTTTCCTGATATAGTCCCGTGCCATTTTTGCATATTGAAAGGGATTTGCCTTTGCCGGATCCTGTTCGGCTTCCACCAGCAGCCAGCCTTCGTAACCGGAGTTCTCAAGTTCCGCAAATACGGATTCAAAATCCACACAGCCGTCTCCCGGAACGGTAAAGGTACCCTCTCTTACGGACCTTAAGAAAGACCATTTCCCCTCCGTAGCTCTTTTCAGAACATCCTCCCGGACATCCTTTAAATGTACATGGCCGATTCTCTCCGGATATTTTTTCAGTATGCAGAGGGGATCTTCGCCGGAAAAGGTAAAG
The DNA here is from genome assembly GCA_002294045.1 of Lachnoclostridium sp. UBA903. GTDB lineage: Bacteria > Bacillota > Clostridia > Lachnospirales > Lachnospiraceae > Anaerocolumna. The sequence continues at coordinate 67,855 of DBEP01000069.1, read as the reverse complement.
TGCCCCGTATCATAGCATAGAAATACATAGTTTTTATCCGTATTATCCATAAGGCGTTCCGTTTCCGCTATTGTCTGGACGCCTGTGCCCATGTGATGATGGAAGCATAATTTAAATCCGTCTGATGCCGCCAGCTTACCCAGTTTATTTAATCCGTCACAGAGTTTATCCCATTCCTCATCCGTAAAATATACCTTGTTATCGAATATGGACAGGGCTTCATTACCCTGGACGGAGTAGCTTTGCTCCGAAACATTGATACGGTTTGCACCAAGAGCCTTAAGATACCCCAGTTCATTTACAAATTCCTTTTCCGTTTCTTCATACGGCTTCGCCACCAGATAGGAAGAAAACCATTTGCTGGCAATTCGCATTCCTCTAAGGTCCAGAGCGGCTTTTAACACTTTTGTATCCTTGGGATATTTGTTTCCTACTTCACATCCGGTAAAACCGGCCAGAGCCATTTCACTGATACACTGTTCAAACGTGTTTTCCCCTCCTAAAGCAGGCATATCGTCATTTGTCCAGCCAATGGGCGCAATTCCAAGTTTAATCTTATCTTTGTTGAGCATCCCTGTAATCCTCCATTCCATTTAATACATTCTGGCATTTTCCAGATGTTTTTGCCTGTCCTCATAAGCCGCTTTAATATTGGGATTGGTCTTGCTGTCACCGATTCCCACATGCCACCAGGAACCATAATCCCCCGTCATGGATTTGGGCAAGACCTTAATATCAATCAGTACCGAATTGTCCACATGTTTTGCTTCTTCCAGGGCAGCCGTCAGTTCTTCATCGGTTTTTGCAGTATATGCAGTCATTCCGTATCCCCGTCCAATCATGGCAAAATCCGTGTTGATTAGCCTGCCGTCCTGCCTGTTTGTTTCGCTGTCCCGGTAACGGAACATAGTTGCCAGGCTTCCCATGCCTTTTCCCATCTGAAGATTGTTGATACATCCGAATCCGCAGTTGTCGAAAAGCAGAACCGTAATTTTTTTATTTTCCTGTAAAGCGGTTGCAATTTCGGAATGAAGCATCATAAAAGCCCCGTCCCCTACCATGGCATAACAGGCCCGGCCGGGCTCTGCCAGTTTAGCTCCGAAGGCCGCCGCTATTTCATAACCCATACAGGAATAACCGTATTCCATATGATAGGAGTCCTTAACCTCCGTAGTCCACATTCTTTGCAGGTCCCCCGGCAGGCTGCCTGAAGCTCCCACTACAATGGCGTCTTTTTCAATATGTTCCCTGATAATTCCGATGGCTTTCGTCTGGGTAATCCTGCCGCCGGTAGCCTTCACAAATTCTTCTTCAATGCCCGGTTCCTTTTCTTTTACAAGGGATTCATAATTATCATCAAATACGTTGCGGGTAAGAAAGTCCATTTCTCTCTTCCAGTCCTGCTGTGCTTCTTCGATTTCCGCAGTATATCCGGTTTTATAACCCGAATTCTCAAGTTCTTTGAAAATTGCCTGTATCCCTGCTTTTGCATCGGCCACCACAGGGTACCCATCCAGTTTTTCAGCATGATACCTGGATACGTTAATCAGGACAAATTCCACCTCTTTATTCCGGAACAGTTCCTTGGAACCAGTTGTAAAGTCCGTTAATCTGGTGCCCACCCCAATGATTAAATCGGCCTCTGCGGCGATGGTATTGGCCGCACTGTTGCCGGTTACGCCTACGCCTCCGAGATTCAGGGCATGGGGCGAGGGAATTGCACTTTTTCCGGACTGGGTTTCTGCAAAAGGTATGTGAAAGGTATCACAGAACTTTAGAACTTCTTCTCCTGCTTCCGAATACCTGACACCTCCACCTACGATTACCATTGGTTTTTTCTTTTTCAGAACCAGGCCGGCGGCGTCCTTAACTTCAAAGCTGTCGGGATTCCTTCTTACTATCCTGTGGACACGTTTTTTAAAATAATAGTCCGGAAATGAGAAGGTCTCCCCCTGTACATCCTGGGGCAATGTAATACATACACCGCCCGCCGTTTCAGGGTCCGTAAGAGTCCGCACGGCATTTAAGAGGGCTGTCATTAACTGTTCCGGACGGCTTACCCGGTCCCAGTACCTGGACACGGGACGGAATGCGTCACTGGTAGTAACCGTGGCATCCTGAAATTGTTCTACCTGCTGCAATACCGGGTCCGGCTGTCTGGTCGAAAAGGTATCGCCTGTAAATACCAGCAGGGGGATATTATTAGCGGTTGCATCGGCAACGGCCGTAACCATATTGGCGGATCCCGGTCCGATGGATGAGGCACAGGCTATAATTCTTCTCCGGTTGCTCTGTTTGGCAAACCCTGCGGCAGCGTGGGCCATCCCCTGCTCATTGCGGCCCTGGTATACCTTTAATTCCCCGGGATTTTCATCCAGTGCCTGGCCTAAGCCGCAGACAATACCGTGTCCGAAAACCGTAAATATGCCGTCAACGAATTTATCTTCCTTTCCGTCAAGGCTTACATACTGGTTATCCAGGAATTTCACCAAAGCCTGACCTACCGTCATCGTTAAATTACCCATTGTAACTCCTCCTTAATTGACATAATCAAGATATTATATTCCTTCCCCCAGCAGCCATTGGTGCTGCGGGTCCACATCCCTGGCCGTCCAGGGATTATTGTCAAGATGGCGGATCATCCAGCAATAATACATATTATAACCCGGTGCCGATGTCTGGGGATGCGTAAGCCCTCCGGGAATGGAAGCTGCGCTTCCGTCGGTTATTTTAAATACGTTATCCCCGATAAATGCGGCCCCGAAGCCCTGGGGTTTTTCGAATTTATAATAATAAACTTCCGGCTGGGGATGGCTGTGGGGTACATAGCTGGACCAGCGTCCCGCCTTGGTAATTACTTCACCCATTACCATATTGGAATAGGGAGCATTATAATAATCAAATATGGTAAGCACTTCTCTTTTGGCCGTACCTTCCCATTGGGTTTCACCCATCAGCTCAATTTTACAGTCCTCCTGTTTATAAAAGCGGCTTTCAAAAGCATTTTCATTGGCCGTGGACTGTATTATGATTTCACTGTCCCCCAGTGCAGATACGGATGCCTTAACGTCCCTGCAAATGTGCAGGCAGTAAGGAGGTTCGGAAAAAACGCCGGTTCTTGCACCGGTTTCCGTCCGGTTTTCCCATTGGTATGTAATCTTGCCTTCCGTTAACAGTATGGCCGTTTCCCGACCGCTTTCATAGATATTCAGCACATCGCCTTTCTTCATGCGGTATACCGTAATGTCCATCAGCATATTGCTGTTTACTCCGTCCATACGGGCTACCGTCTTCTTCCCGTTCTTGTCAAATGCCGGATAACCAAACATAGATACCTCCAATCTGTAAGTCAGGATAATTGCATTAATCACTCCAGCCTTAAACAATTACCTTTACTTTTAGGCCTGATTCTTCAGGCTAAACTCTTGCAATCATATCACCGTATTTTAATTTACATTCCTTAATAAATTCTTTTATCTTTTCCACCGAAGGCATATCCTCGGAGCAGGCATGGCTTGCTACCAGCAGGGCTGCGGAGGCACTGCCGAATTCCAGGCAGTCTATCATATCCCAGCCTTCGAATAAGCCGTAGAGAAATGCGGAAGCATAACCGTCCCCGCCGCCGAAAGACTTTAATAATTTAACCGGGAACGGCTTTATTCCGTAATGGCTTCCATCCCAGGTATATGCGGTGGAGCCTTCTTTGCCGTGTTTGATGATTACGATTTTGACGCCGTGCTTATGCCAGAAGGCCGCCGTCTCTTCGTCATTCTGTCCCGGAGCAATAAGCTTCTGGGTCAAATCAAACTCTTCCCGGGAACCGAGGATAATATCGCTGTTCATTGCAACAAGAGAATAATAAATTGCAATTTCATCCGCATTTTTCCAGTTATAAGGCCGGTAGTCAATATCAAAAATAATTGCGGTCCGATTCTTTTTTGCCAGGGACATGGCCTTTAATGCCGCTTCCCTGCTGGGGCTTTGGGCCAGGGCCGTTCCCGAAATCAGAATTGCTTTTGCCTGTTTTATGTAATCTTCATCGATATCGGCAACATCTAACTGTAAGTCCGCCGCCTCGTTCCGGTACATTAAGATACTGCTTTCGGTTTCACTGAGTATTTCCGTGAAGGTCAGTCCAAGCTTTTCTCCGTTGATACACCGGCTGATATGGCTTGTATCAATGCCTTCCTTCTTAAAATAATTTTCTACAAAGTCACCAAACTGATCCTCTGATACCTTGGCCAGAAAACCTGCTTTTCTCCCAAGCCTTGCCATTCCCACCGCAATATTGGCCGGTGAGCCTCCCAGATATTTCTTGAAAGTAGTGCTTTCGGAGAGAGGTTTATAATAGTCCACCGGATTAAAGTCAATGGCTATTCTTCCAAGGAATATAATGTCAAAGGGCCTGTTTTCCGCAAATTTTATATATTCCATTTTACCTTTACCTCCATGCTTTTTTATTGCTATTAAATATGTTAATATGTTCTTTTACATTGTTACACATTCCGGATACCATGTGGGAACTTAATTTAAAATAATCCCTTTTCTCCCCGCCGGAATATATTCTGGCTTCCTCTTCCACCGCCATAAAATTGGCCGTGGCTATGTTTACCTTCCGGATACCGCATGCAATGCATTTTCTGAAATCCTCCGCACTGATGCCGGAACCGCCGTGGAGTACCAGAGGCACGGAAACCAGCTTTCTGGTATCCGATAATATAGCAAAATCCAGTTTCGGCTCCCGGGTATATAATCCATGGGCATTACCAATGGAAAGGGCAACCGCATCCACTTCGGTACTTTCATACAGTTCTTTTACCTCAAGGGGGTTTGAATAAAACATTCCCTTATTTTCCGTACCGTCTTCGCTTTTGCCAAGCTGGCCCACTTCCGCTTCTACCGAGGCACCGTAGCTATCCGCCATTTCCTTTACCGTTTTTACTATTTTAATGTTCTCACTAAAGGCTAAATGGGAAGCATCAATCATAACGGAAGTAAATCCCAGCTCCAGGGCTTCTTTAATAACGGCAACATCCATTCCATGATCAAAATGAACAGCAATAGGAACGGAAGCGTTCCTTGCTGCGGCGAGCATCATGGGCCCAATCAGATAAAGGGGTGAATAAGGCAGCCTGACCTGGGCTATCTGCAAAATTATCGGGGATTCACATTCCTCCGCAGCCTTGACAGCTCCCATAATCATCTCCATATTACCAACACTGAAAGCGCCGATTCCGTAATTTCCTTGTTCCGCTTTCAGTAAAAGTGATTTCATATCAACTAATGACACAGGTACACTCACCTTTCTTTTTTTTAGATACTTACTTGTAACTTGTTAATAACTTACCAATAATTTAACATAAATATAACTATTAGTCAATTAATTTAATGGCATTTTTATATATGTTTTTATGTTTTCGCCAATAAATTCCTGGTTAGAGTGTATTTGAAAAATGCTTGTGCCGGACTGATGCCCCACTTTGCGGTAGGCAAGGAGCGGTTTTGGGGCGTAGTGGGCAACTCTGCCAAAATGGCGACGCAGTATACCGCAAAGTGGGGCGTTCAGAACGGTGCGATGATTTTTTAAAAACACACTAGGTCAAAAGTATTCTATTTTTCTTTGATAATTTTCTTTAATAAGTTTAAGGAGGCAGCTGGCAGGCCCTATTTTTAAACCCATAGAGTTAACCTTTCTTTTACAATTACGGCTAACAGATAAGATAGTATCGGCCAAAGGAATTCCTGCCGGCGCATTTTTCACGGCAATGATTATTTTGTTATATTTTGAATATGTTTTTGTTATATTATTGTTGATATTCCCTGAATTATATGGTATAATTTCATTATTATTAACAAAAATATACCAATTCAAATGAAAGGATATGATATTATGTTAAGTATCGGTATTATCGGTGCCGGTAGAATCGGCAAAGTCCATGGAGAAAGTATTACCTATCACGTAAAGGAGGCACAGGTTGCGGCGATCGCCGATCCTTTTATGAACGATGCGGTGAAATCCTGGGCAGACGGCCTGGGAATTTCAAAGGTATATACGGACTACCGGGATATATTAAAAGATGACGGTATAAAGGCCGTATTAATCTGTTCCTCCACAGATACCCATGCGGATATCGCCATTGAAGCAATTAAAGCAGGCAAACATGTCTTCTGTGAAAAACCCATTTCCCAGGATCTGTCCAAAATTAAAGAAGTTATGGAAGTGTTAAAGGATTCCGGGGTAAAATTCCAGGTTGGTTTCAACCGCCGTTTTGACCACAATTTTGAAGCGGTACGCAACGCAGTGACTGAGGGGAAAATCGGAGACGTACATATCGTTAAGGTAACCTCAAGAGATCCGGACGCACCGCCCATTGAATATGTTAAGGTATCCGGCGGTATGTTTTTAGATATGACCATACATGATTTTGACATGGTGCGTTATTTGACCTCCAGTGATGTCGTTGAGGTTTATGCCAACGGCACTTCTTTAGTAAACCCTGCCATAAAAGAGGCCGGCGACATTGATACGGCCGTTATAACCATGAAGCTTGCCAACGGTGCTCTCGCCGTAATCGACAATTCCCGTAAGGCCGACTACGGTTATGACCAGCGTGCGGAGGTGTTTGGTTCAAAAGGCCAGGTTGCCGTTACCAACGATGCCGCTTCCACCGCCGTCATCAGTACCGCTTCCGGCGTTACCGGAGAAAAACCGCTATACTTTTTCCTGGAACGCTACATGGCTTCCTTCGCAAAAGAAGTATCCCTGTTCGTACAGGCAGTTGTCAACGATACCGAAGTTCCTGTCAATATTAACGACGGCCTGCAGCCGGTGCTCATTGCAATCGCAGCGAAAAAGTCTCTGGAAGAAAACCGCCCGGTACTGCTTAAGGAAATCGTTATATAGCAATGCGGCAGAATTCATGCAGCCGGCCCGGCCATTCCGGATTGCGGAGGCAAGGAGAGATTTTGGGAGCGTCCATAAAGTTTGTTTATTCGATAACCGAATAAAGTGATTAATAAGAGCCCAGCTTTTTGAATTATATAGAATCTCAACTTTATTCTGGCGAATACAAACTTTAAGGACTACTAGTGTGCTGACACGTTGGCACACTAGGTAAGCAGAAAGGAATATATCCCATAAGGTTTAATCGGGAAGTCGTATTCATTCTGTTTACTTTCCCCCGCTGTCCGGTTGTATATATCCACAGGAGTAATGGTATGATTCTCTATAACCAGCTTCCTTAGGGACGCCTCTCCCCGGAGGTCTTTAAACCTTAAAATAATACCTTCCTGTTCTTTTCTTGCATTGATTAACTGCATGTGCTCCGGAAGCCTGCAGTTATCTTTCATTAAAGTATTCGAGGTAAGTTCCGCCCCTGCTTTTAGCATGGACGCCCTTTCCAGGTTGAAGCCGCCCTCATCCTTTTTAAAACCAAAAAGCACATAACGGAAACACAAGTCCCCGCCGAGCCACTGGGGAAAGTTAGTGCCCCACATGTTGTTGAACAAATTAAAATAGATGACAGGCTCTTTCGGGGTTTTGTATTCCCTGCTGTATCTGTAAATTCCCGTACTGCCTATGGCACTTAAAGGAGAATCTTTCGGTATCACACAGATTCCATGCTTCTCACCTGCAGCCGAGATATAATTTTCAATGCAGTAAAATACATGATTGGCAGCTTCCTGTATATCTGCTTCCGGATTTAAAACTACATTGGGTTTATTAACACGGTAATGATATGCCCTTTCTGCAAATGGAATAAGAAATGAACCGGATTCAATATAAGGTGTTTCCTGTTTGTTTCCGAGCCTGAGATTCACATAAAGTTCTTCCCCCGCAGACGGAAGGGTTATCTCCATGCGGATTTCTTGGGCATCCCCGTATTTCTCCGCACTTTCCCTGTTCTCATAAATAAAAATAATAGTATCCCCTTCCACCGCAAAGGACCTAAAGGACGGATGATATGTTTTATGCTCACATTCCGGATAGGCTTCCCTGCCATAATCCCGGATTCCCCAGGCTGAAAACCGGTAGGCATAATTCCTTAAGTATTCCGTTACCTCTTCTATTCCATAACGGTCATACTGATAAGAAAAAACCGGCTTCTGGTTCTGCTGTTTCAATAGAACCGCTTCCAGTTTCTTATCGTATAACTCGGTTATTTCCCCTGTGATTTCGGAGAATTTCAAGATATACCTGTGATTTGCGGCAGTAATAAAAAGACCGTTGTTTTTAACGGTTAGGCTGCCCGTATCGGGAGGTACGGCTGCTATTTTTAGAGGTGTGGTTGCAAAGGGCGGAAGCTCCTTTACAAAGCAGGACCATTCTCCGTCTATTCTGGTCATAGGAAGTATCTCCTGGTTCATTTCCAGAGAGCAGTCCGAAAAATCCATATTCAGGTCTTTTACGGATACCCAGCCCGTAAATGCGCTGCTGCCGGGATTAAACAGCGATAGCTTTTCAGGCTTTTTGCCGTCCGTCAGCTTCTTAAGCTCCTGCAGAGCCAGATGGCTTTGATATGCCCTGTCCCTCTGCTCCTGCCAGGAGTCCTCAATAAACAGGTAATTATCCTTGTGTTTTGCTTCCAGAAATTCATTTTTATGATATACCCGTTCCGGCCCAAGCCAGGTTTTAACATCCGCTCCCCAGGTATGCTCCTCAAAAAGGTTCACATTTTCATAATATCTGTCCAGGATTTGTGAGGCACTGCCGTCATCCGGCAGGGGTGTTTCCAGCAACTGCTTTGCATAAATTGCCTGCAGCTTTCTGCTCCTTTCCCGGTCTTCCCGAAGTATTCCCACTTCCCTGGGACAGGAACCGATACCGTGTATCCAGGTATCGCCAAGGTCTTTTGCTATTATGGGAACATTGCTTAAATCACATTCCGCCAGCTCCTTATAGAATTCATCCATGGAACCGCAGACGACTTGTGCATCGGGATACTTCATCCGTATTTGTTTCACCAGCTTTTCAATAACAGAGGCCGATTGGGGACCACAATTATCCTGGGTCTGCATCAAAGCCATCCAGACAGGATACTTCCAGTCTTCAGGCGGAAAAAGAGCGGTTCCGTATCCGCCCCTGCTGTACATGGTAAGTAATTTTTCGCCGCTTTTCGCCTGCCAATAAAACAAAAAGGGCAGCTTCGGCGGACTGGCAAATTCATTGCAGCCCAAATGCAGAAATTTAACGCCCGCTCCGCTTAAAATAGCGGGCAGCATAATGCCATGCCCCGGAACGTCGGTCATCTTTGCGGAAATCCTGTATGGTTTACGGTAAAACTCCGATAATTCCCGTCCGAACCGGAGACCTTCTATGTATTCCTCCCCACTGCAAAAATCCGTATGAGAGGTAAACGGCAGGGCATGCCATACGATTTGTTCCTGTTCAACCAGCAAGTCCAGCTCTTTCCTTAAATTTTCCCCGCACCGCTCCCTGATTAATTTCAGTGGCCAGGACGGCATGGTCCACACATACTTAAGCTCTCCCATATTTTTTGTGGCTTTACACGTGGCAATAACCTCTTTAAGCATGGAATCCGCATAATTATTAATGACATTGGAAGATAAATCCGTAAATCCCATATCAAAATGTGTTTTAAAAACAAGTATAATTTTCTTAATCATAGAGGCCTCTCTTTTTTCTTTCCTTCGTAATAAATTTTACATTCCCATATCTTTTAACAGCTTTTCCATTCTCTCCGGATTAAGCCTGAAAAGTTCCTCCCAGCTTTTGTCAAAATAAAGCTGGGGTACATAATCTTTTTCCTTTATAAAGCTTATCATTTCTTTGAGCTAATTTCTGATATTAAAGTCTGGCATTCTTTACCAGGTATTCCGGAGCCTCGCTGACTTAATTTTTTTATTTCTGCCGCGGCAAGATTCCATTACCTCTCGTAAAAGTAGCAACAATTCTACTTTGTGTCCAATGTTTTTGGCATAGCTGTTATTTTATGTAACTATTACAGGCGTTTTAATATAATAAATAGTAATTTATTATATTAAAGTATATTTATTATGCAAATTTTATGTTATCATAGCAGCAACAATTTGTAAAGTATTTTAGAAACTCGTAACATTTTGTATTATATCACGAGTAAATATAAATACTGATTCTGTTTACTGCTTTGCCTGTTTTAGTCATATCATACAAATCGGACAACAACAGCAAAATATCATAAGCTCTCAACATCTGACGCAGTATACCGCAAAGTGGGGCATTCGGAACGGTACAATGATTTTTGAAACGCGCTTTGGGATTGGAATAATATAAGATAAGCTTTCCCGCATAATAAAGCCCTGATAAAGAAAATAACTCTCTACCAAAGCTTTTAAAAGATAATATTATAACTAATATGAAATAATATGTAATGAATATCCGGTTTAAATCAGCTCATTCCTGAATACAGCCGGTACAATGAAATCCGTCTCCGTACTTGTTCCGCTTATCTGCGCCAGCAGCAGCCTGACAATTTTATCAGCCATATCAATTTCATCCTGTTTCATATGAGGAATTCCCAATCCTGCCGGCCCGTCTACACAGCATATCCGGATATCTTCCCCGACTTTTGCAAAAGTACGTCTTGACGCTTCCGTAATTGCAGGCAGAAGGCTATATTCCGCACATATGAGCCCGTCCATTTTATCCTTATATTCCTCCAGGTATCCGTCCGCCTTTTCTATATTTTCCTCGCTAGCGGTATGTTCATAAATATTCTTATCAAAAGTCAGTTCACATTCCGGAAGGGTTTCCAGGGAATACTCACCGGCAGCTTCATAAAATCCGTTTTTTCTCTCCTGCAGGGATGACGTCCCTACAATTTCTGAAGCTGCGAACCCTAACCTTCTGCAGCCTTGTTCCCACAGATACTTTACCAATGTTTTTACCGCCAGTTTATTATCCGTCCGGACAGAAGGAACCGAGATACCTTCCAGCTTCTTATCGATAACCACTACAGGAAATCCTTCCAGAATGAGTTTTAAGATGTCAGGATTATAATAGAGGCCGTGGCATGGCATAACGATTAATCCTGCTATTTCAGATTCTATCAGAAAATTGATTTCCTCTGTTTCCTTATCCCTGCTGTAATAGGAAAAACGGGTTATCGTCTTATAACCCTTCTCTTCCAGGTTACGGTCAATTTTATATAATAAATCAAGGCCAAAGGAACTTGAAACATGTTCCAATACCAGTCCGATTTTTTTTACGCCGGGTCCCTTATTATCTTTTTCTTCCTTTTCATGAACCGGATTACGTCCCTTTACATAGGTGCCTACCCCGGGTATCCTTTGTATAAGGCCTTCCTCCTTAAGCATGCCCAGTGCCTTCTTTACAGTAATCATACTGACGCCGAATCTATCTTTTAACTCTTCTTCCTTGGGAATTTTACTTCCTTCCTCATAGATACCCTGGTTAATTTTATTTTTCAGGTCGTCATAGATATTCATATACAAAAAATTATCTCTCATTCATATAATACCTCATTTATAATATTTAATATATGTAATAATATATATTATATAGCAGCGCATCCGTTTTGAAAAGAAGATTTATGTTTTTATAATTCGTATGACTTGAGAAATATTTTTTCGTACAATTAATTCTACACTTTGGATAATGTTTTTATAGTCCCGGCAGAAACTGTCCAGCCGTCTTCTTTTCCGTCCTGCTTCCATCCCTTTGATTCCCAGTATAACAATACTGCGATACGGGTCTTGGTACCGTATACACCATCTATTTTTAACGGAATATGGCTGCATCCCGGCAGTGCCTTGTTCAGTTTCTCCTGGAGCCATTTTATATCCGTTTCCGCAGATAACCGTGTAATGTTTTGCTCCGGTATATATTCCGTTTGCTCCGAAATATAGGTAACTTTAAAATACTTACAGATTCCCCGGCAGGTTGCTTCTGCATCCGCCTTCTGGAAATCCGGGTCCAGCATGGTTTTGGCTTCCGATAAGTTGTCCATAAATCCGGATTCCGTAAGTATGGCCGGCATGGTTGTATTACACAGCACGGCTATATTTATACCGGAGTGCTCTATATCAATACGGACTCCCCTGTCCCTCCTTTTATGGGCCAGCACCAGCTCTTCCTGCACCAGTCCGGCCAGCTTTCTGGATTCGTCCGACGCATATTGGGAAATAAGGGTCTCAATACCGTTTGCATTTCCCCAGATGCCTGTGGCGGCATTATAATGCTTAGAAACAAATATATCAGCCTTTGCCTTATTGGCAGCCGTATACCGGTCTTTCAGCGGTATATCAGCCGTACCGGGGCTGACATTTACCGTATTAATCCCGCACCGGTTTAAAGCCGCAATTAAATATTCGGCGGCCGGCTTATTAAATTCCTTTTCGTGGATGGATTCCCCTTTTTTCTTTCCGAACCAAGCCTCCGGAATGGCAGGGGTACGCTTCCCTGCCGTTTCCATGCCATGGCCGCTGTCCACTGCAACCAAATATGCCATATTACTCACTCTCCTTTGTTTTTTTTCTCCGATTGGGTGCCGAAATAAAAGGCTATAATCGTAGTAAATATCACTAGAAATTGATCTCCGTTAATTTTTCCGATTACCGACAAATATGCAAAAACGACGGTAAGAATTATAGTTACTGTGCTTTTTACGTTGAATAATTTAGCTAATTTTTCCTTTATCATTATTATTACTCCTTTCTGTACGATTCGTCCATACCTCTTTTATGGTTTTCTATGTTATCCAGCCTTTTATGGGCCTGTTTGACCGATTCTTCCACCCGGATAATCCTCTCCCTGTCTTCTTTGATATCATTTTTTACATTGGTAAGTTCCGATTTTATTTCCGAAATACCATTCCCGATATTTTCAAGCTTTACGATAACCGTAGTCAATTCGGCCGCATCCTGTTTCGTATCGGCTTTCTGGTTTCTCTTAAGGTTGGTTATGCCGGAGAAGATTCCAAAAGCCAGGGAAATTCCGGAAATAAGTAAAGCAACTTCAATGGTCATATAACACCCCTCATTAATATAATTAGGAGGGATTACTCCCTCCCTAATTTTTATTCCGTATAAGCTTCCCCAGTGATTCCCTGGTATTGCTCCGGCGTTATCCAGTCCCTGAGAACAGCTTTTTCAAGTCCTTGTTTTGTTAACTTTTCAGTTTTGTACAGCCTTAGTAACGTATCATACATATTATCCCTCCTCTAAGCTTGATAAGATTAATGTGTCTACGATATCCTGCAGTGTTTCCGCTTTCTGCATTGCCAGTCTTGCTTCCTCATCTGCGGCCGGATTTCTTTCGATAACCGTTTTGCCGTCCGGTTCATAAAATATTTTGTTAATATATTTACACCCGGCGGAAACCGGATACTGCGTTGTATCTTCCGCAAATGCGGAATCTCCGTATTGCATTCTTGCAATTTGGTTTGCTGTTTCGTAATTGTCGCAGACTATAATGTTTTGTATTGTCCCGTCTGCAATGAGACTAAATATTTGATTACACCACATAAAATCTCCTTTCTATTGTGCGGCCCAACGGACTATTACAATGCCGGAGCCCCCAGGTTCAATATAAGCGGCTGCGCTGGTTTGAATGCCTCCTGCTCCGCCTCCCGTGTTTGGAGTACCTGGTCCTGGTAACCACCAAGTACCGTCAGGCATGTAATGGAGGGCGCCGCGGCCACCACCGCCACTGCCGCCGAGGCCACTGCCGCCTGTGAAAGAGTTTCCAGTGTTTCCAGCACCGCCTCCGCCTCCGGCATAAAGTGTACCCGTAGATTCACCGAAGGCTCTTGTTGTAGTGCCTTGTCCTATTCCGCCACTGACGGTGTATTCTTTACCAGATTCGCTTTTTCGCCTCCCGCCATTACCGCCATCACTTCCACCAGCTCCGGCATATGCATATGTTTTCTCGGCTGAACCCACGCCATCACCACCACCAGAACCGCCTTGCGCACTGTAATTTCCCGATACAGATATGCTGCTAAATGAACTGGCTCCCCCATATGCATGAGAGCTACCGGGTGCGTATCCTCCCGCTCCAATAACAACGGATATGTTGGCTCCTGGGTTTACGGTTACAGTGTATGTAGCCGTATAACCGCTGCCGCCGCCGCTCGACGAAGCACGTCCCCCGCCGCCTACCAGGAACACCTGCACGATTTCAACGCCTTCCGGAACCGTCCATACCTGGGAAGAAGTAAATATAACCTCTCCTGCCGGCACTGAATCATTCCAGGCTAACCTTGGCACGCCTCCGACACCAACGTAAACCTTTTTTACCTTTCTTGCCACACCGTTTATACCTACGTAAATTTTCTTTACTTTTCTTGCGGCCCCGCCTATTCCAACATAGATTCCTTTTGCCATAGCAGCCTCCTATTCATATACAAAGCATATAACGCCGTTTGCAAGTGAAGTGGGAATCGCTGTCTGAAAAATAAAATCATTGTCCTGCATAACTTTACGTGGAGTTGCATCTGAGCTATTCGTTGTATATAATCGAAGTCCAGACTCATACAGAGCGGCAGCGGTCACGCCGGCTCTATGGAAGCCAATCAACGGTGGAGTATTATCCGTGGTTCTCAGTTCAATATTTCCATTACTATAATTATTTGAGCCCCCGGTTCTTTGGAATAATGTATACCCAGTGAAAGACGGATTTACTGCTGGAGCTTTTCCGTTCCAAGTTGCCTTTTCCGTATCCGATACAAAACGGTTATTTGCATCCTGGGTAATTATAGCCGGTGGATGAGTACTTGGATGTGTATAGTTATTGGCCCCGGCTGTTACTCCGTCAAGCTTGGTTTTATCAGCGCTACTCATAAATCCATCTGCAGAGGCTGTGGCTACATCCTTCGCATTAATAAAAAAGCAATCACCGGCAGAATCATACCAGATTGTTTCGGCCTCACCGGCCAGGAGTTTCGGAGGCGTAGTTGTCCCCGGTTTATACAGTCTCTTCCCGTTTACTGTTGTTGTGGCAGAATTATTATTGCTGGCAACGATAAAAGTCTTGGAGCACCCATTTGACAGCGTGATGCCGGCCATTGTAATCGCCGTTGCCGTACCGCCCGCCTTTTCAAATCTTGCGGTATTTCCCAGTGCCGCATCAATCGTATCCAAATTTGTATTTGGAGTGGTAATGTTGTAATAATCTGTTTTACTATCTTTTATTAAATTAAAATTCGTTGTTGACGTTGGCATTTAATCCCTCCTGTAAATTCATTCGGTAGATCCATTCTGATATTGATATTACGTTGCACTTCGTGTTATAAATATAATCTACAAGTGTCCTGAAATTAGCGGTGAGATAGACTGTGCTGTCTGTTCCGCTATCTTCTATTCTGTGAAAAAGTATAATTAATGTTCCCCCAGTTAATACGAGTTTATCAATCATTTCCTGATATACACTATTTTCGGTTGTATTTTGCATATTTAGTACTTTTAGTTCGTACGGTCTGATAGGCGGGGAAACTTCCATCCCTTTCATAATTGTCCGGCCGGAGAAATATCCTTCCGCCTGCATTACGGCCAGTACATTACTGTCATACTCTCCATGTGGATAGGCCACAAAATTTGACGCTCTGCTATATCCCCTTTCATTCAGCCACTCCCTGCAGGTATTCAATTCTTCGCGCATTGCCTCGGCATCGAAACCAGTTAGTGCCTGATGACTTTTTGTGTGGTTAAATAAATCCCAGGCATAAGTATATACCGCTGCTAATTGCGCCTCTGACATATAGCTGCTGCTACCAACAACGCTGCTGATAACGCCAATATTCCCAACAAAACCATATCTTTTCATTATGGGGAATGCGGTTGTATATACACTGGTCCTTGCATCATCAAATTGAAAAATTATATTTGCGGGCTCCATATGGTCAATCCACATGCTATCAAAGGTTATTGACACTTCGGCAGAACCTGTTACGCTTAGCTGTATATGAAGTACATTCGCTAAAATATCCGTTGTAGCACCACCAACACTAATAAGATTTTCCGGCGATATTAATATTTCATTCCAGCCTTGATGCATCATGTCTGACCAGGTAGTTACCTCGTGGTACAGATAAGCAGTCGAATCCGATGTCAGAAATCGTAACTGGAATTTACTTAATCCGGTCAGCGTGGGCACGAAAAATCTGATTAAGAGATTCTTTGCCTTAGACAAATTCCAATTCAGATTGCGGAGCTGTGCCGCCGAAGTCCCATTTTCTCCTGTGTCTACGGATATTTTTAAGGATGTTGTTCCCGTTTGTACGTTTTCCGTAGTGTGCTCAATTAAACCATACCAGTACACAAAGTCTGACGTATCAGTGAATAATCTACCGTAATTGCCGGATTCCTTCAGATAAGCGTCTTTGCTAGCAAGTAACTTTTTGTTAAATGCATCATTTGTTTCTACCACTTTTTTATCTAGCTCCGTAAAATTATTATTTATTTTTGTTCGAATACTAAGCAACGTTTCCATGTTGTTTAAATTTTCCATATAAAAATCATTCCTTCCATGTAAGAGTGTCATTCCAACTGTAGGTATCACTCCAATTTCTGGTAAGGTATCTTGCTGTATCTGCCTGCAGGTCATCCTCTCTTAGCTGGTCGTGGGTATAGGCGCTCAGCTGCTCATGTGTATAGGCATATAGCTCTGCATGTGTCCGGTATACAAATTCAAATGTATAGGACAGATGCGCCGGTTTTATTTCTTCGATAGTCAGGGTTAAATCCGCCATATTGGGCGGCATTCCCTTTGTGCCTACAAATTTAATCTTAAAACTATAATTTGCGACATCTTCAATCAATTCAACTTCACCATTGCTATAAACAGCCGCAGTATTCTTAATCATCTGTTTGGTAACTGCTCCTATACCGATTATTTTTGCTTTAATGCGCTCACGCCGGTATTCATCAGACTTGCTAACATCAACTTTTATTCCGTATATTTTCTCAAACCGGCTCAAAAGAGCGGAGGCAGTAATTACAAAACACTCATCTAAGGTTCCATTAAATCTATATGCAAGATTTCGAATTTCTTCAGATAAGATACCTTGCAACTCTCTCATCGTTGTATTATTATCGTACACCGGTGGTAATAAATCTATTAAGTCCATGTCATACCTCCGTCAATGTTATAGCGCCAATGATCGGTATCTGTGTATCACCAATTATTAAGTTATTAGAACCTCCATTAACAAGCAGGGTATCGTAATCCAGCACCCCATCGGTTGACAGAAGCATGTTACCGATTTTTGCGTAGCTAATTGTGTACGTGTCAAAAGTTATGTCCCGCAGAAACGATGCCAGGTTATCTGCAAAAGCTGTCTGCACTTCTGCAAGTGTCTTTGTACCGTCTAAAGCAACATTGGCATTAACATTAACCGTCCAGCTGGTAGGACTTTCGACTGTCACATTCGCGCCTATCGGGCGCACCGCTTCAATATGCTCATAAACCGCCTGCTCTAATCTGCTGTCAATAGCCATGTTGCTGTTTACGATTATAACTTTCACCGTACCGTTTCCATTCCAGAGAGGATATACTTTTGCACCTCCTACTCCCGGGACCTCCAGAGCCCAATTCCTGTAATCATTCACATTGCCGCTGGTCCCGGAAGATTGGACCTGGGCATAAAACCTGGCACGGAGATTCTCATCCGTTTCTTCCTCTTCTCCTGCGGTTATAATTTCTCCGATGGTTGCCTGAATTCCGCTGACATTGTCTATATTTTCGAGAGTCCCGCTGTATAAATTGCCCGTCTCGCCTGTCTGTTCACACTCTGCCTGATAGGTATTATCCGATATGTAATTTGTTATTACATAAACGGTTCCGGCCAGGCCCCACCTGGTACCAATTTGTACCGGACCGGTTGTTATAATCTTTCTTACAGCCTTTGTTGCAGGTTTTCTGGTTATACCATAGTCCGCCACAACCCGATCAAGATATTCTCCGACGGCAGTATCTCCCGATACCAAATCTATAAAGTTGCTTAAATTAAAGTAATTCTGTGCCAGCTGATAGGCACAGGGAGCCAGCGCATCATATATAATACTGCCCTCCCGCTTGTCCACATCACTGGTAACCCGGCTTAACATGTCTTCTAATATACTTTCATATGTCATTTCTTCAAACACTTAGTAATTCACCTCCCTTGTAATCTGCATTTCCCCATAAATACTGGTAACCGTAAATGTGCAATAGATTTCATCCCCAGACCCGGTAAATTCAAAACTATCCACGCTGCTTATCCGTTCATCCTCTAAAAGACATTCCCGAATCCTTCGTATAAGTTCAAGTTTTACATAAGTGGGATCCTTCCCTATGAGACTGTTAAATTCTATTCCATAATCAAAACTATATATGGGATATTCAAATTTTTCCGTATTCAGTATCTTATAAATAGCCTGTTTTAATGCCTGCAAATCCATTACGTATCCCTGGATTTTATCCTCAAACAATTGATAGGTTCTGCTTTGTTCCTCTGCTGCAGAAAAGGTCAGGTCATCGGGTATACTGTTCTCCGGTATCACTTTATCACCTCCAGAATATAATACTGCTGTCCACCATGATTTCTGATAAGCCGGACTTTATCTCCCAAATTTACGTTCCGCTTTAAATTACCGATTATTAATTCATCAGGGACAGTTAGCTTATCACTAATCTGGATTCCTTCGGATGTGACGGTTCCAAGAATAAGACTGCACAATTTTGCATTATTTAAATAATTTTCTACAATTCTTTTAATCTCCTGTATCATTCATTACCTCCAGATTCATGGTATGGGATGGCAAAAAGTCATGGGATGCACTTTTTACAATCAGTTTTTTATTAAAATTAATGTCTCCTATATTACAATAAAAGCCTGACCCTGCCCTTACGCTTGTGTCTCCCAGACAATCCAGGCTAATCGTCTCTTTTTCCCTGTTGTAGAGCTTTAAAAGATTCGCCGCCTTAGCTTTTACCTGGGCCGAGTTGAATTTTTTATCCACATTTTCATAGTACTGCAAAACTCCATAGCGGTTAATGGAAGCATCATCCTTGGATACGGCAATATTAACTGTTTTTGCTTCTTCATCCTTGGAAACCAGTTTAATCATATTGTAAAATTCATCATCTATGGATCTGCCGTATTTATAGTCATAACAAAAACTGTTGTCCCCTAAAACTAAATCCGTACTCAACTCTCCCAGTTCCCTGAGCGTTATGCTGCCAAACTCATCCCGCAGGGCATACCATTTGCCTGCATTGACTAAAGTGTCACTGATTGCGGAGTATATAATATCCAGCCAGGTCTTGTCATCCTGGACCCCTGTATTCAGTATGTACTTCGTATCCGCTATGGTGCCTTTCTGCAGTTTAAAATAGTTACACATTTTATTGACTATGGTAGCGGCCGTGTCCTCTTTTAGTACAAGGGTATCCTTTGCTTTGCAATATCTTAGCTGGTCATAGGCAGTAACACTGATTTCATTTCCTTTACTGCGGCTTATTTTAAATACATATCCCTGAAATATTTTGGTATTTTCATAAGTGAACTTTACCACGCTGCCGTTTTTAATATCAAGTTCATTATGAATATAAGAAAATTCCAGCTTGCTGCATCCGTCATTCAAGGTATCCTTATAAGATATTTTCGTCACCAGCTCACTGATTTCATAAAAGGTCTTATCCACCTTTACAATAAATTCCATCATGGTATCACCAGCTTTTGTCCGGGATAAATAAGGGAAGGATTCTTAATATTATCCTTATTGGCATTATATATTTTTGTATATTTTGCCCCATCCCCATAGTATTTTTTAGCAATTGCCCAAAGACTGTCACCGGACTTAACCACATATGTTCCATTGCTTTTCGGGCTTTTTTCCTCCGTTGCCTTTTTACTAATTTTACCAGTAGCATTCATTTCCTTTACTCTTCTTTTAAAGTCTTTGTATTCAATTAATTTAAAGGAAATATATTTATCACCTTCTTCACCTGCTTTTTCTGTAATGGTTATATCTTCAAATAATACCAGGGTATTAATACAATCTACATACATTTCATCTTTCTGAGAACCCCTGCCAGCAATGAATCTTACCGGTACAAGGTCATTTCTCCACTTCTGAAATATATTGATATATTCCATAGCATTTTTGAAATTATTCATTGCCTCCACATAGCTATATTGTTCTTTGGGTAATTCACAATCGAAACTATATCCCGAAAGCTCCATATGGGTGGGAATTGCTATTTGACCCAAGCTTAAGGTTTCAAATTTTTTTATAGCTTGTGAACTTGTTACCTTGATTTCTTCCGGATTAACAGGTAATCGGTAAGTCGTTATATCATATTCAAAAAATACTGCGTACATTAGTATACCCCCTCACTGACCATGGCAATTTCCTCCTGCAGGATTTGTTTTATCTTACCTGCCACCTGATTGACATCTGCCGTTTCGTGAACATCACCAAATTGAACAGAAATGTTAGGAGCCAGGGAGTTATTCGCAATGTTGGCAATGTAATCCCGTTCTGCCATTTCCCTTAAATAATTCAAATCATCATCCGATATATCAACTTCACCCCCCCCACCAGGACCTTTACCTTCTGCTGGAAGGGACGTATTATTAGAATTAATACTATTAGTTAAACCTAAACCATAAGTATCGAAACCTGAATTGTTTTCCTTATTATTTAATAATGTTGGATTCCAATTTTCACCATATAAATTGTTTGAAGAAAACAAATCATTCAGTAAAATATTATTAGTATCGGTAACATCCTTTGTCTTATCAGTATTCTTATTATTGGTGTCAACTCCTTTTAAGCTACCTGAATTACCTCCCAGAAAGCCCTCAATTTTTTTACCTATCTCTCCTCCAATATCCTGACCAATATTCCATCCATCTTCATAATTTTTTCTATTCATAGTAATACCATTATCACTTAATAACTGATTTATATCCAATTCATTTTTCTTGACATAGTTTCCATTACTTCCTGCCTTTATTGCCGCATCAGCTGTTACTTGTAATTCAGCACGCCAACCCTTAATTGTATCAGCAAAATTACTGCCAAAAATAAAATCTATAGCGGATGCTATTTTTTCCAGAACATTTAGAACTATATCGGCTAAATCGAAAAACAAACGGATAATAGTCCCAATCGGATCGTTAAAAATATTATCAATAAAATTAGCAAACGCAAACATTAAATTTACTACAAATTCTATTAGTCCAAATATTAGTTGTGATATCGCAAAAATTACATTGATAAGGAAAGATATAATAAAGCCAAAGACACCACCAATGAATGCCATTGTCTCTTCACCCATAGTCCGTAGTAAATATATGGCTGCAGCAATCGTTATGATTAAAGCCACAAGCGGAGCATTGGTTGCCCATAACAAAGCTAAATGCCCTAATAACAAAGGTATAGCTGCAATTAAATAACCAATTACGTTAACCAGTAATAAGACACCAATAGCCATTAGTATTGATTCAATGACCGGCCAATATGTGGTTAAAACGTCTATAACATTATCAATAGCATCACCTAAAAAATAAATAACATTTACTATTGTGTTAAAAAAATTTATTAAATCTGGACTGGTCAATAAGTCATTAATAGCAATAAAAAGGTTGCCAAATGCATCCGTTCCTGCATTCTTTACATTATTCATTATATCCGAAAATGTTAATGGCATCTGTGATAATTGGTTTTCAATTTCTTCCTGCATCCCAAACATGGAATCTTTTATTACTTTTGCTGTTAAATCACCTTTTGCCGCCATAGCTAATAATTCATTTCCTGATTTTCCTGTAAATTTTGCTATAGTATCATATATTACAGGTGCATTTTGAGCAATTGATATTAGATCACTGCTGCCCATACTACCGCTGGCAAGCGCATCTGCCATTTGCTGTATAACTAAAGATTTTTTATCATCACTTGTACCGCTTGCTACAAGTGATTTTTGCAATAATTCAGAAAAAGAGACTACTTCCTGATTGGAACTGAATAAATTACCCGTAGATAAACCAAGTTTAGTCACAATATTGACCATATCAGCGTAAGAACTACGAGCTTTATTTGCCGACGAAACTATCATATCCTGCAATTTGGAATGTTCTTCCAGGCTATCTGTCATTAACCCTAATTTCGCGTCTAATTGAACATAGCTTTCTACCACACTTACAACTTTTTGAAACTGCTTTGCTACCTCTTCAGCAATTTTATTTATTTTTTTTACTTGATCAATAGTTTTAGTTAGTGAATCCGTTTTACTTGTAAAATCCGTAAATAAACTTAACGCCGCACTTATATCTGCCATTACCTTCTTCTGCCTCCTTTCGTCTTTAATTTATCTGCCTGCCTTTTCTCTTCCTCTACCCGTACGGAGATGCTGGCGTAAATGAAGGCCTTTTCTCTCTGGCTCATGGCATCCAGTACGGAAGGAAGGATATGCAGTTTCTGAAGTGCAAAGTGGGCAAGATTAAACTCTGCATCACCTTGCTTTATTCGTTTTTTGCTTCTTCAATGTCTTCGTTGATGTCGGTATCCAGGCCGCTTAAAGACTGGACTGCCTGGGCTAAGGTGGCATATTCCCCTACCAGAAGCATGTTTTTAAGTGATTCCGTTTCACCCAGACCATATTTTTCCTGGAGCTTGGCATCAGACAGATTCGGAAATACCACGGCGCTTGCCGTCAGTGCCTGTACGTACTCCGTACGGTTAAAGGTTTCCGTTCCCTTCTTATCTTTTCTGGTATATTTCTTAATCAGCTGCTCGTTTTCCTTTTGGGTAATGGGGCGGATAATAAACGGAACCGGTTTGCCCTCTTCCATGAAGCGGTTGGAAACGACAATTTCCTGATTTTCTACTTGTACCGGATTTAAAAAAGCTTTTAATGAACTCATATCAGTTCTCCTTTCGATTTATAAATTTCTTCATAATTTTTATCAATACCAATGTCATGGAATCTACAGGCCTGGCAAATATAATATGCGGTAATAAATTAGTCTGTATTTTATCTTAATAAGAGGCAAATTGCCCTGAATTTATCTCCCAGTCTTATGACAGAGACCCGTCCACTTATCTTTTGGGTATGCAATCAATATTCCTGTCAGGCCTGTAAAATCTGCCTGTATCTATATCAGATTACGCATTCTTATAATTCTCAGGCACATCAAAATAGCTTAAGCTGTCCATACTGTCAAAGGTGAAATCCGTATCTATGGTAATGGGATCATCGGATTGGTCGTCTAAAGTAGAGACCGGTATGGTTTTTAACAATACGTTGCTTAAAGTTACTTCCTGCTTGCCGATTGTGGACTGCGGGTCTTCATTCAATACCCGGATAGTGATATCTCCAAAATCGCCACCCTTGAGATATGTAAGGGCAAGTTTTAGCATATCGGAATTCATGAAATACATGGTCATACTTCCGGTTCCTTCCGCTCCCACTACCTTGTGCTGGGTCATACGGTGCCCAAGCATTCTTCTGGCCTGTACGGTTAAATCTATCTGCGCCTTTAAACTGGATATCTCAAATAAATCCCTTACCTCTCCGTTAATGGTAATAAAGGCTTTTCCCTCTTTTGAGGAAATCGTATCCGCTAATCTTACATAATTATCTGCCATATTCTCTTTTCCTCCTTAGGATAATTTCACTGTGATATACATTTTTTCAATGCTGTCTACGGGTTTGATATAACTTTCAATCACTACGGCATCGGAATCCGTACCCTGGGTAATGGCAACATCCTCAGCCGTAAAATCCTTTATGGCACCCAGTCTCTGAAGTTCATTAAAATACTCCACAACGGTTGCCCTTAATTGGGCTCTGCCATCCTCATTATTATCAAGGCGGCCCACAAAATTGGATTCAAATATTTCCGTAATATCATTATTAATGCCGTAAAGAGTACGGATTACCCTGTTTTTGGCAAAAGGTTTCCCTTTTGATTCCGTTGCGGTGGTCAGGGAGTTAATATCATATACAGCCGTAACGTTCTGGGCACTGTCTGCCTTGAAAATGAACTCTCCCGCTGTAATGGCGGCTTCCATTTCCGCTTTCGTCTTACGGGGTACCACATCAATAGCTCCCTGGTACTTTTTACCCGTGTTGGACTGGTTTACATTGGCACCGGCCGTAATGCCTGCAACCCAGGCTGTGGTTTCTGCCGGTGTCAGAACTGTTCCGTCGGACAATTTAACTCCCTGGGTTACGTTAATAATACCCTCATAATCACCCCGATAGTTTGCAAATACCCCCTGGATTCCCTTGCCTTCGGTATCTGTCATTGCCTTAATCCAGGCCGCAATAACTGCCTTAGCCTCAAATCCTGTCCCGTCATAGGGATACGCCAACACGTCAAACTCAACGGTTTTAATTGCTGCCAGAGCTGCTTCCACTGTTTCCCCGCTATGGGCGGTTCCCAGATTATATACCTTGACGGTGCGGGCTCCTTTTAAGGCTTCCGCCGCCAGGTAGGTATCCTCAGCCGTTACTCCGTCCGGGTATGTATTTTCAATTGCGGTAACCGTATACAAATCACCGGTTTCTCCGGTACTCATCTCCTGAAGCAAAAGTACGGTTCCCCGTTCCCCCGGTGTGATGGATAAAGGGGCATTTGTTAAAAAGTTAATATATGCACCCGGTAAAATTTTGTTTTGATTGTTCCATGTTCCTGCCATGATAATCCTCCTTTATAAATTCGTGTTCATTTCCTGTTTCTGCATCTTGATAAATGTCTCTTCTTTCCTTACGGTATACTGGATATCAAAGGTGAAATGCAGTACATTATCAATGGTTTCCGCCTTCTTATTCTTGATACGGTAACCGTTTATAAGGTCAAACCCTGCCAGCAGGGCCTGTCCAGCGGCGAAACAATCCTTTTTTATTGTTTCAGCCGTGTTGCCGTAATATGAAATATCAAAGGTAAGCTGGTTCTTTAGTTTACCCTGGAGCAGATTCGTAAGACTCT
This sequence comes from Lachnoclostridium sp. UBA903, assembly GCA_002294045.1. Lineage (GTDB taxonomy): Bacteria > Bacillota > Clostridia > Lachnospirales > Lachnospiraceae > Anaerocolumna. The sequence goes on along the minus strand of DBEP01000069.1, from coordinate 42,914 downwards.
GACTTTTCACATTAATCAAAAATGACGGTTTCTCATATTCCCCGGGTATATCTTCATCATATACGGTATATCCCGGATATAGCTCCCCAAGCCTGTTAACAATTGCTTCTTTTATACTATCTGCCATGACCTCCCACTCCTTTCCATCTGTATTGACCTTAATTCCCATGACATGCCCTGTTTGCCTGAAGATACGTACTGCTTCAGCCTCTCCTCCATCCGTTATGCGCGGAATAACCCCTCATAAGATGTTTTCATTTCTTCCAATTGCTCATCAATGCCGGATACGGTACCGTCAGAAGCAATAGTCAGCCTGGATTTGTCAAATTTACTCATCAGAAGGTCCGCATACTTAATCCGGGAAAGCCTTGACCGGATGGCCGACTGAATCAGGATATCCTTGATTTTTGCTTCCTGTTCCGCCCGTATGGCAGCATTGGCTTTCCATAAATCCTTTATAATGTTCTCAAGCTCCTGATATGTAAATTTCCCATACTTATGTTCTGCAATTTGAATCTCTAAACAGGCCAGCTTTTTTTCCAATTCTTTTTTTGCTTCATTTACCTGGTCAAATCTGGCCTTGGGTATAAAGCTCTTTAATTCTTCCCTTAAAATATCCATGACCTTTTGCGCCATATCTTCCGTAAAGCCTGATTTTATCAATTGTTCCTTCTTCATACACTCCTCCCTTTCCAATACATTGTTTTACTTGGTTCAGTCCAAGCTATCTGCCTTTATAGTTAACGTCAGAAATACCAAAATGACGGTGATTTGAAAATATTTAATTCTATCCTGAAAGTTTCCCGGTTTAAGCTGAATTTTCGATATATAACAGTCTGCTGCCCGCCCTAAGCTAAATTCTGACCGTTTATCCCCCTGCCCCGATATGGCATCCTTTCCCTTCTGTAACACGTAAAACACATTTTTAACTCTTACTTATTGCGTAAGTTTTAATGTAAAAAAAATTCTCCTGCTTTCCCTTTCAAACTCTTCGATTAACCGGTACTTAGAATCGGTAAACCGAAATTAAAATTTCCATAACTGCATAAGAGTCCAGCTTGCCAGATTCTGGCACTGGCGTACTGTCACTCCCGTGACGGGCTTCCTCCGATGTAATATGCACATCCTTCCTGAAACGTGTTTAAAAAAATCACTGCATCATACTGAATGCCCCGCACAAGCATTTTTCAAACACACCTGGAAAGCTTTTTATCCGGTAGGAAATTTGAAAAAAATTTTATCAAATAAAAAGATGGCTGATAGTCAAAACCCGTTACTATTTCAATTAATAAATTTTTTCCTGTTTATAGAAATATTTGCAGTTTTGAATTAATATTTTCAAATTTTCCCCGATACTCCGTAACAGTAACTATTTTGGTAATTTCTATTATAACCACTATAATAGTTTTATTTTTGCTTTCTTACGTATCGAGTAAGTTAATAATACTACAGTTTTGTTCTTTTGTCAATACTTATTACGTAAGTTTTTTAATTTTTTTTAAAAAATGTTGCATTCTACGAAAGTTAATGTTATATTAAATATGTAACACTCCATTTTTGTTATTCAATATAATGGTAATGAACGGTTTATGGGTTTTCCTTATAAAAAACCTAAATTTACGGATCAGGAGCCGGTGTTTATGTCTGTTTTACAGGAAAGGATTAAGGAGAGAAGGTTATTAACAGGAATGACTTTATTGGAAGTAGCAAACCAATTGGGGGTAAAAGAAGCTACCATGCAGCGGTATGAAAGCGGAGAAATTAAAAATATCAAGCATGAAACCATTGTTAAGCTGGCAAAAATTTTCAACTGCTCTCCCGCATATCTTATGGGATGGGAAGAAGCACAGCCCATACCAACTGTCGCAGCCCATAAAGAAGATAATGAAAACTGGACCGAAGAAGAATTATCCAAGATTGAAGAATATAAACAACTGCTGCTGGCAGCTAGAAATAATAAAAACAGGGGTCAATAAAGGGGAGAGGTAAATGACATACGAAGACTTACAGAAGCAGCACGATAAACTGTTTGTAAAAGAGATGGATTTATACGAAGTGAAGGGTCTGAAGGGGCTATATGCGGACGGCTGTATTGCTATTGACAAAAATCTGACCAGCAAAGAAAAAGGGTGTGTCCTTGCAGAAGAAATCGGCCATCATCTGACCTCTGTCGGTGATATACTGGATCAGAAAAATGACAATAACAGAAAACAGGAACACCGTGCCCGTTTGGTTTCTTATGATATCCAGGTAGGCCTGGAAGGGATTATAAAGTGCTATGAAGCCGGATGCACCAGTCTTTATACGATGGCTGACTATCTGGACATTACCGAGGATTATTTAAAGGATGCCCTGGAGGCATATAATAATAAATACGGAACCTTTGCGGAATATAAAAATTATATTATATATTTCACACCCTGTCTTGGAGTGCTAAAAAGGCTGGAATAATACAAAATAGCTATAAAATAAATCCAATTTATCATTGTTATTACATACAAGCGTCAGAAGGAGATACAATGAAAGTTCTTATAGGACAGCCTAAACACGAAAATGGAATCACTCAGCTTGAATATGAAATAAAAACGAATCCGTATATTGATATTGTACTTTATCCGGAAGGATATTTAACAAGTGAAAAGGAAGTACTCAATGCCCGTATCCTGGCAAAGGAAAATCATACTATCATAATTACTTCATATAGAAAAGAGAATAAGGACAGGGCAGTTATCATCAGCAATCAGGGAGATATCATTTTAGACAGAGCAAAAACTCCCCCTGCTGAGATAGAGGAGTTATATACTCCTTTGACTGTAAATTTTTATAATATGGAGATCGGATATTTATTGTGTATGGAGATTCTTAAAGGCGTCAGAGATTTAAAGAGGGTAAATACAAATATTAACTTTATTGCCCACCCTATTGGTGTAGGAATGTATAGCGAAGAACAATTTGATAAATGGAATTTGTTGGACGCTTATGCTGTTAAATCAGTCCCTGACGCTTAACATAGACGGATTGCAGATTATCTGAAAGACAGCCTTGCTTGGAACAGTAGGCTGCTGCAAAATTAAATATAATTCCTTTGGGGAAGAATATGGTTTATATTTCTTAGATATTTTGTGAAAAGTAAGCGCGAATGGCTTAGAGCCTCACCCTCGCGACTGCAAAATTTAAGGAATATAAACCATATTTTTAGACACAAGTTTAGTAAATTAACTTTTGTGTAACTGTCCCATACAAAAATCAATGAAATATATAATTACTCCTGGCAATATACTCTTCCAATTCTTTTTTGGCTTCCAACAGTATATTCCGTATATTTTTTATCTTTTCTTCATCACACCGGAAAATCGGTATCGCTACGCTGACTGCGGCTACGATCTTGGAATCCTTCCGGATTGCCGCAGCGACGCATTGAACATCCTTATTGGATTCTTCATATTCATAGGCCACGTCATCCTTACGGAAACTTTTCAATTCATCTTCCAGCACATTAAAATCGACAATCGTATTATAAGTGAGCTTTTTCAAGCCTTCCGGGTATATTTCCTTTAGTTCTTCCAGAGAATGGTCCATAAGCAATGCCTTGCCGATACCTGTTCCGTAAGCCGGCAAAGTTTTACCGACAGTAGAAATCATACGGATTGCCTGGGGAGAATCTTTTTTTAACAAATAAACCACATTTCCGCTATCCAGTACTCCAAAATGGGCGGTTTCCAAACAGCTTTCCACAATCTGGGAAAGCTTCATATCTATAAATTTTAAATTATCACCATAATTAACAAATGCCATGCCTACCTGAAAGGCCATGGGACCAATCTGATACAGTCCCGTCCTTTCGTCATAGGACAAAAAGCGGTATTCCTTCAGGGTCTGAAGCATGGGAAAAATACTTCCCTTTGGTGCTTCCAATAATTCCGCCAATTTAGAAAGGGTATATCCCTCATGATTACCGGCTACCTGCTGTAATATTGACAGAACCCGTGCCGTGGATCTATGTTCCGTATATCCCATTATTCTTCCCCATTTCTGTACCCCAATTTATGTTATTTATGCGGCCGGCATATTGCAAGAAGCTCTTTTGCATAAGCGGATATTTTTCCGTAATCCCCATCCTCCGGGATTCTGCAAAGATTACCGCCGACTCCCAGTCCGACGGCGCCGTTTGCAATAAAATCCGCGGCGTTTGCGGTATTAATTCCTCCCACCGCAACGATTTTAGCTTCACTTAAAGAAGACAGTACATCTTTCAGATACTCCGCTCCCATGGTTTTTATGGGAAACATCTTGACATACCTGCTGCCGTATTTGATGGCTTCCATAATTTCACTGGGCGTAAGTGCTCCCGGTACTATTAATATATTTTTGGATACGCAATACTCAATCACTTCTCTGTCTATATTGGGAGTAACTATAAATTCCGCCCCTGCGCCAACTGCTTCTTTGGCCGCATTCAGGTTTAAAACGGTTCCGGCTCCGATGTGAATGCTTTTTCCGAACTTTTGCCTTAACCGGTAAATGGAATTTAAAGCATCCGGAGAATTCAAAGTTACTTCAGCCAATCGGATACCGCCGGCCTCCAGTGCCTGAATCAGTTTCTCCAGAGATGGCCCGGAAATTCCTCTTGAGATTGCGATAACCCTGGTAGATAAAAAATCTTTTTCTAACATATTAACCTCTCATTCCGCCGCCGGCAGCGGCACAAAATCTTAGGAAAGAAGCCCCCCTTGCGGGTTCTTTCAGAGTGAAAGTTTTTTCATACATTCTCTGAACCGGTATGTAACGATTTATATCTGTTCCGAATCACCTGAACTCCCTTTACACTTAACCATTCACTCTCTTCATAAGAAATCACTTCCATCTTGTTTTGGAAGGTTCCGTTTTCCAGCAGCGGAAGACATATGTTAAAAGCTTCAATAAAGATTTCTCTCCCATATATAATATATTTATCGGCTCTTTGATTTAACAGCGGAGCAAAGGCCTGCAGGTCGATATTCATTACGGCTCCGCAGATATAAGATATTACCTGCTTCGGACCGGCCTGGTTAACCACATGATGGATTCTTGCCTGAAACACCGACCTGGATATATTATTTTCTTTCGTCTCTTTAAAGCCTATTTTAACATAATCCTCATCAAGGGTAAAGGATTCTTTCATCCTGCCGACGGAACTTTTTATAATCGTATCTGTTATAATTGTCCAAAAAAGTTCACCGCCAATGGTGGTAACGGCATTTTGTATCATGCCTTCGGTATAATACATTAACTTATTATGGGAACCAAAATGCAGAAACAGAATGGACTTATCCTTATCTTCCGGTTTCAGGGCTCCTATTATTTCCACCTCTTCCCCGCGCAGCATATCAATACCAAACCGGGGCTGGTTATGAAATATGATACCGGGAATAAAATGAAACAATGCTCTTTCGCTGAACCCCGGTAATTTCCGCACCTGTACGCCTTCGGCCAGGTCCAAAAAGGAGACCGGTGCTTCCAGGTGGGGCAGTTCATACAGTCCGGCATTGGAAGTTATCATGCCGGAAGCAAATATTTCCGTAATTATACAATTATTCTGCTCTTCCAGTTCATTTATTTTATTTATCACAGCTTTTTTTAATTGTTCATTTGCAGAGGATGAGTTTGCATTGACCGCTCCTACCCTGCACTCTGTCCGTAAAACCGGTTTGTCCTGGTCTAACAGGGTAAATCGGGTATTCGTGGTTCCTCCGTCAATTATAAGATTATATTCCTTCAACTTTATCATCCTTTACTTTACGGCTACCATTCCGCTACCGTGCCATCCTGATTTCTCCATACGAGATTTTTCCAATCATGACCAACCTTATCTAATTCCCGGACTCTGTATTCATCAATTTCAATACCAAGACCCGGCTTATCCGGCAGACTTACATACCCGTCCTTATACTCAAATACTCCGGGATTTTTCAGATATTCCAGTAAATCATTCCCTTTGTTATAATGAATTCCCAGGCTTTGCTCCTGAATAATTGCATTGGGTGTGCAGGCATCCAGTTGAATACAGGAAGCCAGGGCAATGGGACCAAGAGGGCAGTGCGGTGCGACTGCCATATCATAAGCCTCGGCCATAGCCGCAATTTTCTTACACTCTAAAATTCCTCCCGCATGGGACAAATCCGGCTGGATGATATTAACAACTCCCTGTTCGAAAATCTTCTTAAAATCCCATCTGGTAAACAGTCTCTCTCCCGTTGCAATGGGTGCCGAGGTATAAGCCGCTATTTCTTTAAATGCTTCGTAATTCTCGCAAAGTACAGGCTCTTCAATAAACATCAGATGATATCTATCTAATTCCTGAACCAGGATTTTTGCCATAGCTTTATGCACTCTTCCGTGAAAATCCACGGCAATCCCAAAATCTTCGCCGCAGGCCTGCCGGATACTTTCAACCCGTTCAACAACACCTCTGACCTTGCTGAAATCATCAATATAATTAAGTTCTCCCGTAGCATTCATTTTAATTGCGGTAAAGCCCTGGCATTGCTTTTCCCTTGCGGCTGCCGCTACCTCTTCGGGCTTTTCCCCTCCAATCCAGGAATAGACCTTAATACGGTCTCTGCAGGCGCCTCCAAGCAGCTCATATACCGGTGCATTGTAGTATTTTCCCTTAATGTCCCAAAGTGCCTGTTCAATACCGGAGATTGCTGAAGTCAGAATCGGGCCGCCTCTGTAAAACCCGGAACGGTATAATACCTGCCAGATATCTTCAATTTTACCCGGGTCGGCTCCGATGAGATAAGTACTTAGTTCCTGCACGGCCGCTTTCACGGTATCCGCCCGTCCTTCAACAATCGGTTCGCCCCAGCCTTCATACCCTTCATCGGTAGTTATTTTTAAGAACAGCCATCTTGGGGGTACTTTAAATAACTCCATCTTTGTAATTTTCATATTATCACCTTCCCTTATTATAATATTTTAAATAATATTAAACTATAAATCCGTCAGACAGTCAAATACCGGTACGGCTTTAATTTCATAAATCTTCGCCATTGCTTCGTCATAAGTCTCATAACGGGCTGCCATTGCGGAATCACTGTTCACACGGCTTCCCCGTCTTTGAGGCGATATGTAAATATAAATGCCTTTCTCCAGTATTTCCTTTTCATATGCCTTAATGCCGAATTCCCACGTGGCACCGTTGCAGAAATTATCATTTACCAATACTCCGTCCACATAGGCATAACCGATATCTCCCAGATAATCCACCTGTACCAGTATCTGTTTGCAATTGAGGAAGGATTCCGGCTTTATACTCAATTTGGCCCTTGCATTGATTATTTTCGTAGAAGTAATCGGGCTGCCGATTACAGGTCTTTTTAGCTCTCCGCTGCTTTGTTTTTCTTTTGAGCTGACATCCTCCCAGTTTAACCGCACCTGGCTTTTACCGTAGGGCACCTGATAAAAAGTGAATAAATCCGTTTTGCCAGTGATGTCACAGGAAACGCCGTTTACATGTACTTTAGAATCTCTGGGGGGAAAGATTCCAAGGCTTCCGGATTCTTTCCCGATACTTTCAATGCGGATTTTTCCCGCATCCTCCAGTATGGTGTCGTCGGATAAAATCAGCATATTTCCTTCGGGCCTTTTTACTTCCCATAATTTCAGGCTGTCTTCTCTTGTTAAAACACATAGTGCAATCTCTTTGCCGTCCTTTGTTTTAATGATTGTCTTAGATGTTTTAGAAGAATCCACCCGCAGAGTTTCCATTCCTTCCAGTTTGAATTCCGTCTTCATCAATTCGGGAGCAAAGAAAAAGTAGTGAGGTATATCCTCACAGGTAATTTCAGTAATTAACTGGGCCGTTGCATATTCTAAAAGAATTCCCCCCAGATCCAAATTAACAGGCAGGATGCAGCTTTCTCCCTTTTTCAACGATATGCCGCCTTTTTCGGGTATGCGCAGACTGCCGTTGCCCATTTTCAGCTGCAGGGAAAAATCTTTCTGAGCCGACATCTCCACATGGTCCTGAAAATTATTAATAAACAAAAATCCTGCCTTTTTATTTGCCCTTAAACAATACCTCAGCGTTTTTACATCTAAAGGCTCCATACCGGCAGCCTCTTCCGGGAGGAATGTCTTCATATTGCATAATTGTTCTTCAAATCTTTTGTAAAAATAATGAAGTCGTTTTACTCTTTTATAGGAAGGCCGAATCTGGCCGAATTCTCCAAGTGCGGCTTGATAATCATAAGAAATTTTAGGGAGTGCACACTCATTCAGATAAGGAACCTTCTTACCTTTTGGATTGCTTCCTCCGTGGAACATATAATAGCCCAGAAAATTACAGCCGCTGGCAGCCTTAATATTTGCCATGGCCTCTACGCTTTCAAAGGGAAGCATAAAACGGTAACGGTAATAATTAGCCATACCGCCGCCCATTTCACAGCAGACAAAGGGATAGTCTTCGGGTGCATATTCCGGGTCAAAATTATAATATTTGGGTGCGCGGTTATTATGAAAATCTTTGTATATATACTCCGTCGTAGCCGGATGTTCTTTGATATCATCTCCGTAAAAAATCCAGGGCCAATACGCATAGCCTCCCCAGAGGGGCAATACCACATCCACCGGCGCACAGGCACCGCCCCAGGCGGTCGTACTGTAAAGCGGTGTTACCAGGCCTGACCCGATTGCAATTTTCTTCAATAACTCCATATGGGACGCGCCTTCATTACCGCTGGGGGTCCATTCGCCGCTGTTTTCGGTTGTCATTTCCCAGGGGGATGAGGCATGTTCATATTCATTTTCAATCTGGGTGCTTACGATTGGTCCTCCGTCCTTAAACAAAAGGCCTTTGACCTGTTTCCCGATTTCATCAAAATATCTTTGTACGTAATAAATATATTCCTCATCATTGCTCCGTACATCATAGGGCGCTCCAAACATCCAATCCGGAAAACCGCCGTTTCTGCATTCCCCATGGGAGAAAGGTCCAATCCGGATAATCAAAAAAATTCCCTGCTTTTTACATAATTCTACGAACTTCCTAAGGTTTTTATTCCCGCTCCAGTCAAAAATACCCTTTTCTTCTTCATGGTGAATCCAGAACAAATAGGTGGAAATCATGGTAATTCCGGCCATTTTCATTTTAATGATTTCATCTTCCCAAAATCTTTCTTCAATTCTGGAAAAATGCATTTCACCGGAAATTGCATAGTAAGGTTTTTTGTTATATTCCATATAGTAATTGGTAAAATTAATCGTATCCCCATCCGGACTGCTTCCGCTGTAAATGGTAGGGCACTGGTATATCTTCGGTTCTCCGCCCTGTGTATCTAAATAATATTCTTTTCCCATTTTCTGTTCTCTCCTTTTTTATTTGCTGGCTCCCAGGATACCGGCTACAAAGTGTTTCTGCATCGTCATAAATATTATAATAGTCGGTATTGTAGCTATTACCACAGACACCAGGACCTGTCCGTAATCAACATAATAAGCGGAGGAAAGGCCTGAAATGAATAAGGTCAGTGTTTTATTATCCGTGGACTGCAAAGTTAATAATGGCCACAGGTAATTATTCCATTCCTTCATAAAAGCATAAATAAACCCTGCGGCAAATGTTGAACGCATGGGCGGCATGGCAATCTTAAAGAAAATCTTCAGCTCACCGGCCCCGTCAATTCTTGCGGCCTCCATAATTTCATCGGGAAATGCTTTAAAGCTCTGACGGAAGAAAAAGATAAGAAAGGTATTCGCCAGCGCCGCAACGATTACACTGATTTTTGTATCAATTAAACTTGCATCAAACATTAAATTAAATAGCGGAATCATTATGGCAGCAAAGGGAATCATCATGGTAAGCAAGAAAACATTAAATAGTTTATTACGGATTTTGCTTTGATATTTTTCAAACCCGTAGCCGGCCATGGAACAGATTAAAAGTGCCAGGGGAACCTGTATAAAGGTAATAAAGGCCGTATTCTTAATCGACTGGAATATATCCGCATTAACCTGAACCGCATTTAAATTATTCAGGAACTCTTTTCCGAACCACAGCCTGCCTTTCGTTATATCCTGAGACTGATTCGTGGCACCTACAATCATCCAGTAAAACGGGAATAAGCAGATAATGGAAGAGGTCATTAAAAAAGCGTGTTTTAAAAATAATTTAATTTTTTTCATATTAATCCTCCTTCGTTACCCGGAACTGGACAAATGCCAGAATTGCCACCAGAATTACTATCACATAGGACAGGATAACGGAATAACCGAAACTTGGGGAATATACAAAAGCCGTATTATATATATACTGGGACATGGTCATAGTCATTTCGGCCGGTCCGCCTCCGGTAATATTCATGGGTTCGTCAAATAGCTGCAGCGTACCGTTTGTAGTCATAATCATAGTCAGTAAAATAATCGGCTTAAGCTGCGGCACCGTTATCTTAAAAAAGGTCTGAATACTTCCTGCACCGTCCACCTTGGCGGCTTCATAGGTTTCTGCCGGTATATTCTGCAGGGCGGCCAGATAAAACATCATATTATATCCGGTCCATCTCCAGGTCAGGGCTATGATTATAACAACTCTTGCCCAGAACGGGTCATTCAGAAAAAATATGGGCTGTCCTATGATATTTAAAGACATGAGAATATAATTAACAATTCCGTCGTTTGCAAACATCAGTTTAAATAATACGGAATAGGCAACCAGGGAAGTTACGCATGGTACAAATAATGCCGTACGGTAAAATGTTCTGAAACGCAGCTTAGGTGCATTTAAAATATTGGCATAAATTAAAGCAAGCACAAGCATCAACGGCGCCTGCACAATTAAAAATAGAAAGGTGTTCCCAATACTTCTGTGGAAGATTCTGTCACCTAACAACCTCTTGATATTTGTCAGTCCCCCAAAGACATACTCACCTTCTTTTAAGACTTTAAGAGCTAAACTTAAGGAGCCTAACATCGGATATAGGGTAAATACCACAAATGCCAACATGGCAAATGAGATGAAGAACCAACCGTATTTATTATAATTAACGGTTCTATTCTTTCGCTTCATGTCTGTCCTCTCCCTTTCTGCTATAAGCTGGTACTCTGTAACCCTTAAAACTTTACTTTGTGCTTGCTGATTGCCCAACCGCTGCGTTTTGTCATCAGTTGCAGCAGGTACCACTACAGCCCTTTCTCCGCCTTGCAATTAAACAATTATTCTTCGTGCAGAGTAAAGATTAAGGAGTTACATTAGAGCACTGGGGCTGTTGCAACAGCCCCCTGCTTACACTACTGTATCTGGTTCTTTAATTGGTCTTCTGCCTGCTTCAGAGCAGTATCCACATCAATATCTCCCTGCAGGTAATTGAATAAGGCCGAATTAACCGCAGTATTTGCTTCCGAAACATTTTGTCCGTAATTTACTGCAGGTATCTCAGGCAGCCAGCCGGCAAGGTCTTTGTAAACCTTTTGTCCGCCGAAGAATTCATCTGCTGTTTCAAAAACATCTCCCTCCTGTGCGGGAAGATATGTACCAAGAGCACCCTGGTCAACCAATATGTCGGCATAGAATTCTTTATCTCCGGCAAAAATCGTTTTTAAGAAATCAATAATCTGCGCTTTGTCCTGTCCGTTATCCAGTACATACCAACTGGAACCTCCCGTATTGGACGCATTAACGGATTTTTCATGATTCAGGCGCGGAGTTGAGGCAATTGCCCACTTTCCTGACTGGTCCGGCTCAGCCTTTACAGTAGAAATCCTCCAGGCCGCATTAATTACGGAAGCAGTGGTACCGTCATTGATGGCGCCTGCCAGTGTGGAATCGTCCGCACACTCTAAAATTACTCCCTCATCCCGCATTTTCTTTATGGTTTCCAGAGCTTCTTTTAAAACTGCGTTATTGGTAATTGTGAGTTCCCCTTCGGCATCGCAGTACCAGGCCCCTGCCGACTGCATCATTGTCCTGAATAAGGAAGAGTAATTCGTTCCGTTGGCCACGGTCATCTTAACGCCGGTCTTAGCTTCAACCTCTTTTCCTATTTCAATAAATCTGTCCCAGGTAATGTCATTCATATCGTCGGCAGTAAAACCAGCCTGAGTCAGATAATCGCTTCGGTAGAAAGTTGCAGTAACTCCGGCATCAAAAGGTACGCCGTATGCTTTCCCTTTAAAGGTCATGGCCTCTGTTTTATACGGGGAAAACTGACTGTAATCCATGTCATCATTAAGCGGATAAAAATAAGTAGAGTATGCATTTAAATATTGATATATGCTGTAATCTTCAATTAAGCAGATATCCGGCAGGCTCTTTCCTCCGGAGGCCAGACCGACCTGTAGCTTTTTATAAATATCTTCTTTGGAATTTGAAACCACCTCAAGTTCAATATCCGCATCCGGTTTTAAAGATTTGTAATATTCTCCTGCTTTTTTCATAACGGCAACATTGAAATTATCGTCCCATGCCCAAACAGTTATTTTTTGTTTCTTTCCTCCGGAATTTTCGGTTCCTCCGGTTTCTCCTGAGGCTGACTCATTCTGAGTTTCAGTCCCTTCACTTTTTTTGTTACACCCGCTTACTATAACACTGAATAAAAGTATTACAACCAGCAGCAGCGACATGCTTTTCATTTTCATAATAAACCCTCCTGTTATGTTGTTCGTATATACGAATGATGTTTGTATATAATTACTTGATTATAATATCACAGCAGTTAATTTAACGCAAGTATAAACATATGAAGGATTTGCACAAATATGAGAGGTCGAAATTAGTCAAATTATACAAAAACAACTCATTAGTAATCTGTATGATGTGAGGAGGAACGTTCCGGGTGATGGCTCCGAGATGCTGATTCCAACGATAACAAGAGTATTTAAAATAATCCTTTAGTTTTATTAATGTAAATTACGCTAAAAAAGAGGGCTGGAACCAGCCCTCTTTCTTAAAATACACTATTAATTAATATGCTTCTGCCGCTAACTCATTACGCTTAATAAACCTTAATCTCTTTCATCATTACCTCATCTCTCGCAGAAGTCACATGGACAATCAGCCTTTTTGTCCTGTAAGCAATATTCTTTGTAAGCGGATTCTGTCCCGTAAAAGGCTCCCATGGCCTGCATATCTTATGGTTACCGATTACGGTTCCCTGGTAAAAAGGATAGCGATTTCCTTCTTCTGCCTCCGCCTCAATCCGGAAGCTTTCCACTTTCTGCCCTTGAGCAATATCTTCCCGCAGGATGATATACTTAAAATCATTCCCGGGTTCGTCAAACGTAATGGAATATTTAGCCGGAGTCGGATACGGAGAGTTAAGCTTCTCCACTTTGGCAGGAATACTTTTTCCGAATTCCTGTTTCAGTAATTCTCCGAACTCCCTAAGGGGCACCGTATCCCGCTCATCTATCCTGCCCTCCGTAGTGGGGGCAGATTCAGAGGCAAACAGGCATTGGCCCCTACCGAAGTCAGATAAGTATTAAATAGTCTTTCCAGGGAAAATATTTAAATTATGAAAGTTCTTCCGGTTTTTCCACAGCGTAGTCACTATACTCTGATACGGAGGCTGCTCCGGATAAATCAACCGAGTCAGAATACTGACCAACTGTTATTGTAATATCCCCGGTTCCTTTTACATACACAGTGCCGTTTTCTCCTACAATGCTTACTGTTTTTCCGGATTCATCCACGATGGTTCCTTCACTATACAGATTGCTTACGTTACTGTCTTTCGTTACTACCCATGTGGAGTCACTGCTGATATAAAGACTGGCATAGCCGTCTCCTCCGTTGCCTGCATAGGTTTCGTCGTTTACGAATGCTCCGGTCAGGGTGCTTCCCGATGTCATGTAGAAATCCAGATTACTGACGGTATCCCAAATCACATCTCCTGTCATATCCTGACTGATAGCAGTAAACACACAGTCAGAGCCATTGCTTCCGCTGCTTCCCCAGCCTCTGGCATTGGTATTTCCGGTACACTGGAGGAAAAAATCATTACTGTCAGAATAATTAATATCCACATCCTTCAGCGTAATGGTACATTCAGTATTGGTAGTATAGAATAATCCGCCGTTTTGACTGGTAACGGACCCTCCGGTCATTTCAAAAGTAGAATTTCCTATTTCTGAATCACCTGACATACTCTGATATAAGATAATGGTCCAGATACAGTCATTCTGCTCATTTTCAGGCATGTTTCCTGTAAGGTTGGAATTGAACAATCTTAATGAATTTAACCCTTCAATACAAACTGCTTCCGACCCGGTTGCTGTCAACTCTGCATCATTAATAGCAATATCTGCCGTACAGTATACTGCAGGTGAACCGCTTCCGCTGGATGTATAGCTTCCGCCATCTACTATCATGGTTCCGCTTCCCCGGTCACTGCGGACTGCTGCTGAGGAACCGCCGTCAGTTTCCACGTCCAGGTCCCATGCATACAGGGTACCGCCTCCCGCTACATGAATGCCTCCGGAAGTATCTGCCGAAGTTTTAATAATGGAATCTGCAATGTAAGCAATACCGTCTCCATAAGAAAATATTCCTGCTCCTCCTGCTGCATCCGTTGTAAAGGTTCCTCCGTTAACATAGGCAGTTCCATCCGTAACCAACAGACCTGCACCAACACCGTAAAAGCTGGAATTATCCCCGCCGGTACTGTCCTGTGAAGTTCTTTCTAAAATAATATCATTTAATACCACTTTTGCCCCATCCTGTATCAGGATAGCATTTTCATCGGTTCCTGTAGAGGTGAAGGTATCTCCATCCACAGTGGTATCTTCCGTATAAACGGTTACAGCATCGTAACTGTCTACACCGGATGACTGGCCATTCATTCCCGGTCCTGGCATCCCGCCCTGTTGCATATCTGCTGAGGAGACTGCATTTAATATAATTATCTTGGCAATGTTTCCATCTGCATCGAATTCAATACTAAGGATACTGCCTTCCTGGATATCATCCAAAGTTCCCTGTTCCTCAGATTCTTCCGAACCATCCTTTTCCAGATAAATCACAGATTCATCTGTTATCGTAAAGGTATAGGCTTCTTCTCCGGCCGTAAAAATTGAATTCGGCATGGAACCGCCGCCTGAGGGAGCATCTCCGGATAATTTATCTCCAGGCGGTGCTTCTCCGGATGGCACTTCTTC
>DBEP01000069.1:0-27648 GCA_002294045.1 Lachnoclostridium sp. UBA903 | reverse complement strand
ATGGCACTTCTTCAGATGGTGCGCCTT
Source organism: Lachnoclostridium sp. UBA903 (assembly GCA_002294045.1). GTDB lineage: Bacteria > Bacillota > Clostridia > Lachnospirales > Lachnospiraceae > Anaerocolumna. The sequence continues at coordinate 27,621 of DBEP01000069.1, read as the reverse complement.
CACCTCCCATTATGTCTTCAAAACTACTTAAATTTCCTAATGTTACTGTAACTTCACTTCCACTTAGCTCTGATACCTCTCCGACTATGGTCTCTGACTGATACTGGGAACCGGTTTCTGAAGATACCGTTCCCTCTTCTGCTGTTGTCTGATTATTACTGCAGCCTGCAAGCATTAAGCTTAAGGCCAGTGATGCGCTTAGTATCGCATATTTTCCTGATTTCATATTATACACCCATTGTATATCGCAGGCAGGCCTGCGATACTGCCACATACAATAGAATACAAGGATACATTCTATTGTCAAAAATAATAAGGAGTGAAAGAATCACATTGTGGCATCCTTTCTAATCTATATTTTCTTTCACTCTTCCTAACATGATGCTGCAAAACAGCATCTCATATAATGCGGGAAGAATCTTGAAATGAGCACAGCCGTGCTTATTTTGTGATTCTTCCTAAGTGAATTATGCTTTTTTAATTCACTTTATGAAGATGTTTTTCTTCACACTTCTCCTTGTTTATCGGATTTTTAGCAGGAAGAAGTGCTCAAGGAGACATTCTTCAGGCTATAGACTTCCACGAATTTCCTGTTAACAATTTAAATATAATCATTTATTGTTAAAAAACTATGTTTAAATCATGATGATTTTGTGTTTACAGGATTGGTAAAAAATGAACAAAAAAAATGATTACCCTGCACCCTGAGAAAGTTTAGGATAATCATTTCATATGGGAAGAAGTTACAGTGATTAATAGCTCATTTTATAAACAACAAATCCTTAGAGCGCTTATAGTGGAATTGAAATTTAATTATTCATCACATCCTGAAAAATTATATCTACGGTTCTATCCAGGCTAATATCTGTAGTTATTATTTTTTCTGGGATTATTCCAATATAATCTTTTTCATTCCACCAGAGTTTCATTTCATCTTCACCAAATTCATGGCAATTTGACTTAGTTTGATGACGTATCAGTGTTTCTTCAAAAGGTATCTCGTAATAATAAGCATAAATCCGCAAATCAAATTCTATTTTGATTTGCTCAAATAGTTCTCTATACCAGTTCGCATTTAAAATCCCTTCCAGAATAACAATATCACAATTTTCCTTGCCGTACTTTACGAGTTCTAAAAGTAAAGAAAGTGCTTTTGTTCCTATTCCATCTTTTACCCATAACATTTCTCTTCTAATCACATCTTGTGATATAAGTAATGTACCGCGTCCAAATTTATTCTGCAAAGATTTTGCTGCCGTTGTTTTACCACTCCCCGAATTACCTCTGAGAATGATTATTTTTGACTTCTTATTCATATTTGCTACCTCTGCAAATCCATTTTTCCTCATCACTTTCAGGAATTGCTTAATTCTCCTTCAAATCGCAACTGGCGGTCAGACATCCAGACCGGCATATATCCTGCTCTGTATCCGACCTTTTGAGAGGCAATATTACTGGACGCAGTTGTATAGACTGGTACAATGTCCTGCTGCAATATTTCAATAGTAAGTGCATTTACCAAATATACAGCTAGCCCGTTATTGCGATATTCGGGCAACACATCGATTCCGATTGACCACATTTTTTGACTCCACCAATATGCTCCTGCTATTCCTGCAATTCTATCTCCTTGTCTTGCTAGTATAGCCAGTGAATTCTGAACAGGGTGATTAAGATCATATTGTAAAGCATTGCTGAAACCTTGTGTCTTAAGCAGCATTGAAATTCTATCTTTTTGTATGGTCTCATATGTAAAGTTTGCTGGTGGTAAAATACACTTCAAATTGTCAATATCAGGCAGATAACACATGGCATGTCCTCGTATAAAAGGCATAGAAAAAGCATCGTCACGCTCTTTTCCGGTAAACTGATCTATTGCATATTTAAGCCGTGCCGGTGTTGCAGAAACCACAATTGATTTACCCATTGTCAGTATTTCAAAAAATTGCTTACCACGCCGGAAAGGTCTCCTCCCCGGATTATCTTTTGCCTCAACAAATACGAAGCTGTCCTTTTCGCCATTCAGATCATTAGGAGTACAATTTAGGTCAATTGCAAGCTGGTTTTGCACAATTCTTAACATCTCATGTTTTGTCATTAAAAACACCTCATTCATATGGTTAAATAATATCTGGTTCTCAGTTTAACATTGTAAACAAAATGGGAAGTGGTTCCCTTTGTAATTGGTAACTGAGGCATAGATGGATACGATATCCTGCATATATCACAGTTTGTTGCGCTATATTTCTGTTTTCATAGATTATAGAATTTTAATGCTTCCAGCCTTTTTGCTCGTTCAAACGCTTTTTGTAAAAATTCCTCTGCCGGTAAATCCTTATAATCCCAATTCATAGCCTCTATTGCAGTCGCACCAGAATAACCCGTTTCCGCAATTTTTTTCATGGCTACGGACCAATTGATTGGTCCGTCAAAGGGTAACTGGTGTTGGGCATAACTTCCGCCAATATCATGTAAATGCAGTGCCATCAGCCGGGAACCGTACATGGATAATAAATCTTTACCCGGATAGTAGCGGTAGTGATGTCCGCAGTCATAACAGAATCCTATATGCAGGGAATCTACTTGTTCCAGCATATATGCCAAATTGGCAAGATTCCGTAAATTCTCCAGCGCAACATTGATACCAAGCTGTTCAGCTTTTTCTGCGATTCTCTTGATTCTATCCAGTCCCAATGCGTTATATGGATTATCTTCGTCCGGCAGGTGCACCACCATTGTCGGAATCTCAAATTCGGCGCAATCAGCAACACATTGTAAATAGCAATCAGTTAAGGCTTCACCGTCCAGATTGTCAAGCCAGAGGTTGTTTTGGTTTTGGACTGGTGTGTGAATATTTTCTATAAAAAGACCCGCTTCCCGTGCAATCTGCGACCCGTTGCGGTAATCGTTCCGACCAAACCTGTCACGGCCAAAGCCATCACTCCACCATAATAAAACGCCATCAAATCCAGTTTCTTTTATTAACTGATAACGTTCCTTTATCGGCAATTCATAGCCAAACCAATCATAAATGGTAATCATAAGACATTTCCTTTCTTGCTTTTTTGTCATAGCTTTTTTATAATTCATAGACTTCATCCCAACAAAATTTCAAAATCGAATGTTTATGACTTCCGATAATTACCAATTTGAACTTGTTCAGTTAAACATAATGAGCAGTTCAAAAGGAACTGACTATTTGGATATGTGAACAAGCTAGTGCCTAAATACTTTGTGGATGGTATTATATCTGTTCGCTCTGAATAGTTCGATTGGTATCTTTATAGAAAAGAGTCGCCCGAATTGGGTTGAAGAGTTCCGTTTGCTTCTTTATCCATTCTTCTTTCGGTGGTTTTTCCCAGTTAGGACGCCAAAACTCGACATCAAGATGGACGAGTGGCAAACTCGTGATAACAGACAATTCTTTCGATAAAAAACTTTTTCCGCTGCCATTATTACCGACAATAATAATGCGATTATATCCAAATAGATTCAATTCTACCACTTCCTAAAATTATTATAATTCGTAGCTTCAAACCCTTCTTTTTATTGTTTATATGTATAAATTGTCACGCAAACTACTATAAATCGCTTAATGCTATTCTAATACATTATTATCTAAAAATCTATATTTTCTACATCTTTTCATTTATATTTCTATTTTCTAACCTAGGAGTCAAAACCCATGTCAACGCTTGATAATCTCTATTCTTATCAGCCTTTATCCTTCCCATGGATGGAAGCTTTTTTAGGAATTTTATCTTTATTTCTTTTTATCTGGTTCCATCTTAAAATTACCGGGTTGAGTCAGAAAATTGCGTCAGAAATAAATTTTATTAACTTCCAAATTTTATCGACTTTTTCTTTCCCCTATGTTACAATATCCCCATGATAACAGGAAACGTCAGTTCGTTGACGTGGGATAATGTGAAATTAGCAGTTTCATCCTCTTCAATTATTACCAGCATAATTCCATTCTTTTAATGCATTCTTTAGGGTATCACTAATTGACAACGGCATAAGATTCCTGCTTGCACTTTCTGCCCAGTTCATAATATTTCCCCCTATTTTTAATCTGATCTACTATCATAAAGAATATAATGTAAACTAATACTTTTTTATGATTCGATTAGATTACATCATCTATCGTGGAGGTCGGCTAATCACTAGTTGGTTAGCCGACCTCACAGTCGAGAGAATATAATGGTCTCATAAATTAAGACACTTTTTCAGACAGTTTCAATGAATCTGGTATACTAAAGTCAGTATGAAAGAAAAGATTCATTGCCATGTCCAGACAAAGAGGAAACTTTAGTGCCAAATTTAAATCTGACCTTGTGATTGAGCTACTCAAGGGAGAGAAAGATTTCACCTTTATATGACCCTATCTGAGAATCTATATCCTGGACTTGGTATAATAAGATTTGGTGCTATTTTAATGTCAAAGCACCAATTTTATCAGTTATTTTTCTTAAAAGATCAAGCATTAGCACCAGCTATGCTGGTGGGAAAGTTGAGTAATAATAAAGAAGAATAAAAAAGATTTAATATAAATCGGACAAAAGTTGTTTCTTAATCGTTTAGTAAATGTAGGAGGTGATGTTAAAACATGGTATCAAGTTCTTTATTGCGTACGGATGAAGAATTTGCAGCAGTATATAACCGTAATATCAAGCGCGTATATCAAATATGTTTTCTTTATCTTAAAAATCACCATGATGCGGAAGATGCTTCTCAGTCAGTATTTGAAAAGTACATTAAGCTAAATAAAATTTTCGATAATGAAAACCATGAAAAAGCTTGGTTTATAACTGTTACAAAAAATTATTGCAAAGATGAGCTGAGAAATTATTGGAAAAAAAATCGGGTTGATATTGAAAAAATAGAGGAGTTCCAATCTTACGGCGACTCTAATAATCACATACTAATAGATGCTCTTTTGGATTTACCTTCAAAGTATAAAGTCGTTCTATATTTATATTATTTTGAAGGCTATTCCATTAAAGAGATGTCACGGTTACTTCATCGCAAGGAGAGCACCTTGCGAAACCATTTATCTACGGGACGTCATCTTTTAAAAATAGATATTGGAGGTTATTATGAAAAATAACAATATTAAAGATACTTTTGAACTTTTTTCGCCAAAAGAAGAGCAGAAAGATAAAATTTATAAATCAATTCTAGATAGTCAAAAAAGGAAAGAAGAGAGGATAATCTTTCATTTCAAAGCTAAATTTGCGCGTCCATTGGTAGCTTGCTTTATTTTGGTGGTGGCAGTAATGTTACTGAATGGCAGAATCAATAATAGCAGCAGTTCGTTACTTGATGATATTCAATATTATCAAGCAAATAAACCTTCAAAAGACGATAGTTCAACAGCTGATAAAAAAATTAAGTTTAAGGGTTTTGTTCTAACAGCATATGCGGCAAACAATGAAAGCGAATATTTAAGCACCAATTTTATGGATGAATCGGATAAACGGGTGCTTATGCCTGATGTTAAAGTACTATTGGCTAAATATTCACCTGCTATGAGCAATTTACCAGGGCTTCCCTTCACTATTAATATAACTAATGATGATAAAGATAGCCACGATATTCCATCTATATATGTATCATCAGATAGCGGAGAATTGAATAAATGGAATCGTGAGACGGGTGTTGTTTCATCAGGAGGACAAACAACCACAATAGGAATAGGAGAAACCATCTATTGGTCACCAAACTATAATGAGGATGATGCCAATGTAAATAAAATAACAATAGTCATTGAAGCGGTTACTAATGATATTATCATTGGTAGACAAAGTATATATTTAACCCAGGATAAACCCGGCTATTATTATGCGACAATTGGAGAGTTGGAGTTATTATAAATTGTTTTCTGGCATAATCTGAATTCCCGCCTACCTTGTTACAAATCAGACGGGAATTCAGGATATTAAGCACTAGTTTGTCTTTTGACTATTATAAGATTTCTGAATATTACGTTGCGGCGGAGCCGCCTGTCCGGTGTAGTGAGAGCTACCAATCCGGACTAACAGAACCACCTAATCTTAAGAGTTACTGTGCCTGATCCATATCCATGCCAAAGACCTCTCTCATTGAGATATCTTTTGGCGGATCAACGCTTTCGATATTGATTTTGTATGCGTGATTCTTGAGTCAGCTCTTGACAACCCCCATTTTTATGTTATACTTAATAAGTCGCAAAGCCTTACAAATCAAGGCTTTCTTCAATCATACAACGTCAGTTCGTAACCTTCCTGACGTAAAACAAAACTAAAGGAGAATTCTAATGAGAAGCAAAACACAATTTATCACCCAGGCTGCCTTAATTGCAGCTATTTATGTGGTTCTGGTTTATATCTTTAAACCGATCAGCTTTTCCTACATACAGGTACGGATTGCTGAAGCGCTGACCGTATTGCCTTATTTTACGCCTGCAGCCATACCGGGGGTAACTATCGGATGCCTGTTGGCCAATCTGCTTACCGGTGCGGATATTCTTGATATTATCTTTGGAACCGGGGCTACCTTAATCGGGGCAGTTGGTTCCTATATGGTAAGAAAACGCAAATTTCTTGTTCCCCTCCCGCCTATTTTAGCAAATTCAATCATTATACCCTGGGTACTTCGGTATGCTTATGCCTTAACATTGCCCATTCCTTTTATGATGCTAACTGTTGGTGTCGGTGAAATAATATCCTGCGGCGTATTAGGTATGATATTATTATTTGTCCTGAATAAGTATAAAGATACTATTTTTAAATATTATTTTTAATCAATTTCATCTTTTTCTTGAGGCTGTTGCAAAAATATCAAATTTACTGAACTTGTGTCTGGAATATGTTATATTTTAAATTTTTTACAACAGCCACCTTATTATATCAGATCCGGTACAAAGCTCACTCATTATAATTTTATAAATATACGGTAAATGATTAACTTATTATTAATCATTATTTCACTAATCTTTTTATTTCACTTATTTCACCACAACCTTAGTCTGGAGCGAAACATTACCTGCCTTTGCAATAACATAATCCGTTCCCTTGGATTTAGCAGCGGCCTTGCCGGTCGCTTTGCCAATCACTACGATACCTTTCTTTGCAGTGGTCCACTCCAGATTATTTAAATCCACTCCATAGCCTTTCACTTTATAGACTGTGGTATCTCCGGCTTTCAATGTATCTGCACTGTCAATGAATGCAAGATAGGGCTTCTTTACCGTAACCGCCATAGCCACCTTTTTGCTCTTACCGCTGTAAAGCGTTACGGTTGCCGTTATCTTAGCGGTTCCGGCTTTTTTGGCAGTAATCCTGCCGCTGCTGTCAACGGAAGCCACGGCTTTATTGTTTGATTGGTATGTGACCGTAACCCCGCCGATTGCACTGCTTAAGGTCGGGTCTTTCAGAGCCTTAACAAGTTCTAAGGTATGCGGCAGTTTAATGCTGATATCTGCAGCAGAATCTTTCGTCCCTCCTGCATACAATGTTGTTTTATCCGGCGTTACCGTAATCTGTTTCAATAATGATGTAATAAGGCCGTTACCGGCTTTTTCGGTCAGCATTATATAGTCGGAGCAATGAATCAGGTCCACGGCTATATAACCGTCCTGGTCCACGGAGTATTGATAGCAATAGGGCAGGGTTTCCAGTTTTCCGGTTCCGTCATTTCTGTGATAGAGATATATCCGGCTTCCGGCTTTTACGCTGCTGTATGTTCCTAGAAGGTCTCCCACATAAATTTTCACTTTTGCCTGTGCCGGCAGAACGCCGTCCTGGGAGAAGCTGGCTGCCAAGCCGACCGAGATATCTTCCGCTCTTTCCTGGGAAATATTCACTGTATCCTTATTAACAACAATCGCCCTCCGCTCTAAGGACAGGTTAACGTCTGCAAATTCCCGGTTGGTTTTTTGGAGATTCTCCCCCGCAAAGCTCCAGGAATAACGTTCCCTTCCGCTGTCGTCCGCAACTAAAGCCGTAACTGTCTTGCCTTCTTCCCCCGCTGTTTCCAGTAAATTCTTAACCAGCAGTATATTTATTTCAACTGCTTTATGATTCTGTATACTATCCGGCAGGGTTACCGTAATATTAACCTCCCGGCTTTCTTTATCCTTCAGGCTGTTAATCAGCTCTTCGGAGGCAATCGGGACCGTAATCTTTAGTTTGTCTCCCGCATCAAGTCCTTCCGCTCGGCTGAGAATCTGATCGGCCGGAAGGCTTACGGCTGCTTTTATCCTGCCATCGGCATTAGCTTTGGCTACGGTTAATCCGGCTTTGCCGTCAAAGCCCTCCAGAGCAATACCGCCTGCTGCCGTTTCAGCAGAGGAATTCTGGGTAGAAGACCCGTTTCTCCCGGGCGTCGTTCTACCCGGAGTTTCATCATCGTCGGAGTTGTCACCGGAGGTTCCTTCCAACACCGCCAGACCAAGTGCCGGGTCATAGACCCAGGATTTTATGGCGATATTTTGGGGCATTGCACCGGCCACATTGCTGTCGGTCAGATTCCCGTTAAGCAGTGCCGGAAATTCCTCACTTTTCATTATATTTTCATTTAAACCTTCCACATACTCCGCCGTGACCAGCCCGGTAGCGGAAGAGGGCGCATAAATGCCGACTCCCTGGACCGGATTAATATGCGTATTGCCGGAATACAGGATTGCATCCGTATTGTAATAGGCATAATAGGTTGTGGCAATGCCCGTATGCCTGCCTGCATAGCCGCCTACATCGGTGGAGGCGGGCATGGAATTTATATTTCCCATGGCATAGCAGTTCCTCACGTATCCCGCCTGAAAACCCGCAATACCACCTGCTGCCGCCTTATTCATGTTATTGGTGCTGTTGCCCGTCACATTGCCCAAGGTATAGCAGTTAATAATATAAGTGCGGTTGTTCAAGCCGGAAATACCGCCGGCATATATCCAGGAGGTATCGGTGATTCCCGTCACATCCACATCGGTATAGCTGTTGGTAACGTAGGATTCCGCCCCGTCAGTTCCGGAGGTATAGCCGGCCAGGCCCCCGGTATAACTCATATTTTTTGCCTGATTGTTTAAGGAACCCCGGGCAGAGCAGCCTTCTATATAGGTTCCGGTTTCTATTGCAGAAACAAGCAACCCGGCATAGGCACGGCCTTCCCCCGTATAATGATTATTGATAACCGCACCGGTCAGATTCACATTTTTTATGACCGCGTGATTCGCATATCCGAACAGAGCCGCATACTGGTAATCCGACGGCTGCACTTCGCTGCCAATCGTTATGGCGTCTACGGTATGTCCCCGGCCATCAAAAATACCACAAAAGGCATGGGCTTTATTGCCGCCTCCTGCAGGAATCCAGTTATAGCCCGCAAGGGAGATGTCCTCCGTCAGTACGACATATGCCCCTTCGTAGTCTTCGTCTTCGTTCATGGATGCCGCAAAAGCCGCCAGCTCATTGGCATTGGATATTCTGTAGGGATCCTCTTCCTTGCCCGTGCCCCCTGCAAAGATATCCGGATTCACCCGTCCATATCCGGACGTATCTCCCACGGCTGCCTTTTTAAGCGCCGTTTCGATAGCCTCCAAAAGCCCCGTTACAGAAGCATTCTCCGTATCATAATCAATCCTGGTACTCTGCGCCTCTAGAACAGCCGCAAGAACAGCAGAAGAATCGAGATTGATTTCTTTGCTTTGGCTTATGATATCAATTGAAGTAATCTTATCCTTTGTGACCGTAACACTTACGAGGATTTCAGAATTGCTGCCGGCACGGCCGTAGTAAGTCCCTGCCTTGTAAGAAACCGGCGTATCGTCCTCAATCACAACGGGCACATAGGTAACGGAAGCTTCGGTGCCGGTATGAACCACAAGATTTTGTTCCGTATCATACTGCCAGGTTTTCAGAGTCCTGTCCGCAGGCAGCCACTGGGAAAGGTCTACGGGAAAGGACTTAAAGTTATTGTTCAGGACTTCCGCTAGAATACCGGATTTCATTTCTGCCAAGGTAAACCCGGCCAAACCGTAATTAAAGCCGCTGGAAGTAATACCATCCTCGGTCATGCTGATGGTGGTGCCTACCGCTACAAAGGGGTCCGGTATCTGACTGTCAATCTTTTGAGAAGCCTCTTTATTGTAATAAGCTAAGTATCCCTTACCGATACCGGTTGTCATGCCGGAAATAGCCCCCACATAGTAGGAATAGGAATCTGCCGTTACATTACCCAGTACATAGCAATTTATCATGGTTCCCGCCTGGCAGGCCACCAGATTGCTGACATAGGCCATCCCTTCCGCTGCCCTGACGGCATCTCCGGAGGCATCACCCAGTGTATAGCAATTGGCAATCAGGCCGCGGTTATTTAGAGAAACCAGGCCGCCCGCTTCCGAAACATACTGTCCGGCGGCCTCCGAACGAACATCCACATCCACCCAACTGTTAATAATATAGCCCTTATACTGGTTGCCCAACAGGCCGCCGGCAAAATTATTCCCCGCACCTGTGGTTTTACCGGCAACTGACCCAACAGCATAGCAATTGTCAATTCCTCCAAGAGCCAGATAGCCTGCTATAGCCGCCGTATTAGTGGAAGATTCCCCAACGGTATAAAGCCCCACATCTTCAAGTCCCAGGTTTTTAACAAGGCCGTTTTCGCCGATAACTCCAAAAAGTCCGATATAAACATAGTTGTCGGCATTTTTGGGAGCTTCCTTACTGCCATATCTCAGCCCGCTTATCTGATATCCTCCCCCGTCAAAGGTACCGCAGAACGGGTATTCCCCAAACCCGACGGGAACCCAGTCCCGGCTGCTCACGTCGATATTGTCTGCAAGCTTTATATATACTCCGGCATAGTCAATTTTTTCGTTCAGGGAAGCGGCAAAGTCGCGAAGCTGTTCCTCCGTCCGAATCAGATAAGGATTCTCCTTCGTCCCCTCACCCCCTGCAAATATATCGCTTCCGATATCAGGATTAACATAAACCGTACTGCTTAAAGTCACTCTGCCTTCCGATAACTCCCAGGCATACAGGGATATACTGTCCGGAACCATAATACTTACCGATTTCAGTCCGTTATTCATTGCCGCGGCAAAGCTTTCAGAAACAGCTTCCGTCCCGGTAATGCCCGTAAGGTTTGTTGGCTCTGCATTGTTTGTCCCCCTGCCTACGGCCGGAACAGGACTTTGTACCGCTTCGTTTATGGTTACGGTCGTATCTGCGGCATAATACATGGTATCCATCTGCCCGCTGCCCGGTACCTGGCCGGCCAGCACACCCACCGGTACATTTACTGTCGTCTGATAAGAACCATCCGCTTTTACATTATTAGCCGTAACCTTACTCAGGGTATAACAGTTGTAGGACTTGCCGCCCTGCATCCCAAACAGCCCGCCGACAATGGCTCCCATATTCGCATTTGCACTTGTACCGGTTACGTCACCCAGGGTATAACCGTTCACAACTGTTGTATTGCCTCCGGTCATGGAAATCAATCCGCCCGCATAAGCAGAGGATGTGCCTCCTGCTTTGGAATTGACTGAAATATCCGTCCGGCAATTAGCTATACTGCCGTAACTGCCAAGATTGCCCACCAGTCCGCCGGCAAAGCTGAGTACCCCCGATGTGGTTTCAGAGGCAATCATGGTTCCCGTCACATAACAATTATCAATAACCGTTCCCCGGGCGGCCGTTCCGTTATTGGTTTTGCCCGCCAGTCCGCCGGCGTAGGTCATAGTATCACCGGATACATAAATTGCAACCTCTTCAAGGCCTAGATTTTTTATAACGGCAGACGCTTCAAGGGTGCCGAACAGTCCGGCGTACGTCACTTCAGCACTGCTTTCCGGCGAACCAATGGCCAGGCCGCTGATAACATGCCCCTTTCCGTTGAAAGTACCTGCAAATCCGTCAATGGGTATCCACTCAGTTTCACCGATATCTATGTCATGGCTTAACGCAATATATTGGTCCTTGTAGGTTTCACCGTCATTGACCGAATCACGGAAGCCCTCCAGCTGTTCTGTTGTTGCGATAATAAAAGGAGATGCCGCCGTGCCGTAACCGTAGTCAAAAATTCCGGTATAGGCCTGATCGAGTGCGCCTTTTACTGCCTCAATAATTGCCCTGCTGCTCAGTGTGGCACCGGAAACCGTATCCACATCGGTGCTTTGTTTCTCAATGATTTCGTCAATCACCTTTTTTGCCTTTTCCAGGTAATCCGGAGTTTCGCTGTTCTCTCCCACAGATATTGCAGTAACTGCACTTCCGGAAACCGTGACAGTAGCCGATAAGGTTCCGTTCCGCCCGGCTCCGGTGCCTGTATAATCCCCGTCCGAATAGGAATAGCCGCCTGCCGCCAGAGCCGGAACTGTAAAAGAAGTTAAAATCAGTATCCCTGTCATACACAAGGCCATTTTCCTTTTTAATTTTTCCATCAATCTTTTCAGCATAATAATCTCCTTATTGTCGATTGTTAATAAGTTCACAAACCAAAGTCAGTTAGCGTATGCTAACGCTTTAAACACTGTTTATGGTACCACAATTTACCACTTTGTCAAGAATTATTTATCTGTTTTAGGGCAAAGGTAAGTGGAAAAAATCCTGTGAGGTAAGAGCATACAAAAACGGACGCTGTCACTTATGCCGGCAGCGTCCTTCCTCTATACGGAAAATCCTTCTTTCATTCTTCTCTTCCGCTATTCTTTTTCTTCTATCTCTTCCAGGAACTCCTTATATTCTCTTTTCGCTCCTTCAATAATAGTATGATTCTGTGTATTCAGAGCATCTTCGAATTTTTGGAGTGCCTTTTCAATCCGGATCCGGTCCAGGCCGATACTTTCTTCGTATAACCCCTCACCCTTTAATAAAAGGAACTTATTTTCCTCCTTGTCCCTCGGATGTATTTTTAAATAAGAAATCTCTTTCAGGCGTTTCTCTATTTCGTCATCATCCAGTTCCGTATACTGGCTTTTAATTACCTTTCTTAAAGATTTTCCGGTAGAGATTACCTTAACCTCAACCTCTAAAATAGCGTTAACATCATAAGTATAGGTAACATCAACGGCTTCCTGCCCGGCTTTGGCGGCAGGCACTTCTATCACCAGTTCTCCCAGGGGCAGATTGTTGCAGGCAAAACGGCTTTCCCCCTGTAAAATATTTACCCGTATCTTAGTCTGGTTATCCTTCACCGTATATAAGCGTTCGGTCCGGCTTGCCGGAATTGTTGTATTCCGCTCAATAATCGGACAAAAATGTCCGTCCTCCATACGGTCATTGCCGCGGTCCAGAACGACCTCCGTTCCCAGGGTAAAAGGGCAGACATCCGTTAATATAACCTCTTTTACGGCTTTATTCCTTTCCTTCATGGCGCCCTGAATGGCTGCTCCAAGTGCAACCGCTTCATCCGGATTAATATTCGTATCCGGAATAATACCAAACAGCTTGCTGACAAATTTACGCACAATCCATAATTTCGTGCCGCCGCCTACCAAAACCACCTTATCAATATCCGTAATGCGGATATTGGCATCGGACAGACTCCGCTTTATGGGCTGCCTTATCTTTTCAAACAGTGCTTCACAGTTTCTCTCATATTCCTCTGTATCCACCGTATATTCCAACTGTTCCTCATTAATATTGCATACCATTTTTGAAACCCGGTTTTCCGAAAAACCAAGCTTGCAGATTTCTGCCTGCTTATGGATATGGCCTAAGGTTTTCATGCTGAGGCTGTTTTTTCCAATTTCTTTATGATGTTCATAAAACATCTGCTCCAATACCTGGGTAAATTCTTCCCCGCCCAGAAAATTATCGCCGGCCACCGCCCTTACTTCAATAATGGAATCGAACAATTCTAAAATGGAGACGTCAAACGTACCGCCGCCTAAGTCAAAAACCAGAAATTTAGCATTTTCCTTATTTTGGTATAACCCGTATGAAATGGCCGCGGCAGTAGGTTCGCTGATAATCCGCTCAACTTTAAGTCCCGCCAGTTCACCCGCACGCTTTGTCGCTTTTCTCCTCTCATTATTAAAATAAGCCGGAACACTGATAACCGCCTCCGTTACCTCCTCGTTTAAATAAGCTTCCGCATCCTCTTTCAGGGCTTTCAGGATAAAAGAGGATAATTCCTCTGCCACAAATTCCCTTTTCCCCAGGGTATACTTTTTTTGGCTTCCCATATCCCGTTTAAAAACACAGGCCGAGCTCTCCGGAAAAATAAGCATTCTTTCTTTCGCCGTTTCACCTACATAAATCTGATCTTTTTCATCTATGCTTACCACCGATGGGGTCAGATGCTTTCCCAGGCGGTTCGGAATAATTTTAGGACCGCTTTCCGTAAAATACGCGGCCAGACTATTTGTCGTTCCTAAATCAATTCCAATAATCATATTAACCCTCATTCCTTACTTCATGCCATTTTTTAAACACTCTCCAAGGCATTGATTTTTCTTTTGCATTTTTTTAAATTCCCGTTAACTGCCAGAACCTTTTTATAGCATTCCAAAGCCTTTTGAGGCTGATTCATTTTTTCGTAAACCAATCCTAATCCGAAATTTCCTTCATAACAATAATAATACTCGCAGTTCCTGCAGGGTGTTTCCGTATAGGCTTTAATAAAATATTCCTCCGCCTTTTTTAAATCCTGTTTATAGAAATAAATATATCCAAGAGTAAGACACCGGGACGGACGGCTCATCGGCAGGCCGTAATACTGATTCTCGGTTTTATGTATATGCAGGATATGTGCCATGGCCGTATCCGCCCATTTTTCCGCCTTCTTAAACCTCCCTCCGTTCCAGTAAGCAGATGCAAGATAGATACAGCGTTCCGGATAATCATTGGTATCTTTGTCCGTAAATTTAACCGCCTTAAGAAAATATCTTGCCGCTTTATGATAATGTCCGGAATTGCTTAAAAAGAAACCATAGGAACAGAGTGCATCCGCATTTTCAGAATTTATATTAACCGCACGTTTATAATAAAGAAATGCCTTCACATTACAGCCGGCTGCTTCATAAGTATCTCCTATGTTTATGTAAACTTCATCCTTGCTTTTCTGCGCAAAACCATACAATTTCTTATATTCCTCTAACGCTTTCTCATACTGCCCCATCTTAATATAAATTTCGCCTTTTCTTTCATACATATTGGTTTCTTCAGGAAATAAGGCGATTGCCTCGTCTAAAATTTCTATGGCTTTTTCGTACTGTTTTGATATTTCATAGCAGGAAACCAGATTACCATAGGGCAGGATTGTCTCACCCTGCTTTGTCAGGGATATGGACTTTTTAAGTTCCTCAATTCCTTTATCCAGTTCTCTCAAAATTTTATAGGCGTATCCCGCATTATTATAAGTATATAGGTCTTCCCCATTTAATTCGGCTCCCTTTTTAAAGTCCGCAATAGCCTTTTCAAGTTCATAACCGTCCAGATACAAAAGGCCCCTGTCCACATAGTAATAGCAGTTCTCTACTATTTCTAACTGACGGTTGGCATATTCAACGGCCGTATCATAATACTTGCGCCTCTCCGTCGTTTTATAAAGACGCTGGTAAAGATTCATAATTATATTATTGACCGTCCTGTGTTCCGGATTTATTTCGAGAACCTTTTTATACTTTTCCAGCGCTTCTGCCGGCCTGCAAAGCCCCTCTAAGCATCTTCCCATATTATAATAAATATTGTCAAGGTCGGGAAGTTCCTTTGCCATTATTGTGTAATATTTCAGTGCTCTCTCATATTCTTCCTTTTCCAGGTAAATATCGGCTTTCAACAGCTGATACCTTGTATCGGAGGGATTTTGCCTGATTGCATAATTTAAAAATACCAGGGACTTATCTTTTTTACCTGCATCTGCATACAAAAGCCCAATTTCAAAATCCACTTCGGAAGGGTCCTCAATATCATTATCTTCCTGATTCAGCCGCTCTTTTAAAACCCCGGCCAATTGAACCGCCTTCTCTATTTTCTCCCCGTCATCGGCCAGACAGCGCAAATCCTTGATATAATAAAGTTCCAGCTCGTTACTGGAAAGTCCGGTTTCCCGGGCCTGTAAAACTATTTTCTCCGATTCATGATACTCGCCTGCGAAATAAAGGGCCTTTGCAGCCAGTACGTACGGTTTGGCAAACCCTGGGTATATTTCAATACAGGAATAAAAATCATTCATTACACCCTGTAAATTTTTTAAATTAAAATGCCCTTCCTGGCGGTGCAGATATGCCGGATAATAGTTCTTATCTTCTTTAATAATCTTATCACAGATATCAATTGCTTCTTCGTTTTTATCCATTTTAAGATACAGCGCAGAAAGCTGATCCCTGTAGTAGAGACGGTCTCCGTAATTTTTTTCAGCCTCTACGGCATCCTTAAAATAAGAAGCGGAAGTATCATATTGTCCGGTTTCTTTATAACATTGGGCAGTACAATAAAGGATAAATCCCAGACGCTTTAATTTATCCTTTTCTTCCTCCGGGCTATTCTCATTTATAGCTTTTAACGCATTCAGACAGAGAAGGAAATATTCCAATGCTATTTCGTATTTCTGCCCGGCAAAATAATTTCTGCCTTTTAAGTACCTATAATCATAAGTACCTCTGCCTTCCTCCGGTACTTCTTCCAGGGTCTGCTCACATTCCTCATATCTTTCATTCTGAAAGAAACACCATCCCAGTTCTATTCTGAGTTTCAAATCATTTTTGTTTTCCTCACATTTTAATGTATATTGGGAAATCAGATACTGGTTTGCCTCTCGCATACAGGACAGCATTTCCTGGTCGTTTCTGTAGATTTCCAGGAGATTTACCGCCATATCCTTTGCTTTTTCATATTCGCCTGTCTTTAAAAGATATTGAACAATCCCTGCCTTTGCCGAATAATGTTCCGGGCAGTTCTCCAATACACGGCTCCATATGCCATAAGCTTCCTCATAATCATTATTATTCCATTTTATCTTACCGCCGTAATATAATATATAAACATCTTCCGGATATTTTTCTGTCAGTTCCCGTGCAATATCTGCGGCATATTCCGGGGACGGCTCAAGAGAAAAACGCATTTTTTCCACATCCGCATAGGGATGATAAAACGGGCTGGAATCTATCTCCTGAAACAATTCCGGAAGCTTGTCCATTTCTTCGGATACATTTCTGTCAAGAATCCCCTTTATTTCAAAATATTGTTTTATATAGGAATCCGCATTTCCTTCGCCTTTTACCTCAAAAAGGTTATAATCCAGGAAATTTTCCGTTTGGACCTGATTCACCATATAGTCTATGAAATCATCCGGAAATTTTTCACGCAGCTGTTCTTTCTGGTCCGTATAATGAAATTCCTTATCCAATACCTTCCATACTGACTGGGGCAGATTATAATGACTCATCAGAAACACCAGAAGCTTTTCGCCGGCCTCAAGGGATGTGTCCAGACTGATGCATACCTTGTCACGAACCAGCTCACTCCAATGCTTAACATCAATTCTTTTATGAATATCTTCATAAACCCTGTCCACTTTATCCAGCCATATTTCTACTTCTGTTTTAGCCGTGCCGGTTTCTTTGCTCTCATCTTCACCGGTTTCCTCCGTTTTTATAAGCCTTAATGCCTCTTCATATGCCTTACGGAGCTTCATAAAGCCCTCCGCGTCATCCTCGGGATTTACCTGCGTAAGCTTGCTGCGGTAGGCTTGTTTTATTATATTTTCGTCCCGGGTCTCTTCTATTTCGAGAGTCTTCCATATCATTTGTTTATCCATACTAACCCCCATAGCATAAATCTTTGCTTATATACCTCTGCCCATATCGCCAAAAACCTGGAACCAAAGGGTATACATATTCGTATCATACCATTTCTGATAAATTTTGTACATGAATTTGTGGAATATGGGAAAAATTTATCATTCTAAATTTATTTCCCTCTCTGCTCATCAGGATAAATGCTATCCAAAAAAACGGCGTAAAAGTTCCGTATAATTAACTTTTACGCCGTTATATTGTTTTCCCGGTAAATCCCTTATGGAAATAATCTTACCGGAAAGGTTTTTATTCTGTTACTTTTTGTACTTTACTACATTTATACCTATGCTTTCTTTCGCCAAAAAATTATTTCGTTCTGTCATGGATTCTTTGGAAGAACTTAACGGTTTCCACTATAGGTATAACCATAAGCCCCAGCCCCATGGCTGCCAGATATTCCGAAGCCGATATGCTTTCAAACTGGAACGCTTTTGCCAGGGCCGGGATGTATATTACCGCAGTTGTTAAAATAAAGGAAGCGATTATAGCTCCAAATAAGTACTTATTATGATGCTTTATCCGGAATATGGACTGCCGTCTGCTTCTCATATTCAGGGAATGGAACATCTCGGCCATAGAGAGCGTTAAGAATGCCATTGTCATGCCGTCGGGACTTTCGGCAATTTCAAATACGCCTGATTCCATATAATGTCCGATAAAATAAGCCAGAACGGTGACTCCGGCAACCATAATTCCCTGCCAGATTACGTCAAATCCCAGACCTCTGGCAAAAATTCCTTCCCTGGAATTACGGGGAGGATGGTTCATGGTATCTGCTTCTTCTTTTTCCATGCCGAGGGCAACGGCCGGAAAGGTATCCGTAATCAGGTTAATCCAAAGCAAATGAACCGGTTTTAAAATTGTAAACCCAAGCAACGTGGATATAAAGATGGACAGTACCTCCGACAGGTTGGAGGAAAGCAGAAACTGGACCGCCTTCCGTATATTATCATAGATACGCCGTCCCTCTTCCACCGCATTCACAATGGTAGCAAAATTATCATCGGCAAGTACCATATCCGCAACATTTTTCGTAACATCCGTACCCGTAATACCCATGCCGATACCAATATCGGCCGTCTTTATGGAAGGTGCATCATTCACGCCGTCACCGGTCATGGCAACGATCATACCTTTTTTCTGCCATGCCTTTACAATCCGGACTTTATGTTCAGGCTGTACACGGGCATAGACGCTGTATTTCTCAATATCCTTATCCAACTGTTCATCGCTTAATTCATTCAGCTGGGCACCGGTTAAAGCTTCCGACGCATCTTCAATAATACCTAACTGCTTGGCAATTGCAACTGCCGTATCTTTATGGTCACCTGTAATCATAACGGTGCGGATACCTGCCGCCCTGCATTCGTCAACGGCAGGTTTTACTTCCGGACGGATTGGGTCAATCATACCGGTTAAACCGACAAAACAAAGCTCCTGCTCCAAAAATTCTGAAGTCATATCCTCCGGCATCTGCTCCCAGCTTCTAAAGGCTGCGGCAAGCACTCGCAGTGCCTGATCCGCCAGGGATTTGTTGGCATTTAAAATCTCTTTTCTGAGCTTGTCCGTCATTGGCTTCTGCACGGAGCCGTCCCAATATGAGGTACAGCGGGCAATAAGCACATCCGGCGCCCCTTTGGTATACTGCTCATAACTGCCGTTTTCCAGCTTATGTACGGTACTCATAAGCTTTCGTGCAGAATCAAAGGGAGCTTCTCCCATACGGGGAGTTACAGCCTCCGTTTTGCTTTTGGATATCCCCAGCTTATATGCATAATTTACAAGCGCCGCTTCCGTAGGTTCTCCCTCCGCCTCGTTGGAATCATTCAGACGCGCATCATTACAAAGTGCCATAACACGGCCCAGAAACATCTCATCCCTGCCGAAGCAATCCACAACGGTCATCTTATTCTGTGTTAAGGTACCTGTCTTATCCGAACAGATGACATTGGTACATCCTAAAGTCTCTACGGCAGTCAGTTTCCGGACCACTGCATTTCTTTTTGACATATTGGTAACGCCGATGGATAAAACAATTGTTACGACAGCGGCAAGACCTTCCGGAATGGCGGCTACGGCCAGGGAAACGGCAACCATAAAGGTTTCAAGAATGTCTTTTCCCTCAATATCCGGATAGAGACGGAATACATTGAATAAAAAGATAAATATGCAGATTCCAAGTACAAGTGAACTTAAAGTTTTACTCAGCTGATTTAATTTAAGCTGAAGAGGTGTGGCATTTTCCCTGGCCTTTGTAATGGCGTCCGCAATCTTACCCATCTCCGTTGCCATACCCGTTGCCGTGATAACCACACTTCCCCTTCCATATACGACGGTACTGCCCATATATACCATGTTTTTACGATCACCAAGGGAAATATCTTTCTGATTTTCCAGATTTAAAGCATGGATTATCTTATCTACGGGAACGCTTTCACCGGTTAAGGCCGCTTCCTCCACCTTCATGCTGGCACTTTCCAGTAATCTGGCATCGGCAGGAATGGAATCACCTGCTTCCAGTACGATAATATCTCCCGCCACCAGGTCTTCGCTTTTTATTACCTGAAGTTTCCCGTCCCGCATAACCTTAGAAGTTGCTGCCGATATGGCCTGCAGGGCTTCAATTGCTTTTTCCGCCTTGCTTTCCTGATAAACACCCAATATGGAATTAATCACAACAACGGCCAGGATGATAATGACATCCGCAAATGATTCCCCGGCATATACGGCTGTAACGCCGGAAATGAACGCCGCTGCAATCAGAATAAGCACCATAGGGTCTTTTAATTGATTTAAAAAACGGATAAGCAGCGGATCTTTCTTAACTTCCTTCAGCTTGTTTTTACCGTTTTCCTCCAGCCGCCTGCCCGCTTCCTTGGCGGAAAGGCCTCCTGCATCCGTTTTCAGCTCTTGCAGCACCTCTTTTGATGTTTGTAAATACTCTTTCATAGACATCCTCCTAATAAAAAAAGATCAAGTACCGTACTTGACCTTTTATATAAAAAAGACTCAAGTACAGCGTTTTTCTGTACATGAGTCTCATATTTTAAGATAAGCCAGGCTGCCGTCACAACCAGGGATGTTGACTTACCACGCATCTTCTCTGCGCCTATTACTCCCTCATATAATAGCAAACATGTTACCATGGTATTTGATGTTTGTCAATACTAAACTTCTTAATATTTGCAAAAGATTGACAAAAGAATAGCCCGATTTACTCGGGCGCTGACGACGATTTTTTTATTCAGCTATTGCAAAACAGCAGAAAATAATTCGAAATATACGTCATAATTACCAGAAATTCATTCGAAATCCTATTGAAATATAAAAAATGTTAAAATCGGGTACATGACCTTTTAATCAGGGTGTATTTTTCTTTGCCCGCAATATTATATAATCATTTTAGAAAAAATAAAAAAAAGAGTCTGGCCTGCCGGACTCTGGCGCTGACGCAGCACCGGCGTAAATAGCGGGTGCTGAATTAAGTGAGAATTGTGCAAGGCTGTACTTAGGTGGATAGGAGCGTGAAAAATGAGTGAGAATTCAAGAAAAATCATGACAAAAAAACAAACGGCCGCCCGCAAAACCTGGAAGCAGGAAATCCGGCACAACTGGCCGCTCTATGTAATGATACTTCCAAGCTTCGTTCTGGCAATTATTTTCTGCTATGTGCCCATGGGCGGTCTGGTTATGGCTTTCCAGAACTATAAGCCATGGCTGGGAATCTTCGAATCGGAATTCGTGGGAATGGAAAATTTCCGGCAGATCTTCGAATTCCAGGAATCCTACCAGGCGATTATCAATACGCTGATTATAGCCGTCAGCAAGATCATTCTTGGACTTATCGTACCGGTCATCATGGCACTGCTCCTGAATGAGGTCAAGAATGTGGGACTGAAAAAAGGAATCCAGACCCTGGTGTATCTGCCTCATTTCCTTTCCTGGATAACGGTAGCCGGTATGCTTCGGGATATTCTGGGACTGGACGGAATTGTCAACAATTTTCTTCAGAAATTTGGTGTGGAACCGATCTTTTTTCTGGGTGAGGCGGGAATGTTCCGGCAGATTGCAGTCATCTCAGACCTCTGGAAAGGCTTCGGCTTCGGTATGATCGTGTATCTGGCAGCTATCTCGAATATTGACCAGGGGCTTTACGAATCGGCGGAGATGGACGGAGCGAACCGTTTACAGCAAACCTTATATATTACCCTGCCGGGCATTGCGTCTATGATTATTGTTATGGCAACGCTTAGCCTTGGAAATGTGCTGAACGCCGGTTTCGATCAGATATTCAACCTGTATTCACCCCTTACCTACAGCACCGGCGATATCATCGATACTTATGTGTACCGGCAGTCACTGGTAAACGGACAGTACAGCTTCGGTACGGCAGTGGGACTCTTCAAGTCGGCCATCGGATTGTTCCTGACGGTTGTCTCATATAAGATTGCATATAAATTCGCAGGTTACAGAATCTTTTAGGAGGAAAATATACGATGCGACATACATCTTTGAGTAGAAAAATATTTGTGGTTTGCAATACCGTATTCCTTGTAACGGTAGCACTTCTGTGCCTGCTGCCGCTGGTCAATCTGTTCGCCATCTCCCTTAGCGGCAAGAGCGCAGCAAACAGTGGAATCGTCACCTTCTGGCCGGTAGATTTTACCGGACTGGCCTATGTGAAGACCTTTCACAACAGTAACTTCATCCGCTCCATTGTAATTTCCTTTCTTCGGACATTTGCCGGTACGCTGTGCAGCATGTTCGTCATAACATCAGCGGGCTATGCCCTATCCAAGGAGTTCAGGGGCAGGACGGTGCTGATGTGGTTTTTTGTGTTTACCATGCTTTTTGGAGGTGGACTGATTCCTTCCTATATGGTAAATACTTCTCTGGGATTAAAGAATAACTTCCTTGTATACATACTTCCGGGAGCCTTCGGATGCTACAATCTGATTCTGATTATGAATTTCTTCAAATCAATCCCAAAAGCGCTGGAGGAAGCGGCACTCATTGACGGGGCAAGCTTCTTCACCGTTCTCTGGAAGATCTTTCTTCCGCTGTCCAAGGCAGGTCTTGCCACTGTTGCGCTCTTTATTATGGTAGGCAACTGGAACGAATGGTTCACGGGAATTCTCTACATGTCAGATACCAAGAATTATCCGCTGGCGTCCTTTCTGCAGGTGATTGTGGTGCAGGGCAACCAGCAGGATCTGGCTCTGGATCCCACCTCGGCGGCAGCCATGTCGGAGCGTACCATCAAAGCGGCTCAGGTATTCATCGGCGCACTGCCCATCCTGATGGTGTATCCGTTTTTACAGAAGTATTTTGTAAAAGGAATTGTTATGGGAGCCGTAAAAGAATGAAAGCAATACCAAATGAGAATCAAGTACCTCGGCTCAGAGGTTTCATGATTAAATAAAATCAGGAGGAAGGTATAACATGAAAAACCAAAAAACAATTCTTTCAATAGTACTGGTATCCGCAATGCTCCTTGCAGGCTGCGGCGGTCAGAACAGCGGAGCCGGCAAAGACGCCGCCGCGACCAAGAATACGGACGGAAAGTATGAGCCGGCCATAACTATCACCATTGCAAAACAGCTGGATGAGAATGCAGGAAGATATGGAGACGGCGAAGACATCAACAAGAATCCCATGACGGAGCTCACAGAGGAAAAGCTGGGAATCAAGATGGAGACCACACTTCTCGGCGGAGACGCCAGCAACTACGACACAAAGCTGCGTCTGGCCCTGACAGGTTCCGAGGAACTGCCGGATGTATTTCCGGTGTACGGAACGCAGATGATAGCGGATATGATCGAGTCCGGACGTGTGAAAGCCATCGATGATGACATTGAAAAATATATGCCGGACCGTTTAAAGGAAATCTATGACAAGTATCCGCAGTCTTTCTATCCGGTAGTCAAGGACGGCAAAACCTATGGTATTGCCTGCACACCGGCATTGACGGAGGGACAGGTTATGATTATCCGGCAGGACTGGCTGGACAAATTGGGACTGCAGGCTCCCGCTAACATGGATGAGTTCGAGGCAGTAATCAAGGCATTCACAGAGGACGATCCCGACGGAAACGGAAAGGCTGACACTTATGGTTTCACTTATCAAGGCAACGGCATCTACAACAGCGGCTGGGTAGCGGATCCGGTCACATTATTCTCTGCAAATACCGGAAAACATATTCCGGGAAGCTGGCAGGAGGATGAGGACGGCAACCTGACCTACGGTTCTATCGACGAGGGCAACAAGAAGACCCTGGAGCGTATGGCAGGGTGGCATGCTAACGGATGGATTTTCCAGGAAGCAGCCGCAACCGGCGCGTGGGATGCCATGAATCAATTTACCGAGGGCAAAGCCGGTATCTTTATCGGACGTCCCTGGGCCATCAGTTCCGTCAGAGATGTTACGTCCGTAGCGCCGGATGCAGTCATTAAAGCCTACCCGAATATCCTTCAGGATAGCGGAGAGCCGACCTACCAGTCCGCACAGATCAACGACGGCTGGCTGATGTTCAACAAAGACTTTAATAATATGGAAGCATTCTTCACTTACTATGACTGGCTGTACGATGCAGCATTCGGTACCGGTGATTTCCAGTATGGATATCTGGAAGGTTATGATTATGACGTCGTGGGCGATAAAGATGTGTTTGACTCCAAACTGTTTGAGCCTGCCGTAACTGATCCGTTCATGCCTGGCAAATCAACGGTGCTGAAGAATGCACCGGCTCTTGACGCGATGCAGGCTTACGCAGATGCCGGTGAAGGAAAAGCGGCGGAGTCCAGCGCGCAGATCAGGGCGGCAGCCGATTTTGAGACCGTACCGGATATGGCAGAAGGTTATGCGTTAGCTAACGGGCACAGGGATGAACTGCTTCCGAATCTGTTCAACGGAGAGCCCACCGCTACCATGAAGAAGAACTGGGAACAGCTTCAGACTATGGAGAAGCAGGTATACACCAACATCATCTATGGCAAAGAGTCACCGGACGCCTTCGACAAATTCGTCCAGGACTGGAAAGCTCAGGGCGGCGATGAGATTACCAGAGAAATCAATGAGTGGTATCAATCTGTAAAATAAGATCCATGCATAAGGAACTGTTACAAAGAAGTAGCGGTTCCTTATGCTCATATAGTAATGCGAAGATAAATTTGCTATAATGATACTGGAAATCTTTGGACTTACAAGGGCGTGTCTGAAAACTGCCTGTGCCGGCCCGGCCGTTCCGGTGTAGACACGTCCTAAGGAAAATGGAGTGGCGTATGAAGAAAATAAAGTCTATTTTCAATATTTTTGCCATATTCCTGATTATGATTATAGCAGGTTTTTCCATCTTGTACGGGTACAGCACATCGAACCTGAAGGAATCGCTGATACAAACGGCAAAAATCCAGATGGAGTATTCCAAGATGCTGCTTGGACAGAAAATAAAAGAGATTGAGATTGAAGCGGACGGAATTCTGAACAGCGATGATCTCAAGACACTGCACTTCGCGCTTATAGAGAAATATGATGCTTACCGGTATGTGACGGATGTCAATCAGATGAAAGAATATCTGAGGCGGCGCCAGACGAGCAATGTGGGTATGGCACAGTTCATTTTGTACTGGCCGAAATCCCGGCGCGTTATTACGACCATGACGCTGGATACCGTAAAAGATGCTATGCTGGAGTCGGTGGAAGACAATCAATGGGTTATCTATGAAAATGAACTCTATTTCACCAGGCAGTACGTCACGGACTGGGATGATGCAGATGATGAACCGTACCTGATCATACGGATGGATCGGGATTTTCTGTACAAGATCAAGACTATGGCTTCCGGCATGGACCGGGGAGGAACGATACTCCTTTATTCGCAGAATAAAAGTCTTTTCTCCGGCAGTGGGACAGAGAAGGAACTGATCCGTTCCATGGGTGAGAGGACAGACGGAGAATCCGCCTATGAACTGTCCGCCGGCCAGGGGAAATATCAGATTGTCCGGTCCGGGACTGTAAAGAACGGACTGGAGCTGGTCTCTTATTATCCACTGATGGAGATGATGCAGCCGGTGGCAAATATCACCCGTATAACAGGAGGTCTTTTAACCTTGCTTCTTTTGATTGGTCTGATATTCATGCTCCTGTATTACAGCAATATCCTGCTTCAGCTGAGGACTCTCACAGGAAAATTAGAGCAGGTAGAGGGCGGAGATTTTACCACACAGATTACGGAACTGCCGAACAATGAATTCGCCTATGTCTTCGGGCAGTTTAACCGCATGGTGACCAGAATCAGCCAGCTGCTCGAATCTACCCTCATGGAGCAACGCCTCAGGAACCAAGCGGAGCTCCGGCAGCTCCAGCTCCAGATACATCCCCATTTCCTGTACAACAGCCTGTCTTACATCGTAACTGTGGCCGATCAGCCGGAAGCGGTTACCGAGATGGCAGTTCATTTGTCCAATTATTACCGGTATTGCACCAAGAATAAATCCATAGCCACTATCGGCGAGGAAGTGTCCTACGCGAAAGCGTATCTGGCGATTACGGCTATGCGCAAAGACATTGAGTATACCATAGAGGCCTCAAAAGATATCTATGACAGGAAGATTATCCCGCTGATTCTCCAGCCAATCATCGAGAATACCATTGAGCACGCCATCGAGGAGCGGGAAAATGCAAGACATATCTATGTGAAAGTCTATGAACCGGGAAGCGGTGTCCTTCGCTTCGAGGTCTCCGACGACGGGGATGGGATGACGAAGGAGGAAATCGGCGCACTGATGGTGCGGATTTCCAAGAAAGAGCGGGAAGAAGATGAGAGTGTCGGACTGTGGAATGTGAACCAGCGGCTGATTAATTACTATAATGAATCTGCGGGACTTAGGTTTGGAAAAAGTATCTGGGGCG
Organism: Lachnoclostridium sp. UBA903; assembly: GCA_002294045.1. Taxonomy (GTDB): domain Bacteria; phylum Bacillota; class Clostridia; order Lachnospirales; family Lachnospiraceae; genus Anaerocolumna. The sequence goes on along the minus strand of DBEP01000069.1, from coordinate 926 downwards.
GCTTGCTGGTATATTTTACTATTTTACCGGAGGGAATGGAGAATGAAAGTATTAATAGTAGATGACGAACCCTATATGATTGAGTATATCAAAAAGCTGGTGGACTGGGGAAGCTATGGCTTCCGCCAGGTACTGACGGCAAAAGGCGGTTCCATGGCGCGGGATCTGCTGCGGGAGCACCGACCGGAGCTGCTGATTACAGACATTAAGATGCCCAAGCTCTCAGGGTTGGATCTGTCAAGAATCATTAAGGAGAACCGCTATCTGACGAAGGTCATTATTATTTCCGGATACAGCGAGTTTGAGTATGCGCAGCAGGCTGTGCGCTACGGAGTATCAGAATATCTGGTAAAGCCTGTGCTGATGAACGATTTTGCAGAAGCACTGAAACGTGTTCTGGAGAAAAGCTTTGACAAACAGGCAGATGCAGAAAACAGTGCTGAGGGAGTGTTCTGCAATCAGGGAGATGTTATCTCCTATGTAAAGAAATATATCAGGGAGAATTATGGCAAGAATCTGTCACTGGATGTCCTGGGAAAGATTGCCCATCTCCATCCCGCATATCTGTCAAAAATTTTTAAAGAGGCCACAGAAGTGAATCTGTCAAACTATATCACTGATGTCAGGATGCAGAAGGCAGCGGAGCTTCTGAAACAGACGGAGCTTCGGATTCATGAAGTCATGGAACAGGTAGGCTATCAGAAAAGCCAGTATTTCTCGAAACTTTTCAAAGACAGATATGGAGTGACGCCAAAGGAGTACAGAAGAAATAAGCAGTGGTAAGGAGAATTTTACGATAAGGAAGGAAATAAAGTTGAAAGAAAATAAAGTATGAAGAAAGGATGCCACGAACCGATTCTTTCAACCTTTTTCATTATGTGGCAGTGGGGCTGTTGCAAAATTCAAAATATAACAAACTTGTGGGA
>DBEP01000126.1 GCA_002294045.1 Lachnoclostridium sp. UBA903 | reverse complement strand
GTAAATCCTTACACCTTTAAAAACTTATGTATCCTAAGTTATATTGGGTGTATAAAAATGCCTTTAAAATGACTTGACAAATAGAAACGATGGATATAGAATATATTGTAATCTTCATATTATTAAAACAGTGATAAGGAGTATTAAGAGAAAAAGCACACTCAGAGAGCTGTCGGCTGGTGCAAGACAGCGGTGACTGTCTCCCAACTCGCCTTGGAGTTCCTCAGTTGAATTATTATGTGACAGGACGTTCACATTTGCCGTTGCAACAGGAATGGCAAAAACAGTAGATTGAGGCGGGAATTCCCGTTACAGAATATCAAGTGCGTTTATTGTTGGTTCTGATTTATATCGGAATTAAAATATAGACGAATTAGAGTGGTACCGCGGATTAAACCTTTCCGTCTCTTACAATGGAGATGGAAAGGTTTTTTTATCTTACAGGAAAAGTTCATCCTATGAGATAAAAAACCCTCAGGAGGAAATTCTAAATATTAGGAGGAGTTAATATGGCTATATCTTATAATCACAAGGAAATTGAAAAAAAGTGGCGCAGTAACTGGGAAAAGAAACCCGTAAATGTAAACGACGGTACGAAACCAAAGTACTACTGCCTGGATATGTTTCCCTATCCGTCCGGCAGCGGCCTTCATGTAGGACACTGGAGAGGCTATGTAATCAGTGATGTCTGGAGCAGATATAAGATATTGAAAGGGTATTATATCATACATCCCATGGGCTGGGATGCTTTCGGGCTTCCGGCAGAAAATTACGCTATTAAAATGGGGGTACATCCCAGTAAATCAACTGCTGAGAATGTAGCCAACATTAAGAAGCAGATTAATGAAATATCAGCCATATACGACTGGGATATGGAAGTAAATACAACGGACCCGGAATTTTATAAATGGACCCAGTGGATATTTGTTAAGATGTTTAAAGCCGGCCTTGCCTACGAAAAGGAAATGCCTATCAACTGGTGTCCTTCCTGTAAAACCGGCCTGGCAAATGAAGAAGTTGTAAACGGCTGCTGCGAACGCTGCGGTGAACCCGTTACCAAGAAAAATTTAAAACAATGGATGTTAAAAATCACCCAATATGCAGACCGTTTATTGGAAGACCTTAATAAACTGGACTGGCCGGAAAAGGTTAAAAAGATGCAGTCCGACTGGATCGGCAAGAGCTATGGCGCAGAGATTGACTTTGCGGTTGACGGTTCTGATAAAAAAATCAAAGTATATACCACAAGGCCGGATACCTTATATGGCGCAACCTTTATGGTACTTGCCCCGGAACATGCCTTAGCCGGGGAAATTGCGGCAAAAGAACAAAAGAAAGCCGTGGAGGAGTATATTCTGAAATCTTCCATGAGATCCTCCGTGGACCGTCTTCAGGATAAGGAAAAGACCGGTGTATTTACCGGAAGCTATGCCGTTAATCCATTAAATAAGCAGTTAGTGCCAATCTGGATATCCGATTATGTGCTGGCTGATTATGGAACCGGTGCGATTATGTGTGTGCCTGCCCATGATGACAGGGATTTTGAGTTTGCCGAAAAGTTTCATATTCCGATTATTCAGGTAATCGCAAAAGACGGCGTGGAAAACCCGAATCTTACCGAAGCCTATACGGAACCGGGTATTATGATTAATTCTAGCGAATTTAACGGCATGAATTCTGCCGATGCGAAACGGGATATTCCCGGCATAATGGAAGAAAGAGGTATCGGAAAGAAGACGACGAATTATAAATTAAGGGACTGGGTATTTTCAAGACAGCGTTACTGGGGAGAACCCATACCCATTGTGCACTGTGAACACTGCGGTGCGGTTCCCGTTCCGGAAGAACAGCTTCCTTTATTGTTACCGGAGGTAGAGCGTTATCAGCCCACGGGTACGGGAGAATCGCCTTTAGCCGACATCCACGAATGGGTTAATACCGAATGCCCGGTATGTAAAAGACCTGCCAGGAGGGAAACCAATACCATGCCCCAATGGGCCGGCTCTTCCTGGTACTTCTTAAGATATGTGGACAATAAGAACAATAAGGAATTGGTATCCGGGGAAAAAGCAGAAAAATATTTACCGGTTGATATGTATATCGGCGGTGTGGAACATGCCGTACTGCATTTATTATATTCCAGGTTTTATACCAAATTCCTCCATGACATCGGAGCCGTTGATTTTGATGAACCGTTTATCCGGTTATTCAACCAGGGTATGATTGGGAAAAACGGTGCGAAAATGAGTAAATCCAAGGGAAATGTGGTTTCTCCCGATGAACTGGTAAAGGATTACGGATGTGATTCCTTAAGGCTTTATGAATTATTCGTAGGGCCTCCGGAACTGGATTCCGAATGGGATGACAGGGGAATAGACGGTGTTTACCGCTTTATTAACCGTTTCTGGAACCTGGTAACAGACAACAAAGGCAGCAATGTAAAGGCTACGGATGAGATGATTAAAATCAGGCATAAGATGATTTATGATATTACCACACGTCTGGAATCTTTCAGCTTAAATACGGTTGTCAGCGGTTTCATGGAATATAATAATAAATTAATCGATATGGTGAAAAAAGAAGGGGGAATAGACCGGAAAACCCTTGAAACAGCAATTATCTTATTAGCTCCCTTTATTCCTCATGTGTCTGAGGAATTGTGGTCCCAGCTGGGCCATACACAAAGCGTCTTTGAAGAAAGATGGCCGGAGTATGATGAAGAAAAAATGAAAGACAGTGAAATCGAAATAGCGGTTCAGATAAATGGGAAAACCAAGACGGTTGTCATGGTTGGAGCGGAAGATGCCAAAGATGTTGTCATTGCTAAAGCCAAGGATATAATAGCAGATAAATTGACCGGCACCGTAATAAAAGAGATTTATGTTCCCGGCAGGATTGTCAATATTGTAATGAAGTAAAGATGAAAACTAATAGTAATTGATTCACAAATGAATAGCCGGAGGGATGAAAAAGTAGGTGCTGTTGCAAAATTAAAATATAATTTACTTTTGGGAGAATAGGATTACTATTTTGCAACAACACCTTCCTTGTTTCCGGTTTTTTGTTACTTCTTTTTAGCTATCATTTTTTTTATTAATTCTAATTTCTGTTTATCGGCAGGCGACATGTCTTTGGTTAATATTTCAACCATTAAATTTGTTTCTTCTGTAGTAAAGGTAAGACCTAATGCTTTCATTTTTGCGTTGGCCTTTACTAAAATCGGTAAAGCTTTATCTGCAGGTTTCCCTTCCGCCTCGTTAGCCAAATCCACCAAAACAGCTAATTTTCTGGCGTCAATATTCTTCATTGCAGGATGGTTAATCCAATCTAAATCCTTCATAATCTGACTCCTGTCTGCGTTTCTCACGCGCATAATAATAATATAATTTCAGGTTTTCCGCTCACTGCGTGGTATTGAACATGGAACTAATATCATCAAAGGTGCTTTTTTGTTCCGGAGTTAATAAGGCTCCTAAAATTTCCATCATATCCGGGTTACCAATACCGCCGGGTGTACCGTCAGGATTATCTGCATTTTCAGATTGGGAAGCCATGGTAGATGCAAATGCAGTATATGTTTCATATAGGTTTTTCGCTTTTATAATATTTAAAATAGTATCAATTAATGACTTTTCCCTCTCGTAACATACATCTCTTACGCTGGTCAGTAATGCTTCTATATCAATGTTCTGTTTTTGAAGACTAAACATAGTTACTGAACTTCGATGCCTGTATGTCTGTAATGCATCCATCAATTCTCCGGTTTTAACTATCAGCTCCACTGATTGCTGGGTATCACTGTCAAGATGAGGAAAAGCTGCTTTGATGATTTCTATAACATGACTCAACATATGAGGATTAGATTTTGCGGCTGAATCTTTTGCATAATCGTCAATATCCATGGCCTCTCCAATTCTCTTTTATCATTACACTATATTCATAGTAATCGAAAATATTACTACTTACAAATACATAAAAGACTTGCCATTCCTGCTTCTTATGACATAATGAAAGCGGAATGAGCATGATCAAGCTTGCTTGAATCGTGTGATTGGAGCAACGAGATCATGAACATGCTTTATGTTCATGATATAAGAAAGTATCACGCTTGCGGGATACTCCCCCTGCGGCGGGTTGCGCCGGCAGCATAATTCCAATCCGCCGCAGTGAGATTCAAAGCGCAGCATTTTTTAGGACGCAATTTCCTATAAGATAAAAAGAGTCTGGCAAGCAAAATCCAACTTTAGAATTTTATTCGTTCCAAAGAGAAATAACCCTGCCCGAGAATCGGCAATAGTGTAGCGGCACATAGCCGCCAAGGCCCTACTAGGTCTTGCCGGCATCTTTTTTTGTCTATTCAAAGCGCATGCGGAGTGAGTTACGTTGATAGAGAGTTTGAATTTTATTATAAACAGGTATTGACAAAAAGAAAAATTTCTGTTATATCCATACATAGATATAATATGTATCGTATATCTACGTATAGGAGGAAAATGATGAAAGTTGACAAGGAATTACTAAAGGGCAGTACGACAATGCTTATTTTGAGCTTGCTCAAAAATGAAGATATGTATGGGTACAAAATAACAGCAGAACTTAAAGCTCATTCGGACGGAACATTTGATTTGAAAGAAGGAACACTCTATCCGCTATTGCATTTTTTGGAAAATAACAATTATATTGATGCCTATTGGGTGGATGCTGATTCAGGTCGTAAGCGGAAATATTATAAAATTACAGAAATTGGATTACAATTGCTTGTTGATAAGAAAAATGAGTGGAGCATTTATAGCAACGCCGTTAATAAGGTGATCGGGGGCGTTTGCTTTGAATGAGAGAATAACTGATTTTCTAGATGATGTGTGCAGTCATATTAAATACAAGAAAATACATCATGAAATCCGGGCAGAGTTAACTGAGCATATTTTGGAAACTGCCGAAGATATTGGAATTGAACAGGCAGTTATGCAAATGGGCAACAGCTTTGAAATCGGTGAAAATCTAAATCAACAGCACAAACCGAAAACAGAGTGGTCAATTATCGGGCTTAGTGCAGTTATAACTGCAATCGGTGGTATTGCTATGTATGCAAGCAGTCATCATCAAGGATATTCCTATCTTAATTTTTCGCGGTACTTAGTATTAGACGGAATAGGAGTTTTGGCGATGCTCGGCATTTATTTCTTCGATTACACAAAATTAAAAAAATTTTCGCTTCCAATATATTGCATGGCAATGATTATGATAGGCATGTCACTTATTACGGGCGATGAAGTGAATGGCAGGTCATTTCTGAGTATAGCCGGAATTAATCTTTCCAGCGAATATGCCATTGTCCTGTTTGTAATAGCATTTGCAGGGTTTGTTGAAAAATATCATGGTCAAGGGTTCTATGCCATCATTAAATTAGGCCTATGGGGAATATTCTCATTTATCGCAATGATAACAGTACCTAATACTAGTGGTATGGTGGTTCTGGCAATAACTTACTCGGTCTTAGCTTTAGTTGCAGTTGTACGAAATGATTTTGGAGGAAGCAAAAAATCTCAGTTCATATCCTTGTTTAGCTTCGGCGGCATAGCACCCTTGTTTTGTGTTTTTTCAATCATACCAAATCAACAGGTTATTTCGGATAGTTGGTTTGCGGGTTCACAATGGTTTGGGGGCATGAATGCAGTTGTAAGCGGTCATGAATTTGTAAGCTCTATGCCCGCTATGACAACCGATTATGTATTAATCAACATAATTTTAATCTTTGGATGGGCAGTTGGAATTACGCTGCTTGCCACGATAACATTATTTATCATCAGAATATTTATAACCTCCAAAAGGATTAAAAATGATTACGGGTTCTATTTGTCACTGTCAGCCTGTATGGCCTTGTCAGCCCAGTTTATGATCAATATTTTGCTTAATTTCAACTTAATACCGCTAACAGAAATGAGTATGCCATTTGTTTCCTATGGCGGTACGGGATACATTGTAAATATGGTTCTGGTTGGGACTATATTGGCAGTGTGGAGAAGGAATAATTGGTTGCCTAAAACATAAAGGCAGGCCAACAATGGCTGCAGATTTATAAAGCTTGAAAAGGCAAGTTTATGATTAACTTTTAATCATAGGAGATGCTATTGCGAAAAAGTGAGGAAATAGGTAAATGGAATTACCAATAAAAACAGATAAAAAGAGAAAACCGGTTAAATTAAGGATAAAAATACTGTTAACCATTTTTATAGTACTATTACTTGGAATTGCCTATGAGCAAATTGGTGAATACGTTGACAACAAAGAATATCAACCGGTTGGTAAGTTAATTAATGTGGATGGTCATGATATGCATATTTGGGCGGACGGGACCGGGGATGCGACAGTAGTATTTGGTGTTGGGTATCAGATGCCAAGCGGGTATGTCGACTTTTATCCCCTCTATAGTGAGATTTCCAAACATTCCAGAGTGGCGCTATACGATAGACCGGGGTACGGATGGAGCAATGTAGCCGATACTCCCAGAAATATTAATACGATAACGAAAGAAATTCATGAGCTACTAGTTCAAGCAGGTGAAAAGCCTCCCTACATCTTCGTGGCCCATTCCATAGCCGGACTGGAAGCCCTTAGGTTTGCTCAACTCTATCAAGATGAAGTCCAAGGCGTTGTTTTGATCGATGGATCAAACCCTGATATGTATACAAATATGCAAAAGCCATCATCATTTGCTTATGCGCGAACGTCAATCTTTAAAAATGCAATTCGTTTCTTTAATAAAACAGGTATAACAAGATTGCTGTTTAGTACAGTATACCCCTATTCTTCGACGCCAATGTCAACGGCAAGAAACAGTATGGTATTAGCGACTGAGCCATTAAAGAAGCTTGATGCGGCACTATTTTTAAGAACTTTCAATAACCGTAACCAGATCGATGAGGGAAAAAATAAAGAGCAAAATGCGTTTGAAGTTCTATCCCATGGCTATATCGGTGATATTCCTCTGAGAATCATTACGTCTGAAGAGCTGAATAATTACCCGGAGAGTAAAGAAAATCAATTGAATTTATTGAAATGGTCTACCAATAGCAAACAAATTATTGTTGATGGTTCGGGGCACGCCATTCATTGGAACAGTCCCGGAGTGATAAACAATGAGATTGTTGATCTTTTAAATACCAAATAAGGGTCGGATAAAGATTCCTGTGCTACCAAGGGGGCGTCGGCAAGGGGGCGTCGGCTTCAAGTGACATCTTTTTTGTATCCTTAAGGCAAGTAGAGAGGCGCTATCCCTTGCGGGGCAAGACCTCTCTCTTGCTTTTCCGTATCGGTTTGGGGTATGGTTCAATAAGTTTCCCTATTGAAACGTGCCTTTCTTCTTTCCGGTCTTATCTGCCTATGGCCGAATTGCAAACGGACCTGTACAACCCGTAATACAACATCAATTCGGATAAATTAAATGAGCTTCGCCGATGTTGTTTAATATTTCATCCAGGAACCTTTTTGCTAAATATTTGGCCATATTTAAATTCATATCCAGATAATTACCGCAGTTTTCTGCCGCCGCTCCCGGTACGTCACCTTCAAAATCCCGGATGAACCCAAACATATCAGTCAATAAGGGTATAATATCTCTGGATTCGTAATCACCGGCAAGAATCAGATAAAAGCCGGTCCTGCAGCCCATGGGTCCAAAATAAATGGTTTTGGAAGCGTATTCAGAATGATTCCTGAGATAAGTTGCAGCCAGGTGTTCAATCGTATGAATTTCGGCCGTATTCATAACCGGCTCAAAATTAGGCCTGGTCATACGGATATCAAAAGTCGTAAGTACTTCGGTGCCTGCCGTGTCTTTTCTTGAAACATAAACACCTCTTAATAATTTCATATGATCAATGGTAAAGCTTGCTATCTGTTTCATGTTATCCTCCTTTTTTAATATTTTATATGAATATATTAAGAATAAAAAACATGTTCATAATTGTTACGCATGCTTATTGCATGCAAGCCTGCAATTTCCTCTCTCCGCTTTCATTATATCATATAATATTCAGGCAAAGAAGAATAAATTTACAAAAAGCAGTATTATATTATAAAGAAAGACTACTATATACTCATAAGGAAATTATGTAATTTTTTTAAATCCGCTGGATTTTTTATCTGATTTCATTTATAATAGGTAAGGTGCGTTTTATATATAGGTAAGAAGAAAGGATATCGGACATGATTGACAGCATAATATTTGATTTAGACGGAACTTTATGGGATTCAACCGACGCGGCCGCAGTAATTTGGAGGGAAGTGGCAGGAAAATATCTGGAAGTATCCGATATCATCAGTGCCGACAGGCTGAAAAGCTTATATGGGCTGCCCCTTGAAGAGATAGCCATAAAACTATTGCCCGGTGTTTCCAGAGAGACTGCCATTGAAATTATGCGGGAAAGTACAGCAAAACAATGTCCTTATTTAGAGAAAGTTGGCGGTATCCTTTTTCCGGGGATAGAAGAAACCTTAAAAAAATTAAAAGAAAAGTTCCGGCTTTTTATCGTAAGCAATTGTGAAGAAGGATATATCCAGAGTTTTCTAAAAGCGCATCAATTACAGGATTATTTTGAGGATTTTGAGTACCCGGGCAGAACAGGAGTCCTGAAAGCCGCTAATATCCGGTTGATAATGGAACGCAATCACCTGAAGACACCGATTTATGTAGGTGATACAAAGGGTGACGCAGCCGCTGCAAAAGAAGCGGGTATTCCTTTTGTATATGCCAGATACGGCTTTGGACAGGCCGGGGAATTTGATTATGCCATAGATTCTTTTGGAGAGCTGCTGCAACTGGTAAAATAGGGATTGACATTTAAGATTATACTGATTATACTTAATAGCATAAATATTTGGAAAATTCCGAGGATTAAGAATAGTAGATATAATACTTTTTTATCAGAGAGCTGCAGTCGGTGGAAATGCGGTAACAGAGGTTATGTCGAATGGACTTATAGGATCAGGAGGAACAGCGCAAGCTAAGTAATGCCTGACGGGAACTCTGCCCGTTATCATAGGGGATGTATTGGGATTGGTATTCGAGGAATACGGATAATTTCAGTACAGGCAAAGCGGACGTATGATACGTCAAACCGGGTGGCACCGCAGAAGAAGATTTGGCTTTTGTCCCAGTAATGAATACTGCGACAGAAGCTTTTTTTTGGTTCCGTAAGGGGCAGGAGGTTTTAGATAATACAAAAATGTTGAAATTGGGTAAGAATTATAATAAAGGAGAATTATTATGTTAGATGGAAAAAAAACATTATTCAGTGGTATGCAGGCAACAGGCAACCTCACTTTGGGAAACTATTTCGGAGCATTAAACAACTGGCTGAATCTGGACGAAGAATACCAGTGTTTTTATTGTGTAGTGGATCTTCATTCCATTACGGTAAGACAGGATCCTGCGGAACTTCGTAAAAGGGCAAGGGCGTTACTGACCCTTTATATAGCGGCCGGTCTTAATCCGGTTAAAAACTGTATTTATTACCAATCCCACGTATCCGGCCATGCGGAATTAAGCTGGATATTAAATTGCTTTACTTATATGGGTGAGTTAAACCGAATGACTCAGTTTAAAGATAAGGCGGCAAAGCATGCCGATAATATTAACGCAGGTTTATTTACTTATCCTGTATTAATGGCGGCCGATATCCTTTTATTCCAATCCGATGTTGTACCTGTGGGAGCGGACCAGAAACAGCATCTGGAAATCACCAGGGATATTGCGGCACGTTTTAACAGCATTTATGGTGACGTATTTACCATTCCCGAACCTTATATCGGAAAAATCGGTGCGAAGATTATGAGCCTACAGGAACCGGCTAAAAAAATGTCAAAATCAGATGAAAATGTAAATGCAAGCATCTTTTTAACGGATACTCCGGATACCGTTATCCGCAAGTTTAAGAGGGCGGTCACGGATTCCGATAACCAGATATTATATTCTGAGGACAAACCGGGAATTAAAAACCTGATAGATATTTACAGTTCCGCAACAGGAAAGACAGTGGAAGAAGTTGTAAAAGAATTTGACGGAAAAGGTTACGGTGAATTCAAGCTGGCAGTAGGGGAAGCGGTTGTATCCATACTGAAACCGATTCAGGACAGGGTGGAAGAATTAAATAAGGACAAAGTTTATATCGACGGAATCATAAAGGATAATGCCCATAAGGCGGATTACATTGCCTCAAAGACACTGCGCAAGGTACAAAAAAAGGTAGGACTGCCTGAAAAAGTCCGCTGAGAATATGGAATTTTAAAACGGACAACCGCCGGAGTATTAACATTAATAGAGGCATTTGTGATTGGGAGGGATTGCATGAAGATAGTTTTTCTGGAAACCGATACACTGGGCGATGATGTGGATTTATCCTTATTTGATGAATTCGGCGAGGTTATAAAATACAAGAAATCCGAACCGGATAAGAATGCGGGAAGAATATCGGAGGCTGATATTCTTGTTGTGAATAAAGTTTCCATGGACGAAGCGACGTTAAGTAAGGCCGGTAAACTGAAACTCATCTGTATCACCGGCACCGGCACCAACATTGTGGATTTCGCCTATACCAACCAACGGAATATAGCAGTGGCCAATGTGAAGGGTTATTCTACCCATTCCGTAGTACAGCATACTTTTGCCCTCTTTTTTTATTTGTATGAAAAATTGAATTATTACGATACTTTTGTAAAAAGCGGCAGCTATGTCAAAAGCGATATATTCAGCTGTTTTGATATCAAATTCAATGAAATCCATGGAAAGACCTGGGGAATTATCGGACTTGGGGAAATCGGAAAAGGTGTTGCGAAGATTGCCGGAGCTTTCGGATGCCGCATTATCTATTATTCCACCTCAGGAAAAAACCGTAATACGGATTATAAGCAGGTGGATTTTGATACCCTGTTAGACTCTTCCGATATTATATCCATCCATGCGCCGCTTAACAGCGCAACGGAGAACCTGATTGACGGGAATGCTTTTCGGAAAATGAAAAATTCGGCCATACTTTTAAACCTGGGAAGAGGGCCCATCGTCAATGAAGATGCATTGGCGGATGCTTTGGATAATAATAAAATAGCGGCTGCCGGCCTGGATGTTATAAAGATTGAGCCTATGGCGCCGGATAATCCCTTGCTCCGGATTAAGGACAGCAGGAAATTGATTATAACCCCTCATATAGCCTGGGCAACCGTTGAAGCAAGGCAGCGCTGCGTACGGGAAGTATACGAGAATGTGAAAGCTTATTTATGCGGAAAAGAGAGAAATATTGTGAGATAGATTTCAATAACCGGCAGCAGAGCGGACCCCGTTTTACTGCCGGTTTTTTATAAGTTTCGATATAATAAGAAGGAAGGTTAATTTGATTTTACTTCATTCCATTTTTTCAGGTACAGGTTTTCCATATCCGCTCCAAGGTATTGGTAGGTTGAACACCTGCCCAGTACCGACGCGTCGGGAAAAGCTATTTCGCTGTATTTGATATCTTCGTCTTCAATTAAATCCCAGGCAGCTTTGTTTGGAGTGGAATAGGTAATATACTCGAAGTTCTTAAGAGCTATTTGGGGGTCGCACATGAAATTAATCCATTTTTCGGCATATTCCTGGTTAGGGGCATTTTTCGGTATAACCCAGCCGTCAATCCATACGTTGGAACCCTCCTTTGGTACCACATACTCTAAGTCCGGATTTTCCCTCTGTGTGTAGATTGCTTCCCCGGAATAAATAACACCGATGGGATTTTCACCGCCTATCATTTTATCCCTTACCTGGTCCACCACATAAGCGTCCACCATGGAAAACTGGGTCTGCAGAAGCTGCTTTGCTTCTTCCAATTCGGATTCATTGGTGGAATTGATGGAATAGCCTAAATAAGCCAAAGCAATACCGAAGGCATCCCTTACGCTGTTAATCATAAGAACATCGCCGGAATAACCGTTTGCATTGATAAACTCCGGATCAAACAGGGCATTCCAGCTGTCGATTGGTTCCTGAATCATAGTTTTATTATAAAGGATACCGACGGTTCCCCAGCAGTACGGAACGCTGTATTTATTACCCGGATCAAATTCCCCGGCACTTTTTAGGTAAGCGGGATCTATATTGGAGATATTAGGCACATTATCGAAATTAATTTCTGCCAGCATATCTTCCTCAATCATTTTTTGTATCATGTAATCGGAAGGACAGACAACATCGTATTTAACGGAACCTGTTTTGATAACAGGATACATATCCTCATTTTGTTCGAATTCCTCGTATTCAACCCGAATACCTGTCTCTTCCTCAAATAACTTAGTCACCTCCGGGTCAATGTATTCGCCCCAGTTATAAACGTAGACAGTAGGTTTATTGCTTTTCTGGCAGCCGGTCAGGCCAATTATGCCGACGAAAGCAAGCAGTAAAGCGGCTGTAATCTTTTTCATTTTTATACCCATTCTTTATTTCCTTTCAACTTTTCAGGCGGGAAACCGGCAAACGGCATCCTCAAATCTGTTTAATGGTTTAAATTTATCTTTACCTGTTATTCAATGCCTTGACGGCCTTTACAGGATTTTTTATTCTGTCGTTTCTGCGGTTTATCAATACCAGTAGAACTAAAACAAAAACAAATAGGAGAGTGGACAAGGCGTACATTTCCGGTTTGATGCCTTTTCGTACTTCCGTATAGATTTTGGTGGATAAAGTATCAATGCCGGCGCCTTTGGTAAAATAGGTTATTACGAAATCATCCAGCGACATGGTAAAGGCCAGTAAAAATCCTGACAGTACACCGGGCAATATATCCGGGAATACCACTTTATAAAAAGCATAGCCGCGGGAAGCACCCAAATCCAGGGCCGCCTCGTAAGTGTTCATATTAAGCTGCTTTAATTTGGGCATGACACTGAGGATTACATAAGGTATGTTAAAGGTTATGTGAGCCATAAGGACACTGGAAAACCCCAGGGAATAATTTAAGGCAACGAACAGCAGCATCAGGGATATTCCTGTTACGATATCCGCATTCAGCATGGGTATATTGGTAATCCCCATTAAAATTGCTTTTGGGATACGTTTCATATTATTTATGGCCAGAGAAGCTGCCGTCCCGATAACGGTAGCAATAAGTGCCGAAAGCAAAGCTATAAGCAGGGTACTGTACAAAGCCTGCAGGATACCGTCATCCCGGAACAGCCTGGTATACCAGTCAAAGGTAAACCCTCCCCACTTGGAACGGGATTTTGATTTATTAAAGGATAATATAATCAAAATAAGGATGGGGGCATAGAGGAACAGCAAAATCAGGGCGATATAAAATCTTTGGATTATCTTTTTTACCATATGCTTTTTCCCTCCTCTTTCTTATCGTATTTAGCCAGTACCGCCATACTGATTAAAATAAATAACATCAGTACCAGGGACAGACCGGAACCGGTATGCCAGTTATTTATGGTTTTAAACTGCTGTTCAATTACATTGCCGATTAAAACGACCTTGCTTCCTCCTAAAATGTCAGAAATAACAAAGGTGGTAAGAGAAGGCACAAAGACCATGGTAATGCCGCTTATAACGCCGGGCAGGCTAAGGGGGAATATGATCTTCATAAAGGTCTGGATACCGTTGGCACCCAAATCCCTGGCCGCGTTGGTAATATCATCATTGATTTTAATTAACACGTTGTAAATGGGCAGAATCATAAATGGAAGGAAATTATAAACCATTCCAAATATAATAGCGGCCGGTGTATTTATGATATTTAAGGTGGGCAGACCCAGAATATTAAGAAGCGTGTTAATGACACCTGTTTTCTCCAGAATATTCTGCCAGGCAAGGGTCCTTAATAAAAAATTCATCCACATCGGCAGTATAAATATCATAACAATGAAAGAGTTGCTTTTCAACTTTAAGTTATGTAAAATCAAAGCAACGGGATAGGCCAGCACCAGGCAGAATATGGTGCTGATTACGGACAGCTTCAGGGAGAGCCAGAGTGCCCTTAAGTTAATGGTATCGGCAATTAAAGCCAGGTTTTGGAAAGTAAAGCTGCCGTCCGGGGAGGTAAAACCATAATAAATAATTATAAATAACGGAATTATAATAAAGGCTGCCATCCATAACACGTAAGGAAAGGAGAGCCATTTTTTACTGTTCATCCATAATCACCGCCTCTTCGTCTTCCGATTCCGGTTTATTCATAATCTGGATATCAAAGGGATTCACGGAGATTCCCACTTCGCTGCCCACAGGAAACAGATCCGTGCTGTGTACCAGCCATTCATGGCCGCAGGCCATTACCTCCATTTCATAATGCACCCCTTTAAATATCAAAGAAGTTACTCTCCCGGTTATTAATCCGTCTTCCGGTTTTACCAGATCAATATCTTCAGGACGTATTACCACGTCAACGGGCCGATTTTTTCCGAAGCCGGTATCCACACAGGGAAAATTGGTCCCGAGTATATTAACCAGCTTATCTTCAATCATGGTAGCATGAAGAATGTTACTTTCACCTATAAAATCTGCCACAAAGGCGTTCTTGGGTTCGTTGTATATCATCTCAGGAGTACCGACCTGCTGAATGTAGCCCTGGTTCATGACAACGATGGTGTCGGACATGGTTAAGGCTTCCTCCTGATCATGGGTCACATAGACAAAAGTGATACCCAGTTCATTTTTCAGCCGTATCAGTTCGTACTGCATATCCTGCCGGAGCTTTAAGTCGAGAGCGCCCAAGGGTTCATCCAGTAAAAGTACTTTCGGTTCATTTACAATGGCTCGGGCTATGGCAATACGCTGCTGCTGTCCGCCGCTTAAGGAATCAGGGGTACGATTTTCAAACCCCTCTAAGTTAACCAGTTTCAACGCATATTTTATCTTATCATTGATGTAAGCTTTGCTTTTTTTCTTTATTTTTAATCCGAACGCTATGTTTTCGGCAATGGTCATATGGGTGAATAAAGCATACTTCTGGAATACGGTGTTTAATTGTCTTTCATTGGGAGGCAGATTTGTAATATCTTTACCGTCAAAGATTACTCTGCCCGAATCCGGATTTTCAAAACCGCCGATAATGCGGAGCGTAGTAGTCTTTCCGCAGCCGCTGGGCCCTAATAAGGTCAGGAATTCGTTTTCTCTGATATATAGATTGAGAGCATCCAGCACCGTATTGTCATCATAACTTTTTGTAATATCAATCAGATTAATGAGCTTATTACCAGCCATGTTATATCCTCCTTAGTATCAGTTATTTAGGAAGTTACTATTCCGTCACTGCGGTTTTTACACTATTCAGTCCGGCGCAAGCATTTTTCAAACACACTCTAGAAATACATTCTAAAAATTAGGTGGTGTGGAAATCCATAATAGGGCAGCACCTTGTTTTTCAGAGGCGGTAATAAAGTGTTTTTTACCGGCTTTATAATAAAAGGATTCACCTTTTTTGGCCTTGAAAGTTTTATTTCCGATATGCAGAGTAATGCTGCCGCTTAATACATACCCGAATTCTTCTCCTTCGTGGGGATTATCGGGGTAAGTGGAACCGCCCGGATCCAGGGTTAAAAGGATTGGTTCCATCATATTTTTCTGAGCATTGGGGATAATCCAATTAATTTCATTTTTTAAATCACCGTCGTACTTTTGAAAATAGTCCGATTTTTTAAATACCACCTGTTCGGAAGAGGTATTGGAAAAGAATTCTTCCAAATCCGTTCCTAAACATTGCAATATGTCTACAAGAGTAGCAATGGAAGGGGAGGTCAGATCTCTTTCCAGCTGGGAAATAAATCCTTTGGATAGCTCAGCCCTGTCAGCCAGTTCCTCCTGGGTCAGGCTTTTTTGTATACGCAGTTCCTTAATCTTTTCTCCTATCTTCACCTTATCCTCCTTAATAAAAATAAACTTTAAGTTTAGTCTTGCTAAACAAGCGGCATAATTCATTATACACGGAATCCTGCCTATGTCAATAAATTTTAAAAAAAAGGGCCTGCCTTTTTAACTGATGCGCCGTTCTTTACTTTTGCTTTTTTTTTTGAAAATTGTACAAAAATGGGGCTGCCGCAAAATAGTCAAATTTACCGAACTTGTGTCTCCCACAAGTAAGTCTCATTTTGAATTTTGCAACAGCCCTATACAGGCAGATAATTTTATTAATTATAACAAATTATTATGAACAACAATGCAGTATGTGAGGAAATGGAGCCGTCAGCTGAAATATTTAATGATATTTGCCATTTTTGAAGTCATACTCATAAACAGCATGTCCACTATGGTAACGGCTGTCATGGCTTCCACAACAACCACTGCCCGGGGAACAATAATGGGATCATGCCGTCCCTTTATGTTGACTTTAATATTTTCACCGGATTTATTTATGGTATCCTGGGTCTGGGCAATGGAAGGTGTTGGTTTTACACAAGCCCTGAAAATAATTTCAGAGCCGTCGCTGATTCCGCCAAGGATTCCGCCGGCATGATTGGTTAGTTTAACCACATTTTTGCTGTTATCATACTGAAACTTGTCATTGGTGTGGATGCCTGTCATTTCTGCCGCCTGAAAACCGGCTCCGAACTCGATACCCTTTACGGCACCTATGGATAAAATCGCCTTGGCCAGATTGGCATCCAGTTTATCAAATACCGGTTCACCGATTCCTGCCGGCATACCGCTTACGATACATTCGATGACACCGCCTGCGGAATCCAGTTCCTGCATCTTATCATCCAAAAGAGCCTGTGCAGCTTCCGAGGCCTGTAAATCCGGCATAGCCAAAGGACTGAGTAAGATATTCTCTTTATCGCAGTTTTTATAATCTATGGATATTTCACCGATTGATTTTGTATATGCACAAACATGTATTCCCAGCTGCTCCAATATGGCTGCGGCTACGGCCCCGGCCGCAACTCTGCCTATGGTTTCCCGGCCGGAAGAACGGCCGCCTCCCCGGTAGTCGCGGAAGCCGTATTTTTTATCATAGGTGTAATCAGCATGTCCCGGCCGGTAATAGTTTGATATTTCCGAATAATCAGCCGACTGGTGGCTGGTATTCTTTACAATCATGGAAATTGGGGTACCTGTTGTTTTCAGTTCAAAGGTTCCGGATAAAATTTCAACCGAATCACTCTCTATCCTGGGAGTTGCATATTTGGTCTGCCCGGGTCTTCTTCGGTTAAGATAGGTCTGAATCATTTCTTCGGTCAGAACCAGCCCCGCAGGACAGCCGTCTATTACAACGCCGATGCCTTTACCATGGGATTCTCCCCAGGTGGTTATTTTAAATATATTTCCGTATACAGAACCTGACATAATATTCACCTCATTTTCTTTCTTATGTACATTTATACATTAATAGACTAAGTATATAAGAAAAGATTGGTGTAATCAATATGTATTATTGACATTTCAACAAAAAATTCATATATTGTAATGATTGATAAATGAAGTTATAGTCTCCAGGTCCGAAATTTTATTTATCAATTTACAATAGATTTAAAATACAAGGAGGTTACTATGCCAAATTATTATGACTATAATAAAAGTAATGAATATCCAATACTAAGAAACTCACAAAGTAACAGTATGCGTGCATCCGGTGAAACAAGAAGAGAACCTAGTGAGAAGATATCAGATGATTTGGTTATTGATGACAATTCGGTATATGAAATTGACCAGGAATGCTTTGAGCGGGTAAGACAGCAAAGGCTGAACCAGAGGCAGGACTGGAATAAGAAATAGAAAGATTTGATTATACAGAGAAAAAAAGCTGCGTAAGCAGCTTTTTTTCAAATTCTTTACGATCTAAAGACTCAGTACGTTACTTGGTCTGATTAATTGGGAATTACCAGCCGCCGCCGCCGCAAAGGCAAAGGATTAAGATAATCCAAATTACAGAACTGCATCCGTCACCGCCGCCGCAATCCTTTCCGAAACCGCCGCCCAATAATCCGTCATGGCCGCCGCCACAGCACAGTAAAAGGATTATAAGAATCCAAGAACCGCTGAAACCGCCTCTGTCACAACCACCACCAAAACCACAGTTTGTTGCTGCTAAATCACTCATGTAAGAGCCTCCTATTTGTTATTACAATGTATCATATGAATTTATGCTTGCCTCATTTCCTATAATTCCGTAAAAAAACAAACAGTATTTATCGCAAATAATGACATTATAAAACATGAATAGGAATAAAGGGACAAGTATTTTGCTAAAATTACAGGCTTAAGAAAGCTGGCATAGAAACGGATAAAAGATAATATAGTTATTAATATGTTTATAATTATAGAAAAATTTAGATAAATAGTCATAAAAATTAGAAATATTGGACTTTTATGTTGAAACTTTATTAATATTAAAGTATAATATTTGTAAGTTTTGAGAAAAGGAGGAAAAATATGTACAATATTTTAATTGGAGGAGCTGCCGGCCAGGGTATTGATACGACGGTGGCGATTCTGGAAAAGCTGCTTAAAAAATCCGGTTACTATGTATTTACCATAAGGGACTTTATGTCACGTGTACGCGGAGGCCATAATTTTTCCATGATACGTTTTGGAACGGAGACAATTACTTCCCATATTGATAAATTAGACGGAATCATTGCGCTGAATGATGAAACAGTTACCTTACATAAAGACAAACTGAATGAAAAAGGGTTTATTTTATGTGACAGCAGTTTATCGGCGGAAGGGCCACGGATAATTAAACTGGATATGGATAAGATGGCAAAAGATATGGGCAATATCCGGGTATCCGGAAGTATTGCCGTTGGAGCGGTCCTGAAATTATTCGGGGAATCTTTGGATTATGTGGAAGAAATTATGAAAAATTCTGTTAAAGAGCAGTATCTGGAGATTAATTTAAAGGCTGTAAAGGCGGGTTATGAAATTGTTGAGACAAGATTTCCCCACATGGAAGGAAATTTCAGCGACTGGATGCTGATATCCGGAAGCAAGGCCCTGGCTATGGGAGCCATTGCTGCGGGGCTTAAGTTTTATTCCGCATATCCTATGTCTCCCTCAACCTCCATTATGGAATTCCTGGCGTCCAAAAGTAATGAAACGGGAATTGTGGTAGAACAGGCTGAAGATGAAATAGCCGGCATTAATATGGCACTGGGCGCTTCCTATGCCGGTGCACGTGCCATGACTGGTACTTCCGGCGGTGGTTTTTGCCTTAAGGTGGAAGCATTGGGATTTTCCGGAATTGCTGAAATACCTTTGGTTGCCGTAGATGTTCAGCGGCCCGGACCTGCAACCGGGTTACCTACCAGGACGGAACAAAGCGACTTGAAATTTGTCATTTCTGCGGCTCAGGGGGAATTTCCCAGAATGGTCATTGCGCTGCGGAACCATAAGGATGCCTTTTACCAGACAATCCGGTCATTTCATTTGGCGGAAAAATATCAGATACCGGTCATTCTTTTAAGTGACCAATATCTTGGCGATTCAACCGCAACGGTCGAGCCTTATGACTTAACCAATATCCATGTTGCTGATGCTGCCAAAGCAGACGAAATAGAAGGAGAGTATCTCAGGTACCGTTTAACGGAGGACGGTATTTCACCAAGACTGCTTCCCGGCAATTCCAATCATTTTGTGTCCGTTGACAGTGATGAACATGATGAGCATGGTTTTATAACGGAATCAGCCCAGGTCCGCAGTTCTATGATGGATAAACGTATGAGAAAGCTTGAGAAGCTTAAAGAGGAGTTATTGGAACCTGATTTCCTGGGAGCAGCGGGCTGTACCACTTTGCTTCTCGGATGGGGTTCAACCTACGGTCCTATTGCGGAAGCGGTAAAACTGCTTAATGAGGAAGCAGATGGAGAATATGGGGCATTGGTATTTGGTGATATTTACCCTCTGCCGGTGAAAAAGCTGGAGAAATTGGCAGCCTCCGTAAAGTATGTTATTGACGTGGAACAGAATGCAACCGGCCAGCTGGCTGATTTGGTAATGGAAAGAACCGGAATACGGTGTACATCCCGCATATTAAAATATGACGGACGGCAGATATCCGGAGAAGAAATTGTTCAGAGAATACGGAAGGGAGGACTGAATTAATATGGATACTTTCAAGACTTACGAAACGGCCTGGTGCCCGGGATGCGGTAATTTCAACATATTAAGATGCCTGAAAAAAGCCCTGGAGGAGCTGGGCAAAGATCCCTATGAAGTACTTATGGTAGGAGGAATCGGGCAGGCCGCCAAAACTCCCCAATATATCAGCGCCAACCGGTTCTGCGGATTACATGGCAGGTCTTTGCCTGCGGCGGTTGCCGCCAAAATTGCAAATGAAAAGCTGACCGTGATTGTTGATACCGGTGACGGTGATTCTTACGGAGAAGGCGGTAATCATTTTATACACAATATCCGCAGAAATGTGGACATAACCCATTTTGTACATGATAACCAGATTTATGGTTTAACGAAAGGCCAGGCATCTCCCACAACAGGGGAGGGGCATATTACGGATGTACAGGTTGACGGAAACAGCAATATACCCTTTAATCCTATTCTGATGGCAATATCGGCAGGAGCCGGATTTGTTGCAAGATCCTTCAGCGGAGACAGTGAACATCTGATATCTGTCATGAAGGAGGCAATCAGTTATAAAGGATATGCCTTTGTTGATATTTTACAGCCCTGTATCAGTTTTAATAAGATTAATACCCATGCCTTTTACAAGAGCCGCGTTTACCGAATCGAAGATGATTATAACCCTTCTGACAAAATGGCGGCTTTTGGGAAAGCTATGGAATTTGGAGATAAAATTCCCGTCGGTATTATTTACCGCGAAGCGAAGCAGGATTTTCATGAAAAAAACCAGATACTGAAAACTGGGGTACCCCTTGTTGACAGGCAGTCTGACCTCAGTAAGGTCCATGAATTAATCCGTGAATTTGTATAAACCGGTATTATAGATTCATACTATTAGTTAGTTTTTAATTATGCTGACGTCTGATTTTCAGAGATTGGAGCGCCGGATTTTTTACAATTTATAACCGGCAGCCTGATCATAAATTATATCATGATTAAGGAGGTATATTATGGCAGTTACTAATGCAATGACCAGTGATTTTTTACATTCCGCCTACGGCGGGGAAAGCTTGGCCCACATGAGATATTTATCCTGGGGCGCCATAGCGGAAAAGGAAGGGTTTCCTAAAATTGCAAAGCTTTTTGAAGCCATTGCTTTTGCGGAAAGAGTCCATGCCAACAATCATTTTAAGGAGATCGGCGGCCCTACGGCCGATGCGACGGTTACGGCCGGCGGAGTATTCGGTGTCGGTAAAACGGTCGACAATTTACAGGGAGCTATTAACGGAGAACTCCACGAAGTGGAACAGATGTATCCTGTTTACTTAAATGCCGCTCAATTTCAGGAGGAAAAGGGGGCACAGCGTTCTTTCCACTTTGCCCTGGAAGCTGAGAAAATTCATGTAGATTTATTCAGTCAGGCCCAGAATGCCGCAAGAGAAGGAAAGGATATTGAATTAAAATCCGTATATGTCTGTCCGATATGCGGACATACAATATTGGATGAGGCTCCGGATAACTGTCCGGTGTGCGGCGCTAAAAAAGATTTGTATAAAAAGTTCTAAAAATTCAATTTAGCAAAATAATAGTAATAATAAAGCAATAATCATTAAGGTAATAACAAGAAAAGGAGGAATCTGTCAATCAGAATCCTCCTTTTGATTTAACGGAAACTACAAATAGCTTAAATAGAATTATCACTGCAGCAATTTGGGGATATTTAATAATCCCCAGCCTTGCTTTGACCAGGGATAACCTAAGTCTACCGCACTTTCTCTTAATTTTAATTTTACTTCCTTATTGGTCATTTGGGGATACTTGGAGAGCAATAAGGCTATGGCGCCGGACACAATGGGAGTTGCCATAGAGGTTCCGCTTTTTATGGTATACATTAAATTGGAATAGTCATTGCGAGGATTATTGAGTAAATTATATCGGTATCTCTGGTAGTTTTTCATGGTTCCGCAGGATATGATATTGGAACCGGGAGCTACAATATCCGGTTTTTTAATACAGGAAGCCGTAGGCCCCCTGCCGGAATAGTCCATGGTTTTATTACCGAATAATTCAACGGTTATCCGGTCGTCTGAGGAACCTACGGTTATAACTTTTCTGCTTATTCCGGGTGTTGATATGGACATGGGGCCGGGACCGTTATTGCCGGCAGCAACAACCACTACAATACCTGCGTCCCAGACTGCATTTACCCCTTTTACCAATAGAGAATTTTCGTCCACATTTTCTTTTGTGGTAGTACCGACGGATATGTTTACAACACGGATATTAAATTTTTCCTTATTGTCAATAATCCACTGCAGACCGGCCAGCACATCGGATATATTACCGTCCCCTTTCTGGTCTAAAACCTTGATTCCAATCAGGTTGCAATTCGGTGCCAAACCGCAATATTTATGATTGGATAAATAACCGTTTCCTCCGATAATACCGGCCACATGGCTTCCATGACCATTGTCGTCATAAGGTTCCGTTCTTCCATGTATAAGGTCGAAAAATCCCAGGATACGATTACCACCCTCAGTAAAATCCTTGTGCAGGCATATTCCTGTATCCACTACGGCTACTCCGATGTTTTCACCAAATATTCTTCTGTCATGTGCCCATTTTAAATCGATAATTTCCGCCGCACGGTTCATTTGGGCAGTGATATGGGTATCCAACTCATAACTCAATAATGAATTTTCCTCCTGCAGCTGTTCCAGTCTGTCCGGTTCCACTTCAATGACATAAGAATCAATCATAGGAAGCTTGTATTTAACCTTTCCCATAGCCGCTACTTCATTGAAATTATTTTCATAGTCACTGCAGCTAACAATGATTTGTATATTTTGCTTTTTATTCATGGCAGCCCAAGTTCTTTCTCTATATCATTATTAATCTTATGAACTGTCTCCTTGTCTTTATGCAAATAATTTCACAGGGAAATTTCTCCTATTTCAATAAGGCAGAAATTCTTAAGCCGTTGTGTTTTAGCCGCATTAACGGTCATGCATTCTTTTGGCAGCCTTCGCAAAAGTAAATACTTCCGCCCAGATAAGCCTCCTTTTTAATCAGTGTTCCGCAGACCGGACAGGGCTTGCCGACGGTATATTTACTTAGTGCAGTAATATACGAACCCTTATTGCCATACAGATTTTTTTCCGTATCCCGGCCGCCGTTTGACGCCATCCGGGACAAGGTAGCTACGATAGCCTCATACAGTCCGTCAATTTCCTGGCTGTTTAAGGTATTAATTTTCCTTTTCGGATGAATTTTCGCATTGTATAAGATATCCTGCAATACACCGTTGCCAAGACCGGGGATTCTTTGTTCCGTTGCCAGAAATGCTTTGGCAGAGAGATTTTTGGATTGTTCTTTGTCATATAAGGCATCAAAGTACTGTTTTGTAAAGCCAGGACTTAAGGGTGAGGGCTTTTCTTTTGCTATGAGGTAATAGGGATTATCGTTTTCCCCTTCATGAAAAACCCAAAGACCGCCATACATCTGGACACTGCATATAAGAGAGGACTGGTCATCAAATACAAGATGCAGCTGGTGTTTCCGGGGAAGCTTTTCACCGGCTTCAAAAAATCGGATGTTTACACCGTCATTCAATACTATTCTCATATCATTGGCAGTAATCTCTACTTGTCCGCCTACTGACCGGGCACCGTCTATTTTTTTCCCTTTCAGAAGGGAACGGTAATTATCCGGATCACCGGAATACCAGGCAAAACGATGGGGAGAAGCATTAGCCGTGACATTTTCAATGATTTTACCTTTAACCGTATCGGTTAACTGTTGGGCCATAGAATAACTTTCCGCTAATTCCAGCATAAGAAAACTCCTTTCAATAAATACCTGAATTTTACAATTATTATAGCAAATATCCCATAATATCTCAAGAAAATAATAAGGATACAATTATCCTTACGAAAATCTTAAATTTTTGATTTTATGGTGACTTATTGCAGCAGGAGGAGTAGAATATAAGGAAAGGTACCAATACTGCGCTCTAAGAAAAGGAAATTACTTCCGGAAATTTGCTGCGATTTTTAAATTGTTGTATTGGGAAAGCTATTAAGAAAGGATGAAAAATATGTTAAAAAGATACAAAAAAATATTAATTTTATTTATGGTTCTGGTTATGGCCGTATCATCGGCAGTTTTTCCGAAAGCAGTAAAGGGGGCGGCAAAGCAGTATGGCATCGTTATTGCAGATAAAAACGGAAAGTACTCTTTTTATGATATTAACAGTACATCCAAAAAAGCCGGAATAGAAATCACCGACAAAGGCAATATTATGGTACCCTTAAAAAGATTAACCGGACTGATACCTGTATTGACTTTCAGTTATGATGCTAAAACTAAAAAAGCCACGGTATCGAATAAAGAGAACGGAAAGAGGATTGTCTTTACAAAGGACAGCAATTATTTTAATTATTATTCCGGCTCCAAGGCCAAGGCAGTTAAAAAATCCATGCCCTATAAAGCTTATGTGTCAACCGTCAGTTCGGCTACCATGGTACATATGTCCGCATTAAAATGGGTCATGTCCGCAACAGCCGGGGTTAAATCTTTTAAAACGGCTGAAATGCAGACGGCAGGGTATGACACTTATACTTACAGCGGCCTGATTGCTTATAATCCCTATACGACGGTATCTGCCATACCTAAGGCTACCGGCGTTACCAATATTTCCTCTACGGTAAGGGTTACCATACCGGAAGGGTATTCCGTTGCACAGATTTTTGACCTGCTTGTCAAAAAAGGAGTATGTGCGAAGACGGATTTTCTTTATAGTGCTCTGAATGCGGAATATGATAATACTTTGGTAAAAGCAATACAGGAAAATGAAAACCGTTGTTTTAAGCTGGAAGGATATCTGTATCCGGATACCTATGAGTTTTACCGTCTCAGTAAAGGCACTGATGTTATCAGCAAAATGTTAAAAAATACGGAGCTGAAAATCACGGAAGAAGATAGGACGAGAGCTAAGGGTCTGGGTTATACTGTGGATGAAATCATTACGATTGCTTCTCTGATAGAAAAAGAAGCAGGTGATCCGCAGATAATGGCCAATATTGCTTCCGTTATATACAACCGGCTGAATATAAATATGCAATTGCAGCTGGACGCTTCCATTTATTATGTTGAGCGCTATATCAAGCCCTATATAAGCGGAGATATAAACCGTTATAATTCTTATTATAACACATATAAATGCAGTGCATTACCGGCCGGGCCGATATGCAGCCCTGGTAAAAATGCAATTCAGGCAGCGTTAAATCCCGCTGATACGGATTATTTATATTTTTACAGTGATGCAGAAGGGAATTATTATTTTTCCGCTACTTATGATGAAATAAAAGCAATATCCGGAAAGTAATTATGTTATATTCCGGAATAACTGCCGGGTAAATATCAGGGGGCTATGTAATAGTTCAGGGAATGAGGTCTGGTCTGCCTTAATAAGTAGGAATAAAGCTATGTATTGAGGCATTATTATGCGGTATTCTGTTTACGGAAATTTTATAAAAAATTTATAATTGATTAATTGTATATTTGTTATAGAAGGTGTATAACATATATTGCAAAGGGAACAAAAATATCAGTTCCCTAATAAGTGAAATGGTGTTACTGCATATTAAGAAAAGGAGTGATTCATATGTTAAGACCAACCTTATTTGAACAGACGCAACCATTATTTTTCAACAAATTTTACAATGATTTCTTTGGAGACTTTTTTAACCGTTCTGATAATTTCAGGACGGACGTAATTGACAAGGGAGATCATTATCTGCTGCAGGCGGAACTGCCGGGCTTTAAGAAAGAAGAAATTAATATAGATTTAGATAATGATACTCTCAGGATTTCTGCCAGTCATGAGGAAGAAGTTAAAGAGGAAAAGAATAATTTTATCAGACAGGAAAGGCGTTATAATTCCTATTCAAGAAGTTTTAGCGTAAATGGTATCAGTAAAGAAAATATCAGCGCCGCATATAATAACGGAATTCTGGAATTAAAACTTCCGAAAGATAACGCAGAGATTGTTGAGACCAAGCGGATTGATATACAATAACAGGTCAGACAAATTTAGGGTTATCCTGGCAAAGGGGCCGGGATAACCCTGTTTTTGCGGGTAAGCCAGACTCTATTTTGTAATTGTGAAAAATATGTGTTTGATTATTTCTCCATAAAACCTCCATATATATTCAATATACTCTAGAAGAACGACAAGTTAAGGAGGAAGTACCGGATGAAAAAAAATGCGGTAATCATAATTACTGTCATAGCTATTTCAGTTGCAACTGTAAAAACAGGCTATGCTTTCTATGAAAAACAAATAACGGATAATCAGACGAATGAAAACCAATTAACAAACGATGGAGGTGAATTCTGGCAGGAAACGGACCGGATAGACTTTTATGAAACAAAGAATACTCCGGAACTGGAATCAGAGGTTACGGAGACTGATAATACAGGTCAGATTTCGGCAGCCGACCCGGCACTTATAGAGTCCGGACAGGCAGATGACAGCTATGCGGAGGAAGGCTGCTGCGGAGGCGATTCCGTCAATATGATTGATGATAATGGAAATCTTAAGGACCGTGAAACTTTTGCAAAAGAACTTGACGAGGCTGTTCAAAACGGTGATATAACGGAAGAGGATAAAGAATATTATTTGTATATGTATGACCAATGTGCCGTAATATTTGGGGCAGATTCTGCCGGTAATAATTCAGGTACAGAAGGGAACGGTACACAAGGCGGGGCTGCTAATGGCAATTACGGATATTTCCCGTCCTGCCACTGATTTTTTTCGTTTCCATAAAGTATTTCATTCTATATTTGAGAGAGGAATTTAAATTATGGCTAATAATAAACAAAGAAAAAAACCGGCTAATCAGAAAGTCAATCCGCTTATGATTGGCGCAGTTGCTGTGGCAGCAATAGCAGTATCCCTTGTATTATTTGCTCCGGAAGGCGGCTCTACTGCGAATAATAATACAAATTCTTCCAATACATCAGATACGGCTGATTCCGCTGCCAGTGAAGCAGTTTTAAATGAAGACGGAGATGTAGTTATTAATGTTGCGGATATTACGGAAAATGCCGTTTTTTATGAATACGATTCCAATGGAACAACGGTGGGATTGTTTGCCGTAATGGCCAGCGACGGAACCATACGTACGGCACTTAATACCTGCCAGGTATGTAACGGCAGTCCCTATGCTTATTTTGAACAGCAGGGAAATTCCTTTGAATGTCAGAACTGCGGGAACCTATTCAAACTGGATATGATTGAGCAGGAGCGCGGCGGTTGTAATCCTGTGCCAATCACAGGAGATGAAAAAACGGTCACTGATACCGAAATTATTATTCCGGCTAAATTACTGGATGACAATGCCGGAAGATTTACTAACTGGAAGAAATTCTAATGAGACAGAGAAAAGAGAAATTATCAGTTTCCGGTATGAGCTGCGCACATTGCGAACTGACAATTGAAAATACGTTATCCGGCATAAAAGGCGTAACAGGTGTCAAGGCAAGTTTCGCTAAGGGCGAGGTTGCCTTTACTTTTGACGAAGAGACTGTTAATTTGAAAACTATAAAATCGGCCATTCATGATTTGGATTACAGAGTGGCGGATGCCCTGCCTGAAATGAAACCTGCCGTTAATTCCCAGGCACTTTACATTTTAATTATGCTGCTTGGCGGATATATTATCTTAAAGCACTTAGGTATATTGAATTTTACGAATTTTTTCCCTCAGATACAAAGCAATATGGGCTACGGAATGCTGTTTATTATCGGCCTTCTTACTTCTCTGCATTGTGTGGCAATGTGCGGAGGAATAAATCTGGCACAAAGCGTTAACTCTGTAAAAAGCGGACATTCCGTATTACTTCCCAATCTTTTATATAATCTGGGCCGTGTGGTTTCCTATACGGTTATTGGAGGCATTGTAGGCGGACTGGGTTCCGTTATCAGCTTCGGAGGAGGATTACGGGGAGCGGTTGCAGTATTTGCCGGTGCTTTTATGATAATAATGGGATTAAATATGCTTAATGTTTTTCCATGGCTGCGCAGGTTTAATTTAAAAATGCCAAAATTTATCGCAAAAAAGGTCAGCCATGAGAAATATAAAAAGCATTCTTCCTTTTATATTGGATTATTAAACGGGCTGATGCCCTGCGGACCTCTTCAGAGTATGCAGTTATATGCCCTTTCTACCGGAAGCTTTTATGCAGGTGCATTATCCATGTTCCTGTTCAGCCTCGGTACGGTTCCTCTTATGTATATTCTGGGAACCGTAAGCAGCAAGCTGAATAAAAAGTTCACGAATAAGATGATGACCGTCTGCGCCATGCTGGTGGTAGTACTGGGAATCGGAATGTTAAATAACGGGTTGGCATTATCGGGAATAACCGTTCCCCAGATACAGGCCGGAACGGAATCGGGAGCTAATACTGCGGAAATAAAGGGAGACTATCAGGAAGTAACTACCTCTCTGGGGTATGGGACTTATCCTGCAATTACCGTGAAAGCAGGTATTCCCGTTAAGTGGACAATTACGGCAGGTCAGGGAATGATTAACGGCTGTAATAATGAAATAATTATACCGGAATACAAACTTAATATTAAACTCAGTGAAGGTGAAAATGTAATTGAATTCACACCGGACAGACCAGGCAGGTTCGGATACAGCTGCTGGATGGGAATGATCCGCAGTTCCATTACCGTTATAGAATAAGAAAGAAACCATAAATTACATTCAGGGACATGACCCGGCAGTAAATACCGCAGTCATGTCCCTTTTCTATGCTATCTGTTTTTTTTGCTATACTCATACCGCCATCTCAGGAGCATTTCGAAGCCGAAAAAGTCAGGATAGATATGTATGGGCAATTATTCCTGTTTCTTTACATAAGATTAACAACTTTCAAATACTTATTTTACGTAAAATTGATACTCTGAAGTCATACTAGAGAAGATAAGAAACTGATAAAGAAAGCTGGGGTAACTTATGAAAAAACGGTTCCAAAAGGATAAAGATGCTGGTAAAAAATATGGAAAAGGTATAAGGATAAGGAAAGATATTAATTATTACAGGAATAAATTTTTAAATTTATCCATACGCAGGAGGTTAAATCTGACATTCCTGTATACGGGATGTATTGCTGTTATTATTGTAGCAATCGGCTTAATAAATATGAAAATAATAGATAATCAGCTTAAACGGTTTTATAACGGACCTTATTTGATAGAGGAGAATGTATTAAAGGCACAGGTTGCCATGAAAAATATCGAAAATAATATTTTTCGGGCCTATATGACAAAAAAAGAAGATTTATGCAGGAAATACATAGAAGCTTCCGAGGAAGAATACGAGAAATTAGAACAGTGTGTCATGAAATTATCGGATACCATGGATTTTCTTAAAAATGATAATATTGAGATTGTTAATAATCTGAAATTGGAAATTGAAAAAGGAAACCGGTACCGTGAACAGATTTTAGAAAGTGCTAATGCATTTGATCAGGAAAAGATATACAGCATTTACAGAAATGATTATGTTCCGATTTTAGATCATATTGTGATGGAATTAGGCGATATTGAAAATAATTTTATTGTATACGGCCAGGACTATATGAAGCAGGCTGAAAGAAAAGTAAATGAAAGTATATTTTTATTTATTATATTGATTTTAATCGGTGCCGGCAGCTGTATATACATATTGAAGCTAACCCAAAAAAGCATTACGGAACCAATTATGAAGTTAAAGGAAGCAATGGTTGAAATTTCGAAGGGAAATCTTGGTATTCACGTGTCCAAATCGTCGGAGGATGAAATGGGGATTCTTTGTGAAGCCGTTATGGAGACAGTGCGTAAGTTAAAAAGTTATATTACGGATATCACCCATACGGTAAAGCGGCTGGAAGAAAAAGATATGACCGTACGAGCTTCCCTTAATTATGAGGGGGATTTCAAGCCGATTCAGGTTTCTTTGGATAATACGGCAGTCTCTCTGCGGGATATGGTTAAAATTATATATAATGCAGCCGGACAGATCAGCGCAGGAGCAGATCAGATAGCACAAACTGCAAAAACGGTGGCTGACGGCGGTACGGAACAAATGAGTGCCATTAACAGATTAGCCGAGCAAATCAAGCAGATAGTTGTTATGGCCGACAGGAACTTAAACAATGCCGTAAGCGTACAGGAATTGTCCCGGAGCACGGTTTCAGCGGCACAATCAGGAAACAGCCAGATGACTTCTCTGATACATGCCATGGAAGCCATAGCCGAACATTCCGGTAAAATATCAAAAATAATAGGAGTAATTGAAGCGATTGCCGATCAGACCAATCTGTTATCTTTGAACGCATCCATTGAGGCAGCAAGGGCGGGAAACGCAGGCAGGGGCTTTGGAGTAGTGGCAACTGAAATAGGAAAATTAGCAGGTGAATGCAGCCGGGCGGTTAATTCCAGCACCGAATTGATTAACAGTACCATAAATGCCATAAAGGAAGGGGCTGCAGTTGCAAATGAAACGGCAGATAAATTCCGGATAATTGTGGATGAATCCGTGAGGACCAACCAGGTTATGGAGAGTATGTCCGATAGTTCGAAAGAGGAAACAAAACAATTAAAAGAATCTATGTCTTATCTGCAGCAGATTTCAACCATTGTAGAGACAAATTCTGCGGCATCCCAGGAAAGTTCTGCCATGAGCGAAGAATTCATTAATCAGGCAGGAAAACTGGAGGTACTTCTGCGCGAATATACTTTAGCATAAACAAAGATGAACTTTCCTTATGAGAAAAAAAGGTTTCGCCTTTTGAAAAATTTAATTGAAATTTGATGAATTGTGTTGCACCATTTTTCTGAAAAACCATATTATTATAGTGTAAGGATTTAAATCCTGATTCAAACAGAAAGGAGTTTTTGCATGAACGCTGACCATAATTCATCAACTTCTAAATCTTCAATTGATAATTCAAATGAAGATAAATCTAAAGTTACAGCTTCAGCTATGGGGAATTCGTGGCGTTCCGGAAGACCTTGTCCGGATCCATACAGGCCATGTCCGCCGGAGCCACCTGGTCCGCCGTGTCCGCCCGGACCTCCTGGCCCTCCTGGACCGCCCGGGCCCTCTGGTCCTATTGGTCCACAGGGTCCGGTAGGCCCTCCGGGAGCAACCGGGGCACTATTATTAGGAAAACAAACTGCCTTTTTATTAGCGGTCTGTCAAACCGCTTCGGATTGGGTGTTGATTTCAATGTATTCAATGACCCGGCGTATTTCATCGGCAAACTTAAACTTTACGCTGATGTTGCCGTTTTCATGTACCTTTATTTGCTCCACAAGTTCGGTCAGTACATCCCTTGTCAGCTTCTCAATGTTCTGAAACTGCTTGAAAACCGTTAAAAAAGGGCTTTCGGCATCAATACCGTTTTCCAGTTCTTCTTTTTCTGCTCTAAGCGTTTCAATAACTTGTGTAAGTTCCTCTATCTGATTGTCGTAATCTTCCCGCATATGGCGGTAGTCCATATGTGAGATTTCCCCGTCTTTCCAATCCTGCCAAACCGCTTGCTTGTATCGTGTGATTTTCGCAAGCTCTTTTTCTTTTTGGTCTAATGCGTTCTGCAATTTGACAGACTGGCTTTTGAGCAAAGGAGCTTTATTGATATAGGCAATCGTATTAGAGTAATGCACAGCTAAGTAAACCTGTTGCTGAACCGCATAGAGGACAGCCGCTTCTAATCGGTTGTGCTTGATAGAATGCTTTGTGCAAGCCGTTTTTGACTGGTCTTTGTAGGTGCGGCAGAAATAGTATACTGTACCCTTAACTTGACTTCGGGTCATTGCCTTGCCGCAATCCGCACAGCGTAAGAAACCGCTAAATAAATATAGCTTTTTCTGTTGGGGGCCAGTTCGAGTGTCTTTCATCAATAACGCCTGCACCTTTTCAAAGATTGGACGCTCTATGATTGGCTCATGGGTATTCTCCACGATATACCATTCATCTTCGGGCGTTCTTTCCTGCACATGGATTTTATAGCTTTTCTTGCGATAGCGGCCCTGTACCATATCACCGCAATACATACGGTTTTTTAAGATGGAAGTAACAGAGCTTGCTGTCCATAAGGGCTTCTTCGCCGGGTCAAGGCTCGGATTTGTATATTTCTGCTTTAGAACCTCCCGCTTATATGCCGCCGGGCATAAGACACCATGCTCATTCAGGTTCCGCACAATCGCATTTTTGCTCATACCATCTAAAAACATGGTGTAAATGTCACGAACAACAGCGGCGGCAGCTTCATCAATGACTAAAGCATTTTTGTCGTCCGGGTGCTTCAAATAACCAAAAGGGGCAAATGAGCCGATATGCTGACCGTTGCTCCGTTTCATGTCGAATACTGCCCGGACTTTATCAGAGGTTTCGGCACAATGATTTTCATTCATTACGCCTTGGATTGGTACGGCAATGCTCCGCATATTGCGGGGGTCTTTATAACTGTCCAGCGTTTGATGATACAACGAGATGAAGCGTATATTATAGCGGGGGAAGTAATCATCTAAATAATAGCCCTGGTCGCCATAGTTACGGAAAGAACGTGCCAAGTCTTTTACAGCAACGCAATTTATCTTTCCCGCTTCAATATAGGTCAGCATATCTTGAAAATCTTTTCGTTCCTCGTCTGTTGTGCCAGATATGCCATCGTCAATAAATACCTTGACAATTACATATGTATCACCATCGTCCATAGCGGCAAAATGCGCTCTTAGGATTTTTTCTTGGTTCTTAACACTTTCGGAATCATCGTGTTTTAACAGGCGTTCATCTTCTTTGGACAATCTGATATAAAGTCCAACATACCATACTCTTCCCGATTTTTTTAACACATAAGTTTTTGGAATATTAACTCGGCTTTTCCGCGCCATAGCGACCTCCTTTCCATCACCTTACACCTATATTATACCATTTTGGCATAAGGCACACAATGTTGTGGCGGCCTGTAAACTGGCTTTACAGGCCGCTTTTCTTGCGTTTCAGAAACTCGGCGAACACATCTTGCAGGGCAGGGGCGTTCTCGGAAAACTCTAATTTTACGCCCATATCTCCCACACGAAAACAATAAGGATTTTTAATCGCCGCTATGACACGCTCCGCACGTTGTTCCTGCGGAATGGTATTATCGAAAATAAAGCCGCTAACATCAACTAAATCCGCTTTGTCCACAGCTTCTATATCCACATTTGCCAACTCTGAAATGGGAACACGTTTCTTCAATCATAATCGCCCCCTCCTTTCTATGTATATGAATTGCTCGGATTGTCCTATGATATGAAGAAATAGCAAGAAACAACTCGAAGGTTGTCCCTTGCTATGACCTCATAAGGGAACTTCGGGCCAACTTGTCAAAGAACGAAAAGGGAGAAGTATGTCCCTCTACTTATTAGGACTGGGAAAGCCGTTTTGCCTACCCGAGTTATACATGAATTTGCATAAAAAACGCCCGGCTGGATATAATCAAAGCGGGCGTTTTGAAAATAGGCATGAAAATATACAAGGCTGTTTCCAG
>DBEP01000005.1:16566-16735 GCA_002294045.1 Lachnoclostridium sp. UBA903 | reverse complement strand
AATAAACAATGAAGCACAAAAACATAAAAAACATATACATATTAAGCACGGTTGGAAAGATCAGGTATTCCAGATTCTGTCCATAACGATTATTACTGTAATAACAATAGCTTGTGTAGTACCGTTTATCTTAATAATGTCAGGTTCTTTCAGCAGCGAATCAGCCATT
>DBEP01000005.1:371-16430 GCA_002294045.1 Lachnoclostridium sp. UBA903 | reverse complement strand
CGGATTGCTTACGACCTCCATGAGCGGATTTGTCTTATCAAGGCAGGATTTTAAATACCGTAATGCCGCCGCCTTCTTTATATATTTTACCACATTATTCAGTGCGGGTATGATTCCTGCTTATCTTGTAAATGTAAATATCCTGCATTTAAATAATAATATTTTAGTTTTGATTTTGCCTTCCGTTATGAATCCTTTTAATATCTTTTTATTCCGGAATTTCTTAAAAAGCGTACCGGATGCTTTAATGGAATCGGCCAGAATAGACGGGGCGGGAGATTTCACTATCTATCGGAAGGTAATGATGCCGCTTGCTAAACCGGCCATTGCAACCATAGGGCTTTTTCTGGCCCTGGGGTATTGGAATGAATGGTATAGATGTAATCTTTATATTAAAAATCAGGATATGTATACACTCCAGTATCTGCTCTATAATATGCTGCAGAATGTTGAAAAAATGTTCAGTGAACAGGGGCTGGCAGCTCTTGGTATACAATTGCCAGGTGAAACTATGAAATTGGCAACAGCTATGCTGGCAACCGGTCCTGTTTTAGTGTTTTATCCTTTTGTACAGAAATATTTTACGGGAGGCTTAATTGTAGGAGGAGTTAAGGGGTAGCAAAGGTCTTTGCAATTATATTTTATCAATTATAATTGTAAAAATATATTTTAAATGTATAGGAGGTTTTTATGAAAATATCTGGAAGGAAATTAGCGGCAGCCGGGTTGGCCATAACTATGGCAATGTCTTTAGCAGCATGCAAATCGGGGGAAGAGGAGACCGGCTCAAAAAACCAAGAGAATATTATTACGTTGAAAGCTTTTACTATGGGAAATGAGCCGGCCGGCGGACTGGATACATTCTATGATGAGCTGGATGCTCTTACGGTAAAAGATTTGGGATGCAAAGTACGTTTTGATTACATACCCTGGGGAGATGAGAAGAATAAAATTAACTTAAACATTGCTTCCGGTGAGTACGATCTCTATGTAGGAGGAAATTTTTCAGATTATAAAGCTACCGCCGCTAAAAATGCTTTCCTTGATCTGAACCCTTATTTGGACCAGGTTCCGGATTTAGTAGCACATTATACGGAGGTTGCCAAGGATGCATTGAAAATGTGTGAAATTAACGGTCATTTATATGGAATACCGCAGTTCGGTAAGGCGGAAGGCGGGGCCGGCGAAGGTTTTATCTACCGTGAAGATTTGAGGCAGGAATGGGGGCTTTCTGAAATCAACAGTCTGGAGACAATGGAACAATATCTTTATGCGGCGAAAGCGGATGACAGATATAAAGATACCCCGCTCATAACGGATAATCGTATCTGGACCAGCTTGTGGTATATGATTGCAGGTGCCAAATACGGGCAGCTGGATGATAATATGTATGCCTGGTTTGCATACGATGACCCTGCAAATGCCGTCTATATCTTTGAGACACCTGAGTTTAAAACGGTTTGTGAGTATGCAATGAAATGGTACGGTGACGGGATTATCGACCATGATATTTTAGCTGCTCAGGGAAATGAAGGCACAAAAGGTGCGGAATTAATGAAAGCGGATAAGAAACCTTGTGAGACGAATACACCTTTTTGGAGCTTGTCAAACAACTGGATACCCGGACTTTATGAAGCGCATCCGGAATGGAAGCTCGGATTTTATGATTATTTACTAAACAATCCGGATTTTAAAAATGCATACATCCCTGATTACTCAAGCGCTACGGCCATATCTGTAGCGGCACAGTGCAAGTATCCGGAGATTGCTTTAAAATTCATTGAAAAAGCGCATACGGAAAGAATTTACTATGATTTACTTGCTTATGGAGTGGAAGGTGAAAATTATAAAATGGTAGACGGAGTTCCCAGTGTGGAGGGTATCCCGCAGGAAAATATTAAACCGAGCTGGACAGGACTTTATGATGGTTATATGAGCTATGAAACCAAGAGTGTTAATCCGGATTGGCAGGTATTATCCGATAAATACAAAGATATGGGGAATAAGCTTTTGGAGGAAAGCGGATATGTGGCAAGCCCTAAAGCGGGATTTACCTTTGATGTCTCAAATCTTTCCGCAGAGATAGCCGCAATGGAAACCGTAAAGGCACAATACATGCTGCCGTTAGCCAATGGCATTACCAAAGACGTGGATGCAGATATTGAAAATGTAAAATCACAATATAAAACAGCCGGTATGGAAAATTATCTTACGGAGTTACAAAAACAGTGGGATGTATTTAATGCGGCAAAACAATAATTACATATATTTCTAAGCCAACGAAAGGAGGGATACTTTACAGAATAAAATTTTTGGAAGGGGGAGATTATCAAATAATTACATTTGTCTTACCAATAATATTTTAAAAAATTATAAGAGATGGTAGCGTGAAAAAAATTTTCAACTACATATTATCGAAGGGATTGTTGAAAAGAATATAACTTACCTGGGAAGAAATGGATTATATTTCGCAGATGTTTTGTGAAAAGTATGCATGAATGGCTCCAAGCACAAGTTCACTAAATTGACTTTTTTCAACAGTTCCTTCAGAAAAGAGGGTAAAATGAGAAAAATATGGGGAATTTGTATTATTTTAAGTATTTTAGCCAGCTTAGGGGCGGCAATAAACGTAGACGCAGACTACGCAGCTGCGGCAACCGGCTTTGTTCATCCGGGCATCCTGCATACACAGGCGGATTTTGACCGTATGAAGCAGATGGTTGACGGGCAGCGGCAGCCGTATCTGGATGGCTGGAATCAGCTGGTTAACAGCACTTATTCGCAGTCAGGATGGACCCCACGGGCTACGGCCACAATTATTCGGGGCGGCAGCGGCGATAATGTGGCCTTGTTATACACGGATATAGCCCGGGCATATCAGTGTGCTCTGCGATGGAAAATAAGCGGCAGCACCGCTCATGGCGATACCGCCCGTGATATTTTAAACGCCTGGTCGTCTACTCTTACTACCATTAGCGGCAATGCGGACCGGTACCTTGCTGCCGGCCTTTTCGGTTATCAAATGGCAAACGCTGCTGAGATAATGAGGGGATATCCGGGTTTTAACACAGATCAGATGAAGGACATGCTTCTTAATGTTTTTTACAAGCCTCTCAATGAACGTTTCCTGATAGGTAATGAATACGGCAGGGATCATAATGATGCATACATAACTAATTATTGGGCCAACTGGGATTTGTGCAATATGGCGTCAACGGTGGCAATCGGAATTTTCTGTGACAGAAGGGATATCTATAATATAGGGGTTGAGTATTTTAAGAACGGAGAAGGGAACGGTTCCATCTATAATGCAATTCCTTACAAATATTCCGGCGGACTTGCCCAGTGGCAGGAATCCGGACGTGACCAGGCACATACCATCCTCGGAATAGGGTTAATGGCTTCTGTCTGTGAAATGGCCTGGAGTCAGGGAGATGATCTGTATGGCTGGGCAGATAACCGTTTTATGCATGCGGCGGAATATGTGGCCCGTTATAATAACGGTAATGATGTACCTTTTACAACTTACGAATGGGGAACGGGGCAAACTGGTACGATACAGCAGCAAACAATCATTTCTGAAGCCGGACGGAATGAATACCGGCCTATATGGGAGATGATTTATAACCATTATGTAAACCGCAAAGGACTTTCCGTACCTAATATTGCCGCAAGGGCAGCCTCACAGCGGCCGGAAAGCGGACCTGGCGGACATGCTACGACATTTGACCAGCCGGGCTTTGGAACTCTTACCTTTACCCGGCCGGCAGGTGGAGATAATGCCGTTCTTCCCGGGGGCAATGTTGCAGAAGGGACTTATCGTCTGATAGCCCGGCACAGCGGCAAGGCTTTGGACGCGGCAGGGACTGCAAACGGAGCTAATGTACAGCAGTCCGCCGTTAACCAGAATACCAGCCAGCAGTGGAATATAACCCATTTGGGTGGCGGACAATACCGTATCAGTAATGTGCAAAGCGGAAGGGTATTGGACATATCCGATTCGGCCATGGATAACGGAGGGAATGTGGTCATTTGGAATAACAATAACGGAGATAATCAAAAATTTGCCTTCCTTCCAGCTGGTGATGGTTATTTCCGGATTTCTCCTGTTCATAGTACAAAAGCTTTGGATGTAGAAAATTCATCTGCCCAGGATGGTGCAAATGTACTGCAATGGAGATATTGGTATAACGACAATCAGGAGTGGAGACTGGAACCGGTATCTGTAATTGTCCGGCTTCAGTCCTATAATTATCCGGAGCGTTATATAAGGCATTCAGACTACCAGGCTAGAATTGATGCCAATGTATCTCCGGCAGAGGATGCACAGTTTCGGGTTGTTGCAGGATTAGCAGATAACAGCGGAAGCTCCTTTGAATCCGTCAATTTTCCGGGACGATATCTCCGGGTCAGGTCAGACGGAGAAGTATGGCTGGATCAGAATGATAATACCGGCACTTTTAAAAATGACGCAACTTTCCGGCGTGTGGCAGGTTTAGCAGACGCGGGAAAAGCCTCCTTCCAGGTGTGGACGGATTCTACCAGATATCTGCGGCATTATAATTATTTAATGCGTGCAGAGAGCGGCTCAGGAGCCCAGTTTAACGAAGATGCAACTTTCATGGAGATTGCTCCATAAATTTATGAAGTATTGACTGGCAAAGAGTGGTTGAAGCAACAGCATCAGCCACTCTTTGTCTGAGAAGAGGGGAATTGCAAATTGTAAGGTCATATTAAAAAAGAGACCGATATTCAGATGAGGGATGTGTTTTCCTGGTTCATCTAAAAATAACGCGGAATGAGTGGACAAAAAATGCGTACAGCATTATAATATAAATAAAATTTTATATGTAGTAACTTATAATTTTGTTAAAAGTTAGAAGCATGTCGGATAAGCTGCAAGAAAAATGAGAAATGATTACTGGTATATCTGTATAACTTGAAGAAGGGGACTGTGACGTGAAAAAAATTTTAGTAGTACTTCCGGTAGAGAAGAAACACAAAGAACGTTTAGAAAGAAATAGCAGAGAGTGTGAATTTGAATATGTAAATATTAAGGATGTAACCGGTGATAAAGTGCAAAGTGCTGATTTTATTGTAGGTAATGTGCCCTGCAATTACATCAGGGAATCACCTAAGTTAAAGTTACTTCAATTAAATTCGGCTGGTACGGATAATTATACGGAACCAGGTGTACTTGCACCCGGTACTATTTTAACCAATGCAACAGGAGCATATGGAAAATCAGTAGCGGAGCATATGTTCGCAGTAATGATGACATTACAAAAAAAACTGCATCTTTATCGCGATGATAGATTAAAAGGAGGGTGGAATGATTACGGAACGGTTACTTCCATAGCAGATGCAACCGTTGTAGTAGTGGGCCTGGGAAATATAGGAACTCATTTTGCAGGTATGGCGAAAGCTTTGGGGGCCCATGTAATTGGAGTTAAACGAAGGCCTTCCGTTTGCCCAAGTCAGGTAGATGAGTTGTTTTTAATGGAAGATTTAAAAAAGGTATTGCCAATGGCAGATGTAGTATTTTCAATTTTGCCGGATACCAAAGCTACCCGTCAAATATATAATAAGGAATTATTTGAATCCATGAAAAGGACGGGAATTTTTTTGAATGCCGGGCGAGGAAATGCAGTGGATCAAGAGGCTTTGTTATGGGCTTTGCAAAATAAGCGGATTATGGCGGCAGGGCTGGATGTTACTAACCCGGAACCGTTGCCGGCTGAGCATCCATTATGGCAGGAAGAAAATGTTCTTATTACCCCACATGTTTCGGGGCAGTACCATCTGCCTGAAACATTAGACAAAATCATCGAAATTGCAGCAGCAAATATAGAGGCATATCTTTCAGGAAAAGCTCTGATAAATGTAGTTGATATGGAGAGCGGCTATTGCAGATAAATTTAGAATAGCCTAAAAATACTGATACAATTAATAATGCAACAAAGTCAACTCTCCAGTGCGCTAGCACTGGAGTATTTTAATTGGGCGTGTCTAGTATTATTCATTCCTTTCATCGCAGTAATATTTCTTGAGTACGTCCATAACTTTCTCCACACGTTCGTCCGCAATGCTATAGGTAATGCTTTGGCCGGATTTAAAGGAATCCAGGATTCCATGGGCTTTCAGCAAAGCCAGATGCTGGGATAAAGCGGATTGTGTTATAGTGGGAATACTTTCTGCAAGTCTGCTTACTGTTTTCGGACCTTCTATCAGCCGGCACAAAATCAGTAAACGGTTTTCATTGGCAAGTACTTTCAGCAGTTCCGCTATTTTTTTTGCTTTTTCTTCCATTGTGATTATCCTTTCTATGCTTGAGTTGGCAGATGCTCTGGGTCATGGTACCCATGGGGCAATACACGCACCAGGAACGGGGCTTGAAAAAAATCATGGTACCAAGGCCAAGAACTGTGGAGGTCAGCATCACTCCATAAAACCCAAAGGCAAATTGGGCGACTCCGGCCGGCACAAAGGAGGTGTTAACCCAATGCCACGGCAGTTTGAAAACCCAAAGAAGAGTGACGGCTTCCTTAAGGGTTGCTCCTGCGAAAACCAGATAGGTAGAATAGAGCATTAATCCGAACATAGTCATAAAGAAAACCAGAAAGCCATACCGGAACCACTTGGAGCGCAGGAATTTAGGAGGGATTTTTTTCAGGGAGAGTCCGAACCGCCCTCCCAGCAATTCAAACAGCTGTCCTCGTCCGCAGTATTTGTTGCAATAAGCTTTATTGCCCCTGACAATGGAAATAAAGAGGGGTACCAGGAAGCAAATAAGCCCCAGCCACGCAAACAGGATATTGAAAAAACCCAGGAGAAGATAAAGGACAGAAAAAATCCACAAGTACTCATACCACGGCTTGTGTTTTGACATATGGAACCTCCTTTGTGAGAATAGTAATTACCTGCGCCGGACAAATCTGTGCACATTTTCCGCATCCGACACATTTATTGCCGTTTACCTCTGCCTGAATACCTTTTGGTACGGAAATAGCTCCCAAAGGACATATTTTAATGCAACATCCGCAGGCAACACAATCCGGGGATACCCACGCAATTTTTTTTGAATTACTCATAAGCTCCTCCATCAGTATATTAGTAATTTATAATATACTGATATTTATGATATATGTCAAGTGATAATTTTTATTTACGTCAATTTTATAAAATTATTGTACTTTCTTAATTAACATTTTATAAACAATTCGCAAGCAATTTGCAAACATT
Organism: Lachnoclostridium sp. UBA903; assembly: GCA_002294045.1. Lineage (GTDB taxonomy): Bacteria > Bacillota > Clostridia > Lachnospirales > Lachnospiraceae > Anaerocolumna. Next base: position 9,188 of record DBEP01000005.1, on the reverse strand, counting down.
AAAGCTCTACAATCCATATATCAAATGGATGAGAGATTATCCAATCTAACAAATAAATGGAGGAAATTTAAATGAAAAAAAGTAGTTTTGTAGCAATGATTTTGGGGACTGTCAGTTGTATCTTCTTTGCACTAGGCATGTGCATGGCAATGCTGCCGGAGTGGAATGCATTTAGGCCGGGTGTTATAATTGGCTGTGTAGGCCTTTTGTTCACATTAATCACCGTTATCGTCTGGCGCAAAATGGAACATAAATCCCCTGTTAAAATTACAGGTAAGGCAATTCTTACAATCGTCATTGGCATTCTTGGTGCACTTGCGCTTGGTGTTGGTATGAGCTTTGTTATGGTTTGGGGAAATTTAATTCCCGGCATCATCATCGGCCTTGCAGGTATCGTGCTTTTGCTCTGCCTTATCCCTATTTGTAAAGGATTAAAATAAAAATAAATGAAATGGAGGATTTAATTATGACAGATTATAAATTAAAAACCGGTAAGGCAGGAGAAAAAATTGTCGGGGCATATAAAAGACTGGAAAAAGAATTAACGGATACATTTCTGGAAGCGGATGAAAACAGCGAATCCGGGTATATACTGAAGACTGGCAAGGTTGCCGGCAAAGTGGTATCCAAATACAAGAAAATTGAGAACCGTGTTATCTCAGGCTATAAAGCAATTGAAAATGGTGTGGTTGGTGAATACAGGAAAATAGAAGATAAATTTGTAGATACCTTTCTTGAAAAGACAGACGAGAAAGAGTCTGAGTAATTATATACAAAACAGATAAGAAGTTACCATGGAAATAACCAGTTGTTACACCAGATTAGTAAGGGGCGTGTTGCAAAATCAATGTCTATATTTAATGAAATTGGTTTTGCAACACGTCCTTCTTGCCTTTTAGTTAGAAAAAAAACATTTGGAAGCTATCCTTAAATTCAATAACGGCATTATGCACTCAAAATCGTTCCTGGCCTCAGCAAGGCGGAACATCCAGCCGGTACAAGCATTTTTCAAACACACGCCAGAAGATGATAATTTTTCTCATATTAATAAGAGGAAGACCGGGATATCAGAAATGCCCTATTTCATCCTGATACCAGCGTTTAAACATCAAATAATTTAAGATTAAGGAGCTTTTTTTATTATTCCATCCCGCAAAAACCAGTAAAACAGACCCTTGATGAGAAATAGGGCATTTCTGATATCCCGGTCTTCCTCTTATTAATATGAGAAAAATTATCATCTTCTGGCGTGTGTTTGAAAAATGCNNGTTTAAACGCTGGTATCAGGATACTTGACAAAAACAAATACGGATGATAATCTAATCGAAGTTAGACGAAACTAACTTGATGAATATTACGAGACCCAATAAACAGAAAGAGGAGTTAAAGTATGAAATTAAAAAAACTGAGTGCTATTTTAGCCGTTGCGTTGTCGGTATTCCTAACAGCGTGTTCCAATACTGCAGCTGATACATCCGATAAGGAAGACACGTCGTCTGCCGTAGATGAAGCAACAGTGACAACTGGAGATACAGCTGAAACAGAATATCCCATAACTATAAAGCATGCATTTGGCGAGACTGTAATAGAAAGTAAACCGGAACGAATTGCAACTATTTTCTGGGGAAATCAGGATGTAGCTTTAGCCTTAGGAGTAATTCCGGTTGGTGTATCCGAAGCCAATTACGGTGTGACGGATGACAGCGGATTATTGCCCTGGACTGCGGAAGGATTTAAAAACTTAGGTGTGGAAAACCCGGTTCTTTTTAATGACACCGACGGTTTGGATTTTGAAGCTATCAGTGATGTACAGCCCGATGTGATTCTTGCGGCATATTCGGGAATCACCCAGGAAGATTATAATTTATTAAGTGAAATTGCTCCCGTAGTTGCATTTCCGACCCTTGCATGGCAGACCTACTGGCGTGACCAGATTATCATGGACGCCGAAGGAATGGGCATGAAAGCAGAAGGCGAGCAGCTGGTTACGGAACTGGAACAGCTGATTGCGGAAAAAGTTGCCGGATACCCCCAGATAGCTGGGAAGAGCGCTGCGTTCTTCTATTTTATTCCTTCCGATTTGGGTAAATTTTATGTTTATCTGACCACGGATCCCCGTGCCGCATATCTGAATGATTTGGGAATGACAGTACCGGAAAGTGTAACAAAACTTGCAGAAGGCTCTGATAGTTTTGCAGTTGAAGTTAGTGCGGAAAATGTTGATATTCTTAATGATATTGATATTATCATTGCTTATGGAGACGAAGCATTGCTGGAAAGTCTGCAGGCAGATTCCCTTGTGGGAACAATTCCGGCAGTACAGAGAGGTTCCGTAGCCCTGCTTGAAGACGGTACGCCGCTGGCAGCATCCAGTACTCCCAGTGCCCTTTCCATTCCCGCAACCATTGATGAATACCTGAGCATAATCGGAGAGGCAGCTGATAAAGCAGAATGAAAATAAGGAAAATCATGATAATGATAAGTGCCGGTGCTATTGGCGTTGTTTTATGCGTGTTTGCGTCCCTGGCACTTGGTTCACGAAATGTAGGGCCGGAAGATGTTATACGGGCTTTATTAGGTGGAGGCGGTGAATCTTTTGATGCACTTGTAGTTCGTGAACGTATTCCAAGAACTGTATTCAGTATTATCGCCGGAGCTTCCCTTGGGGTCTCCGGCGCTCTGATGCAGGCGATTACCCGTAATCCGATTGCAGATCCCAGTATATTAGGGGTGAATACCGGCGCATCTTTGTTTGTGGTAAGCGGTATTGCATTTTTCCACATTAACACTGCTGGCGAATATATTTGGTTTGCACTGGCAGGAGCTGCCGTAACTTCCGTTTTTGTTTACAAAATAGGGTCCATGGGCTATGGCGGTGCAACTCCCATAAAACTTGCTTTGGCAGGTGCGGCGACAAGCGCTGCTTTATCATCCCTGGTCAGTGCTGTGATTCTTCCCAGGACAGATGTGATGAACGCCTTCCGCTTCTGGCAGGTGGGAAGTGTCAGCGGTGCCACATGGGAGGGAATTCTGACGGTATCTCCGTTCCTGGCAGCCGGTTTAATTATGGGAATTCTATCCGCACCTGCATTAAATGCCCTGGCCTTAGGGGATGATGTGGCAACAGGATTGGGTGTAAAAACAGGAATGGTCAGAATAGTGGGAGCGCTGGCAGGAGTGCTGCTTTGCGGCGCTACAACTGCTCTGGCCGGTCCCATTGGATTTGTGGGATTGATGATTCCCCATACTATGAGACTGATCTGCGGGCCCAATATGAGATATATAGTTCCCATGTCCGCCGTAGGAGGGGCCATTCTTTTAACTGTTTCAGATACGATAGGAAGACTCATTGGAAATCCCGGCGAAGTTGAGGCGGGGATTATTACGGCATTTTTCGGAGCGCCTATTCTGATACTGATTGCTATGAGAGCGAAGGTGCGTTCATTATGACAAAAAATAATATCAATATGGTAAAAACAGGCTTTCACCAAAGAAAAGTCCGTTTCATAGCGGTGACCATTATCTTGGCTGTTCTGACGCTGATTCTCTGCGGCGGTATGCTTTATCTGGGAAACACCCGTTATTCCCCGGAAGTGATTATCAGGGTTCTCTTAGGAGAACAGATTAAAGGTGCTGCATTTGCCATCGGCACATTGCGTCTGCCCAGGATGCTTTCCGGGCTGCTGGCGGGAATGGCATTTGGTATGGCAGGAAATACTTTTCAGACTATGCTCCGGAATCCTCTGGCAAGTCCCGATATTATCGGAATAACATCCGGTTCCAGTGTGGCGGCTGTTTTCTGCATTCTCGTTCTGAATATCAGCGGAAATCTTGTTTCCATATCAGCTGTAATTGCAGGAGTTACGGTGGCATCCCTGATATATATTCTTTCACGGGGAGGCAGTTTTTCCGGAGGAAGACTTATTCTGATAGGAATCGGAATTCAGGCAATGTTAAACGCAGTGATATCCTTTTTACTGCTGAGAGCGAACCAGTACGATGTGCCTGCCGCACTCAGGTGGCTTAGCGGCAGCTTAAACGGAATGCAGATGAAAGACATCCCTGGACTTTTTCTTGCTGTAGTGATATTTGGATGTATGTTAACTCTGCTGGGCAGACAGCTTAAAATTCTTGAACTGGGAGAGCATTCTGCTACTACACTGGGGTTAAGGACAGACCGCACAAGGCTGCTCCTGATTTTAAGCGCCGTTTTCTTAATTGCCTATGCAACTGCAGTAACAGGCCCAATTGCCTTTGTTGCTTTCCTGGCAGGCCCTATAGCAGGCAGATTAGCAGGTACAGGTTTTTCCAATGTGGTGCCTGCCGGTCTGACAGGAGCGGCCATGGTGCTTTTAGCAGATATCGTAGGGCAGCATGCGTTTGATATCCGTTTTCCAGTGGGGATTATTACAGGAATCCTGGGTGCTCCATATCTTCTTTATTTACTGATACGTATGAATCGAACCGGAGGAACAGCATGAAACAAACACCTTTATTTTCGGCCAGCAATGTAGTTGCCGGGTATGATAAAAATATTATTATCAATAATATTGATGTGGTGATTCCAAGCAATAAAATAAGTGTAATCATCGGAGCCAATGCCTGTGGTAAATCGACTTTACTGAAAACACTTGCCAGACTGATCAAACCTGTTTCAGGAGAGATTATTCTTGATGGAAAACAGATTAGTGAGATACCGCCAAAGCAGCTGGCACGGGTGTTGGGCTTGCTGCCGCAGTCACCGGTTGTACCGGAAGGAATCACGGTTTCCGATTTGGTTTCCAGAGGAAGGTATCCCTATCAGAATTTCCTAAAAGGCATGGGAAAAAAGGATTATGAAGCAGTAGAAGAGGCATTGGAAATTATGGGAATCACGGAACTTGCAAACCGCAGTGTGGATGAACTGTCAGGAGGCCAGCGCCAGAGGGTCTGGATTGCCATGGCTCTTGCCCAGCAGACGGACATTCTGCTTCTGGACGAACCAACTACATTTCTGGATATCACCTATCAGATTGAAATTCTGGATCTGCTGACGGATTTAAACCGGAAGAGGGGGACAACCATTGTTATGGTACTTCATGACATTAATCTGTCCGCCCGGTATGCGGATTATATATTTGCGGTACAAAAGGGAAGTCTGATTTCAAAGGGAGCACCTTCCGAGATTATTACGGAGGATTTAATGAAGCAGGTTTTTGGACTGGACTGTTCGGTGATTCAGGATCCCGTTTCCGGTTCGCCTTTTATTGTGCCAAAAGGAAGATATCATGTAAGAACAGATATAGTTTAAAAGATAAAATGTAATACTGATGTTAAAAACACACAAAATATAATAGAGTAGATTCAAAGGGTTAAGCTAGTGTGAAAGAATTTTTGCACTAGCTTATTTTTATCTTACAGGGCAGTTCGTTCTATGAGATAAAAGCCCTCCGGGGGATGCGTATGACGCGCCAGAGGAATCTATAAGCTTTTAATTAAAAATAATACGATAAATTTGTCAAATTCCAAACTTACTGGTATCATAATAATAGAAGAATCGACATACAGGCTGGGGCTGTTTAAAAAGTCCTCAGAGGTTTTTTGAAATAGACAGGAAATGAAGGATTTGAAACAAATATGAAAAAATTAGTCATTGGAATATTAGCCCATGTGGATGCGGGCAAGACGACATTATCAGAGAGTATGCTTTATTTAAGCGGTAAAATTGGAAAGTTAGGCAGAGTGGATAATAAGGATGCATATTTGGATACTTATGAGCTGGAAAGGGCAAGGGGAATCACCATTTTCTCCAAACAGGCAATATTTGAAACAGGAGAGACTCAGGTTACCTTACTGGATACACCGGGGCATGCAGATTTTTCGGCTGAAATGGAAAGAACACTGCAGGTATTGGATTATGCCGTTTTAGTGATAAGCGGTGCGGATGGAGTGCAAGGTCATACCAAAACATTATGGCGGCTTCTTGACCTGTATCAGATACCTGTCTTTTTATTCGTCAATAAGATGGATCAGAATGGGACGGATAAGGACAGCTTAATAAAAGAATTGAAACGGCAGCTGGATGACGGATGCATTGAATTCGGACAAGTAGAGACGGATGCCTTTTACGAACAACTGGCCATGTGCAATGAATTCATGATGGAAGCCTATTTGGAAACAGGGCGTATTGAAGCCTTCCAGATTAAAGAAGCTGTCCGGGAGCGCAAACTATTTCCGTGCTTTTTCGGTTCTGCCTTGAAATTGGAAGGCATCCGGCAATTATTGGATGGTATTGCAAAGTATGCCATAATACCTTCCTATCCCCGTGAATTCGGAGCTAAAATATTCAAAATCACAAGAGACGAGCAGGGAAACCGCCTTACCCATATGAAGCTTACAGGCGGAAGCCTTAAGGTGAAAGATGTCTTAACGAATGGTGTGTGGGAAGAGAAAGTGAATCAAATCCGAATTTACTCCGGACAGAAATTCGAGGCCGTAAATGAGATAGAGGCAGGTTCCGTATGCGCAGTAACGGGACTTACTCAAACCAGGCCGGGAGAAGGTTTAGGGATGGAAAAAGCTTCCGGTGCACCGGTATTGGAGCCCGTACTGTCTTATCGGATTATACTTCCGGAAGACTGTGATTGGAGAGTTATGCTCCCTAAGCTGCGGCAGATTGAGGAGGAGGAGCCGGAACTTCATATTGTCTGGAATGAGCAGTTACAGGAAATTCAAGTGCAGATCATGGGAGAGGTGCAGATTGAAATTCTGCAAAGCCTTATACAAAGCCGTTTTGGTTACCGAGTATCATTCGATGCCGGAAGGATTTTATATAAAGAGACGATTGCCGGTGCAGCGGAAGGGGTAGGACACTTTGAACCGCTGCGGCATTATGCGGAGGTGCATCTGTTATTAGAGCCGGGGGAGCCGGGAAGCGGTCTTAAGTTTGGGACAGATTGCAGTGAGGACGTGCTTGGTAAAAGCTGGCAAAGACTTATTCTTACCCATTTGGAAGAAAAAGAACACAAAGGAGTTCTAACAGGGGCACCGATTACGGATATGAAAATTACTTTAGTCTCAGGCAGAGCACACAATAAGCATACGGAAGGAGGGGACTTTAGGGAAGCGACCTACCGTGCGGTGCGTCAGGGCTTAAAGGAGGCCGAATCCATATTGTTGGAGCCTTATTATGCCTTTCAGCTGGAACTGCCTGAGAAAATGGTAGGAAGAGCTATGAATGATATCGAGAAAATGTACGGTGTATGCGAAATATCACAGACAAATGACGGAATGGTGCTTCTTGCGGGGAGCGCTCCGGTTATTACTATGAGAAATTATCAGAAAGAGGTAGCCGCTTATACCAAAGGTCTTGGCAGGCTGTTTTGCAGTCTGAAAGGATATGAACCATGCCATAATGAGGAAGAGGTCATAGAAAGTATCGGATATGATTCGGAAAGAGACATAGAGAATCCCGCAGGCTCGGTATTTTGTTCGCACGGTACAGGTTTTTTGGTGGCTTGGGATAAAGTCAGGGATTACATGCATGTTGAAGGTTATCTTCAGGATAAAGACGGCGTATCGGGAGAAATAATGCAAAACCAGGCTCCACACACAGAAGAGAAATGGATTAGTTTAGATGAGATTGATAAGATTATCAATAACACCTTTTATGCGAACCAAGGGAAGAAATCAGTCTGGAAAAGACACAAAACAGCTCATGAGAGTTATTATGAACCTGTTAACTATGATGGCCGGCGGAAAGAAACAAAAGAAGAGTATCTCCTTGTGGATGGCTATAATATTATTTATGCATGGCCTGAGCTGAGAGATCTTGCAGATGAGAATATGGACGGTGCCAGAATGAAATTGCTTGATTCTTTAAGCAATTACCAGGGAATCCGAAAATGCCAGATTATTGCTGTATTTGATGCTTACCGTGTTCAGGGGCATTCTGAAGAAATAAAAGACTATCATAATATCCATATGGTATTTACGAAAGAGGCGCAAACGGCAGATCAGTATATTGAAAAATTTGCCCATGACAACCGTAAAAAATATAATATAGCAGTTGCAACGTCAGACGGTTTACAACAGATTATTATAAGAGGAGCAGGCTGTTCTCTATTATCCGCCAGAGAACTGAAAGCTGAGATAGAAAGGGCAAATGAAAGAATGAAGCAGGAATTTCGGGAACAGCAGGGAAGAGACCGAAATTATCTGATGGATGCTTTGTCCCCGGAAGCAAAACAGCAGATGAAAGAAGTGATTAATAAAGAAGATGATAAGTAAGCAGCAATAAATTATTATGTCTAAGGTTTTGTATATACAACAATTCCAAGATATATTAAAATATAGGAAAGAGTTTATACGGCTTATAAAACCGGCATAAAAGATACAAATAAAAAGATTAGAGCTTTAGGGGCGGAACATCCGGCCAGGTACAAGCATAAATTTGCAAAACCCATGGAAAAGAGAAGAAAATAATATATAAAGAGAAAAAATAATTTATAAGGAAGGCGGAGATTAGCAATGTACATGAACAATAAGAATTCTCATTGTATGCTCCCGGGGGGTATTGCCGGTGAATCTTTACAGAAAGGAGCTGATGTGCACAATAAATAATAAAGGAGAAATTAAATATGAAAATAACTCATCCTTTATGGCGGACTCTGCGTTCGCTTAAAGGTAATCAGCGGGCCTGCGTTTTAACGGAGCCGTTATGGGCAATTCCCAATAACCTTTTTGTGCCTTTCGCATCGATATATATGGCCGCTATAGGACTGCAGGACGTCCAGATAGGTATGGTTGCCAGCTTGGGAATGGCAACACAGTTCTTAT
>DBEP01000005.1:0-162 GCA_002294045.1 Lachnoclostridium sp. UBA903 | reverse complement strand
ATTATTGAAGATGGTGATTCCAGACAACTTATCAATATCTATACGATTCTTAACCTTTTCGGCTTGCTGGCGGGATTTATCTCGCCTGTGGTAGGTCTTTGCATCGGCCGGTTTACCCTGGTGCCAACCATGCGGGTCATATATCTGGCGGCGCTGATATTG
>DBEP01000011.1:22196-32613 GCA_002294045.1 Lachnoclostridium sp. UBA903 | reverse complement strand
TGCAATAAGCGAGCGGAGCAACCATATCATGAACGTGTTTTTTGTTCATGATAGAATGAAATCGGTATGAAGAGCCGGCAAACCTGCTTGCAGATTCCGATTGGAGCGGCAAAACCATGAACATGTTTTTGCCCAGGATATAATATATTAAAAAATGAATATAATGTCGAAAAAGTTTGTCAAAATATAGAATACCTGCCCTCAATTAACCGGAAAGGAGTGGAGACATGTACCGATTAGTAATTGTTGATGATGAAGAAAAGATTCTGGATGGTATTTCGCAGCTATTTCCGTGGAATAATATCGGCTTTCAGGTTGTTGCAAGGTTTACGGATGCTTTCAGCGCCCTGTCCTATGCGGAGGGGAATCCGGTCGATGTGGTGATGACGGATATTTCCATGCCCGAGATGAACGGAATCGGTCTGACAAAAGAGCTTCTGCGGTTTCCGGATATTAAAATCGTAATATTCAGCAGTTACCGGGATTATGAATATATGCGAGCCGCAATCCGGTACGGTATCAGCGATTATCTGCTGAAGCCGATACGTTATGAGGAACTGGTCGCCTGTTTTGATAATATCAGGATACAGCTGGATGAAAAATATAAAGTTGTAAATGACCGGCCTAAAACCTATTATGAGGAAATCATTAAACGGGTGGATAATTACCTTTTAAACAATTATCAGAAAGCTTCCCTGGAAGGAGCTGCCGAGACAGTGGGACTTAGCCCCAACTATCTTTCCAAAATATACAAAGAAAAGTCCGGCAGCGGCTTTATGGAGAAACTGAACAGAATAAGAATGGAAAAAGCCAGTGAACTTTTAATGGATCCGAATTATAAAAGCTATGAAATAGCTTTTTATGTAGGATATGATAATCCTAAAAATTTTTCCAGGGCATTTAAGACTTATTATAATGTAAGCCCCATGGACTACAGGAACGGCATACGAAAGGAGAACAGATAAAGGCATGCTGCATAAATTTTTTATAAAACGCTTCCGGACTTTTGCCGTAATCATGTTCATACCTTTGCTGCTCCTCTTTACCGTTATGGGGTTCCTAATCATATATGCCCAGCAGGATGCTCTCAAGAAACAGGGAGCCGATACGCTTAAAAGTATTAATGACAATATTGTCTATGTCGTTTACAGTACCATACATCAGCAGGATGTAATGATGGGAAACGCGCAGTATAAATTGTCCCTGCAGAAATTACTGAGCCATGACCAGCTGGAATATAAAGACGTAATATTTATGAATGCAATTAAAAACTTCTTAAAAAGTTCTGAATCTTCCTATCCGTATATTAATTCCGTATATCTGTATATTGACGGACGGGACAATTATCTGACGTCGTCGTCCGATCAGCTGGCCTCTACCAAAACATATTATGATAAAGACTGGTTTTACCGGTATAACAAAATTCCCGTAGAGGATAAACAATTTGTTGAAACAAGATGGCTGAAAAGGTACAGCTATGAACCAGCCAGAAAAGTTATTACAATCTATCAGCGTATGACTTATGAAGACGGCGTTATCGTTGTCAACGTAAATGCCAATGATTTCGGAATGATGATTAACAATATTCTAAATAATTCCGGCCAGAGTTTCTTTTATCTGAATAAAGAGGGGGATATTTTATTTGCCAGCAACCTGGAAACAGAATCCCATGTTGCGGCAGAAAAAAACTTCTTCACCGATACCGTAAAGGAATATGATTCCGGCGGCACCTTCAGCCGTAATCAGAAATGGCTGAACATAAACGGAAAATATTATTTGTTTTATATGGAGCCGGCGGCTTATTATCAGACTTATTTCGTATCCATGATATCTTTTGACGTATTTGCCGTCAGACTTCAGGAATTTTTACGGCTTGCCCTTGCTATTCTGCTCCTAAACTTTTTAATTGTCATGCTGCTTGCCTGGATCACCACGAAAAGTGCTTTTAAACATATTACCTATCTGGTGGAGGTATTCAGCGCGGCAGAAAGAGGGGAGGTTATCGATAAACCCCGGCCTGTGGTAAAAGATGAATATAATCTTATTATGAATAATATTTTGTTCCTGTTTATAAAGAACAACCAGATGCAGACGAATTTAATGGAAAAACAGCACCAGCATGAAATTACGGAATTGATGGCGCTGCAATTGCAGATTAACCCTCATTTTATATTCAATACGTTACAGACAATGGATTTGGAGGTATTGAAAGAAAAAGGAGGACAATCCACGCTGCATATTATGATACAGGAGCTTTCCAGAATTATAAAGTATGCTTTGACGAATCCTACGGAACCCGTAACCTTACGGGAGGAACTGGATTACTTAAAAGCCTATCTGCAGATACAGGAGATACGGTTTAAAAATATTATCATCACCTATTTTGAGATAGAAGACGGCCTGCTTGAGTATCCGGTTTTCCGCCTTATGCTGCAGCCCATGGTGGAAAACAGTGTTAACCATGGAATAAAATCACCGGACCGGCACTGTTATATTAAGATAAAAGGGTACAAAAGGAAGGATGAAATTTGTATTGCTGTCATAGATAACGGATGCGGAATGACGAAAAAAGAGCTTGAGGTATTGAATATAAAAATTAATGATTCCAGGTCTGAGAATATCGGATTGACGAATCTGAACCGCAGGCTGGCGCTGCGCTATGGGGAACGCAGCAAGATTCATATACGCAGCAAAAAAGATATGGGGACGGGGATTTATTTCAAAATACCGGTTCGGATACAGGAAGATGTAATCCTTTCATAGATGTTGAAGATAAAACATGAATAATGATACCAATCGATTTAAAATGCATAAAAGTTGAGTCTTTATCTTAGATCCGGTACCTTTTCAATAGTTTGGTCGGATGATAGAATGATATCACCGAATCGGTACCTAATCTTTACCTGTAAAGATGAAACATTTGGTAAAACATAAATTTGGAGGGTTTACATTATGAAAAAGAAAAAGATTATGGCTGTATTTCTTGCTGTGGTAATGGCTGTATCCTTAGCCGGATGCGGCGGTACTAAAAATACCGGCGCCGGTTATGTAAAGGATTCCGATAAGGGAGCGGACGGCAGTACTTCGGCGGACCAGGGAGGGGCAGATACTTTAAAAGAACAGGAGCCGGTAAGCCTCCGTTTCTCCTGGTGGGGCGGAGATGCAAGACATGAAGCCACATTAGCGGTAATTGGCCAATTTGAAAAAGAGTATCCCTGGATTACCATTGAAGCGGAATACAGTTCCCAGGATGGTTACAATGACAAGCTTATGACCCAGTTTGCCTCCGGTACGGCTCCGGATATCATACAGCTGGAAACCGGAGCGGCTCCGGAATACTATGAACAGGGGCAGCTTTATAATCTGTCAACCACCGGCATTGATTTTTCCAGCTTTGATTCGGATTTTCTTAAAAATAACGGCCAATTCGGCTCAGGAAGCCAATACGCCATACCTACCGGGCAGGCCGGAAGCGCTATTGTGGTAAATCAGGATCTGGCTGAGAAAATCGGAATCGATTTTACGAAGCCCTATGACTGGAATCAATTAATTGAATGGGGAAATCAGGTGCAGGAATACGATCCTTCCCTATATTTGATTTCCGGCAATTTAACCTCCATGACGGCGTTTATCATGCGTACCTGGTCCAGACAGGCGAATGGAGACGCTATTATAAGCAGTGACAACAAACTGAATATGACGAAACAGCAGTTTGAAGAATGCCTGACCTATGTGAAAGCCCTGTATGATAATAAGGCTGCCGTTCCATTATCCTATATGGCCTCCTATGGGACCGGCAATCAGGACGACCCTAACTGGATTGCAGGAAAATATGTGTGTAACATAGGTTATACCTCCACTGCGGATGTAATGCAGACCGCTAATCCGGATGCAAATTATATTGCAGGGAATATGCCTGTCATGGCTGATGCAAAAAGCGACGGCTGGTTTAACGACTGTCCTCAGTACATAGGTATCTATGCAAACAGCAAACATGCGGAAGAAGCAGCCATGTTTTTAGATTACTTTTTTAATAATGAAGACGCGGCCAAAACATTAGGTACGGTCCGTTCCGTTCCTCCGACGGCAAAAGCCCAGCAGATAGCACAGGAAGCCGGTTCACTGAATCCTTTGACTAAAATGTGTGTTGAGGTAAGCCTGCGGTACAACGGTATTTCTGATTCGGGAAAGACAACCAGTGCTGAGGTTACGGCAATACTGGAGGATGCTTTCGAAAGTGTTGCATATGGTGCCAAAACGCCGGCAGATGAGGCAGAAGAAGTGGTGTCCCTGTTAAATGATTATCTTGCATTACAGCAATGATAAGGCATCAATAAAATAAAATTCAGGGTAAAATGGGTTGCTGCATTTATAATTATATACCGGTGCGGCAGCCCGTTTTTGCAGACGAAAGGTGAGACGGAATGAAAAAATCAGTTATTGCAAGGAGAGGCTGCAAGGCATACCTGTATTTAATGCCCTGGCTGATCGGCTTTACATTCTTACAATTATACCCATTTTTATCTTCCCTGTATTATTCTTTTACTAATTATAACGCATTCGGTAAAATGGATTTTATAGGGCTGGACAATTATATAAATCTGTTTACCAGGGACAAAGAATTTTATAAATCCCTTGGCGTGACGGTGAAATATACCTTGTTTACCGTGCCGGGAAAGATTGTAATGTCACTGGCGATTGCGGTTATGCTGAATAAGGCAAGAAGGGGCATCGGCATCATGAGGACAATCTTTTACCTGCCTTCTCTTTTCGGAGGCAGTATCGCGGTGGCAATTCTCTGGAAAGTATTATTTATGGATAACGGCTTTATCAATATGATACTGAATACCTTTGGCATGAAATCCGTTTCCTGGCTGGGTGACCCGAAATTTGCCCTAAATACCTTAAGTTTATTGGAGGTATGGCAGTTTGGTTCTTCTATGGTAATGTTTCTTGCTGTTTTAAAACAGGTTCCGGCTTCCTTATATGAAGCGGCCCAGATTGACGGCGCAAATAAAATTAAAACATTTTTTAGAATTACATTCCCCCAGATTACTCCCATTATATTCTTTTCCGTTATTATGCAATCCATTAATGCGCTGCAGAATTTTACTTCGGCCTTTGTCATTACCCAGGGCGGGCCGGTTAAATCCACTTACATGCTGGGCTTAAAACTTTATAACGACGGTTTTGCATATTATAAGATGGGATATGCGTCCGCTACTTCCTGGGTCATATTTTTGCTGATTTTAACTGTCACCGTATTTTTATTTGCAACATCTAAATATTGGGTGTTTTACGGAGATGAAGGCTGAAACAGCAGGCTGCGGACGGAATGTTATGCAATGGGCGAATATAAGAAATGATTTCTCCGCAAGAATTGTATGATATTTAATATTTTATGGAAAGAAGGCATAGATTCATGAGTAAAAAGAAAAGAAATAAACTTGGGGGGCATATTGTCTACGGCGTGATTATACTCATCGGAATTTTTATGATATATCCGCTCATCTGGATGTTTTTTGCAAGCTTTAAATCCAATGAAGAAATATTCGGAGCCCTTAAACTGCTGCCGGACAGTTTTAACTGGCAGGCTTACCCGGCCGGCTGGAAAAGTGCGGGCGGAATTACCTATTCCAGATTTTTCTTAAATACCTTTGTGTTGGTTATTCCGACCACCGTTTTTACCATTATCTCCAGCGCATTGGTGGCATATGGTTTTGCCCGTTTTGAATTTCCAGGAAAGAAAATACTTTTTTCGGTACTGATAGCCACTTTAATGCTGCCTAACGCAGTTATTATAATCCCGAGATATACCATATACCGGTCCCTTAATGTACTGGATTCCTACTGGCCTTTTTATCTGACGGCCATATTTGCCTGTTATCCTTTTTTTACATATATGTTAATTCAGTTTCTAAGAGGCCTGCCCAGGGATTTGGATGAATCTGCTTATATAGACGGGTGCGGAACCCTTAAAACATTTACCGGTATTTTGCTGCCTTTATTAAAGCCGTCTTTATTTTCAGCAGGACTGTTTCAATTTCTTTGGACTTATAACGATTACTTTAATTCCCTGATTTATATCAATACGGTATCAAAATATACCGTTTCCCTGGCATTGCGTCTTTCCCTGGATGCGGAAACCGTGGTGCAGTGGAATAAGGTAATGGCGATGGCGTGTGTTGCGGTACTTCCCGTAGTAGTTTTATTTTTCTGCTGCCAAAGGTATTTTGTGGACGGTATTGCTACAACCGGTTTAAAAGGTTAAAAAGGGGGAAATTTAAGCATTGACTTTTTAATGGGATAGTGTAATAATGAATTATAACAACAGGATACTTGTTAGACAGCTTACAGGAAAATAAATCTGAATACCGGCCCGCCTGTTGCAATACGGTTTAGTAAGCTGGTGTAAAAGGATTATTGCGGAGGTTTTTATGGCTTTAATACCAATTAATAAAGTAAATGTCAGTGAGCAGGTTTTCAATCAGCTTAAAAAGATGATTATTGAAGGAGAATGGCAGCCCGGAGATAAACTTCCGTCGGAAAATGAACTGGCAGCCAGCTTTGGCGTAAGCCGTATGACGGTCAGGCAGTCCTTGCAGAAATTAATTGCTTTGGGGTTAATTGAAACAAGATTAGGAGACGGTTCCTATGTAAGGGTGCTGGAAGCCGGGGATTCACTTAAGGCGTTAATGCCGGCAATGTATCTTAATAAAAATTCATTTCTGGATGTTATTGAATTCAGGGAATTGATTGAGACGGAATCGGCAGGGCTGGCTGCATTGCGTGCCACAAAGGAACAGATTGGGGAGCTTAAGGAAATCTATAAAAGGATGCTTTCCAATAAAAACAATGTTAAAAAGTTTGCGCAGGATGACCTGGCATTCCATTGCAAAATCGGGGAAATGACAGGAAATGAGATGATTATCAAAACCTATTCACTTTTGGATGATATACTGAAAACTGCCATGTATGACGGCATAACTAAAATGGGAACGGTTTTTGCGGAACAATATCATCAGCTGCTGATAGACAGCATAGAAGGGCACGATGAAGCAAAAGCCAGGGATTATATGAAAAAACATTTAATGAAGAACAGAGAGTACTACACTTAAAGTTCTTACAGTTTTTATTTTTTCATTAACCTGTTAGACAAGTAACAACTAACAATATACAAAAATGAATAAAGGAGGATTCAAATGAAGTATGGCAGAGAAATGATTGAAGAATTGGAGAGAAAGGCAAAGCAGCTCAGAAAGGATGTGGTAATCAGCATCGGGGTCGGTGTTGCGGGACACATCGGCGGTTCCAATTCCGCCGCCGACATCGTAGCCGCATTGTATTTCTGCAAAATGAAACACGACCCGAAAAATCCCAGGAATCCTGACAGGGACCGTTTCCTTTTAAGCAAAGGCCATGTAGCCATCCTGCAGTATGCCGCCCTGGCGGAATCCGGATATTTTCCGGTTAAAGACCTGAAAAAAACGAAAGAGATAGGTTTTTATCTCCAGGGACATCCGGATGTATTAAAAACACCCGGTATTGAAGCAGGAACCGGCTCGCTGGGCCAGGGGCTGTCAATCGGCCTTGGTATGGCGCTTGGCATGAAACTGGATAACATAGGCAGAAAAGTATATGTTCTGGTAGGCGACGGAGAAAGTGCGGAAGGACAGATATGGGAGGCGGCAATGGCCGCCAGTGCGTTTAAAGCGGATAACCTGGTTGCAATTGTGGATAATAACGGTCTCCAGGCCAACGGTAAAATAACCGACCGGTTCAACAGCTATCCCTTAATCCCGAAATGGGAAAGTTTTGGATGGAATGTGATAGAAATCAACGGCCACAATATGGAAGAAATCCTCAAAGCTTTGGATGAGGCAGATACGGTGAAAGGAAAACCCACCGTAATTATAGCCCATACGGTAAAAGGAAAAGGTGTAAGCTTTGCCGAAAATGTAGTCGGGTTCCATAACGGAATGTTAACGGAAGAAACCTATGAACAAGCACTTAATGAATTGTCGTAAGCAGGAGGAGAAAAAAAGATGGCCTATACAAATCAAAGAACCGCGTATGGCAATACGCTGGTGGAATTAGGAAAGTATGATAAAAGAATAGTCGTTCTGGATGCGGACCTGGGGGGCTCAACCATGGGAAAACTGTTTGAAGCGGCTTATCCTGAAAGACATTTTGAAATGGGGATTGCGGAAGCCAACATGACCTCTGTCGCAGCCGGCCTGGCACAGACAGGTAAAATTCCTTTTACCAATTCCTTTGCCGTTTTTGCAGCCGGCCGTGCCTATGACCAGATACGTCAGACAATCGCAATCGGAAATCTGAATGTTAAAATATGCGGTTCCTCTTCCGGTATGTCAGATTTCGGGGACGGTGCCACCCATCAGGCCATAGAGGATATGGCCATTATGAGGGCAATACCCAATATGACGGTAATCAGCCCGGCGGATGCCAATGAAACAGTGCAGGCAGTAAAGGCCGCGGCGGAAATGGAAGGCCCCTGCTATCTCAGATTGAACCGCAATGATTATGAAAATGTCACTCCGGAAGATAAGCCCTTTGTAATCGGTGAGCCGTACGTTTTAAGGGAAGGCAGCGATATCGCATTATTTGCCACCGGAATTATGGTGGGAAAAGCTCTGGAAGCGGCAGAAGAGCTAAAAGATAAGGTTTCTGTTAAAGTAGTCAATATAAGTACGATTAAACCTTTGAATAAGGAAGCCGTCATCGGCATGACAAAAGGATGCAGGGCGGTTGTAACGGCAGAAGAGCACAGCATTATAGGAGGACTGGGCAGTGCCATATCGGAGGCGCTGTGTAAAGAATGCAAACCCATTGAATATGTCGGTGTGGAGGATACCTTTGGCAGCAGCGGCCACAGCTATACGGACGTATTGGAATTTTATAAACTGACGAAAGAACATATAAAAGAAGCCGTCACAGGGCTGATTTAGCTTCTTCCGGCATTGTGTGGCTGTTCAGGGCGGCGTCAGGGCGGGAAGTTGGAAATATATATAAAAAAGAAAGGAATAGGCAGTACCGCAAACCGGTTTGCGGTGTGCAATTGCAGGTTAGCGGTTGCAATATGCGATAGGTGAAAATATGAAAATAGGATTTATCGGACTTGGAATAATGGGTAAACCCATGGTTAAAAATCTTTTAAAGGCAGGTCATGAAGTAGTTGCATATGATGTGGTTAAGGAAAATATTGATAATGTGGCGGCAGCCGGGGCAAAAGCGGCGGCTTCCTCCAGGGAGGTAGCGAAAGAATGTAAACTGATTGTTACCATGCTGCCTAACAGCCCTCATGTAAAAACAGTTGTATTAGGGGAAAACGGTATTTTAGAAGGCGCCGGGGAAGGGACCGTACTTGTGGACATGAGTTCCATCGCACCTTTGGTATCCCAGGAAATCTGCAGGGCCTGTGCCAAAAAAGGCGTTAAAATGATTGACGCTCCCGTGTCCGGAGGAGAGCCGAAAGCAATTGACGGAACCTTATCCATTATGGCAGGCGGAGAGAAAGCCGTGTTTGATGAAGTATATGATATATTAATGGCAATGGGTGCCAGCGCGGTTTACTGCGGTGATATCGGAGCCGGTAACACAACCAAGCTGGCAAATCAGGTAATCGTTGTTTTAAATATAGCAGCTGTTTCGGAAGCCTTTATGCTTAGTACAAAAGCAGGTGTAGATCCAATCAGGGTATTTGAAGCAATTAAAGGCGGGCTTGCAGGCTCCACAGTTATGAATGCCAAGGTACCTATGATTACAAAAGGGGATTTTAACCCCGGTTTTAAGATTGATTTACATATTAAGGACCTGAATAATGCACTTGAAACAGGCCATGAAGCAGGTGCTCCTCTCCCTTTGACCTCTCTGGTAATGGAAATGTTACAGACCCTGCATGCAGACGGCCACGGGCAGGCGGACCACAGCGGAATTGCCATGTATTATGAAAAAATCACCGGTACTAAAATCCGTAAATAAACCGGAAATGGTGTAAAAGGAGACTTACAATGTCAATTGGAGCAAATTTAGAAAAACTATTTTCCCTGGAGAGTAAAGTAGTATTGTTTACCGGAGCGGCCGGCGGTATCGGAAGCGAACTGGCTGCCGGCCTGGCAGAAGCCGGAGCAAGCCTGGCTCTCTGTGATATTGATAAACCGAAATTGGATGAGATAAAGGCGCGGATTGAATCAGAAGGCGGGAAGGCCACCGCTCATATATTAAATGTAACGGATAAGAATAATATTAAATCCTGTGTGGAAGAAATCGGGAATCACTACGGACATGTGGATGTCCTGGTTAACTGTGCAGGCATCAATAAAAGAGAAGGCTTTCTGGACGTGGAGGAAGAAACCTATGACCGTATTATGGATATTCCGGTTTATTTACGGATTTT
>DBEP01000011.1:0-22094 GCA_002294045.1 Lachnoclostridium sp. UBA903 | reverse complement strand
TACAAAATCTCAGGCAGTTGAATGGGCCAAATATAATATCAGGTCTAACTGTATAAGCCCCGGGCATATACGGACTTCCCTGACCACAGCAACCTGGGAGCACCCGGAACGTTCCCAATACCTGCTGGACAGAATTGCACTGAACCGTCCCGGTTATCCGGAAGATATTGTAGGAGTCTGCGTACTTCTCGCATCGGATGCATCTTCCTATATAACAGGCTGTGAATACAGAGTAGACGGCGGATGCATGGCAGGCGGCAAACCCTGGCCTTATGATACAAAATATTAAGTAACGGTCAAACTGTGAAATCACGGTTAAACTGTGAAATCACGGTTTAACTGTGATAAGCAAATGGGTTGTTGCAAAAAGGTCCGTTTACTAAACTTGTGTCCGGAATATGATTTATATTTCTTGAATTTTGTTCGCTCATACTTTTACAAAATAACTGCGAAATATAAATCATATTCTCCCACAAGTAAGTTCCTGTAAATATTATGAAAACAAAGTTATTTTTTATTCAATAACATCACTTTTTTAACCTGTTTTTTTCTTTTATAATACAATTCTAATCACATTGTTTATTTAATTTCCAACCTGTTAGAAATAAATGCTATAAGGCAATGTTAAAATCATCAAAATTTCTATATTTTTTGACAATCTTTCTATTTAAAAATAATTCTACTGGACAGATTACAAAATCAGGTATATTATATGAATTATTCTAATTATAAGAAGGTTGGAGTGTGGTATAATATGTTAAAAAGTCTATATGGTTTTAATAAGTTATATATTTTATATATTATATCCATGTTAATCTGCGCCTTGTTTTTTACTTATTATAGTATTAATGATACAGCAGGCATTCTAAAAAAATCATTTAACGGAGGGTATAGTAAAGCCGGAAGTGAAGCTGTATCTAAAACAGGAAGTAATTCCAATAAAACGAAGTTTTCCGGTAATAAGCTGGCATATTCTGAAAGTGAAGAAATTATAAATAAGGAAATTTTTACAGAAGCCCGCAGTGACCATTTTGAAAAAAAATGGATGCTTTACTATTCTTATTTATCTGCCATTCTGTTTTTTTCTATTATTATCCTTTATGTTAAAGGATGGTTTATTAAAGAGTCCCTTTTGGGATTTCAATTCTACCAGGTGCATTATATACATTTGAAAGACGGTAAAAAAGATGCACTGTCCTATTTGTATTCAATTTAATAAAAATATGAATCTAAAGTAGCTTACTTCATAATACTAACAGAAAGGTTTTTTTTGTTGGTATTTTACTATGCATGTCCTGCGTTTTTTCATCTCATAGGAACGTTTATCCTATGAGATAAAAACCCGACCGGGGATGGTAAATTTTACAAAAGGAGGTGAAAACTATGGAGGATCTGGCTACGGAGTTAATGTCGGAATTGGATAGCAAGATAAGTTTTGTTATTCCGGTTTTCGGCGGCATACCGGTGCCCTCCTCAGTAGTAGTTACTTGGGGAATTATGGCTTTTTTAATGATTCTGACACTTATCTTTGTACGGAACTTAAAGATGGTACCGAAAGGACCGCAAACCTATGTTGAAGCTTTAGTGGGCTTCATCAACAATTTTTTCGGAGAAATTCTGGAAGGAGAAGGGAAAAGGTATATTCCATACCTCGGTACGGTGCTGATATATATTGCATGTGCAAATTTAACCGGCTTATTCGGAATAACACCTCCGACCAAGGATTTAAATATTACCGCAGGTCTTGCCTTCATGAGTATTATTTTAATTGAATATTCCGGTATTCATGCTAAAGGCGGAAAAGGCTGGCTGAAAAGTTTTGCACAGCCTATGCCCATACTGGCCCCCATAAATATTTTGGAAATATTTATCCGGCCTCTCTCCCTGTGCATGCGGCTTTTCGGCAACGTACTGGGTTCCTTTGTTATAATGGAAATGATTAAGATTGTAATTCCGGCCGTAATTCCGGTACCGTTTAGTTTTTATTTTGATATATTTGACGGATTAATACAAGCTTATGTATTTGTATTTTTAACATCATTGTTTATAAAAGAAAAAATAGAATAATAAATGAATAGAGTACCGAAGCAGTGACGAATATCGTCACAAATATAAAGTAGCTGATAGGAGATGTAATGATATGACAGGATTAATCGCAATAGGAGCAGGTTTAGCAGTATTAACAGGAATAGGAGCAGGAATCGGAATCGGTATAGCGACCTCGAAAGCAGCGGAGGCTATCGCAAGACAGCCGGAAGCAAAAGGAGATATTAACAAAGCACTGTTATTGGGCTGTGCCCTGGCAGAGGCAACGGCAATTTATGGCTTTGTAGTCGCCGTATTAATTGTGTTATTCTTAAAATAGACGAATAGGAGATGTAATGATATGACAGGATTAATTGCAATAGGAGCAGGTTTGGCAGTATTAACAGGAATAGGAGCAGGAATCGGAATCGGTATAGCGACCTCGAAAGCAGCAGAGGCTATCGCACGACAGCCGGAAGCAAAAGGGGATATTAACAAAGCCTTATTGCTGGGCTGTGCTCTGGCGGAAGCAACGGCGATTTATGGTTTTGTAGTCGCCGTCCTGATTGTACTTTTCTTGAAATAATAGGAGGGATACTATTGTTAGCCTTAAATTGGAATATTATTTGGACTTTTGTTAATATCCTGGTTTTATTTGCTTTCCTGAAGAAATTTTTATTTAAACCCGTTACGGAGATGATGGATAAACGTTCACAGGCAATCCGGGATACTTTACAGGATGCTGAGGAAACCAAATCGGAAGCAATTAAATTAAAAGATGAATATGAAAAAGAATTGGGCCGTGCCGAATCGGAAGCAGCCAGGATTATGAATGAAGCAAAGGAAAAAGCAGCCTCTGAATACAATAAACAGATGAAAGAGGCAAGGGAAGAAGCGGCCGGAATTATGCAGGAAGCCGGCCGGACAATCGAGCTGGAAAGACAAAAATCCATGGAAGAAGCACAGTCTGAAATTGCAGGTATTGCCGTCCTTGCCGCATCAAAAATTATTGGAAAGAACTTAGATGACAATACCAATAAGCAGCTTCTCGGCGATTTCTTAAAAGAGGTAGGTGCTGCCAAATGATGACTTTAAAGGCGGCAACCTATGCAAAAGTATTATTTTCTTTGGGGGTTGAAGAAGAAAGCATACGGAAAGCAAAACAAATATTGGAAGAAAACAGCGAACTGGTAAGAGCCTTGGAAAATCCCACCGTAAAGAAACAGGAAAAGGAAACTGTTATTAATGATATTTTTGATAAGAGCATACGCAGTTTCATAAAAGTATTGTGCAATCACCAATATATGGAAGGCTTTGAGAGCATATTCGAAGCATATGAAGCAATTGTATCGGATAGTAAAAATATAATCAAAGCTAAGTTATCTTATGTTACAAGACCTGATGAGACAGAGCTTGAACAAATAAAAGTTATGGTATGCAGTAAATATAAAAAAGCAGGAGTTATTCTGGAACTGGAAGAAGATACTTCCCTGATTGGCGGTTATATATTGACAGTCGGAGATATGGAATATGACAGAAGTATGAAAGGGATTTTATCAGAATTGCAGAAAACTCTTGTCAGGAGGTGAAATGTTTGAGCAATGTAAATCATAATGATATCATTTCCGTTTTAAAAAGTGAAATAGAAAACTATGATAAGAAAATGACAGTAAAAGAAACAGGAACAATCATAAATATCGGCGACGGTATTGCCACTGTTTATGGTTTGGATCACGCCATGTACGGTGAGCTGGTTGAGTTTGAGACAGGAGTACGCGGTATTGTACAAAACCTGGAACGAAAAACGATTGGTTGTGTTTTATTAGGTTCAGACTATGGACTTACAGAGGGTTCCGGAGTAGTGAGGACGAAAAAAAAGGCCGGCGTGCCGGTTTCCGAACATTTAATCGGCAGGGTAGTCAATGCATTGGGAAGTCCCATTGACGGAAAAGGACCGATTCAAGCGGAGGAATTTTATCCTATTGAAAGTGAAGCACCGGGTGTTTGTGAGAGAAAGTCCGTCAGCGTACCTATGCAGACAGGTATCCTTGCAATTGACTCCATGTTCCCCATCGGAAGGGGACAGCGTGAGTTAATCATCGGCGACCGCCAGACCGGAAAAACATCCATTGCTATAGATACAATCTTGAACCAGAGAAATCAGGAGGTTATCTGTATCTATGTCGCAATTGGGCAGAAAGCCTCTACCGTTGCAAAAATCGTTTCTACTTTAACCAAACACGGAGCCATGGATTACTCCATTGTAGTTTCAGCCTCCGCAAGTGATTTGGCACCGCTGCAATACATTGCTCCCTATGCCGGAACCGCAATGGCAGAATATTTTATGAAGCAGGGTAAAGATGTTTTAATCGTATATGACGATTTGTCAAAACATGCCGTAGCTTACCGGACCATGTCTTTATTGCTGGAAAGGGCCCCCGGACGTGAAGCCTATCCCGGTGATGTGTTTTATCTCCATTCCAGACTACTGGAACGTTCCAGCAGACTGGATGAAGCCCATGGCGGCGGCTCCATTACCGCTTTGCCGGTTATTGAAACTTTAGCGGGTGACGTATCCGCTTATATACCGACTAATGTTATTTCTATTACGGACGGTCAGATTTTTCTTGAGAGTGAATTATTCTTTGCCGGTATCAGGCCTGCCGTTAATGTTGGTTTAAGCGTATCCCGTGTAGGCGGTGCGGCACAGACAAAAGCTATGAAAAAAGCCGCCGGCAGCCTTCGTATCGATTTGGCCCAGTTTCGGGAAATGGAAATCTTTACCCAATTCAGTTCTGAGTTGGATAAATCCACCAAAGATCTTCTGGACCACGGCAACCGTCTGGTAGAACTCCTGAAACAGCCTTTATCAAAACCCTTGCCGTTGCATGAGCAGGTAATTCTGTTGTGTGCCGCTAATAACAGGATGTTAAAAGATGTACCCGTAAAACAGGTAAAAACTTTCCGTAATGATTTGATGGAATATTTCAGAGCAAAGTACCCTCAAATCTTGGAAGAAATAGATACCAAGAAAGAATTAACCGATGAATTAACAGCGCAGATTAAAAAAGCAGTCAAAGAATATAAAAGCAGGTGATTGTCATGGCAAATATGAGAGAAATCCGTACCAGAATGAAAAGTATACAAGACATTATGAAGATTACAAATGCCATGTACTTAATATCCTCATCAAAATTAAAAAAAGCCAGAAAAAACCTTCTTGCCGTAGAGCCCTATTTTGAAAAGCTGCAGGCTACCATAAATGATATTTTGGTTCGGGCCCCCCATATGCATCAGGTATATTTTGAGCGCAGGGAAGAGATTAAACCGGAAGACAGAAAAAAAGGTTATATCGTTATTACTGCCGATAAAGGACTGGCAGGTTCTTATAACCATAATGTTATCAAAAAGGCCGAAGAAGAAATGAACAGGGGCAATAACAGTTATCTTTTTGTTGCAGGCCAGGTGGGAAGACAGTATTTCAAGCGCAAAAATGTCTTTGTAGACGCGGAATTCCTGTATACTGCCCAGAATCCGACCATGTACCGTGCCCAGTTAATTTCTGAAACCATTATCAACCTGTTTGAGAAAAGACAGCTGGATGAAATATATGTCATATACACAAAGATGATAACGCCTATGAAAGCCGAAGTACAATCCGCAAGAATATTGCCATTGGAAAGGCATAAATTCGAAAGAATGGCCGCCGGTTACCAGCATGCCAGATTCGAGCCGTCTCCGGAAGAGGTTATGGACCATCTGGTGCCTAATTATATCAAAGGACTCTTATATGGTGTTCTGATTGAATCTTTTTCCAGCGAACAGAATGACAGAATGACGGCAATGGAGGCGGCAACCAAAAGTGCAAAAGAAATGCTCAGGGAGCTGGGGCTGGTATATAACAGGGCAAGACAGGCATCCATTACACAGGAAATAACGGAAATTGTCAGCGGCGCCAAAAGTTTAAAAAAATAACGGAAAGGAGATTACTATTCACACCCTGATAAATAAAAGCGTTATTAAACGTTTTTACCGGCGGAAAAAAGCTATGCTTTGTTTCTGCCGTGGGCGGAAGAATAACATAGATAATAGCATGGATAATAACGTGGATATAGATAATAGCATGGATATAAATCATGCGGAAAATGGAAAAATAGTTCAGGTTTTAGGCCCGGTGGTAGATGTTGAATTTGAAAACGGCAGGCTTCCCATGGTAAAAGATGCGCTTGAAGTAACCAATGAAGGAAAACGGCTTGTTATGGAAGTTGCCTCCCATATCGGCAATCATGTTGTCCGCTGTATTATGCTGGCATCCAGCGAAGGACTTGTAAAGGATATGGAAGTTGTTTCAACGGGGGCCTGTATTAAGGTTCCGGTCGGCAAACAAATCCTTGGAAGAATGTTTAACGTATTGGGAGAAGTAATCGACGGAGGCGAAAGAGTAACAGGGGAAGACCGGTGGAAAATTCACAGGGAGCCGCCAAGCTTTGAAGAACAGAGCCCTGTAGTGGAAATCCTGGAAACAGGTATTAAAGTAATAGACTTATTAGCTCCTTATGCGAAAGGAGGTAAAATCGGCCTCTTTGGCGGTGCAGGTGTCGGCAAGACCGTATTAATCCAGGAACTTATCCGGAATATCGCAACGGAACACGGAGGATATTCTATCTTTACAGGTGTCGGTGAGCGCTCCAGAGAGGGGAATGATCTTTGGATGGAAATGAAAGAATCCGGTGTTCTCAGTAAAACCGCCCTGGTTTTCGGGCAGATGAACGAACCGCCGGGCTCCCGTATGAGAGTAGCACAGACCGGGCTGACTATGGCAGAATATTTCAGAGACCGGGAAAAACAGGATGTATTGCTTTTTATTGATAATATATTCCGTTTCGTACAGGCAGGCTCCGAAGTTTCCGCCCTGTTAGGGCGTATGCCGTCCGCAGTAGGTTACCAGCCCACCCTTGCCAATGAAGTAGGCGAACTGCAGGAGAGAATTACTTCAACCAGAAACGGTTCCATTACCTCGGTCCAGGCGGTATATGTTCCTGCGGATGACCTGACCGACCCGGCTCCGGCAGTAACATTTGCTCATCTGGATGCGAAAACCGTTTTGTCGAGAAAAATAGTGGAACAAGGTATTTATCCTGCCGTTGATCCGCTGGAGTCTTCCTCCAGGATACTGGAACCGGATGTAGTAGGGGAAGAACATTACGAAATAGCCAGAAAAACACAGGAGCTTCTGCAAAAATATAAAGAGTTGCAGGATATCATTGCGATTCTTGGTATGGAAGAATTGGATGAAGAAGATAAGCTGGCCGTATACCGCGCCAGAAAGATTCAAAAATTTTTGTCCCAGCCTTTTTATGTTGCGGAGAATTTTACCGATATCCGGGGGAAATATGTACCTTTAAACGAAACCATCAAAGGCTTCAAAGCGATTATAAGCGGCGAAATGGATGATTATCCGGAAGCAGCTTTTCTTATGGTGGGAACGATGGACGAAGTAATAGAAAAAGCAAAGCATATAAAAGAAGGCGAATCGGCTTAAACTTCCGATGTAAACGGAGGTTTATAAAGAGATAGGAGGAGCAATGGATAAGACATTTCAGCTTGAAATCATTGCGAGCGACCATCCCTTTTACAAAGGGGAATGTGAAATGCTGGTCTTTCCGGGACTTGACGGCGAGCATGGGATTCTGGCAAATCATGAGTCAATGGTCACCTGCTTAAACGCAGGAGAACTCAGGTTTCTGGTCAATGGTAACTGGCAGTATGCGGCGGTAAGCGACGGCTTTGTGGAAATTACGCCGGACTATGTGGTGCTTCTTGCCGATACGGTAGAAAGACCGGAAGAAATTGATATTAACCGTGCCAACGAAGCCAAAAAGCGGGCGGAGGAAAGATTGCGCCAGAAGCAGAGCATTATGGAGTATTATCATACCCAGGCGGCACTGAACCGTGCGATGAACCGCCTTAAAATTACCAATAGACATTCTTAAATATAAAAATGAGGGACGGTGGAAATTCCTGACTGGATTCCACCGTCCCTCATTTTCATGCAAGAAAAAAATTTACATACCTTTACTGGTATTTTACATAGCTGTAATAGGGATTGTACATTTATTGATTATCCTGTTAAAGGAATATTTTCAGGAACCGGAAAAGTTATCCGCCATGTTATTCGTAAAGAAGCTGACGTAAAACCGGTAATGGGAATTTCTAAAATAAGCCTGCTGAGTGTGCCTGGTGTGCTGTTTGGCTAAAGCTGAACGGTACAGCTCTCTAGTTGAGAAAGGAGGAGCGTAAGATGAATAAAATCCAGTTAATGAACGTAGATAAAGCATACGGCAAAGATAACCCGATTATTGAAAACCTGAATCTGGACATTGGCGAAGGAAGCTTTACGGTGCTGTTAGGCCCTTCCGGCTGTGGAAAATCAACTACTCTCAGAATGATTGCCGGATTGGAAAAAGAATCTAAAGGGGATGTTTATATTGACGGTAAAAGTATGAAAACAGTGGAACCGGGGGACAGGGACATAGCCATGGTGTTCCAGAATTATGCTTTATATCCGACGATGACGGTACGGGGGAACATCGAATTCGGTCTGGCTAATAATAAAATCCACAAGGCAGAACGTGACAGGAGAATAAAGGAAATCGGAGACGTGGTAGGATTAACGGAATTTATGTCCCGCAAGCCGCAGGCATTATCCGGCGGACAGAGACAAAGAGTCGCCCTTGCAAGAGCAATGGTTAAAAAGCCTTCCGTATTCCTGATGGATGAACCTTTATCCAACCTGGATGCAAAACTCAGGAGCCAGCTGCGTACGGAACTGATAGAACTCCATCACAGGCTGAAAACAACCTTTGTCTATGTAACCCATGACCAGGTGGAAGCCATGTCAATGGGGACGGATATCGTACTGATGAAAGATGGTAAAATCATGCAGCATGGTAAGCCGGTTGAAATATACAACAACCCTAAGAATGTTTTTACCGCACAATTTATTGGAACACCACCGATGAATATTATCAATATTAAAAATATTGAAAATATAAAAAATTATGAAAATGCATGTTATCTCGGATTCAGGCCGGAACACGCAAAATTGTATGAAAGCCCGCCGGAATATGACGGCGGTCTAAATCTGTCCGGAGTAGTAGTTACTCATGAAATGCTGGGATCTGAAATTTTATACAGGCTGGACACCGAATATGGAAGGGTTAATGTTAAAATATTCGATTTAGGCCAAATCCTGGAGGGAAAGGCGACTATCGTAATTCCGGAACAAAAAATATATTATTTTGATGACAGGCAGAACCGCATTTATTTTTAAGGAGATTTTGAAATGTATAATGAAAATCTGATTCCCAATAATGGTATACTGCAAAAACAGGATAATACAGTCAATGCAGGATTAATGCTGTCCGATAAATTAAAGGCGGTACGTAAAAAAGTGCTGCCCTATGTTATGATTGCGCCTTCTATGATTCTGTTCGCCGTATTTATGATTTATCCCATAATTTATATGATTTATTTAAGCTTTTATAAGTGGAACTTATTAAGTGTCAAGGAATTTATCGGGTTTAAAAATTATATAAGCATGGCAAACAATCCTGAATTTTATCAGGTTTTAATAACGACATTCAAATTTATGGCGGGAACGGTCAGCGGCTCCATAATAATTGCCCTGCTCTTAGCTTTATATTTAAAAAGCAACAGTAAAATTAACCGGATTCTTCAAAGTGTTATTTTTGCACCCTATATCGTATCTTTGGTATCCGTTGCATTTATTTTCATGTGGATGATGGACAGTGATCTGGGACTATTTAATTTTATACTTGGGATTTTTCATCTGCCGAAAGTCCGCTGGCTGGATGACCCCGGCGTAGCAATTTACTCCCTGGTTCTGGTAAATATATGGAAAGGGGTGGGGTACTATACAATTATCTTTATTTCTGCCCTCCAAAGTATTCCGGCTTATCTTTATGAGGCTGCAAAACTGGATAAAGCGGGCAAAATCAAGACTTTTTTCCGTATTACTTTGCCTATGATTTCTCCGACCTTATTTTTTGTTACTTTAACGGGGATTATAGCGGGACTGAAAGTATTTGAGACTATTAATATTATGACGGGAGGGGCTAATTCCACCAATACCCTTGTGTACAACATCTATGAATACGGCTTTTCTTTTTATAAAATTGGTTACGCCTCCGCGCTGGGAGTAGTATTAATGGCGGTTATCGGTATATTAACCTTACTGTATTTTAAAGTCCTGAGTAAGAAAGTTTACTACCGGTAGAAAGTGTGAGGAGTTCATTAACATGGATACAAAAATAATTGCCAAGAAATTGGCGGCGCTATTAAAAATTATACTTAATATAATTATTATACTGATTTTTTTTGTGCCTTTTTACTGGATGGTATTGACGGCAGTGAAATCCCTGGGGGAAACCTTATTATTTCCGCCTACCTTTTTTGTAAAATCACCCCGTTTTGAGAATTTTGTAAATGCCTATCAGGCAATACCATTTATCAAATATACCGTGAACAGCATCATCGTTACCGGAGGAACCCTGATATGCCAGTTTCTTACCGTTATACCTGCGGCTTATGCATTTGCAAGATATCAGTTCCGGCTTAAAAATCTTTTGTTCGGCATAACTCTTGCGACGATGATGATTCCCGGACAACTGATATTTCTGCCAATCTTTTTGCTGTTCAGCAAGTGGGGGCTGATTAACAGCTTCTGGTCCTTAATCCTGCCCGGTGCTTCCAGTGCCTTTGGCATATTTATGCTGCGGCAGACCTTTAAGCAGGTGCCGGAAGAATTAATAGAAGCGGCAAGACTGGATAAAAGCAGTGAAGGAAAGATTATTTTTAAAATAATGCTTCCCATTGCAAAGCCTACGGTTGTTACCTTAGGGCTGCTTACCTTTATAGGAACATGGAATGATTATTTCTGGCCTTTGGTTATGACTACCAATGATACCGTCAGGACACTTCCGGTTGGAATTGTTTCTTTGCGTATGGTTGAAAGCGGGATATCTTATCATACCGTTATGGCTGGTAATGTAATACTTATTATTCCGATTTTTATCGTATATTTTCTGGCACAGGGACAGATAATAAAAGCTTTTACCTACATGGGTGAAAAGTGATGACGGCGATTCCCTGTTAAGATATGGGAGTTTAACATATAGCAATCATAACACCGGGAAGGCAGATAAAAGAAATTTTAAAAAAGCTCTGCATAATAGGAGGATTAAAATGAGAGTATTAAAATCAGGAAAAAAAATAGCTGCAATCTGTTTGGCAGGATTATTATTGATTGGTTTGACAGGCTGCGGAAGCAAATCAGAAGCGACAGGCGGCAACACGGATAATACGGGGGCCACCGGTGAAAGCGTTACGGATAAAACCGGCGGCAGCACCGGAACAGATAATGGCAATGAAAGAGGGGATATAACAGAAATCACTTTCTGGTATTCCTGGACGGATTTAATACAGGAGAATAACATCGCACTTACGAATGAATTCAATGAAACCGTGGGCAAAGAAAAGGGAATCCATGTGACGGCCGAGTATCAGGGAACTTATGATGATCTCCATCAGAAACTGCAGGCAGCCTATGTGGCAGGGACAACTCCCGAAATAACGGTAATGGAAATTGCCTCCATTAAAACATTTGCCATGAATGGGGTACTGGAGCCTTTGGATTCCTATATCCAGGAGTCGGGAGTAGATATGAGTGATTTTCAGGAAGGTTTAATGAAAAATTCTTATTATGAGGATTCCTGCTATGGACTTCCTTATTTAAGAAGCACTCCGATTATGTATATGAATACTACTTTACTTGAGGAAGCAGGACTGGACCCCAAGGGACCGGCTACCTGGGACGAATTAGCGGAGTATGCCGGAACCGTTCATGAAAAGACCGGCAAATACGGACTTTCCCAATATAGTTATATCTGGACCTTTGAGGCATTTATGATGGAACACGGAAGCAGCGTACTGAATGAGGAAGAAACGGCTGCAAATCTGAATTCTCAGGAAGCGAAGGATATTATTAATTTCTTTAAAGAATTAAAGGAAGACGGAAGTGCCCATTTGATTTCCTCAGCAGAGAGTGACAAAATGCAGGCGGATATTATGAATCAGGACGCGGCCATATGGTTCAGTTCTACCGGCGACCTGACCAATGCCCTGAAAATTGCGGAAGATAACGGGTTTGAAGTAAATACCGCATTTATTCCCAAAGACATACAATACGGCGTACCTACCGGCGGCTGCAACCTGATTATGACTACCAATATTACGGATAAAGAAAAAGCGGCTGCATGGGAATTCATCCGCTGGATAACGGAAACGGAACAGACGATTAAGGCAAGTACCAATACCGGTTATCTTCCTTCCAGAATCAGTGCGAAAGATTCCGAAGATATGCTGGCGCTTTATGAAAAGATACCTCAGTTTAAAGTTGCCCTGGACCAGTTATCCTACAGTACGGGTCGTCCCATGAATCCGGGCTACACGGAAGCAACAAAGGCAATTCAGGACGCTTTGGATGCCGTATGGGTGAACGACCAGGATGTGGATTCGACACTGGATGCTTTACAGACAAAAGTTAATACATTACTGAATGAATAATAAACCTGTAGTCAGTCCTGGATTTAAGGAGGTATCATGGGACATAAATTAATCGTATTATCCGTAGATTCCCTTCAGACCACGGATTTAATCTATCTGAAAGAACAACCGAATTTTAATAAAATCTTAAATAAATGTGCCCTTGTGAAAAACATCCGGGAGATATATCCTACCCTGACTTATCCCATACATACTACTATTATAACGGGAGTACATCCGGGAAAGCATGGGATTACCCATAATCAGCTGCCTTCCATAGCTCTCGAAAATCCGGACTGGAGTATAATGGGGTCCGACTGGAACTGGTACAGCAGTGCGGTAAAAGTTCCTTCCTTAATGGATGCGGCAAATGAAATGGGACTGGTGACCGCCTCCGTCATGTGGCCGGTTATGGGAGGGCGGAAACCAAAACATAATTTAGCCGAAATATGGCCTAACAGACAGGAAGCCATGAGGGATACCTTTGAACGTGCCTGTACAAAGGATGTTATGGATTTATATTATGACAGCTTTTTAGCCCCCTTTGACTGGGGGCACAGGACGGATATGGACGGGTATTCCATTGAGATAGCGGCGGATATCATTAGGCGCCGCAGGCCGGATTTTATGCTGATACATTCCATCTGCCTCGATCATTGCCGGCATGAATACGGTGACGAAGGAAGTAAAATTAACGAATGCCTGGACCGGGTTGACAGAATTGCGGGCACCATACTGAAAGCGGCAGAAGATGCCGGCATGTATGACAATACAAATTTTGTCATACTGGGTGACCACGGTCAGATTAATATCCGGAACGTGTTCAATCTGAATATCCCGTTAAAACAGAAAGGCTTTATCCGAACTGATGAAACGGGAAAGGTAACAGATTATGACGCATATAGTTTTTCGGCAGGCTTTTCCGCCCATATCCTGCTTAGAAACCCTCAGGATGAGAGGATGAAACAGAAGGTTTATTCTGCCCTGCTGGACATTCAGAGAAATTATGGGGATTATATGGGACGTATTTTCAGTGCGGAAGAAGCAGAGCGGGAAGAAGGACTCTCCGGTGATTTTTCATTTGTGGTTGAATCTGCGGACGGAGTTATTTTTGATAATCCCGTCACCGGGGAAGCGGTTTCAGATACGAAATATTCGGGGGATGCCATTTATCAGGGGATGCACGGACACCATCCGTCCAAAGGGCCCAAACCGCCCTTTCTGGCATTCGGGCCGGATATTTCGGAAGGCGTTGTCATAGAGAGCGGGGATATGCTGGATGAATGCCCTACGCTGGCAAAACTGTTGGGAGCGGATATGGAAGGGATGGAGGGCAGTGCCTTTGCCATTTTAAAATAGATTCATCTTTGTTAACTCAGACGGCTTTCGGGTTGGATTTGTAATTATATAAATCCAACCCGAAAGCCTTTGCTCCGCTATTTGGGTTTTTCCTCCGATTCGTACAGAGCCCGACAGCGTTCAAAGAATTCCAGGTTTTCCTTCATAAAATGGCTTCCTTTCATGCAGACAAAGTTAAATTCTCTTACTGCTTCAAATTCTGATAAGCGGATTTTTTGAAGTTTTCCGGCGGATATCTCATTCTCTACCGCATTTTCATATAAAAAAGTAATGCCCATTCCTTTTTCCACCAGGCTTTTGATTACATTCAGATTACCGATTTCAATAATATGGGAAAAGTTCCGGATATTCTGGTTATGTTCTAATAATACCTGTTCCAATACTCCGCGGGTACCGCTCCCTACTTCCCGTACAATAAGCCTTTGGGAAAATATTTCATCAAAGGATACCCTGGAGTCGGCAAATTCATGCTGGGCGGAGCAGACCGGTATAAATCTGGCGGGTGAAAAGAGCCTGGTAGTATATTCATTTTTATCAAGCTGGCCTTCTATAAACGCAAAATCAATATATCCCTGCTGTAATTTCTGCAGTAAGGTTTCCGTATTATCTACCAGCATGGACAGGGAGGTATTTGACGACTGTTCTATCAGCCCGGCCAATATGCCGGGCATTACATATTCCCCGATTGTCAGGGTTGCACCGAAATTAATCCGTCTTTCCGCCTTATCTTTTTTTAATATGTCTTCTAATCTGTTCCAGTCCGTTTTGGACAGCAGAGCATATTTCTTAAGCTGTTCACCCTGAGAGGTTAATGTCAGGTTTTTGCCTTCGTAATGAAACAGCCTGCAGCCGTAATTCTGCTCCAGATAACGGATATGCTGGCTTACGGCAGGCTGCGTAATACAGAGCTTCCCGGCTGTTTTTGTATAATTTTTTTCCTTACAAAGCGTAAGAAAGGTCTCTATCCTGAAATCTAGCATAATTCTTTGTTCCTTTCATAAATAGCATATTAAAAGTAAAAAACATATTGCTATAAATTTAATTTATATAACAATAATTATATATAATTTTATTTTATTATTATAATGTGTTAAAATCAAGTAATTTAAATAAAACTGTTTTCTCCGGCTTTTTATGCATCCAATGCGGCAGAGGGGAGACAGCCGGGATTCCTTTGACGGTATCCTGTTTGAAGGCTGAAAGAAAATATAAAAGCGAAAGGACGCCACATTGTGATTCTTTCATCCTGTGAAAGTTGTTTCACACTTATATTGTGGCAGTACTGCCAATTGCGGTATACAATGGCAACGGGTGTAAATATGAAAGAATATAATAAAATATTAAAAGATGAGATTGCCAATTTCCGTAAAGCCGGACATCAATTTATGAATAAGGAAATAAATACCGCCGAGTTTAAAGGCATATCCGGAGGCATGGGAGTCTATGCCCAACGGGGCGGGGAAAAATTAATGATACGTTTAAGAATTCCATCCGGCGTCTTAAGTTTACGCCATTTAAAGCTCATTACGGAATTTGCAATGCAATATAAACTGGACACCGTCCATCTTACCAGCAGGCAGGCAATCCAGCTGCATGATTTGGGTATTGATGAGGTATGTGACATTATGGAGGCAGCAATAGACCATGGCCTGTATTCCAGGGGAAGCGGAGGTAATTTCCCGAGAAATGTTGCTTTATCCCCTTTATCGGGGGTTGAAAAAGACGAAGCCTTTGATGTTACCCCATATGCCCTGCTGGTTGGCCGCTATCTGATGAAACGTATAACAGAATACCGCCTGCCCAGGAAATTAAAAATTGCATTTTCCAACAGTGACCGGGATACTGCCAATTGCACTGTTAATGACATAGGTTTTCTGGCAGTGGTGCATAACGGCTCCCCTTATTTTAAATTATACCTGGCGGGAGGCTTAGGGATGAATCCATGTGTTGCCCTTCCCTATGAAGAACTGGTTCAGCCAGGCGAGGTACTATATTATGTGGAAGCCGTCATCCGGCTGTTTACGGAAGAAGGAGATTATAAAAATAAAGGTAAAGCAAGACTGCGGTACATTCCGGCAAGAATGGGTACAGGGGCCTTTATGGAGTGCTTTAATAATCATCTTGCAAAAGTGAAGGAAGACTTAAAACTTGAAGAAATTAATCCGGTTATCGCAGGAGATATAAATCAATCGGAAGGTTTGAAAGAAAAACCGGAAGAAACCGGCTGTCTGATACCCCAGAAACAAAATGGGCTTTATACGGTTATCCTGCATCCGCTCTGCGGTATGATGCCTGCAAAGACTCTTAGTAAGCTTATAGCATTTTTGGATGATTATGGCGGCGGGGATATCCGCCTTGGTATGTCGGAAAGCATGTATATCCGGGATTTAACGGCGGATGGTGCCAAAAAGCTGCTTGCCCTGACAGAGGATGTGAGGCAGGTTTCCAAAGTACAAAGAAGCGTGAGCTGTGTTGGCGTACCTACCTGCCAGATTGGGGTAGAACAGAGCCAGGATTTGTGCAAATCCATTTTAAAAGGGCTGGAACGCGGCAATATTTTGGACAGATACCTGCCTGCCGTCCATATTTCCGGCTGCAATAATTCCTGCGCCAGGCATCAGGTTAGTGAAATCGGATTTGCAGGAAGTAAAAAAAGAATCGGAGGAACTCTGGAAGATGTTTTTGAACTGTATGTAGGCGGGCAATGCAGCAGGGAAAAAACAGAATTCGGCAGGGCTGCCGGAATCATGAAAAAGGACCATGTCCCCGCATTTATGGTTGAAGTAGCCGAAGAATTAAATCAAAATAAAATGTATTTTACGGATTATCTGGCGAAATGCCCTGCCAAATTTTATGAAATAGCAGGGAAATACCTGGTATGACCCAAGGCTGTACTAAGGTTTTCTCTTTTTCTCCTTTAATTCTTTTTTTACCAAAGATATCATGGTGGCAAAGCAGGCCGTCCCTCCTATAAAATTGGAAATGGGTTCGGCCAGGAATACGCCGGTTGTGCCCAGGTCAAATAATCTTGGCAAAAGTAAAGTCAGGGGAATGACAATCACAACTTTCCGAAGCAGGGAAAAGAAAACCGCCTGCTTTGCTTTTCCGAGTGCCACAAAAACCGCCTGCCCCGCAAACTGCAGTGACATCATAAAAAATCCGAAAAAATATACCCTCAGGGAAGGCAGGGCGGCATCCAGCAGTTGGGAATCCTGGCTGAAAATATTTACGAAGAAGTAGGGAAACAGATGGAGAACACCCCAGGCTATTACGGTATAGGTGATACAGACGACGGACATGAATTTGATAGCAGAACGGACCCTGCCGTAAGCACCGGCACCGTAATTGTAACCCATAACAGGCTGGGCTCCGTTGGTCAGGCCGGACACCGGCATGGATATTACTTCACGGATGGAATTGATGACCGTCATTACACCTACATACAGGTCACCGCCGTAAAACCGCAGGCTTGCATTGCACATGATCTGGACGGCACCGTTGGTGATAGCCATCATGAATCCGGATAACCCCAGCATAACAATATTTTTAATAAGGCTTGGCTTTAATTTAAAGTAAGGAATTCTTAATTTTAAGATTGCTTTTTTGCCTGTCAGGAAAAATAGTATCCATGCTGCGGATAAAAACTGTGATATTACCGTAGCAAGGGCGGCACCTTTTACTCCCATATTGAAACCGAAAATAAATACAGGATCCAGAATTATATTGGCTAAGGCGCCCAGCAGCACGGTTATCATTCCGATTTTGCCAAAGCCCTGGGAATTGATGAAACTATTCATTCCAAGACCAATCATAACAAATATATTGCCAAGGAGGTAAATGGTAAGATAATTATCTGCATAGGGGAAAGTAGCATCACTGGCTCCAAACAAGTACAGCATTGGCTTTTTAAAGACAAGCCCAATTACAGTCAGTAGAATACCGAACAATACTAATAAAGCAAAGGAATTGCCCATAATCCTTTCTGCTTCTTCCTTATCTCCGCGGCCCCTGGCTATGGAGCATAACGGCGCGCCTCCCATACCAAAAAGATTGGCAAATGCTATAACAATTGTGATTATGGGCAGGGTTAATCCGATGGCAGTTAAGGACAGGGTAGCTTCATCAGGTATTCTTGCTATATAAATTCTGTCCACAACATTATACAAAACATTGATTAACTGCGCCAGAGTCATCGGAAAAGCGAGATTTAAAATATTTTTTACGATACTTCCTTTTGTAAAGTCATTCTTCAAAGCAATTCTTCTTTCCTTATCTACTTTATATCCGGCAGAACATATTAAATACCGCAGGCCGATTAGGTGATTCCTAAATAATTGTAGCATATTTATTAAAAAAAGTACAAGTACGCATTACGGTTCAAAACTAAAATGCTTCAGATATTCTTCCAGAATCAATTCCGTAACCAAATAAAAACCAATCCTGGACGTAATATCGGCCTCTCTGCAGCTCAGTTTCCTGAAATAAGCGTACAGGCTGACTGCGCTGCCGCTGGCAATCGGATTCTGGCTCATTCCTGTAAGCGTTACAATCGGCACACCCCTGGTCTGGGCAATGTAGTAAAGCTTGCATATAATATCCGTATTACCGGAATAACTGATGAAGAAAGCGATTTGTCCCGGCATAAGGTTATTGGCATACAGGATACAATTATCACGGTCATCGGGGACAATGATGATTTTATTCAGATGTTCAAGCTTCTTTGCTAAATCCAGAGCCACAATCCGGGAAAGCCCCAGTGCGAAAAATACCACCTGACGGCTGTTATGGACCAGTCTTGCAGCTTCCTCAATGTTCTGACGCGAATTAATCTCCAGTGTCCGTTTCAGGATATCCATTACGGAGGTCTGCTGTTCAGCGGCTTCTATTCCATACTGTTTCTGGTCATGAATAATCTTATATTTCAACTCACTGAACCCATGATAACCCAGTTTTTTGCAGAGCCTGACAATGGAGTTAGGAGACAGATACAAATCTTCGGCTGCCTTGGCAATCTTAAGACTTTGTAACGCTCCATAATTTTCCAATAAATAGTTGACAATTTTTTCTTCCGTAGGATTAAGCTTAATCCCTTGGTTTGACAGCTGGTCAAAAAAATTCATCGTTCTCCCACCTAAGTTCTATTTTTGTTTGTGAAATAATACACATTTTGTGAATTTTAATATTCTGCGTATATAAATAATAATACAACTCCAACCTCTTGTAAATCAAAATCTAGTGTATAAAATAATATTATGTATTTCATACCGGTATTGAAATCATCACAGTTAGAGCGTGTTTGAAAAATCATCGCACCGTCCTGAACGCCCCAAGCATTTTTCAAACACACTCCAGGAGACGGAGGATCTTATATGAAAGAGTTTTGGCAAAAATTCGGAAAATCGTTGCTTCTGCCTATTTCCACCATAGCAATTGCTGGTATATTCAGCGGACTTGCTGCTGCCATGCAGAACAGCGCAGTTGTAGGTGAAACATTTGTAAATCTTGTATACGTCCAGAATTTTATCGGTTTTATCCGCAGGCTGGCCGGACTGGTATTCGGGAACCTGCCTTTGTTTTTCTGTATGTCCATTGCTTTGGGCATGGCGGAGGATGAAAAACCGACTGCGGCATTTTCTGCTGTTTTAGGTTTCCTTGTATTTCATTACACTTTAAATTACATTCTGGGATTGAACGGAATCACTGCTGAGACCACAAGCATCAGCAATCTGATGGAAGAGGGGATGTCCCAGGTGGATGCAACCATTGTAAATGCAAACTATGAGACAATACTGGGATATTTTACACTCCGCATGAATGTATTCGGCGGCATTCTGGTGGGTCTTGTGGTAAACGCATTACATAACCGGTTTTATACAATCACGCTTCCCAGTGCCGTCAACTTTTTTGGCGGAAAGCGCTTTATCCCCCTGATTACCATTGTCACCATTCCGTTTGTGGGAATCGCTTCTTACTTTATCTGGCCATTCTTCAACACTTTGATCGGAATGATAGGCAGCTGGATTAATTCCATCGGTGTATTCGGGCCATTTGTCTACGGTTCGGCAAACAGGCTGCTGATTCCTACCGGTCTTCACCATATATTAAACCAGGTCGTACGCTTTACTCCTGTTGGCGGAACTGCGGTTATCGACGGCCAGACTGTTATGGGGGCCCTTAACATTTTTAATACTGCAATCGCAGCAAACAGTGAAGTTCCCAATGAAGTATTCCAGATGGGAGCACGTTATGTTGGCCAGGGACATTCACTAATCGTTATCTTCGGACTTCCTGCAGCAGCTATTGCAATGTACCGGACGGCAGATGAGAAGAATAAGAAAAAAGTAAAGGCGCTTCTCTCTGCGAGTGTTACAGCCTCCATCCTGACAGGCGTCACAGAACCGCTGGAATTTTCCTTTATGTTTGTTTCACCGGTACTTTTCCTGTTTCATGTAATCCTGACCGGTGTGGGCTACATGGCTGCCGCTCTGCTCCGCTGCAGTGTAGGCGGGGTACAGGCAGGTCTCATTGATTTTACTATTTTCGGTATCTTCAGGGGAGCGCAGAGTAAGTGGTACCTTGTAGTATTAATCGGCCTGGGCATGGCATTTATCTACTATTTCGGCTTTACCTATCTGATTAAAAGGTTCAATATCTCCACTCCCGGAAGAAATGACAATATTGATACAGAGGACAGGAAAGCTGCCAATGTACATACCGGAAGCGACACAAAGCTGGCAGAGCAGATATTGGAATACTTGGGCGGAAAAGAAAATATCACCGAAATTACCAATTGTTTCACCAGACTCCGAGTCACAATAAAGGATATGTCGCTGGTACAGGAGGCCAATTTGAAATCAACCGGCGCAACAGGTATTATCAGGCCCTCCGCCAATAACGTGCAGGTCGTCTACGGTCTGAAAGTAGAAGGAATTGCAAGAGCTGTGAAAGCATTATATAAGAATTAGCATTCCGGAAAGGACAAAAAATAAATGGAACATAAGTTAAAGATAACAATTGTAGGAGGAGGTTCAACCTGGACTCCCGGTTTATTAAATGCATTTGTCCGCCACCTGGACTCTCTTCCTGTTACAGAACTGGTGCTTTTTGACATCAACGCAGAGCGCCAGGCTCCGATAGGGGAATATGCACAGATTTTATTCCGTCAGTATGCTCCCCAGGTAAAGGTTATTTACACAACAAATAAAGACACTGCCTACAATTCCGCAGATTTCATAATGGCACAGATACGTACAGGCGGATATAAAATGCGGGAAATGGACGAAAAGATACCGATGGAATACGGAGTAGTTGGTCAGGAAACCTGCGGCCCCGGCGGATTCGCCTATGGGATACGTTCCTTAAAGGACATGATTGAGATTGTAAGAGATGTACGGCAACGCAGTAAGAATGCCTGGATTCTGAACTACACCAACCCGGCCGCCATTGTAGCCTACGGTTTGCAGATGGAGTTTCCTGATGACAAAAGGATTCTCAATATCTGCGACCAGCCAATCAATCTGATCCATTCCTTTGCCAAACTGCTCGGTGTACCGGCTGAAACCCTTGAGCCCTCCTATTTCGGCCTTAACCATTTTGGTTGGTTTACCCATCTTTATAACCAGGATGGACAGGATCTGCTTCCTCAGCTAAAGGAATATATAAAAGACAAGGGCTTTCTGCCGGCTGATGCCGCCGAGCGTGACCCCTCCTGGCTGGATACCTATGCACTGGTACAGGATATGGTGAATGATTTTGATGAATATGTGCCCTCCACCTATCTCCAATACTATATATATCCCGAATACAAAGCTTCCAGGTTAAACCCGGACTATACCAGGGCCAACGAAGTCATAGACGGACGGGAGAAAAGGGTATTCTCTGAATGCCGCCGGGCCGTCAGCCAGAACAGTCTGGAAGGAATTCAGGTAGTGCACAATGAAGCCCATGGTGATATGATTATATCAATAGCAGAAGCGATCTACTTAAATAAGAACGCGTATTATATCGTAATGGTTAAAAATGAAGGGATTATTGAAAGTCTTCCTGACGACGCAGTTGTGGAGTATCCAGCCAGGAGGGGTCAC
>DBEP01000108.1:54787-68702 GCA_002294045.1 Lachnoclostridium sp. UBA903 | reverse complement strand
GCTTGCGATACTGCCGACATAAGACATCTGCTTTTTGGATGTCGTTGTCTAATAATAAGTGTGAAATGTCTTTTATTTCACACTATTATCCCCATTCGTCATTCAGCCAGTTTCTCAGCAATTGTGCAACCGCATCCGGATTTTCATCCACAAACTTTTCAATCAGCTTCTTGGTTTCTGATTTTTCACTGAATTCAATATCATCCAAAGATTGATTCTCCTTGGTAGTGGCTAACAGCTGCTCTACCGATAATTCCGGTTCTAATTCCGTCACTTCAACCGGCGACGTACCCTTAAATACTACATATATTAATAAAGCAATGATTAATATGGCTAAAATAATCTGGAGGTAGAAAGTTAAACCTCTTGCACTGGATTCTTTCGGAACAAATACCGGCTGATCATATGTAATAATAGATAAACGGTCTACCGGTATTCCTGTGGCAAGAGACACCATATTATAAATATCATCCTCGACTGTAACCTGTATTCTGTCCTGATTTGCCAGAGCATATTGTTCAAAGGTCGTACCCTCTAATAAGCCCTGTGCCTCCAGGTCTTCTTCTCTGTAAGTAACAACCCTGGTGCAGACAATACTTCCCGAGGACTGGTCCGGAATAACGGCGCCGACCTCATATTCCGTATTGGTTACCCTTTCACTCGGCAGATATTCTATCTGAACCGTAGAAGAGGATGAACCCTGATTTTGGTCTGTTTGAATGTCATAGGATGTTTCATCATTGGAATCCGTACCGGGTGTTCCTCCCGAACTGCCGCTTGTATTTTGGGCTTCATAAGAATAATATGTCTTGTATAAACCCTGATCCTGACCTTCTGCCGGTATCTGCTCTGTGTACAGTTCAGTAACCTTATCCATATTTAGAACCCAGTTAAACATAGGCTGGACATCGTCATAGCCTAATTTCATCATAAGCATATATATATTATTGTTATAATTATTTTGAAGTTTTTCACGATATTCCAAGACAGAGCTGGCACTTCCCGAATATAAATCATCTTTTCCGCCAAATAACAGATTACCGTTCTGATCAATAACCTTAATTTTCTCTGTAGATTCATTACCGATTGCCGCGGCAACATATTCTGCTACCGCCTGAGCAGTAGATATATCAAAATTATCTGCAATGGTTAATGCTACACTGGCTGGATAATCCTGCTTATCAGATAAGACGCTGTAAGTGTTTTCCTGGGGTACATAGGTAACCTGGGCATCCTTGATTCCAGTCATCGTAATTAAATATTTTCTTATTTCAGATTGTATGTACAAATGGTTCTTTAGATTCCGATCGCTGTTTGTGGTGCTTAAGTCATTGCTCATCAATTGTTCCAAAGTTAATCCGGAAGTAGGAACATCACTGCTGTAAACCAACAGAAGAGCATCCGAATATTTCTTTTTATCTACCATTATGGTAACTTTGTCACTACCAAGCTGATACGCGATACCTTTTTCTTCTAACAGTTCCGCTACAACACTTGCATCTTTCGTAGTTTCATTTACGATTAATGTTTCATATTGCGTCCTGTTCATAAATGTAACTAGGACAATTAATGCCAAAAAAACAGTTGCAATTACACT
The DNA here is from genome assembly GCA_002294045.1 of Lachnoclostridium sp. UBA903. Taxonomy (GTDB): domain Bacteria; phylum Bacillota; class Clostridia; order Lachnospirales; family Lachnospiraceae; genus Anaerocolumna. Next base: position 67,105 of record DBEP01000108.1, on the reverse strand, counting down.
GATAATAATTGTTTTCTGTTTACTTGTATATTTATTCCATTGATTTAATAGCTGAACCGGTATCTGTTTTAGTTTGTCCACCATGTTACTGCTCCTCTAGTCATCGAGTTAGAATTGGAGATTCATAATCTCTTTATAAGATTCCAATACCTTATTTCTTACAGCCACCGTATATTGCAGTGAAAGGTTGGCCTTTTGCTGTGCTGCCTGCAGTTCAAGAGGATTTTCAGTAAAACCTAACATATAGGACAGCTCCGCTTTCTCTGCAGCATCTGTCAGGTCATTTGTAGTTTTTACCATTTCGAGCGCTGACTGGTACAGGTTTTCAAAAGCTGCATTCTTATTGGTTTTATTAGCCGAAGATATATCCTTATTATATGTACTAAGATCCGATATGCTATTTAATAATGCGACATCCATAACTTAATCCCCCTTATTATTTTCCTAATTCCAACACTTTTAACAACATATTTTTCGTTGCATTAAAGGCCGTAACATTTGCTTCATATGCTCTGCTGGCATCGATTAAATTTGTCATCTCCGTTACCGTATTAACGTTCGGATATGCCACATAGCCTTCCTCATCCGCATCAGGGTGTGACGGATCATATACCAAATTCAGGGGCGTTTGTGTATCTTCTAATATTTCGGTCACCTTAACCCCGTTACCGGTTGGTGTGCCTGTTTTACTGTTTAATATATTAACAAAAGAATCTGTATCTCTCTCAGCAAACACCACTATCTTACGCCGGTATGCCGCTCCATTTTCATCTCTGGTCGTATTTACATTTGCAATGTTCTGAGATATGATGTCCATTCGGAGCCTTTGTGCGGTCATTCCGCTGGCACTGACATTCATTCCGTTAATAAAAGACATATAACAACCTCCTAATTATTCGTTAAAACCATCTTTATTCTGCTGACTTCCTGATTCATGGCATCCATCAGCGTATAATATCTTATCTGGTTTTCAGCCAGTTTAGCCGATTCCGTATCTATATCCACATTATTGCCGTCAAGCCGGTAGCTTAAGGAGGAACTGTCCGTATAAACAGAAGCATCTAATGAATTCAGGTCAGCATTAGCAACTCTCTGGTCCAGTGTTCCTTTTCCCTGAAGCTCACGCGCCAGATATGTCTGAAATTCGATATCCTTTCTTTTATAATTAGGTGTACTCACGTTCGCAATATTATTCGTTATCAATTCATTTCTAATCCAACTGGCATCTGCCGCCTTATTTAAGATATTGAAATAACTAAATGCATTCGAACCTACCATATTTACACTCCTTTCATATCTGGTATCATTATAATTATTTTATGACAAAAAAACAAGCGATTTTTACATAACTAGTACTATTATATCATAAAATGTAAAATTATATCGTAAAAAAAAGATTTAGGAGCTGAAATCCCTCCTAAATCCATCTATATGAGTATCTAATTTGTTTAATATTTATTATTAAAATTTGTTCTGTTATGAATAAAAAGTAAGATTATGGTCCATTTTCTGATTATTTATTCAATTTTTTTAATTCATCAAAAACCACATCATTCAATACCTTAATATAAGTTCCCTTCATTCCGGAAGATCTGGATTCAATTACTCCCGCACTTTCAAATTTCCTGAGTGCATTCACAATGACGGACCTGGTTATCCCGACACGGTCAGCAATTTTGCTGGCTACCAGAATTCCCTCATTACCTTCCAGTTCTTCAAATATGTGAATGATGGCTTCCAGCTCGGAGAAAGATAATGTACTGACTGCTGATTTAACAATTTGAACCTTCCGGCTCTCTTCCGCATTTTCTTCATTTACGGAACGCATCATCTCCAGGCCGACAACCGTAGTCCCGTATTCGCTTAAAATAATATCGTCAAGATCATATTGTTTACTACTTTTATATAGGAACAAAGTGCCAAGCCTTTCACCTGCAATATCAATCGGATTAATAATTGCCTGATAATTATTTTCCTGTTCAAATTCAAATCCCAGGGTTAATAAATTAACATTCTCTTTGGTGGATAAAATATTTAACAGTCTTTCGTTTAATAATTGGTCAATATAACCGCCCACGGAATCTTTAATCAATTCTTTAATCTCTATGATATCATCTCGGTTCTTAATTCCTAATACTTTTCCCTTTTTACTTATAACAAGAATATTAGACTCCAAAATTTCGCTCAACACTTCACAAATATCATTAAAGACCACCTTATGGGAATTATTATTGTGTAATAGTTTATTAATCTTTCTTGTTTTATCCAGCAATTGTACGCTCATGCAACTTCCTCCCAGTACCCCCATCGATTTGATACTCATCTTTCTCTCAGTATCCAACTGTACTAATTCACAAATATAACTTATCGGAAGATGTTTTTATCTTCCGATAATAGACGATGTTTTTACGCCGTATATGTCAAATAATTGTATTACCAGATTAATCTTACCATACATTTTTCATAAAAACAATAGTTATTCTCTGATTTTGACACACATTTACCAGAAAAAATGTTATTTTTAACTTATTTATCAATTTTTCGCTACAATACATCCGCATTTCTCATTATTACATACTAAACTCGTTCCTTTTTCCACCATAATTCCATTACATTTTGGGCATCTTTTCTCAGACGGCTTCTGCCAGGTCATAAATTCACATTCCGGATTATTTTCACAGCCATAATATTTTCTGCCCTTTTTGGTTTTTCGGATTACCACGTCTTTTCCGCATAAGGGGCAGGCTACTCCGATTTTTTCCAGGTACGGTTTCGTATTGCGGCAGTCGGGAAATCCCGGGCATGCCAGAAATTTTCCATGGGGCCCATATTTTATAACCATATTACGGCCGCATTCCTCACAGATTACATCCGTTTTTTCGTCCTCTATTTTAATTTCATCCAGACTTTCCTCCGCATGGGATACGGCTGCTTCCAAGTCCGGATAAAAATTACGGACAACGGTTTTCCAGGGTATGGAACCGTCCTCAACCCTGTCAAGAAGCGATTCCATATTAGCCGTAAAATTCACGTCCACTATGCTTGGAAACGCCTGCTTCATAATATTATTTACCACTTCTCCCAGTTCAGTAATATATAAATTTTTATTTTCCTTGACAACGTATCTGCGTGCCAGAATAGTAGATATGGTCGGAGCATAGGTACTGGGCCTTCCAATCCCCAATTCCTCCAGGGATTTAACCAGGGAAGCTTCCGTGTAATGTGCCGGAGGCTGGGTAAAATGCTGGGAAGGTTTCAATTCATTTAAAGTAAGTCCGGCATCCTCGGTAAGGTTCTTTAACATTGCATTATTTTGTTTTTCGTCTTCATCCGTCGTATAAACGGACATATAACCTTCAAAGATTAATTTCGAACCCGATGTGGTAAAACGGTATCCGTTTCCGTCAATTTTCACGGATATGGTTTCATATCTGGCAGGCTGCATTCTGCTGGCAACAAACCTCTTCCAGATTAGCTGATATAACCGGTACTGCTCCCGGCTTAAGGAATCCTTCACCGAGGCCGGTGTCAGCTCAACGTAAGTGGGACGGATTGCTTCGTGGGCATCCTGAATCTTCCTGCCGTTTTCTTTGCCGTTTTCCTTATCCGCCGTGAAATTGGCCCCGTAATTTTCTATGATAAACTTTCTGGCTGCGGCATCTGCTTCATCCGATATTCTGACGGAATCCGTACGCAGATAAGTAATTAATCCCACCGTTCCGTGCTTTTCTATATCGATGCCTTCATACAGCTGCTGGGCCAGCCTCATTGTCTTTGCGGTAGAAAAGTTTAAAGTTTTAGCTGCCTCCTGCTGTAAGGTACTGGTTGTAAATGGCAAGGGGGACTTTTTCTGTCTTTCACCCCGTTTTATTTCCAGGATTTTAAACTCTGCGTTTTCTATATTTTTCAATATTTCATTTAATTCTTCTTCAGAACGGATAACTATTTTATCATTGTCATAACCCGCAAACCTGGCAGTTAACGGATTCTTATCATCTGTTACATCAAACACCGCTTCCAAATTCCAGTATTCTTCCGGTACAAATGCATTGATTTCTTCTTCTCTGTCACAAATGAGACGCAATGCAACAGATTGGACACGGCCGGCACTCAGCCCCCTTTTTACCTTGGCCCAGAGCAGGGGACTGATTCTATAACCTACCATTCTGTCTAAAATTCTTCTGGTCTGCTGAGAGTCCACTAAATTCATATCAATATTCCTGGCCTGTTTTATGGAAGACTTTACTGCGTTTTTCGTGATTTCATTAAAAGTTATCCTGCTGGTATTATCTCCTTCCAGCTTTAATGTTTTTGACAGATGCCAGGAAATTGCCTCTCCTTCGCGGTCGGGGTCAGTTGCAAGATACACTTTATCTGCCTTCTTTACTTCTTTTCTGATTTTAGCAAGCAGATCTCCCTTTCCTCTTATCGTAATATACTTAGGTTCAAAATCATTTTCAACATCTATCCCCATCTGGCTTTTCGGCAAGTCTCTTACATGTCCGTTGGATGCGATTACTTCATAATTATTACCTAAAAATTTTTTGATTGTTTTGGCCTTTGCAGGTGATTCCACTATTACTAGATTTTTTGACATATATCCACTCCCCTTAACTGGTTTTGCTGCATTTATAATCAAGATATATAAATATAATAATTTTTTCTTGTTTGCTTTACATAATCTTTAAGTTCCAGGCTCATAAGAATTTCCGTTAATTCCGCTATACTTAAATTAGTTTCTCCAGCAATTTCATTCATATGCTTTGGTAAGAAACTTAAACAAGCATACACTATTTTTTCTCTTGTTTCAAGTAATTTATCAAATTTTTTTAAATCGTTTTTACAATTTTTATAATAAATACCATAATCTTCCAATATATCTTCTGGTCCCGTAACCATTTTGGCCCCCATTTTAATCAGGTTATTGCAGCCGGTACTTAAGCTGTCCTGTATACGTCCGGGAACGGAATATATATTCTTCCCCTGTTCTAAACCCATATCGGCCGTTATCAAAGAGCCGCTTTTTTCTCTGGCCTCCACCACCAGAATTCCGTCTGACATACCGCTGATCAGCCGGTTCCGCATGGGAAAATTGCCGGCTTTTGGAAAGCAGTCAGGACCATATTCTGAAATAATCCCGCCTTTCTTCTGCATATCCATATAAATATTAAAATTTTCTTTCGGATAGCAGATGTCTACACTGCATCCCTCAATTCCGTAAGTGCTTCCGCCGGCTGCAATGGCACCCTCATGGGCATAACCGTCTATTCCCCTTGCCAGCCCGCTGATAATCTGGATACCCGCCTTTACCAATTCCCCGGCCAGATACCTGGCTGTTTCTCTGCCATAATCCGAACAGTTTCTTGCTCCTACTATGGCAATGCTTAACTCATCCTCTTTCGGCAATGTCCCTTTTACATATAAGGCAAAGGGCGCATTATATATATTATGCAGTTTAGAAGGATAAATATCCTCCTCTTTCGTTACAAAATATATGCCTCTGCTTATAAGTTTAGCATAATTTTCTTGTATTCTTCCTTCTTCCTTACTTTTTAATATCTGTTCTTTATCGGATGCTGTCAGATTGCTTACCTGTTCCAAACCTTTTCCATTGTCCAGATAAGCCTGCTCCGGCGTCCCGAAAAAATTTAAAATGGCCTGTATTTTCTTTAATCCAATCTGTTCCAGATTACATAACCAGAACCAATACTCTTTTTTAGTCATCCTGCCCTCTTTTCTGAATATCCATACTTTTGCTAATCCTCCCAATATTTCCTGTCTAAGCTTCTGTAACAGATGGCTTCGCAAAGATGTTTTTCCTTAATTCTTTCCGAACCGTCCATATCCGCTATGGTTCTGGATACTTTTAATATGCGGTGATATGCTCTTGCGCTTAGATTCATCTTTGTAAAGGCTTTCTCCAACAGGGCCTGTTCTTTTCCGCCCAATTTGCAATATCGGTTTATCGATTTAGGCGTTAACTGAGAATTAAAATAGATATGCTCCTCCTTATAACGGTTTAACTGTATGTTTCTTGCCTCCATTACTCTGGCTTTGATATTTTTTGAGGTTTCAGCGGGTTTATGGTTTTCCAGTTCCTTATAATTTACCTGTAATACTTCCATACATATATCAATCCGATCTAATAAGGGCCTGCTTATCATTCCTATATAACGTTTTACCTGGTTAGGAGAACAGTTGCACTTATTACGGTCAGGATAAAACCCGCACGAACAGGGATTCATGGCAGCAACCAGCATAAAATCAGCCGGATACCGGTAAGTTCCCTGGAGTCTTGCTATGGTAACTTCATTTTCTTCCAAAGGCTGCCTTAATATTTCTATCGTTCCACGGTTAAATTCGGAAAATTCGTCCAGAAACAGGACGCCGAGATGGGCAAGGCTTATCTCGCCCGGCATAGGGGTTCTTCCGCCGCCGGCCAGGGCCGGGGCGGTAATCGTATGATGGGGAGACCGGAAAGGCCTTTTTTGAATTAAAGACCTGCTGTTATTCAACAATCCGGCCACACTGTAGATTTTTGAAATTTCCAGGCTTTCCTCAACGGAAAGCTCGGGCATTACGGTCGGTACCCGTTTTGCAAGCATTGTTTTACCTGAACCCGGGGGACCTACCATAAGAATATTATGCATTCCGGACACGGCTACCTCAATTGCCCTTTTCGCCAGCTCCTGACCGGTTACGTCGGAAAAGTCAGGATTATCCGAAGTATCTTGAAAATGAAGCAAGTCCTCTTCACGAATAAAATAAGGTTCTAAAATACATTCATTATTTAAAAACCCCACTGCCTCCTGTAAATTTTTCACTCCATATACATCAATTTCCCGGACCGCGGCCCCTTCCTTAACATTATCAAGGGGAACGATACATTTTTCAAAACCGAGTTTATAGGCGGTATAAACAATGGGAAGTACACCGTTTACCTTTTTGATTTCTCCGCTTAAACTCATTTCACCTATTAATAAGGTTTTCTCAAGATTCTCCTGGGGAATATAACCGAAGGCGGTTAAGATTGCAACTGCAATAGGAAGGTCAAAAGCAGTTCCCTCTTTACGAAGGTTAGCAGGCGATAAATTAATTGTGATTCTTTTNNGAATAGACGGCATAATTGTATCCGTAGAAGCAGACGTCAGTGACGGACTGCCGATTGATACAATTATGCCGTCTATTCCGTTTATGGCAGCACTGAATGCTTTGCTGAACATACTGGCTCCTTTCATTGTCTCTCCGCAATGAAGGAAATATCATCCGGTTTCCAGTATAACAAAGAATTTCGTAACATACAAGACAAAAAAAGAAATTGTACAGGACAAACACGGAAAAAAACAGTTCCGGGAGAAAGGCGGCTTCCGGAACTGTTTTCTTTCCTTATTTATTATCCTGAGATGCAGGTAACTTTTAATAATAAAAACATTCGGCAGTTCTCCATTCTTCCCTTTCCAGTGAGTAACTGACGTCATCATAAATCCGTCCGTTAAAAATCTGGCTGCCCATTCGTATAACCCCTTCATATTTAAAACCGCACTTTTCAATCACCCGCTGTGATTGAAAATTAAAAGGATAGTGGTAGACAGATATTAAGTCAATCTCTAAATCTTCAAATGCATGGCGGATTACTTCTTTCACAGCCTCCGGTATCAGACCCATTCCCCAGTAATCCTGTGAAAGAACATATCCCAGCATTTTTACATTGGCCACATCTCTTTTTCTGTCTTTATGTAAGCCGATGGAACCAATGACTTTAATATTTTCTTTATATGTAACTGCCCAGACCTCCCTATCTTCCATGAATTTCTTTAATATGGCCCGGGATTCCGCTATACTTTCATGAGGCTTCCAGCCTGCCATAGGACCCACGCTGGGGCTTTTCGCATATTCATAGAAATCCTCCAGATCAGATTCCTGCCATTTTCTGAGCAATAATCTATCTGTTTCCAAGTCTTTCATTTCCGCTCCCCCTCCTAATCATATTCAGCTAATAAAACAGGACAAACGTACCAAATTTATTGTATGCCTAAGAATAATAAGAAAAACAGATGCGTTTATCTTGCATATGAAAGATTAAAAAGTCATTTAATTATCCAATATCTTCTTTAACTCATTCATAAATGTATTGACATCCTTAAATTCACGGTAGACGGATGCAAACCGGACATAGGCTACAGGGTCCAGTTCTTTCAGTTTATCCATTACTATTTCGCCGATAACGGAACTTGGAACTTCTTTTTCTTCCATATTAAATATGGTATTTTCCACCTCATCCACAAGGACATTTATCTGGTCTACCGATATGGGCCGCTTATGGCAGGAACGGAATACGCCTGCTTCTATTTTAGTACGGTCATAAGGTTCCCTGTTATTATCCTTCTTAATAACTACTAAAGGAATTGCTTCCACTTTCTCGTAGGTGGTAAATCTTTTCAGGCATTCATCACACTGACGCCTTCTTCTTATGGAACTGCTGTCATCCGCCGGTCTTGAATCAATAACCCTCGTATTTTCTTTTCCGCAAAATGGGCATTTCATAACTATACCTCTTTTCTTTATTATCTCTTATGTTCTTTCTATAATATAATCCGGAATACCGGATTTAAGGTTTCCTGTTTATTTTTCCGTATAAAAATAATAACTATAGCTCGATTATATTGAAGTTTTGCCGGTTGGTCAAGTCATTTTCTACATATATCCATTGCCAAAATCATATATTTAACTAATAAATGCAGCTGCTTAACCGTTCCCGGAGGTGATTGCAATATGAGAATGTGTGAATTAAAGGAAAAAGAAGTCATTAACTGCAGAGACGGGGAAAGACTTGGATATATCTGTGATTTAGAAATTGACATACATACCGGAATTGTTGTACGCATTATTGTACCCGGTCCGTGTAAAATATGGGGTATTCTTGGCAGGGATCAGGAATATGTAATAGATTACAATTGTATTAAACAAATCGGTGCCGATGTTATCCTGGTAGATATCGATGCCGAGAAAACTTTAATAAAATCGGCATTTCTTTAATGATTCAAGAATGGACTGCTTCGTTAATTAATCAGGTTTGATATTTCTGATACGCTGCTCTAATATTATGCCTGCATTTGCTCACAAACAAAACCATGTTCCTGCAATTGTTGCTCCGCTCGCTTATTGCAAGTAAACTTGCATAAGCTCACTACGCTTTCATTATATCATAATATCAAACCTGTTATTGCTGTATTCAGTTTATTGCATCAAATAATTTTTCATACTTTTTAAGGCTGATTTTTCAAGTCTGGAGACCTGTGCCTGGGAGATACAAATTTCCTTGGCAACCTCCATCTGGGTTTTTCCTTCATAAAAACGAAGTTCAATAATATTTCTTTCCCGCTCTGACAGCTTAGAAAGGGCTTCTTTTAAAGAAATTTCTTCTACCCAATTTTCCTCTTTATTTTTTTTATCGCTCACCTGATCCATGATATATAAGGTGTCCCCGCCTTCGGAATATACAGGTTCATAAAGGGATACCGGACTTTGTATTGCATCCAGGGCAAATACGATATCTTCTTTGCTCATACCGATTTCATCGGCAATTTCACATACGGTAGGTTCTTTATCATTCTTTTTTAACAATGCTTCTTTGGCATAAATCGCTTTATAGGCAGTATCTCTTAAGGAACGGCTGACACGTATACTGTTATTATCCCTTAAATAACGCCTGATTTCGCCGATTATCATTGGAACAGCATAAGTAGAGAATTTGACATTTTGGGTAATATCAAAATTATCGATTGCCTTCATAAGTCCTATACAACCTATCTGAAATAAATCGTCCACGTTTTCATTGCTATTGGAAAAACGTTGTATAATACTAAGAACCAAACGAAGATTACCTTTAATATATAATTCTCTTGCTTCTTTGTCACCCTTTAATATACGTTTAAATAATTCTTCCTTTTCACTATTGTTCAGTAACGGTAATTTCGAAGTATTTACACCACATATTTCTACCTTATAAAGAGCCATATTAAAACCTCCCAAATCATATTTACTAAATTAATGATTCACTATTTGGGTTCTCTTTATACGGAAAAATAAGATGTAATAATTTCCTTTTTTATTGGTAAAAAAAATTATTCCAGTCTTAGCATTTCTTTCTTTAACCGCTTAATAATTTTCTTTTCCAGTCTGGAAATATAGGATTGAGAAATCCCTAAAAGATCTGCCACTTCTTTTTGGGTGCGCTCATTTCCGTCCTCCGTATTCAGACCAAAACGGAGCTGTACGATAATCCTCTCTCTTTCACTGAGTTTTGACAATGCCTTTCCCAAAAGTTTACGGTCAACTTCTTCCTCAATGTTTTTATAAATAACATCTTCTTCCGTTCCCAGAATATCGGATAAAAGCAGTTCATTACCGTCCCAGTCCACATTTAAGGGTTCGTCAATGGATACCTCCAGTTTTGTTTTATTATTTCTTCTTAAATACATTAAGATTTCATTTTCAATACATCTGGAAGCATAAGTTGCAAGCTTTATATTTTTATCCGGGTTGTAGGTATTAATGGCTTTTATTAATCCGATTGTTCCGATTGAGATTAAATCTTCCACACCTACTCCCGTATTGTCAAATTTTTTGGCTATGTATACGACCAGTCTTAAATTATGTTCAACCAGAATGGATTTTGCCTCTGTATCATATTCCGTCCCTAATCTGGCAATTTCCTCTGCTTCCCTTACTGCATCCAACGGGGCGGGAAGAACTTCTGCTCCACCAATATAATGTATATCTCCGTGACCGTTAAACAAGATGCTTCTAAAGTCAGGAATCACCCTGAATTGAATTTTATTTGGTATCGTAATTTTCAATAGCATTTTTTTATTTCCTCCCTTTACATTTTCTCCCAATGTGTGAAAATTCATTATTAGAAGCCGAATACCTTGAACTTCTGTTAAATTCCCGGCTCCACTGAATTATTCAGCTACATAATACCCTTATGTAATATTACCTGGTATTTTTTCTGTTTTGATAAATTTTCTCTGCTGACGGCAGTACATACTTTCTCACTGTAAATCGTTTCTTTACCGCTGAATATCACTACCCGATTCATTATTATTGCAGGTAACATACCGTTTTTTCTACCAATTGAATGATATGGTATCATCATAATATTAAAAAACTCTTCTGTCCCGTCCCGTGAGATACTGTTTTCTGATGAATCGTCCCCTTCATTGAATGAAGTATGCTTTCCATCCATTGTATCCATCATAGCCTGAAGCTGATTTCTTTGATGTACCGTTAATAACGGCTCTAATGCAGAATATTCCGCAATTATTACCGGCTTTCCATAAATCGGATCATATAAATTATTCCCTGTATCTAACAATCCGATTACCCGAACACTTTTATCTCCGTATGACAATTCCGTCTCATAGATTTCCAAATCACCGCTGCGAAGATATTTTAAGGTTATTATAAAAACCCATACGGCGGCCGCTCCTATTATAGCTGCCAGAACAAAAAATGCCATACTTAGATTCTGAAATAATCTTCCCTGAATTAATTCTTTAAAGTAATATCCCAGCATGGTGTGATAATAAAGAGAGTTTATGACACCACCTAAAAAAAATGTGGTAATATAAAGTATAACAACTGCTTTGATTGTAGCTGCCGGACTCTGGAAACCGAAAGAAACCAATATCATTGCAAAACAGATTATGACATAGGCTGCAAGAAACCTAACAAAACCATTTAGTTCCGGAACAACTGCGAATATACAAGCACTTAACGCTCCTATTGCGGCTCCGCCTATTAAACGGATTACAGAGCTTTTGCACTTTAATATCTTCTTTACTATCAGAAGCAACAGGATATCCATAATAAAATTAATACAAAATATTACATCAACATAAATCTCAAGGTACAAGTCCACCCCCGCTTCCATAACTTGTATTTTCTTTCCCTATTATAACTGCTTTCAATTATATAATTTGTCATTTTCTGGTAATTAATTTGTCTTTTTCATTTACTCATACTTACAAAATAGAAGCAAATGCAGCAGTAAGATACCTGAATTTGTATTTTTTTTACATAATTTACAAGAAAGAATCCCGCTTGCGGGATTCTCCGCCTGCGGCGGGTTGCGTCGCAACATAATTCCAATCCGCCGCAGTGCGATCCAAAGCGGAGCGTTTTTATTCAATAAGACGCAATTTCCTATTGAATAAAAACGAGTCTGGCTTGCCAGACTCTGGCGCTGACGTGCTGTCACTTTAGTGACAATTAGCTTTTTCCTGCAAAATAAAAGACCCGTATCCGGCTTTAGTT
>DBEP01000108.1:1046-54759 GCA_002294045.1 Lachnoclostridium sp. UBA903 | reverse complement strand
CTAAAGCCGGATACGGGTCTTTATACCTATGTCCGCTATTTATTTATGATTCCGGTTCTTTTGTAAAAATTCAGGTATCTTTATTCCGCCGGGTTCCATGGAGCCGTTATTAAGAGTATTATTTCCGGCAGAAACCGAGCTGTTATTGTTTTGTGAAGGGGTTCTGTTTACATTGCCGCTTGATGATGCAGCAATCTGGGATTGTGCTTTTGTAAAGGAAGAAGAAGTATTTATATTACTGTTAAACTTAAATTCCGGTTTTGCAGAAGGCTGTTTCAGAAAACTGGGCCCTTTGACCTGTTCTCTGGAATTAGCTGTTTTGCCGTCCAGGCCGGTGGCAATAACCGTAATCGTCGCCTCATCCGGTGTGGCATCATCATACATAGCGCCGAATATAATATTTGCAGTATCGCCTGCCAATTCCTGAACCATGGTTGCAGCCTCATTGGCTTCAATCAGGCTGATATCTCCAGATATGTTTATAATAACATGTGAAGCACCTTGAATGGTGGTTTCCAGCAATGGACTTGTAATAGCCTGATTAACAGCGCTGACACATTTATCATCACCTTTGCCCACACCTATACCGATATGCGCCACTCCTTTATCCTTCATGACAGTCTGTACATCGGCAAAATCCAGGTTAATCAGTCCGGGAACATTAATTAAATCCGTGATTCCCTGTACACCCTGCTGTAACACTTCATCAGCTTTACGGAGTGCATCAGGCATGGTAGTTCTCCGGTCCACAATTTCCAGCAATTTATCATTAGGTATTACGATTAAAGTATCCACCTGCTCTTTCAGTTTTTCAATACCGCTGAGTGCGTTATTCATACGTGTTTTGGCTTCAAATTTAAATGGTTTTGTCACGATGCCGACGGTGAGTATTCCCAGTTCCTTGGCTATCTGTGCAACTACGGGAGCAGCTCCCGTACCTGTTCCGCCGCCCATACCGCATGTAACAAATACCATATCCGCTCCTTTGATAATTTCAATTAACTCTTCTCTGCTTTCTTCTGCAGCCTGAGCACCGATTTCAGGCTGAGCACCTGCTCCCAGGCCCTTTGTTAATTTTTCTCCGATCTGAACACATTGCGGCGCCTTACATGTCTTTAAATGTTGTTTGTCCGTATTCACGCATATGAATTCAACACCGACGATATTTTCTTCAATCATTCTATTAACAGCGTTATTCCCTGCACCTCCTACTCCAATAACAAGTATTTTTGCAGTTGAATCAGCTTCATTCGTTCTTATCTCAAGCAAGGTACTTCCTCCTTCACAATACTTATCTTCTACTTTATATTTAATAACAGTTATAACGAAATAGCAATTTCAATCAAAGTAATTATCCTTTTCCATGACTGTTTCCATGGTACCTTAAATGCTTAAGTTCCTGTCACTGTCTGACAGAAGGCATCTGTTATCATCTGAATCCTGTTGATACCCGGGAATACAAAATTTGTTCCGTACTTTTATATAATCTTTTTATCACTTCATATTATAACTTATCAGAAGTTGTTTTCCAAACTTCTGATAAAAGGCGCTGTTTTTGCGCCGTGCATCCGATTATAGGAATATGTTTTTGTTCCTATAATATATCTCTTTATGTATTTCTGCTTGTCCTGTTTTCATGTATAATTAGACTAGTTTATTCTTTTATTCCTATAGTATATAATATCTTTAATTACTCAAATAATCAACCCTAAATTTATATTTTTTTATTCCTGGGGTCTGGCAATTATTTCATCCTGTCCTTCTGTAAAATCCTTCATATCCAGTGTTAATTTCTGACCTTCTGCTTTCGGTAGCAGATTTTTTAATTCAGCAATCTGCTCATCGTAGGTATCTCTTTTTCCCAGTAGAATTTTTATGTCGGCGCTGTAAAGTGTAACCTCTAAATCCGAATTAAATTGGATGGTATCTATATTTAATTCAAATTTTTGTATTAGCCTGGTTAAGTTCAGTATCACATTGAACATGGACTCCTTTGGGATTTCAAGTTTTTCGTACAATATTATACGGTTAAAACTTAATCCTGTTACAAACGGAATTTCATCCAGTTTTTCGCTGGAGCTTTCCACAACAATGCCGTCCTTGTCAAAATACATGTATCCGCCCATAAACTCGATACATCCGGTTATCACTTTTTCGTATACATGTATTTTTACCGTATTTTTATTAACAAGCTCAATATCTATGTCTTGGACAAACGGAATACTATCTACCTTGCCGTATTGATAGCGAAGGTATAGTAGGATCGTATTCCGATCTGTCTTTTTGCTTATAACTTTGTCTTGTAATTCTTCATCCGTATAATGACTGCCGCCTTCCACAATAACCGTGTCAAGCCTGCAGGTCACAAAGAGTATAAACGCAGGAATGATTATGACAAGGCAGAGAATGAGTAATTTCATTAAGCCCAGTAAAAAGCCGTTATTATGATATTTATCCCTCTGTTCTTTCATGTCATCTCCTATCGTATCCCTCTGTGCGTTCTCTGTCCTCCTAGTGTACTGACACATTGACACTCAGGCAAATAACGCAGAATTCATTTTCACTCTGCAAGGCGGAGAGTAGCATTATTAGGAAGCACACTGTATCAGGTTACCAATCTGATGTCTGCACCTAATTGCTTTAAATCCCTGCATATGTCCTCATAACCTCTGTGTATAAAGTAAGGATTATACAGAGTTGTTTTTCCCTCAGCCATAAGTCCGGCAATAATCAGTGCTGCACCACCCCTTAACTCACTGGCAAAGACTTCACATCCCGTAAGTAAAGGCACCCCATGAATAACGGCCTCTCTTCCTTCGATGCGAATATCCGCCCCAAATTTAATCTGTTCTTTTACATTCTGGTATCTTCCTTCAAATATTTCTTCCACTATTTTGCTGGTTCCTGCTGCCGTCATGAGAACTGACATAATCTGCGACTGCATATCGGTCGGAAATCCCGGATAGGGCATGGTGCGGATAAAGGGTATTGGTTTCAGTCTTCCTGAAGAGGCTATGATAATGTAATCTTCGCCGCATACTATACTGCAGCCCATTTCCCGTAAAACCTTTACAACTGCCTTAAGGTGTCCTTCGCCAATTCCCGTTAATACCGCTTCGCCTCCGGTTCCGGCCACAGCTGCCAAATAAGTACCTGCTACTATTCTGTCAGAACAGGCTGTGTATTCGATGGGGTGTAAATAATCAACTCCCATGATTTCAACCCTATCAGTTCCTGCACCGGTTATTCTGGCTCCGGCAGCGTTTAAAAACTTGCATAATTCTGTAATTTCCGGTTCTTTTGCGGCATTGGTTATACTTGTTTTACCGTCGGCTAAAACTGCAGCAAGGATAATATTCTCGGTTGCTCCCACACTGGGAAATTTAAGAGATATATCATTGCCCGTAATACCTGCAGTGGTGCACTTAATCAGCCCGTCCTCTTCTTCCAGTGAGATATTCATATGCTGAAAAGCGCTTAGATGGAAATCAATTGGTCTTGCACCGATGGTACATCCTCCCGGATAAGTTATTGTAACCGAATGGGTACGGCCTAATAATGCTCCCATTAAAATAACGGATGACCGCATCATCTTGACATATTCTCCCGGGACAGTGGATGTATTAAGCTTGGTTGTATCAATTATAAGGGAAGAATTTACCCAATAAACAGTACAACCGATTGCCTCCAATATTTTAATCATATGAAAAACATCCAATATTTTGGGGCAATTATTAAGCTTTGTAATTCCATTTACCAATACAGTGGCTGCCAAAATCGGCAATACCGCATTTTTAGAACCTTGTATGTTAACTTCACCATTCAGCTGCTTTCCTCCATTAATTTCAATAAATGCCATGGTGCACCTCATAAAACCAGAATATACAATTACTATATGAAATATTCTTTGTTTTGTGCTTGTAGCCAAATGGTAATAGTAAATACCTATCTTTCATATTTTATTTGATTGGATACACTTAATGCAATGCCCATTTCAAATAATAAAACCATTAACGAACTGCCGCCGTAGCTGATAAATGGCAGCGGAATACCGGTGGACGGTATTGTATTGGTAACTACCGCTATATTGAGCAGTACCTGTACCGCTATATGAGTGAGTACTCCGGTGGCTATCAGCCCCCCGTACAAATCGGCTGCGTTAATTGCAATTACAAATAGCCTCCACACCAATAAAACAAAGAGCATAATAACGGCAACGGCACCAAAAAGCCCGAGTTCCTCACATATAACCGAAAAAATCATGTCATTGTGGGATTCCGGTATAAATCCCAGTTTTTGCATGCTCTCTCCAAGTCCTTTTCCAAAGATTCCTCCGGAGGCAATCGCATATAATCCTTGTAGAATTTGATATCCTTTCGGATGGGTTTCCACATTTCTCCACACTTCAATTCGGGTGCTCCGGTAACTCACGCCAAATATAAAGGCCGCTCCGATTCCTACACCAATCATTCCGGATACGATAAAATATAATTTTTTCCGGCTGGCCACAAAACAAATTGCTATCATAATGGCCGCCATTACCAATGCGGTACTGAAGTTAGGAATTAAAACCAGCACAATTAAAGGTGCAACAAATATAACCACTCTTACAAATCCACGGAATTTATTCAGCTTTACCGGTGATAAATTCACTATGTAGGCAGTAAACAGGATTATGGCAATCTTGGATAATTCCGAGGGCTGGAAACTGCCAAGAGGTCCCAAATCAATCCAGCGCTTCGCACCATTAACTTCCTTACCAAAGATTAAAACATAGGTCTGAAGGAAAATACATAACAGATAAAGCAAAGTAATCGGTTTAACTCTTAATATGGGTAACTTTGTTATATAAAACCGGTAGTCTATTTTTGAAACTATTAACATGATTACAACGCCAAATACTGCAAATGCACCTTGTTTTTCCAGATAATAGGCCGGGTTTCCATAATCCCTGCTTGCATTATATGAACTGGTACTGTATATCATAACCAGTCCAAAGCACACCAGAAACAGTGTCAAGAACAGAAGACTGTAATCGTAATAGCTATGGAATTTCTTTAATTTTCCCTGTTCTCTCTCCGTCCTTGTCATTGATTGCTCCTATCTGTACGATACGTACGTGTTCTATACGTCTGGTTTAATACTTCACTGATTTCAGGTCACTAATATTGTTAAGGCGAAAATTATATCCGCTATAACTTCTTTACATATTCTTTAAACAGACTGCCCCGCTCCTCATAATTCTTAAACATACCCCAGCTGGCACAGGCAGGGGAAAGAAGTACGCTGTCCCCCTGATTGGCTTTTCCGGCACATACCTTTACCGCTTCTTCCAGTGAATCTGCCATGATAATATTCTCAAACCCATGGCGTCTGGCCGCTTCCGCTATTTTTTCCCTTGTCTGGCCTAATAAAACCAAATAGCGAATCTTGCCGTCAAAGGCTCTAAGCCACTCGTCGTATTCGGAACCCTTGTCATAACCGCCTGCAATTAACAAAGTAGGGGTCTGCATGGACTCAATGGCTTTCATGGAAGCATCCGGATTCGTTCCCTTGGAATCGTTATAATATTTCACGCCGTTTTTGGTTGTTACGAATTCAATTCTGTGTTCCACTGCGACAAAGCCTGTAATTGCAGATTTGATTTTATCCATGGGCACTCCAAGTGAAATACCGCAGGCTACGGCAGCCATTACATTTTCATAACTGTGGCGGCCGAATATATTAAGTTCGTGAATATTGCAGACCAGTATCTTTTGATTGCCGTCATTCCAAAAGATATTTTCGTCCTCCAGATAAATCCCCTGTTCCAGACTGTGTAAACTGCTGAAATAGAAAACTTTCGTTTTTAATTCTCTTCCAATTTTTTCAAGTTCTTCATCTTCATAATTCAGAATACAGACATCATTGCTGCCCTGATTCTGTGTAATCTTCTTTTTAGCCGCAATATAATTTTCCATGGTATGGTGCCTGTTCAAATGATCGGCCGTTATATTTAATATTGCACTCACATCAGGTTTAAAAGCTTCAACGGTTTCCAGCTGGAAACTGCTCATCTCCGCAACGGTAACCGATTCTTCCGTTGTGTTTAATACCATTTCCGTATAGGGTACTCCGATATTTCCCACAACGAATACACTTTTAAAATATGTCTTCATAATCTCACCCACTAAGGTAGTGGTGGTGGTTTTACCGTTAGTACCGGTAATACCTATTATTTTGCCCTTTGAAAAATAATAGGCCAGTTCTATTTCACCCCAGACTGGAATCTGTTTTTCCCTCATCTGATTGACCGTATCTAAGTCTGCGGGAACTCCGGGACTTAGTATCGCCACGTCAACGGAATCCAATAATCCGTCAGGCATGGCACCAAGCAGGATGCTTCCCTTAAAATCCGGCCATAGCTTTGCTTTTATTTCCTTGCTATCTAATTTATCATTACTGTCATATACGATAATATCAGAAGTAACTTTTCTCAGTAATTTGGCCGCTGAAATACCGCTTATGCCGGTGCCGAATACAAAAATGCGTTTATTTTCCAGTCTCATCTATATTTACCTCCCAGCCGTTATATTCCCATTAGCGCAATCAGGCAAAGAACCGCAGTTATAATTGAAAATACCGCTACTACCCTTGTTTCGGCCCAGCCGCATAATTCAAAATGATGATGAATCGGTGCCATCTTAAAGATTCTTTTACCGCCGGTCAGTTTGAAATACCCGACCTGAAGCATGACGGACAAAACCTCAACCAAATAGATAAATCCTACAATAAGAATAAACAAAGGCATACGAAGCATATAAGCGGAAGCCGCCACAAAACCGCCTAAGGCCAGGGAGCCCGTATCTCCCATAAATACTCTGGCCGGGTAAATATTAAATACCAAAAATCCTAATAAGCTGCCTGCAACAGCGCAGGTTATGGGAGAAATACCGCTTTGGATACCGATTGCAACCACAGAAAAGAAGGTAGCAACCAAAAGCGTTACACTGGTCGCCAGACCATCCAGTCCGTCCGTAAAATTAGCACCGTTGACAGTACCTAAAACTACCAGAAACAGCATTGGGATAAATAAAAACGATGTGTCTAAATATTTACCATCCAGAAATCCGCCGGTAAACGGTATCAGCATGGTCGAACCTACATCCGTATAATTAACCAGGTAATATCCGAAAATTGCAGTCACCAGTATCTGTCCGACTAACTTCTGCCAAGCCCTTAACCCAAGGGATCTTTTCATAACAATCTTAATATAATCATCCAGTAATCCGATTATGCCGAATCCGACGGTTGTAAACAAAACCGGTATCATATCCGGATATTTTCCTATATATATTAAAGAGGTAAAGGTAACACTGAGTAAAATAATAATCCCGCCCATTGTTGGTGTCCCTGATTTCTTTAAATGGCTTTCCGGTCCGTCGTCACGTATAAACTGGCCGAATTTTAACCTTTTCAAAAACGGTATTAAAATCGGACATAAGATTACACTGGCAACAAATGATATGATAACCGGCATTAATATTTTAAAATCCATCTTTTTTCCTCCCAAGTGAATCCTCTCATAATTCATTCGTAAAATCAACGTTCTAATTATATGCTATTCCAGGTACAGAATCAAGTCGCTATTTAGATTTATCATCTCACCCGGCAAGGGAAATTGTTCCGCCACTGTCTCACCTTCACCTAAATAATATATTTCACCATAATCTATATCCTTTAAGGCCTCTTTTAGTTCTTCCTTTTTTAAACCGACCAGCTCAGGCATTTTTATGGTACCCACATTGTATTCCTCTATTTCGGCTTCCGTATATCGGGGTTCAATACCTAAATAGGGCAATACGTTATCGAAGACCTCGGCGACTACCGGTGCTGCTATGGTACCGCCATAATAGATTCCGACCGGTTCGTCTATTAATACCACTGCGATTACCTGGGGATTATCTGCAGGTGCGAATCCTACAAAGGAGGATATGTATTTGTTGCTGCTTCTTGGCAATTTTTCGGAAGTGGCGGTTTTGCCTCCGATTTTAAATCCGGGCAAATAAGCCCTTTTACCTGTACCATCCGAAACAACTGCCTCTAATAATTCTTTCATGGTATCCGAAGTTTCTTTCGTAATAACTTCCTTGGCCCCTTCATAGTCAAAGGTTTTGACGATATTGCCTTCCGGATTCTTTACCTGGATACCAAAATGCGGAGTTACAATATTGCCTCCGTTGACAACTGCACTGGCTGCAACCAACAACTGCAGAGGAGTTATCTGGAAGGATTGGCCGAAAGAAATCGTCGCCAGTTCTACCGCTCCTACATTTTCCGCTTTATGCATGATTGATTTGGCTTCACCCGGCAGGTCAACGCCTGTTTTGCTAAAAAGTCCAAGTTTGCCGAAATATTTATACATATTTGTAATTCCGACCCGGGCACCGATTTCCATAAAAACCGGATTGCAGGAATTTTTAATTCCTTCCACAAAGCTTTCACTTCCATGTCCGCCTGCTTTATGGCACCGTATTCTGCGGTCTTCCACAATCTTATAACCCGGGCAATAGAACGTATCATCCAGTTTGACAACTTTTTCTTCCAGTGCGGCGGTTGCCGTTACAATCTTAAAGGCGGAACCCGGTTCGTAGGTATCACTGATGCATGCGTTTCTCCACATATTATTTAACAATTCGTTAGTCTGTTCGCTGGTTAAGGAAGATGAATCCAAATCCTTCAGCATGTTTTCCGTCAGTGTATAGGGATCATTCAAATCAAATTCCGGTACATTCACCATGGCATATAATTCGCCGTTTTGGGGATTCATGAGTATAAGCTTTACGTTGTTGGCATTTTTGGCCTCCAGTATTTTTAGGGCCGCCTGTTCCGCATACTTTTGTATGTTTACATCCAGGCTGATATATAAATCGTTTCCTGCCCTTGGTTCTATCCTGTCCTCCGCGGCATTGTCAATCTCAACGCCGTATGCGGTTGTCAGGGTAAGTATGGTGCCGTCGGTGCCTTTCAAATAATTATCATATTCCACTTCCAGTCCGATAATACCCTGATTATCGCTTCCCGTAAATCCAATAACTTTTGAAGCCAAACTGCTGTAAGGATAATATCTTTTATAATCCTCATCCACCATAACTCCGTCTAAATCATAATTCCTTATAGCATCCGCTATTTCTTTATCCACATTGGATTTAACCCTTTCAATGGAGGTGTTTTTTTCAACCCTCTTCCTTACCGTATCATCGCTCAGGCCAAGCAGCTCCGACAATACCTGTATTACCCGTTCCGGGTCCGTAATCTGGCTGTGTATTACGGATATGGTACTAACCGGTTTGTTCGTTGCAATAGCTATTCCATTTTTGTCGTATATGATTCCTCTCTCCGCCTTGATTGCCCTCTCCCTTTCATGAAGGTCTTCTGCCCGCTCCGCATATTCGGCCGATTTTACAATCATTAAATAGCCGAGTCTTACGGTTAATCCTAATGCCATCAATATGATAGCCGTTACTATAATAAATACGTTCCGGCGGTTAAAGGTTTTATTACGTGCCATAAGGTAACCTCATATATCTTATCGTTTTATTTTATTACAAATGATAGGAGGTTATGATAATATATTTGTAACTATTCAGCTGCCTGGGGCAATCCACAGGATTGATAAGCTAATCGGTATCCTTTTCGGCACTCTGTCCTAACGTATTCGGAATAAAGTCATCGCTTTCTTCCGTATCGGATTCATCCTGCCGGCTGTCATCATTGGCATCTGAGTCTTCCGTATTGCCGTTATCCGTATTGTCATTACCGTCCGTGCCTCCGGAGCTGTTTTGGTCCTCTGTCTCCGTATTTTCACCGGTATTTTGCTCCGAATCACTTTGCGTATCCGTACTGGGTAAAGCCGGGGTCTCCTCCGTCAGGTCGGAATCCTCTGTTTCTTCCGTCGGATATATTTCCAGAAAGGGAAGTATATCACTTAGAATCCGGGAGACTAATTTTGTTGCAAGGGAGCTGTCGTCCTGCCTTGCAACATTCTGGGGTTTATCAATTACCACATAGATGACCATTTCCGGGTTATCTGCCGGCACACAGCCGATAAAGGAAACCAGATAATTTTTCTCTGATCTCGGTATTTTTTCCGCCGTACCGGTTTTTCCGCCTACTTTATAGCCGGGAACCTGAGCCCACTTTGCGGTTCCTTCTTCCACCGTCAGATACATTGCATTTCTTATGAATTCGGAAGTTTCCCTGGAAACAGATTCTTTTACAAGAATTTTGTCAATATTTTGAAGAGTAGCCCCTCCCGGGGTTAAAATCTGCTTTACAATATGAGGCTCATAATAATATCCTCCGTTAACCAGGGCAGAAAAACCGGCCGCCATCTGGACCATGGTAGTTGTAAAATTTTGCCCGAAACTGTTGGTTGCAAGATCTGCAGCACCCATTTTTTCGTCCTTCAATATGCCTACGGCCTCACCGGGAAGGTCAATCCCTGTTTTGTGCCCGAATCCGAAAAAATTCTGGTAAACATTAAAGATTTTCCTGCCTTCCTTTTCTCCTATCTGCATTAACGCATCATTACAGGATAGCATGAGAGCCTGGGTTAACGTAACCGTACCATGTCCGCTTCGTTTGCTGCATTTGATTGTAAAACCGCCTACCGACTGGCTTCCGTCACAGAAATAAGTGTCCTCAGAATGAATAACATTCTCTTCCAGCCCCGCCGCTACCGTAAAAGGTTTAAAGGTAGAACCCGGTTCATAAGCATCACTGATGACAAAATTACGCCAGATTGCATTTAAGTTCTCCAGCCTTTCCTCCTCCGTCATCTCTTTTATTTCACTTTCGGTATAAAACGGAGTCAAATCCGCAGGCTTATTCAAATCATATTCTTCATTGGAAGCCATGGCCAGGATTTCACCATTATTGGGATTCATAATCAATACACCCAGGTTATCACTGCCGTATTCTTCATTAAAGGCCTTAATATGCTCCTGCACAATGCCCTGAACATTAGCATCTATGGTAGATACTATGGTATTTCCGTTCACCGCAGGTTTTGTGGTCTGGTCCGGTTTTAATTCGGAATCGATGTATCCGAACTCAATGCCGTTTATTCCGTTTAACTGGTCATTATAATACTGCTCGATTCCCCAGTTTCCCACATTTCCGCTGGAGGTAAATCCGATAACGTCACTTGCCAGGGTACTGTATGGGTATTTTCTTACATAATCCTCTTCAAACCAAACACCCCGGATATTTTTATCTTTCTCCTCCTTTTCCTTAAAAAGCATCATTTCCTCATAACTGAGACCCTTCTTCAGAATAACATAACGGCTCTCCTTTTTTGTCTCTGCTATATCCATAATACTGTCCCTGGTAATACTGTCATAACATTCTGTCAGTGCTTTGACGGTAGGCGTTAAATATTTGTCTTCTTCCAGCATATTCTTTACATCCAGTATGATGTTATAAACCTTTTCACTGACTGCCAGTACCGTTCCTTTCCGGTCAAGTATGCTTCCTCTTTGAAACGGAATTACGGTACTGGTATAGGTTTGCTGTGATAATACTTTCTTTGCGTATCTTTCCCCGTCCTTGTGGTTTAAATATACCAGTCTGCCAATCAGAGTCAGCATGCATATAAGAATAATACAAAAAACAAGCAATAATTTTGCTTGCATTTTGTGGGTGAACTTTTTTAACTTTTTTTTCTGTACTGCGTTTCTCATAGATCCCCCTCGAATTTATTGCTTTAGTAGTTACATATATGCTCCGTATTAATTTAAAATTTTATCCAGCAATGTAGAATCAGCTTCTTCCGGTATATTTTCATATTGCCTTACATAATCACTTAAATTGCTTTCATAGGTTATAACCTGATTTTTGTCAGGGTAAACCATCCCCAGCTCCTTTGTTGCAACTTCATAAATATATTTTAAGTCGACTGAGGTATCAATTTTTGCCAAAGCGTCTTTATTTTGATTCTGTAATTTAACCAGGCTGTGCTCCATTTCAGCAATTTCTTTTTTTTGCTCCGCAACCTGTGACTGCACCTGGAGGTATTGGATGCAGGTATAAAGCGTTACTGCGATTGCCATGGTAAGAAAAAGTGCGGAAAACAAGTCTATCCCCATATTGGCCTTAGGCTTTCTTCTTTTCTTTTCCGCAGGCCGACGTATCGGCTCTAATTCTTCGGGATTCTGATAATCCGGAACAACCTGAAGCTTTCTTGCAGTATTGCCATAGGTAGTATAATTATTTTGTTGATACCGTTGTCTTTTTTTCTCCATGTATTTCCCCCTCGATTCTATAAATGTCTTTCAAAAACCCTGAGCTTTGAACTTTTTGATCTTTTGTTTTCAGTAATTTCCTGCTCCGTCGGAAGAATGGGTTTTCTGGTTATTACCTTTCCCTTCGTTTTATTCCCGCATACGCAAACCGGAAAGTTCGGCGGGCAGGTACAGGGATTTTCATTGTTTCTGAAACTGCTTTTTACAATTCTGTCTTCTAAGGAATGAAAGGTTATAATACATAACCTGCCGCTATCGGCTAACATTCCTATCATATCATCCAGTGATTTATTTAAAACTTCCAATTCCCTGTTTAACTCAATCCGAATAGCCTGAAAGGTCTTCTTGGCAGGATGGCCTGTGTGTATCCTGAGTTTCATGGGAATCGCCGCTTTAATAACCTCTGTCAGTTCATCTGTGGTTTCTATGGGCTTGTCCTCTCTCGCCCTTACAATATGCTTGGCTATATTTTTAGCAAATTTGTCTTCTCCATAATCCCTTATTATCCGGTATAAATCATATTCACTGTATCCGTTTACAATATCTTTTGCGGTTCTGCCATATCTGGTATCCATCCGCATATCCAACGGTGCGTTTTCTTTATAGGAAAATCCTCTCTCGGGAGTATCCAGCTGATAAGAAGATACACCTAAATCCAATAGTATTCCGTCCGCCTTCTCTATCCCAAGCTCCGTAAGTATCTTTTTCATATCCGAATAGTTGCTGCGGACTATGGTTGCTTTCTCCCTAAATTCTGCAAGACGTTTACTTGCTGCCCGGATAGCCGCTTCATCCTGGTCAATTCCAATTAATCTGCCCGTTTTAGAAAGCCTTCTGCATATTTCATAGGAATGTCCGCCGCCGCCCAGGGTACCGTCTACGTATATTCCATCCGGCTTAATATTAAGCATTTCAATTGTTTCATCTAAAAGTACGGATTTGTGCTTAAAATTAAAATTTTCTGTTAAAGTGTTCAATCCAATTCCCCCTAAAAGCTTAATCCAAATTCGGACATGTGTTCCGCAATCTGATCCATATCATCATAATCATTATTGCTTTCCCATTTTTCCTTGCTCCAGATTTCTATTTTGCTTAAAACCCCGACAAATACGATATCCTTCTCCAAACCGGCCTGTTCCCTTAATTTGTTTGGAATTAATATTCTGCCCTGCTTGTCCACTTCACAGCCGGCAGCTCCGGCCATGAAATACCGCTGCAATTGTCTGGCTTCTTTGCTTCCGGGGAGATTCTTAAGCTGAGTGACGAAGTTCATCCATTCCTCATTAGGATATACAAACAGGCAGCCGTCTAAACCCTGGGTAACAACAAATTCATCACCTAAGGCTTCCCTGAACTTGGAGGGTATAATAATTCTACCCTTGGCATCAATCGTATGATTGTATTCTCCCATGAACATAAATTTCACCGCCTGTCTACCACTAGCTACCACTTCACTCCACTTTACTCCACTTCTAAGGTTATTTTATACCACTTATGGGAATTTATCAAGTATTTCTGCATAAAAAAAATACAAACTGACCTGGTTTTATTTGGCAGTTTGTATCTTTATATCCATGAAATACAAGATATTGTATGAAATAAATAAATTGGTTAAATTTTATCAATATGTAGACAAAACAAAAAGGAATAGGTATTTGGTCCTATTCCTTCAATTCAGACATATTCTAGTGTGCTGTCCCGTTCATCTTCAGTCAAACTGTGCTGAATATTTTGTCACTCCGTAAGGCGGAGGAATGAGGCGTAGTGGTTCCTACGCCGACTGATGACAACGCAGCGGATGGCAAAATAGGCAGTGCAGTTTGCTAATTATGAGCGGGACAGTACACTAGTACCCAGTGCTATCGGAGATTTAGACCAGCATAATGGTCCGGTTAATTTAAGAACGTTGTACTAACTAATCTTTTTATGCTTTTTTAAGGAGATACGTTTTATTACAAGGAACATTCCGGCTGCTATGACCAGCAGAGCTGACAGCAACTGGGAAACAGCAAATGGGGTATTCCACAAAAACAGCTGGTCCGTCCTTAGCCCTTCAATCCATACCCGGCCAAGGCCATAACCAATCAGATATAATAAAAATATTTCTCCGTTAAATTTCTTATGCTTGGAATAAACCACCAGCAGAATCAGAATACATAAATTCCAGACGGATTCATACAGAAAAGTGGGATGGACCTGAATATAAGTAATACCGTCTATCACTACCGGGTTATCCCTGATTTCCATAATACGGTTTAGAGCATCCGGCCGGCCGGCATACTTCTGGGTCAAATAAGAAACCGAAGCGGTATAATCACTGCTTACATCCCTAAGATCCAAAAGCATTGCAAAGGGATTGTCGGTGTATTTGCCGAAAGCCTCCCGATTAAAGAAGTTTCCCCACCTGCCGATAATCTGTCCGGTTATTAACCCCAGACAGCCGGTATCGGCCAAAAGCGCGAAGGAATACTTTTTGATTTTTGTGTAGACCAAAGCCGTAAGGATTGCCGTTATCACGCCGCCGTATATTGCAAGACCTCCGTTCCTGATATTGAAGATTTGGATGGGATTATCCTTAAATTCATCCCAGGCAAAGATTACATAATATATTCTCGCTCCGATTACGGAAAGAAGAATTGCATACAGGGCAAAATCCAGATATAAATCCTTATTCTGTCCGGTTCTTTTGGCCTGCCATTCCGCTACCAGATATCCCATTGCCATTCCTAATGCGATAATGATACCATAATAAGCAATCTCAAAACCAAAGATTTGAATCGAAGAGCCGACATTTTTTAATTCAATTCCTAAATTAGGAAACCAGATACTGGTTGAAGCACTTATTACCATAATTAATTAATCACCACTTTCTCACACATTAAAACGGAATAAAATAACATCACCGTCCTGCACTACATATTCCTTGCCTTCGGAACGCACCATGCCTTTTTCTTTAGCGGCATTGTAAGTGCCGCACTCTATAAGATTTGTATAACTAACAATCTCCGCACGGATAAATCCTCTTTCAAAATCCGTATGGATTTTACCTGCGGCCTGAGGGGCCCTGGTTCCCTTAACAATTGTCCAGGCTTTGGTTTCCTTCGGTCCGGCAGTTAAATAACTAATCAGTCCCAATATATTATAACTGGCGCGGATTAACTTTTCCAGCCCCGATTCCTTCAGGCCCAGGTCTTCCAGAAACATCTTTTTCTCATCCTCATTAAGCTCCGCTATTTCCTGTTCAATCTGGGCACAGATTACAAATACTTCCGACTGCTCCCGACCCGCAAATTCTTGTACCTGCTCCACATACGGGTTGCCGGCTCCGTCATCCGCTAAATCTTCTTCCTTAACATTGGCAGCATAAATTACCGGCTTATAGGTCAATAAATTATATTCGTTTAACAAAACAAGCTCTTCTTCACTGTCGGCCTTAAAGCTCTTTGCCGTGTTGCCGGCTTCCAGATGGGCTTTCAGACGCTCCAGCAGCTCTACCTCTTTTGCCAGGGCTTTATCATTTCTGGCCCCTTTTGAGCTACGGGCAATCCTTCTCTCTAAAAGCTCTATGTCCGAAAATATTAATTCCAGATTAATGGTTTCAATGTCCCTTATAGGATTAACAGAACCGTCCACATGGATAATATTACTGTCTTCAAAGCATCTTACCACATGGACAATGGCATCTACCTCTCTGATATTGGATAAAAATTGATTACCCAATCCTTCACCTTTGGAAGCACCCTTTACCAAACCGGCAATATCCACAAATTCAATGGCCGCAGGCACAATTTTTTCCGAATGATATAAATCTCCTAAAACCTTTAATCTTTCATCAGGCACCGCAACAATTCCGATATTGGGATCTATAGTGCAAAATGGATAATTGGCAGATTCCGCGCCGGCCTTCGTCAATGAATTAAATAATGTGCTTTTCCCTACATTTGGTAAACCTACTATCCCTAACTTCATATGTGTCTTCCTTTCAATCTTTCGCTTCTATTACAATAAGAATTCCTTCTTTTAATAAAATCTCTGCCTGTCCTTCCACCACTTCATTACTCACGCCCAGACTGTCGCCGATTAACATAGTGTGCTTAGTCAGGGGATATTTAAACCCCTTAAGCGTAACATCCGCCACAGTTTCGGTAAAGGGCAGAAGAGATATAAACGGCCCATGCAGCGCACTCTTATAAAGAGCAGTATTATGATTAATCAGATATATTTTATTATGTTCATCCAAAATAAATGCTTTTATATTCTTTTGCAGAAGTAAATATAACAAATGAATATTAGCAAGCATATGGTCTATCCGGGTACCGGTAGCTCCCAGTATAACAATTTCATCTCCATACAGTTCCATGCATAAATCTATGGCAATATGAGTATCCGTCGCATCCTTCATGGGATTATATTCCATAATGGCTACGGATTTTTTTTCTGTCCGGTAATATTCTGCCAAATCACGGGGAACCGAATCAAAATCACCGACAAAGTAATGAATGGGGATTCCCAGACTGTCGGCTGTAACCAGACCGCTGTCAACGGCAATAACGGTATCAAACTTCTGGTCTCTGAGATATTCCCCGGCAAATTCCATTGATATGACACCCCCGGTTATAATTAAAATACGCTTCTGTTTCATCATCCGCTCCAATTCCGGTATCTTTCATTTATGCCTCTTAAAATATGACTCTAAAAAGGTCAGGATATCCCGGCCGGCTCCTGTTCCATACTTTTAAATATACTTTTAAAACCAGAGATATTTTTTGTTATATCACCGCCAAAAACAGCCGTACCTGCAACGATTACGTTAGCACCTGCCTCTATTACCTGTTTTACATTGGAAACGGAGATTCCGCCGTCCACTTCAATATCAATGCTCAGGTGTCTTTCCAAAGCCATTTTTTTCAGTGATGCAATTTTATTAAGAGAAGACGGAATAAAGACCTGGCCTCCAAAGCCAGGATTTACACTCATAAGAAGAATCATGTCCGCATCTTCCAGTACATATTCAAGAACAGAAAGAGAAGTTGCAGGATTTAAAGATATACCCGCTTTCACACCGGCTTCCCTGATTCGGGCAACCGTCCGGTTTAAATGCCTGCAGGCTTCCGCATGAACGGTAATTATATCAGCACCGGCCTTTACAAAATCCTCAATATACCGGATCGGCTCTTCCACCATTAAATGAACGTCAAAAATAAGCTTCGTTAAAGGGCGTACGGCCTGAATAACCGGTATGCCAAAAGATATACTCGGCACAAAGGCTCCATCCATGACATCAATATGGAGATAATCTGCCCCGGCTTCTTCAGCCTTTCGGACATCATTCCCTAAATGGGCAAAATCCGCAGCAAGTATTGACGGTGCTAATTTCAACATAATCCTTCTCCTTAATATTTTTTCCGGTTCTTTAATTCTTCATAAATATCTCTGTAATTACCGTAACGTATTTTACTTATCTTTCCGTCACTCAAAGCCTGTTTCACCGAACAGCCCGGTTCATTCAGATGAACACAGCCGTGGAACCTGCAGCTGTCCTCATATTCCTGGAATTCCGCATAAAACTCTTTCAATTCTTCTTTCTCAATATCATGAATATATAAGGAACTGAAGCCCGGCGTGTCCATAATAAAAGTATTGTCCTGTATATAAAATAATTCCGAGTGTCTTGTGGTATGCCTGCCTCTTTTTATCTTTTCACTGATTACACCGGTTTCCATGTTGGCATCCGGATGCAGCTTATTAATAATAGAGGATTTGCCTACACCGGAAGGGCCTGCCAGAACTGTGGTTTTATCCTTTACCAATTCACGCAGGGCCCCGATTCCGTCCTCTGTAAAGGTACTCGTAAAGATAACCTGTCTGCCGCATTTTAAATAAATTTCTCTTAAAAAACCAATTTCTTTTTCGGTAACAATATCCTTTTTATTAAAACATATAACCGTGCTCACCTGTTGTTTTATCATCAGGATTAAAATACGGTCCAACAGATTTAAGTTAGGGGAGGGCTCGGCGGCTGCAAAAATAACCACCGCCTGGTCCACGTTTACGACAGCTGGGCGTATTAACTCATTCTTACGTTCCCGAATATCGGTTATATTACCTATTTTCCCCGTTTCATCGATGACATCAATGATAACATCGTCTCCGACTAAAGGTTTTATCTTTTGATTACGAAAGATTCCTTTCGCTTTGCACTCATACAAACCGAACGTTTTTACATGTACATAGTAAAAACCTGCGATACCTTTTATAATCTTTCCTTCCATTATTGTCCCACCGGCGTAAATCCGACTGACCATGAGGTGTCGTATTCGTCGTATTTTATTAACTTTCCGTTTTCATTCACGACTCCGTCCCCGTTTTCATCCACTTCCCTGCCGATAAGCAGCGAAAGTGTTCCCTGGGAGCCGCTGTTGCTGGAATAAGTGCCTAAATCCAGCGGAAAGCTGTCATAATCCAGATTGTCTTTTAAAAGAGTTGTGGTACGCCCATCCTGTGTCAGCTGGACTTTGACGATTCCGCTGTCCCCCGGATAATCAAAAGGATTTTCATTAATTATAATATCTGCCTCATAGGTCTCCGGATCAACCACTCCTGAGCCCAGGCTGATTACAAAATTAATGGCAGTACCGCTGTCTGTTTCCGTTCCTTCACTCTTGCTTTGGGACATAACCTGCCCCTCGCTATAGGTCTCGGAATAATCTGAGGTAATCTCGCCTTTTTTAAGTCCTGCCGCCTCCAGGGTCTCAATGGCCTTTTCCTGGCTTAAGCCCAGTATATTCGGCACCTTGACTTTTT
This sequence comes from Lachnoclostridium sp. UBA903, assembly GCA_002294045.1. Classification (GTDB taxonomy): domain Bacteria; phylum Bacillota; class Clostridia; order Lachnospirales; family Lachnospiraceae; genus Anaerocolumna. The sequence continues at coordinate 35,671 of DBEP01000108.1, read as the reverse complement.
TAACCTCCGGACCGTTACTTACAATAACAATAACCGTATCCCCCTTAACGACAGAAGTATCCCTGGGCGGATTGGTTTCAATGACTCTGCCTTCTTCGATTTCGTCACTATATTTATAATCATGCTGCACTACCAGGCCCACTTCTTCCAGCTTGGTGACCGCCTGGCTGTCCGAATAATTATATACGTTGGGAATCTTGAACGGCTCCGGTCCCAGGCTTACAACCAATTTCACTTCGGAATCGGCCGCCACCTCGGCTTTATCATCCGGATACTGCTCAATTACCTTACCGCTCTCATAATCATCCGAATATTCTTCCTCATGATTTATTACTAAAAATTCCGACCTGGCATAGAGGATTTTCTCCGCATCCTCTAATAACAATCCGACTACGGATGGAATAATTATGGTCTCGCTGGTCTCATCTGTGGTGGAAGTTGTATCCTCGGTGCTTACAACTGTGTTGTCATCCGGAACGTTATTGGAGCCCGGGAATAATTTAAAGAAACGGACAACAAAAAATATGATAAGTATGGTCAAAATAACGCCTGCGGCTATGGACCCCACCAATATAATCTTTTCTATTCTTGGATCTACGCTGTCAAGTTCCTCCTCTTCCTCGGAATCCTCCTGGTCCGGACCGGCATCCGTATTCTGGAAAATATCTTTTGAAGTATCATATCCGGCGCCCGGCATTTTGGTTGCGCTTTTAATGTGGTTAACCTCATCCTCGGAAATGGTGATGGTAGGGGAATCACTGACTGTCGCAGCCGGAATCACCACAAAGTCGCCGTTGGGATTGGAAATGGAACGCTTTAAATCGGATATTAGTTCAGAAGCAGTCAGATATCTTCTCTCCGGCTTTTTCTGCATACATTTTTGTACGATACGGTCCACGCTAAGGGGTATATTCGGATCAATCTCACGAAGAGGCGCCGCTTCCCCCTGAATATGGAGCAAGGCCACGGAAACCGTATTATCTCCGGCAAAAGGTACTTGTCCGGAGAGCATCTCATATAAAGTTACACCTAAAGAATAAATATCGCTTTTTTCATCGCTGTAACCGCCTCTGGCCTGTTCCGGGGAAAGATAATGCACGGAGCCCATGGCATTAGAAGTTATGGTATTGGAATTGGTTGCTTTAGCGATACCGAAATCCGTTACCTTGACTTTTCCTTCTCTGGATATAATTATGTTCTGAGGTTTTATATCCCTGTGAATGATATGATTCATATGTGCGGCTTCCATACCCATTGCAATCTGAATTGCGATACCGACAGCTTCCTTAACCTCCAGTTTTCCTTTTCTTTCAATAAAGTTTTTCAGGGTTATACCCTCTACCAGCTCCATAACAATATAATGAAGCCCATTGTCATCACCGACATCATATACGTTTACAATATTCGGGTGGGATAATCCTGCCGCCGATTGTGCTTCACCCCTGAATTTCTTAACAAAATTCTTGTCATCACTATATTCCGGCTTCAGCACCTTAATGGCAACGAAACGATTTAACCTGTGGCATCTGGCCTTATAGACATCCGCCATACCTCCGGAGCCTACTTTATCAATTATTTCGTATCGGTCACTAATAAACATACCCGGTTTTAACATACTACCTCACCTCTTTCTACATTTCTACAATTATAATGGATATATTATCTTTTCCGCCGTTCTCATTGGCCCTCTTTACCAAAGTACCGGCCGCCGACTCCAAATCACCGGCATATTCCCTGACAATATCCATTATTTCTTTATCTTCCATCATATTAGTCAATCCGTCGGAACACATCAACACGATATCACCTTCTGCTAATTCAACCTCAAAATAATCCGGTGTCACCGTCGTATTGGCTCCTAAGGCTCTTGTAATTATGTTCTTATTCGGATGAAAACGCATATCCTTCCTGTCAATTTCGCCGTTCTTAGCCATTTCTTCAACCAGGGAGTGGTCCTCGGTAATCTGTTTTATTCCGTCCCGGATGATATAAAGCCTGCTGTCTCCTACATTTGCCACATACAGAACGGAATCAATAATGGTTGCTACAACAAAAGTTGTACCCATGCCCTGCAGGTCGTTTTTTGCGCTGGCTTCTTCCAATAATAAATCATTGGTATATTGTAATGCATCCGATATCATTCCAATTGGAGTTTTCTGCTGGTTTGACCTGATTCTTTCCGTAAAGGCCTCGACGCAGAATCTGGATGCGTAATCACCGGCATTATGACCGCCCATTCCATCCGCAACAATGAACAGATTGGGCAGCCCGCCAACACCGTTTTCTTCGCAAAAAACATAGTCCTGGTTAATCTGCCGTTTTTCTCCAATATCCGTTATTGAAAATGATCTCATGCTTACACCTCCTTGAATTTCAATACCAGACAAATCCTTAACGGATTTACCTGGCTCGCGGACAGTTTCCGGAAGAAATCGTATATTACCGTTTTTCATTCGCTTCACTATCTACACGGGGAAAATCTGAAATACAGAATTATTACTTATTCAGAAGTGTTATCTATATAACTCTTTCTTAATTGACCGCAGGCCGCATCAATATCTGTACCCATTTCTCTTCTAATAGTAACATTAATCCTATATTTTTCAAGTATTTTTTTGAAATTTTGTATGTTTTTTGCTTCAGACTGCCTGTAATTTCTCTCTTTTATGGGGTTTACGGGAATCAGGTTTATATGGCAGTTCAGCCCTTTTACCCGAGCTGCAAGCTCATGGGCATGCTCGGTAAAATCATTGAGTCCCTCCACCAGACTATATTCAAACGTAATCCTGCGCCCGGTTTTTTCATAATAATAAACACAGGCTTTTAATATTTCTTCCATACTATACTTACCGGCAACGGGCATAAGCTGCCGCCTTACCGAATCATTGGGGGCATGCAGGGATATGGCCAGGGTAATCTGAAAATTTTCTTCTGCCAGGGCTCTGATTTTATCTATCAGGCCGCAGGTAGATACCGTTATATTTCTCTGACTGATATTCAGGCCTTTTTCATCCGTTATCATGCGTATAAATTTAACAAGATTACCGTAATTGTCCAAAGGTTCGCCCGTACCCATTACCACCACATTGGATACTCTCTCACCGGATATTTTCTGTATGCGGTAAATCTGGTCAAGCATTTCGGAAGTACTTAAATTTCTCTCAAGACCGCCGATGGCGGACGCACAAAAACGGCAGCCCATCCTGCAGCCTACCTGGGAGGAAATACATACGCTGTTCCCATGATGGTACTTCATAAGAACACTTTCCAATACTCTGCCGTCCCATAGACGGAATAAAAACTTGGTGGTTTCACCCTCCCGGGAGGTCAGCTTATCCACCATATACAGGCTGGTAATTTCACTGATTTCCTTTAACTGTTCCCGCAGCTGTCCGGGCAGATTGGTCATTTCGTCAAAATCAGAAACCAACTTTACATGAAGCCATTCATAAATCTGTTTTGCCCGAAAAGGTTTGTCCGAAAGCTTTGCCAGCAATTCTTTTAATTCATCCGGGTTCAGAGATTTTATATCAATTTTTGACATATTGAATTCCCTTATCGTACTATTTTTAAAGATTTCTTTTTAATTTAGCAATAAAAAAACCATCCGTATCATGAACTCCGGGCAGTAATTGTATATAACCCTCCTTTGTCGTGTCACTTAACAGGGATGGCGGAAGAAATTCGTCTATATTATCTAATTTAAATGGATAGCGTGATAAAAACCACCGGACATTTTCCATATTTTCATTCCTATTTACGGTACAGGTACAATACAGCAAAATACCGCCTTTTTTCACATATTGATGTACAACGGAAAGAATTTTCCGCTGCAGTTGTACTAAATCATGCTGCTTCTCTTCGGTCATATTATATTTTATATCAGGCTTTCTGCGGATTACGCCCAAACCTGAACAAGGTAAATCTGCGATAACGATATCGGCATTTTCTATACTTTCCCTGTCCGGAACCAGGGCGTCCTTAACACACGTCTTGATATTAACGTATCCTAAGCGGCCGATATTTTCCCGGATTAAGTTAACCTTGAATTCCGATACATCTCTGGCATCCACCTGGCCGGTGGATTTTAATAATTCGGCATGATGAAGGGATTTCCCTCCCGGGGCAGCGCATACGTCAATTACATAGTCTCCGCTTTTTACCCCTGATACGGCCCCCACCAGCATGGAACTTTCATCCTGCACCTGAAAATACCCCTTTTTGAAAGAATCCAGTTCGCTTAAGTAATCATAACCATCAATTTTAAGAGCATATGGCATATAAGTTCCGGGCTTAACCGTAACCTGATTTTGTTCCAGCAGATTGCTTAATTCATTCGCGGCTATTTTGTCCGTATTACACCTGATGGTAGTCTTTGCAGGCTGAAGGGAAGCCTTTAACATCTGCCTTACCGCAGAATAATCATATTGGGCAAGCAATTGCTTCACCAGCCATTCCGGAACGGAATAAGCCACGCTTAAAAAACTTTCCCTTTCCTTCTCTTCATCGGGAAAAATGACCCTTTCCGGATTACGGATTACATTTCTCAGCACTCCGTTGACGAATCCGGAAAGATGCCCGAAACCTCTTTTTTTAGCCAGCCGGACCGCTTCATTACAGACTGCAAAGTCCGGAATCTGATCCATATATTTAATCTGATACACGCTCATTCTTAAAAGAGTACGGATAAAAGGCTTCATTTTATTAACCTTTACGCTGGAATACCGGTTTATGATATAGTCCAGCGTAAGCATCCGTTCTGCAGTTCCTTCGCAGAGCCGCGTAATCAAAGCTCTGTCCTGCTTTTTTAAATACTGGTGCCGGTTCAGAGTCCGGTTTATTACCATATGGCTGAAATTGCTGCCTTCTGTTATCTCCGTTAATATGCCCAAAGCAATATCCCTGGGATTTACCGGCTCCTTTTTATCAGTCACGTCTTCTGCCTCCGAATAAGATTACCAGTCTTAAAAGCTGGAGGATGGAGGCAGCAGCGGCGGCTACATAGGTTAAGGCCGCCGCACCAAGTACTTTCTTGGTATGGGTGACTTCCTCACTGTATAAAATCCCGGTATCATCCAGAATTTTTACCGCTCTGGAAGAAGCATTCAATTCAACCGGCAGAGTAATAATCTGGAATAATACGGCACAGGTAAATAAAATGATACCTATATCAATTAAGGTCTGTGAATAACCGAATAATAAACCGATAAGAATCAAGGGCCAGGATACGGTGGCTCCAATATTGGCCACAGGAACAAACACCGTCCTCAAACGAAGGGGCACATAACCCGTATCATGCTGGATGGCATGGCCGCATTCGTGAGCGGCTACTCCAATGGCGGCTACGGAACTTTGTTCATAGACACTGTCGGACAGCTTAAGGGTTTTATCCCTGGGATCATAATGGTCCGTTAAATTTCCGCTTACATGCATAACGGTTACATCATAAATACCTGCCGAACGAAGAATCCTTTCTGCGGCCTGCGCACCGGTCATGCCCGACAGGCTTCTTACCTTGCTGTACTTAGTAAAGGTGGACCTTACCCTGGCAGAAGCGGCCAGAGAAAGCAAAGCACCGATGATAACCAAATAATATGTGGGATCAAAATATGGTATTAACATAATTTCCTCCTCTCTGCACTCTAAAGTGCAATCTTGCTTACAATCCGTTTCGTAAACAAAGTTACAGATAATTTCAATTTATTATATCATGAACAAAAAGAGTGTTCATGATCTTGTTGCTCCGGTCGGAAATTACAAGCAAGCTTGCAATTTCCTCTCTCCGCTTTCATTTATTCCTTATTATATTCCTTCTTCCTTCTTATTATTTAGAAAAATGCCCGGAACTATGGAATAACCTCTTAAGAAAACATCCACCGGCATCCGCTTCTTTCCTTCCAGCTGCAGCTCCTTAACAGCCAAATTTCCCTTTAAGGTTTTTACGATGATGGAATCTTTTGTAACGGAAATAATCTGGCCGATTTTTCCTTCCGATTCCTCCGGTATTACGTCTGCATCCCATATTTTAAGAGTTTTGCCGTCTAAATACGTATACGCACTTGGCCAGGGATTCAGTCCCCTTATCAGCTGCTCAATCTCCGACGCGGAACGGTTAAAATCAATCTGTCCCATGGATTTGTCAAGTACCCTGACATAGGAGGCTTCTTCCTCCTTCTGTTTTTCCCTGGGGGCAGTTCCGTTTTCAATTGCAGTAAGTGCTTTTAATAATAAGTCACCGCCGCATACCGCTAATTTATCATGCAGGCTTCCCGCGGTTTCTTTCGCTTCAATGGGAACCTCCGCTTTCATAATCATATCGCCGGTATCAATCCCGGCATCCATATGCATAATAGTAACTCCGGTTTTTTCTTCCCCATCGATTATGGACCATTGGATGGGAGCCGCACCGCGGTATTTCGGGAGCAAGGACGCATGAACATTAATGCATCCGTATTCAGACAGTTCCAAGACAGATTTCGGCAGAATCTGGCCAAAAGCCGCTACAACGATAATATCCGGGTTAAACTTTGCCAGGACCGGAAGAAAACCTTCTTCCTTCACCCTGTTTGGCTGCAATACCGGAATATTATGCTTTAGGGCAAGTTCCTTTACCGGAGTGATTTGTACCTGATTGCCCCTGCCCTTTGGTTTATCAGGCTGCGTTACCGCTGCAAGAATTCTGTGTTCCGAACGAATTAATTTATCCAGTATAACTGCCGCCAAATCCGGTGTTCCCATATATACAATATTCATTTATAAATACCTCCTGTTAACAGAAATCTTAAGTAATCAAAAGCATTCTTTTACAGAAACTGCCTGTGGATTACATTAATTATATAAAAATTATCTAACAAAATCTATAGGTTAAGAAAGACTTTATAAACTTTAAGAGATTTTTAATCTATTCTTCTTCCGTATCCGATGCGGAATGCAATCCGCCTATTACCTTATCCACATATAAAACGCCGTTTAAATGGTCAATTTCGTGGCAAAGTGCCCGGGCAAGGAGTTCCGTGCCCTCCACTATGATTTCCTCCATATTTTCATTTAAGGCTTTTACCTTAGCATAATTCGGTCTTGTAACCAGACCTGACTTGCCCGGTACGCTCAGGCAGCCTTCTTCCCCTGTCTGTTCCCCGTCCGTTTCTATAATCTCCGGATTAATTAAAACAATGGGGCTGTCTCCCTCCGGCGATACGTCAATGACAATCAGGCGTTTTAGTATCCCCACCTGGGGAGCCGCTAAACCGACCCCTTCAGCCTGAAGCATGGTTTCAAGCATATCCTCTATAAGCATCTTAAGTTTCGGAGTCATTTCCGTAATCTCTTTGGAACGTTTTGTCAATATTTTATCACCTATTAATCGAATATTTCGAATAGCCATATTTTACACCCTTTCTGGAATTATTATGATATCTTTTTTCTGCCTTTCTGTCAATAACCTCTTATCTAATAACCGCTCATCGGATTAAAATCAAATTGTATACTGCATCCGTTAAAATGTTCGGAAAAATTGATATAACCTTCCAGATAGTTTTTCAAACAGATTAACCATTCATAATCCGATTGCTTAACATAAATCATGTATCGGTAAATATCATTGGCTTTGGACAAAACGGCGGCCGCAGGTCCTATAATAACCGTCTCCTTTTCCGCCTGCTCCGTATCCGCCCATTCTTTGGCCGCCCCTCCAAGAAGCTTTGCGGCAAATACGGCTTTGTTTTCCTCTCTGGAAGCTGTCAGTATGGCTAAAATATGAGCTGCCGGGGGATATTTCAGCAATTCCCTAAAGTTCATTTCCTGGTTGTAAAAACTGATATAATCATCCCTGCTGGCAGCCGTTATGCTGTAATGGTCCGGATGATAGGTCTGGATGACCACTTCCCCCGGAAGCTTACCCCGTCCGGCCCTGCCGGCAGCCTGGACTAAGAGCTGATACGTTCTCTCGGCAGCCCGGTAATCGGAGGCATAAAGGGATAAATCGGCAGCCAGGATTCCTACCAGGGTTACCACGGGAAAATCGTGGCCTTTTACAATCATCTGGGTACCAACCAGAATATCTGCTTCCTGATTGGCAAAAGCGGCCAGTATTTTTTCATGCCCGTCCTTCGTTTTCGTCGTATCCGTGTCCATACGCAAGACTCTTGCCCCCGGAAATTCTTTTTTGACCAATTCTTCCACTTTCTGGGTTCCGGTTCCAAATGCGGCAATGTACCTGGAGCCGCAGGTCGGACATACGGACGGCATTGTTTCTTCATGTCCGCAATAATGGCAGAGGAGCGCTCCGTTATTATGAGCGGTCAGGGATACGTCACAATGGGGACATTTCATAACATGACCACAGCTTCTGCAGGAAACAAATCCTGCATATCCTCTCCGGTTGATAAACAAAATAATTTGTTCCTTTTTATCCAGTCTGTCCTGTATTAATTCCTTCAGGCGCAGGCTGAAGACAGACTTGTTTTTTTTCTTTAATTCTTCCCTCAAATCTTCAATCCAAATCTTTGGCATTCTGCCTTCCCCGTTGCGGGAAGGCAGGGAATACAGTTCATATTCTCCCTGCAGCGCTTTGGTATAAGATTCCAGGGAAGGGGTTGCCGACCCTAAGATGACGCTGGCTCCCGATAGTTTTGCCCGCTCTATGGCTACTTCCCTGGCATGGTATTTGGGCGGATTTTCACTTTTATAGCTGCCTTCATGCTCTTCGTCCATAATAATCAGTCCTAAGTCTTTAAAAGGCGTAAATAATGCGGACCTGGGACCTATCATAATATCAATATCCCCGTTTTTCGCCCGCAGAAACTGGTCATAGCGTTCCCCCTGGGACAGTCTGGAATTCATAATGGAGATACGGCTGCCGAAACGATGATAAAACCGCATAACCGTCTGATAGGTTAATGCAATCTCCGGAATCAGCATAATGACTTTTTTGCCCTGGCCGATTACAAAAGAGATTATCTCCAGGTAAACCTCTGTCTTGCCGCTGCCGGTAACTCCATGAATCAGGTAGGTTTTCCGGTTTCCGGCTTTATAATCCTTTATTATCCCGTCCGCAATATGCCGCTGCTCTTCCGATAATATTATATGCTCTTTTTCCGTCATTGTATTGCTTAACGGATTCCGGTACAACCTTTCTACTTTTGTAGTAATAATACCCAGGTTTTCTAAGTCCCTTATTGTGGTTCTTGCAATATTTAATTTGTGGACAGCAAGCTCGTAGTCCATTTCCGCTAAATCACCGTTTTGCACCTTAGAAAGGCCGAGCATTTCTTCCAGCAGACGGACCCTTCCCTTATTATTCTTAATCCGGAATGTCTCCAGGTATTTATAAGCTTCTTCCGTTGTTACAGCCAAGCCTATGGTTTTCTTTTCTCTTTGTTTTACTGATTTTTTAACCGGAATCACTGTCTTTAGAGCATCATTCATGGTTGCCCCGAAGGTTTCCTTAATCCAATAAGCCAGACTGATAAGCTGGCTTTCAATTACCAAAGCGTTGCTTACAATCTGATGAATGGGCTTAATTAAGTCCACCTTCCACTTTGGTTCTCCTGATATTCCTACTATATATCCTTGAATGAAACGGTTCCCTTTTCCGAAAGGAACGATTACCATAGCTCCTATAACAGCGTCTTCCCTCAATTTCTCAGGTATGGAGTATTGGTATGATTTATCTAAATTTTCATGGGAAATATCTACAATAATATCTGCATATTCTGACATACCAAATCACCACCTTTATATTCCATTCCGTCCGTTTATTGCTTTTTCTGCAGGACGGCCTTAACGATTTCATCGGTTTTCATTCCCCGGGAACCTTTTACCAAAATACCGTCCCCTGCTTTTATATTCGGCAGCAAATAATGGACGGCGTCCTCATTATTCATAAAGACATGTGTTATTATATCTGCCTTTTTATCCTGAATTGCCTTAGCAATGTAAGACGCTTCTTTTCCGATGGTAATTACTTCATCTACTTTCCGTTCCGAAATATATACACCCACGTCATAATGGCACTGCCCGGACAGTTCCCCTAATTCCATCACATCCGCCAATACGGCTATCCTTTTTTTAATTCCTTCCAGCTCCAGCAGCACATCTATTCCGCTTTTCATGGAATCGGGGCTGGCATTGTAGGAATCGTCGATTACTTTTACCCGGTTTACTTCTTTAACCTGGCCCCTCATAGCTATGGGCTGATACTCTTCCAGACCCTTCTTCGCAACACTTACCGGAATATGGTAATGTTCGGCAACAGCCAGGGCCGCCAAAGCATTGGACACATTATGCATTCCTAAAACCTTTAGTATAATTTCCTCTCCGTCACCGGGCAGGCTGTCCTCTCTTTTGCCCAAAAAACCGGTTCCGTTATCTGATTGATTTGGCAACGGTAATTCGGGTTTTTGTTTCTTCCTTAATATAAAACGGGTCTCCCCGCCTGCCATCCGTATGTTCTCTGCCCGGTAATCGCAGTATTCCTCCGTGCCGAAGGCTGTTAAATCTGCGTTCAGGAACTTTTCCCTGGTTTGTTCGCACATATTTGGGCTTTCCGTACCATTTTTATCATTTTTATATAATTTACTTAACAAATCATCATTTCCGTTAATAAATAAAACGGAGCCCTTATCAAAGGAATTTATTATATTTAATTTTTCTTTCAGGATATTTTCCCTGGTTTTTAATTGTGCAATATGGGATACACCGATATTCGTCACAACGGCAGCTTCGGGTTTCGCTATCTCAGCCAGTTTTGCCATTTCCCCTTCTTCGCTCATTCCCATCTCAATTACTGCAATATCATGCCCTGAATCCATGCGAAGCATCATAAGCGGCAGACCTACCTGGCTGTTCATATTGCCTTCCGTTTTCAGTACGTTATATTTCATACCTAATGCGGCCGCAACCATTTCCTTGGTGGTGGTTTTGCCTGCACTGCCCGTAATGCCGATTACCGGCATGGGAAACCTGCTCCTGTAGAATGTCCCCAAAGCCTGCAGTGCCTTAAGGGTATCCTCCACTCTGATATATACTTTATCTTTATTCAGAATCACGTCTCTGCCGGTAAAACAGGCCGCCGCACCGTTGTGAAAGGCATCTTCTATATAGTCATGGGCGTCCGCCCTTTCCCCTATAAGGGGTATAAAAAGGGAATCCGTTTCCATGTTTCGGGAATTTATACCAACTGAAGTAATCCTTGTATTTTCATCTCCGCATAAAATAATTCCGTCCACTGCTTTTGCAATTTCTTTTGCTCTTAATGCTTCCATATTTCTTCCTGCTTTCTGATCATTTAATACGGTTAATCTTATTATTAAAGTTTTATTTTCTGCCTTTAACCGGTTTCATAATATTATATAATTTTAATTCCTTCCTCTTTTAATTCGGCTAACACTTCTTTAATCAAATCCCGTTCATCCATTTTGTATTTTACGCCTTTTATCTCCTGATAATCTTCATGTCCTTTTCCTGCTAAAATGATAACATCACCCGCCTTAGCATTCTGGATGCAGTAACGGATTGCTTCTTTCCGGTCTATAATTGCAATATACTTGCCGGGTCCTTTTTTTACTCCGGTTATAATATCATTTAAGATATCCTGCGGCTCTTCATTTCTTGGATTATCTGAAGTAACAACGGTTAAGTCCGCCAATCTTGAAGATATTTCACCCATTTCAAATCTTCTTAACCGGGAACGGTTGCCGCCGCAGCCAAACAGGCAGACCAGGCGCTTGGGCTCATATTCCCTTAAGGTGGTTAGAAGACTTTCAAGGCTCATGGCATTATGGGCATAATCAATCATGAGGGTAAATTTCTCCGATACCGGTACCGGCTCAACCCTGCCCTTTACCTTAACATCGCTTAAGGCTTTCCGGATGGTTTCGGCCGGAATGTTAAAATGCCTGCAGATAGCGATGGCCGTCAGGGAATTGTAAACATTGAATTTCCCCGGAACATGCATCTTTACGTCAAAATTCATAAGGCCTTCGGCCCTGTATTTAACTCCCAATTTTCCGCCCATACTGTGCAGCTCTATGGCGGCGGCCCGTAAATCAGCCTCTTTGGATAAACCGTAGGTCTCCACTTCACAAATATGCCCCTCTAGTACCTTCCACACATGGCTGTCGTCCAGATTGACAATACCTGTTCTGCAATTTTGAAACAGCAGGCCTTTGCAGGCCATATATTCTTCAAAATCCTTGTGTTCGTTAGGTCCGATGTGATCCGGCTCCATATTGGTAAAGATACCGAAATCAAAAGTAAAACCTGCCACACGTTTCAGCATTAACCCCTGGGAAGATACCTCCATAACCACACAGGTGCATCCGGCATCCACCATTTTACGGAAATATTCCTGTACAATATAGGATTCCGGAGTTGTATTATCGGCAGGTATCGTTTCATTTCCTATGATTGCTTCTATGGTGCCGATTAAACCGGTTTTAATCCCGGCACTCTCTAAAATGGAACGGACCATATAGGTTGTTGTAGTTTTTCCTTTTGTACCTGTTATGCCAATTGTCTTAAGTTTCAAGGCCGGATAACCAAAATAAGCCGCAGACATCCGGGCTAACGCCAGTCTGGTATCTGCGACGCGGATTACGGCAACATCTCCCTCTATAGAAATTTCTTTTTCCACAACTACTGCCAAAGCACCTTTTTTAACAACTTCCGGAATGAAGTCATGACCGTCTCTTACTGCACCGGATATACATACAAAAACGGCTCCCTCTGTTACTTTTCTGGAATCATAAACCAGGTCAGTGACCTCCCGGTCAGCCTCACCTTGCAGGCATGAGTACTCTGTTTTTTCAAGCATGCTCTTCAAATTCATAGGAACCCTCCCATATTTCGTTACGTATTTATACTATATTGCAAAATCCCATCCAAAATGCTACTCTGGATGGGAATTATTCATGACAATTAATACGATGCCAGTTAAACGTATCGTATCCACAGTTTGTTTTTGACCTGGTATATTTCACCGTTTATTATATAACACGAAATATAGCTTGTCAAATTTCTTTGACCTTTAAACAGAACAATTGCCAGGAAAAACAGAACCGTTATTTTAAGTAATCTTTTATTTTATCCATCAGCCGGGGCTGTATCAAAGGATAGGTCAAATTCCCCGGCACTTCCTCAAATAAAACGACTGCTTCCATTTCCATATCCGGCAGAGTTCCTAACTCCTTTATTTCCGCATAATACAGCATCCCGTACGATATATCTCCTTCGTCTGCATTTTCTTCCACGGAATAAACACAAACCTCCCGTAACTCATAAGAAACGGCACCTGTTTCTTCAAACAGCTCCCTTTCTGCCGTATCCATTATAGCTTCGCCGGCTTCCCGGTGTCCGCCCGGTATCTCATATGTATTTCTGTCCTTATGCCTGCAGAAAACCCATTTATTCTCATACCTCGATACAATGACCGCAAATTTCAGCAAACAGTCATCAGCCTTATCATAAAATTTTATCTGAAGCATCTTATACTCCTTGGATTATTATTTCATTATAGCAAGAACAAAAACGCGTTCATGCTCTTGTTGCTCCAATCGCACGATTCAAGCAATCTTAATCATGCTCATTCCGCTTTCATTATATCATGAACAAAAACAGTTCATGCTCTTGTTGCTCCGCTCGCTTATTGCAAGTAAACTTGCATAAGCTCACTACGCTTTCATTATATCATAAATTCACAGGCAGCGGAATTTTTTTTGGAACCGATAGAGTTTTTCAATGTCTATGGGTTTCTTTCCCTGCAAAATGGACAATTACATCGGAAAGCCCTCTTGCTCCCAGAATTATTTCAGGATTATTTTCTGACCTGTGTTTTCCTTGTATGTTAAAATGGATTATATAGAAAATATTTTTGTTCTATGTTATACTATTGTCTGAATGTAAATTACATCATCCAATTCTGGTTATAAGAGGTGAAAAGTACAGGCAGTTGAGAATATAAATATTATCGGTATATATAAAGAGGTGAATACTATGTTTTTTATTATGGGTATATCCTCCGCCCAGAAAAAACTGGATTTTGTCCAGACCATGTTATGTTCCAGATGCAGTCAGTTCGGCAGGTATGAAATATTTCTGACTTATACCTACTTAAGCCTGTTTTTTATTCCGGTTTTTAAGTGGAACAAAAAATATTATGTAAAAGCTTCCTGCTGTCAGACTCTTTATACGATTGACAAGGAACTTGGGAAAAGAATTTCAAAGGGTGAGCAGGTTACACTAAGAGAGCAGGATTTAAATCAAGTAAATAACGGCAATACATATACAGAAACACATAAATGTCCTCATTGCGGATTTGTTACGGAACCCGGCTTTTTGTATTGCCCAAAATGCGGCAGCCGGTTATGAGCCAGATGCTCTAACCAACTGAGCTAAAGGCTCCCAACAGATAAATGGGTGTTGCTATTATTCGGACCTATCGGTTATGAGCCAAATGCTCTGACAACTGAGTTAATGGCCCCATAAGGTGCTGCAATACCCGGACCTTTCGGTTATAAACGTCAGATTACAGGAATGTTTTACTTAAGATTTATTGGTTAAACTTATGTATATGTATTAAAGCGTGTTTGAAAAATCATCACACCGTTTATCAATAAATCAATTTACAGACAGGAGATAAAATGGAAAGAAAAACGCAAATCACTACCCCAAGATACCAGCAGATTGCTACGGATATCGCTTCCAAAATCGTTGATAAACATTATAATATCGGCGATAAAATATATGCCAGGTCTTCGGTTGCCAGCCAATATGGAGTATCCTCCGAAACAGCCAGAAGGGCTATCTGTATTTTATCGGATCTTAATATCGTAGATACGACAAAGGGAAGCGGAGTAATCATAAAATCATATGAAAATGCTTTAAAATTCGTACGGCAGTATAATGATATCCAGACGATCACCCACCTGAAAAAAGAAATCATGGACAGTGTTGACCGACAGTCCAGAGAAATTGATTATTTTAATCAGTGCCTGGCTAAACTGATAGACTATACCGACCGTTTTCGGTCAATAAACCCCTTTATACCTTCCGAACTGGAGATTACTACCGACTCTCCTTATGTTAATAAAACAATTGAGGAAGTTAATTTCTGGCACAATACCAGCGCTACTATTATAGCTATAAAACGAAATGACGCATTAATTATGTCTCCGGGTCCCTATGCAGTGTTTTTGGAACATGACATACTATACTTTATCGGTGATGAAAACAGCTACCAAAGAGTACAAATTTTTATGTATCCGGAAAAAACCAAGAAAGAGTCTGGCTTGCCTGGCGCTGACGCACTGTCACTTTAGTGACAATCTTCCGTTGGCGCGAACAAAAAATGTAAAGCCTTATACAGAATTATAGATTAACTGCTCCCTGTCCGGCAGGGCAATTAGCCTTCTTTTTGTATAAGGTTTTTTTTGCCATATTTGACAAAGTAACAACTTATGTATATAATTGAATTGTTTCTAGAAGCAACTTACAGCTAAATATAAGTTATTACTTTAATTAAAAAGGAGGCAGGATAGTGATAAAATTTGAAAATGTTTCAAAAAACTATAAAGATAAATGTGTTTTAAAAAACATAAATCTGGAAATAGAAAAAGGACATCTCGTTACCTTTATCGGTGAAAGCGGCTGCGGGAAAACCACTACTCTAAAAATGATAAACCGGCTGATTAAACCCTCTTTGGGGAAAGTATTTATTAATGGTGAAAATATAGAAACCAAAGATGTCATTGAACTCCGGCGCAGGATGGGTTATGTCATCCAGCAAACCGGCCTGTTCCCCCATATGACAGTCAAAGATAATATTGAAATCATTCCGAAAGCGGAGAAAAGAAATCCGGAAACAATCCGGAAGCGTACCTATGAACTTATGGAAATGGTAGGTTTAAAGCCGGATGAATATTTACACCGGTATCCTACGGAACTTAGCGGGGGACAGCAGCAAAGAGTCGGAGTGGCCAGAGCCTTTGCAACCGATCCGGAGATTATTTTAATGGACGAACCATTTTCTGCCCTGGACCCGATTACCAGAGTCGGTCTGCAGGACGAACTGATAAATCTCCAGTCCCAGCTGAAAAAAACAATTGTTTTTGTAACCCATGATATGGATGAAGCCATTAAAATAGCAGATATGATTTGCATTATGCAGCATGGTGAAATTCTTCAATACGATACTCCCGAAAATATCCTGAAAAATCCATGTAATGATTTCGTTTCTGAATTTGTAGGGAAAAATCGGATATGGACATCTCCTGAATATATAAAAGCGGAAGATGTCATGATAAGTTCTCCTGTTACCTGCCAGAAAAATATGTCACTGCTTCGCTGTATAGAAAAAATGCGTTCTTATAAAGTTGACAGTCTTATGGTTATCGAAAATACCACCAACCGCCTGTTGGGTATCGTAAACGCCAGACAGATACAGCTTCAGTCCGACCATTCCCAGGAAGTCGGTAACATAATGTCCGCCGATTTCCTCAGTGTATCGCCCGAGAATAATATAATAGAAATATTAAAAATAGTTGAAGAAAACCAGGTTACGAATATTCCCGTGTTGGATAATAATAATACGCTTCTCGGACTAATTACAAAAAGCAGCCTTGTTACGACCTTAAGCCAGCAGTATCTGGAAACAGAGGAGGAATATTCATGAATTTCATAAATTATCTAATCCGAAGCAGGGAGCAGATTTTCTCCCTGACCATTGAGCATATATATCTTACGGCCATAGCAGTTGGTTTTGCTATCCTGCTGGGAGTTCCCCTCGGTATTTTAATCAGCTACATTAAAAAACTGAATAAACCCATATTAGGTGTTGCCAATGTTGTTCAGGCTATTCCAAGTATGGCTTTGCTTGGGTTTGCCATTCCTTTTTTGGGTATCGGCACATTGCCGGCAGTCGTTATGGTAATTTTATATTCCTTATTGCCCATCATAAAAAACACCTATACAGGCATTCAGAATATTAATTCCCAGACCCTGGAGGCTGCCCGCGGAATCGGACTTACTAAATTACAGGTTTTAGTTAAAATACAGATTCCTCTGGCACTGCCTGTTATTATGGCCGGTGTAAGGATTTCCGCCGTTACTGCCGTCGGTCTGATGACTATGGCGGCTTTTATCGGTGCCGGCGGACTCGGCTTTTTGGTTTTCTCCGGAATCAGGACCGTAAATAACAACCAGATATTAGCAGGTGCCATTCCTGCATGCATTCTTGCTCTGCTGGTTGATTTTATCATAGGCCTGGTTGAAAAATCCGTTACGCCCGTCAGCCTGCAAAAAAGCGGAAATATAAATGCCAAAAAGGCGAAACACAGAAAATTGCAAAAAATTGTGATATCAACAGCTGCGGTATGTATTATATTCCTATTCATCCTCTCCGCAGTAACCGGCAGGAATCAGGCAAGCAAGGTTATCCGGATTGGAAGCAAAGACTTTACCGAACAGCATATTTTAGCCAATATGTTTTCCGATATAATCGAAGAAAAAACAGACATCGCCGTAGACCGGAAAATAAACCTCGGCGGAACCCAGGTCTGCTTCTCGGCCTTAAAATCCGGCGATATTGATATTTATTTTGATTACAGCGGGACCGCCTATGGAGATACGCTCAACTACCCTCCTATTTCCGACATGGAAAAAGTATATGACACGGTAAAAGCGGACTTTAAAGAATTATATAATATTGATGTCTTAAAGCAAATGGCATTTAACAATACTTATGTTTTAGCCGTCACAAAGGAAACAGCAGATAATTATAATCTTAAAACCATCAGTGACCTGGCAAAAGTCGGCCCCCAGTTAAGGGCAGGCACCACACTTGAATTTTTAAACCGTACCGACGGTATACCGGGCCTGACAGAGTATTATGATTTCAAATTTAAGAATACCACAGGTCTGGACGGTTCTCCCAGGTATGTAGCTCTAATGAATCAGGAAACCGACGTTGTAGACGCTTTTTCAACTGACGGCCTGCTGAAAAAATTCAATTTGGTAACTCTGGAAGATGACAAAAATTTCTTTCCGCCTTATTATGCAATTCCCCTTGTAAGAGCCGAGGTAGTTGATTCCTATCCCGAATTAATTCCTATCATTGAAGAACTTGGCGATATGCTCACAGATGAAGTAATGATGGAATTGAATTATAAGGTTGATGAACTGCAAATGGAACCGAATGTCGTTGCAAGAGATTTCTTAACCGAAAACGGATTAATCTTTAAATAAATAATTTCTGTTCCTGCCCGGAGTGTTTTTGTTTTATGCTTGTGCCGGGCCTGATGCCCCTTTCTGGGGGCAGGGAACGGCCCTAAAATAATTTAGCATTTTTAGATTTTATCATAAGTGCTAAATTATTTTATTTTTAATTATAATCATCGGAGCAGTTTTTTCTTTGTTTCATCAAAATTGTAAATAAAGGATTGTTTACGTAATATTTGTGTTTTTTTCTGTTTTTTCACCCTGTGGATTATATAATATACTATATTAATGCAGCTCGTAATCAGAAAAGGAATGCTTGATTTAATTTAGATTTTGCTTTATAATGATGTAATATATAAATTACAGTCGGAAAAGGAGGGTATCATACATGTTGCATATCAAAACCCTGGACGAAGGCCTGGAGGTATTCAAAGCGCTCGGTTCCGAAATAAGGCTATCCATAATCAAGCTCTTGTTAAAAAATAAAGGTATGAATATGAATGAACTTGCGAGCAGCTTAAATATTACCAACGGCGCTCTGACCAGCCATATAAAAAAACTGGAGGAATGCGGAATCGTAACAATTGTCAGTGAATCTGCAGGACACGGCAACCAGAAAAAATGTATGGTACACCTGGATAAAATTTTGGTAGAGTTTGACAGTGAAGAGCAAAAGAAAAACATTTATGAAACCGATCTTAAAATCGGACATTATTCCGATTATCAGGTATATCCTACCTGCGGCCTGGCTACTTCCACACAGCTGATCGGTGAAGTAGATGATCCCAGATATTTTGCCCATCCGAGCCGTGTCGACAGTGATATATTGTGGTTTACCAAAGGATATGTAGAGTATATGATTCCCAACTTTTTACCGGTCAGACAGAAAATAGACCAGATTACCATCTCGGCAGAACTCAGTTCTGAGGCACCTGGTGTCAATGATGTGTGGCCTTCCGATATTTATTTTTATCTGAATGATACCTGTCTCGGCATGTGGACCAGCCCCGGAGATTTCGGCGATGTAAAAGGTATTTTTACGCCTGACTGGTGGTATCCGAACTGGAATCAATACGGATTACTTAAATTAATTGTAATTAACCGTACAGGTACTTTTATTGACGGCCTGCAGATTTCAGGCGTATCCTTAAATGATTTAAATCTGGATTACAGAAGTACCATAAAGTTTAAATTTGCCGTGCCGGATGAGGCGGAACATATCGGCGGACTAACCATCTTCGGACGGAACTTCGGCAATTACAACCAGGATATAAAAATCCGCATACACTACAGTCCTATAGAAGAAAGCTCCAATTCCGCCGGCAGCCAATAAATCAGGACGGGATTTTTCATCTAAGTAAAAGTAATATAAGTATAAAGAATAGGGAAAAGACCGGCGGCAGCTGTTAAAAAACGAAAGAATGCTGCTCCATACGGTTCTTTTCCCTGTAATATTTTACGGATTCTTTTTTATTTATCATTCATTAAACCGAATTTATTAAGAGGCCATATTCTAAGTAAGGCCCGGCCGCCGATGTTTTCTTTGGATACAACCCCGACCTCCTCATACCGGCTGTCTAAACTGAGTTTCCTGTTATCTCCCATAACAAAATATTCATCCTCACCTAACGTCAGGGGGTTTTCCGCCAAACCGGCATAGGTAATCGGTTCCGTTCCGTAATTTTCTTCTAATATATTACCGTTGATATATATATTACTTTCTATGATTTGTACCGTTTCGCCGGGTAAACCTATAATCCGCTTTACATAATATTCTTCCGACTCCCTGCCATGAGGATAAAATACAATAATATCAAAACGCTTCAGCTGTTCCAGGCGATAGCTGATTTTTTCCACCATGAGATGCTCTCCGTTATGAAGGGTATCTTCCATGGAAGGCCCGTCTACTATGGTTCTTTGGATAACATAATTGGGTATCAGATAAATACAGATATAAATGATTAATAAATAAATTATGACATCCGATAATACGGATAAAGTCTTGTGTTTACTATTCCGCTTTTTATCCCTGCTCTCAAGGTCTTCGCTCTCAAGACCCCCGGACGCAGGAATCTCCAATTCCCGGCTGTCGCTTTCCTTGTATTCCTCTGCTTTATTCTCTCCGCTCATTATTATAATCTCCCATCAGATTTTTGTACATTATTGATGTTTCAATACACCAAAATCTTTAAACGGCCATATCCTGACCCATGCACGTCCTATAATTGCTTTTCTTTTCACAGCTCCGATACTTAAGTCCCTGCTGTCCTTACTATTATTTCTATTATCACCCAAAAGAAAATATTCATCCTTCCCCAAAACAAAAGGCTCTTTTGCTATTCCTCCGTCTGCAATCGGATTATTTCCATAATCCTCTTCCAGAAGCCGATTGTCAATATAGATGTCACTGCCGATTATCTGTATGGTTTCTCCCGGCAATCCAATTACCCGTTTGATATAATAGGTATCCTTATCCCCGCTGTAAGGCCGGAAAACCACGAT
This sequence comes from Lachnoclostridium sp. UBA903, assembly GCA_002294045.1. Classification (GTDB taxonomy): domain Bacteria; phylum Bacillota; class Clostridia; order Lachnospirales; family Lachnospiraceae; genus Anaerocolumna. The sequence continues at coordinate 14,956 of DBEP01000108.1, read as the reverse complement.
ATCATAGCGTTTCGGTTTATCTATTTCATAGGATATTTTCTCCAATATTAAATGATCTTCATTATGTAGCGTGCTTTCCATGGAACTGCCGCTAACTTCTATCTGCTGGCCGACAAATTGATGTATCAGCAAAACACAGACTATTACCACAACAAAGTATGTTATCATTTCAATAATTTCCCTGCCATAGTTTATTTGCTTTTCCACTGGTTCCAAAAACCGATCCTTCAATTCATCTTCCGATTTACTTAACCCGGATATTTCATTATTGTCTGCCATAAAGCTCTCCAATCTATGCATAGGCCTGGATTTAAATTAATACAAAATATGATAAAGCACTCTCGCAGGATTTCTTTATTATAATATGATAATCCTCCGTTTCTGTTATAGGATTTTCCTAAAATAATAAAATACCATACGAAAGTGCTCATAAGAGCTCATTTTATCTTTTTAATATAAATCTGGGGCTTATACCTCTTTTGTCTCATCATCATTCACTATTTTTACTTTAGATTCATATAATTCTTCCACCGCTATGGAAAGCGGTTTTGCAGAAGCCGCACGGACCATCGGTTCAACACCGTTAATCAGTTGTCTGGCTCTTTTGGCGGTTGCCAGCACTATGGAATATCTGCTGTTAACCACGGGCTGTTCCCCTGGTTCTACCTCACTATTTACTACTTTCATTAGATCTGTATATGATGGATGTAACATAATAATCTCCTTCCTTTTCTTCCTTATTATATATTTTTAACTTTATTCACCGTAATATACGGCATTATCTGTCTCTTCTTTCACATTGACCCGGTTCGCAATGGTTTCAGGCAGTAATGCGGACAACACAAGATGCCCGCTCTCTGTTACGATAACGGATTTTGTTTTCCTGCCGCAGGTCGCGTCAATGGCGGTCCCGGCATCCTTGGCACTTTGAACCATCCTTTTTATGGGTGCGGCCTCCGGACTGATAATTCCAATTATTTTATCCGAATTGACTACATTACCAAATCCAATATTTATTAACCGGTTCAATCTTCGCACCTCATTTCGCCCGCTATATTATTCTATATTTTGAATCTGTTCCCTGATTTTTTCTATCTCCGTTTTTAAATCAATGGCTTTATTGGTAATATTAATATCACTCGCTTTAGACAGTATGGTGTTTGCCTCCCGGTTCATCTCCTGGGCAATAAAATCTAACTTCCTGCCGATTCCTTCACCGTCCTCCAGAGTATTTTTCATATTCTGGATATGACTCCTCAGTCGTACGGTTTCCTCATCCACACATATTTTATCCGCAAAAACGGTAACTTCCGTAGCCAGTATACCTTCATCCAGCTTCGAATCACCTAATAATTCGTATACCTTTGCAGTAAGCTTTTGTCTGTATTCTGCTACAATCTCAGGAGATCTTTCTTCAATATAATTGATATATTCAACCATTCCATCCAGCTTTCCGCACAAATCCTTCTTTAAATTCATGCCTTCTGCAATTCTGGTTTTTACTAATTGTTCCGAAGCAGTCTTAACCGCCTTTTCAACGATTTTCCACAGTTCCTGTTCGTCAATAGTTTGTTCCTCTAAGGTAAAAACATCCGGAAATCTCGACAAATTGGAGACACGGATATCATTTTCAATCTGGAATGTTTCACTCATCTTAACAAGATAACGGTAATATTCCTTTGCTATATCTTCATTATATTTAACGCAAACGTTATTCTCAGTAAAATCTTCATACGTGATAAATACGTCCACTTTACCACGTCCGACATATTGCTTCAATACATTTCGGATACCGGCTTCAAAAAAATTCAGTTTCTTGGGCAGCTTTATGGAAATATCACAATACCTGTGGTTTACTGCCTTCATTTCAACGATAATCTTACGTTCCTCTCCTACTTCTTCACACCTACCGAAGCCGGTCATACTTTTCAACATATTCACACGTTCTTTCAATATAAAGTTTTATAATGCCGGATGTTTTATAATTGACTCACTCCGCAATCTTTTCACGGCATTTGAATTTATTATAATTGATATGCAACAACAAGTCAAGACAGCTACCTTAAATAACTCAAAAATTATTGAGTAAAATTATTCAGTAAATTATTGGACAGATTATTGCTTCCTGGCCTGTCTGATGTTATACTATTTGGTATTAATAAATTGCACACCCTTTGCCGGAAGTTTGGAAAGCGGCTTCTGATAAGTGCATTATGTCCATTGAAAACAATAAGGAGAAATAACATGGCATTAGACGGACTTGTAATATCCAATGTGGTTTACGAACTGCAAGAAAAACTCATAGATGGAAGAATCAGTAAAATATCACAGCCTGAAAAGGATGAATTAGTGTTTACCATTAAAAATAACCGGAATAATTATAAATTATTCCTATCCGCTAACGCAGGGCTGCCCTTAGTTTATCTGACAGAAGAAAATAAGCAGAATCCCATGACGGCACCCGGTTTCTGCATGCTGCTCAGAAAGCATTTAAACAGTGCAAAAATACTGGATATAACGCAGCCGGGACTGGAACGTATTATCAGATTTAAAATAGAGCACTTAAATGAGATGGGAGATTTATGTATTAAATATTTAATTTTAGAAGTCATGGGAAAACACAGCAATATAATATTTATCGATGCAGAAAACAGGATTATTGACAGCATCAAACACATCTCCCATTTAGTAAGTTCTGTCCGGGAAGTGCTGCCCGGAAGGGACTATATGCTCCCTCCGTCCGGAGAAAAAAAGAACCCGTTAACCCTTGCCTATGAAGAATATAAGGAAAATGTCCTAAAAAAGCCTTTGCCTGTCGGCAAAGCAATCTACACTTCCCTTACCGGTTTTAGTCCGCTGATGGCAAATGAAGTTTGCTACCGTGCATCCATCGATTCCGGAAACGCTACCAGCTCCCTGTCTGAACCGGAAGGTCTGCATTTATATAAAAATCTGGAACGCCTCATGGAAGATGTAAAAGAACATCATTATACACCGAATATCGTACTGGAAGACGGAGCCTTTGTTGAGTTTTCCTGCTTCCCCTTAAGCTGCTACGGCTCTCTTGAAAAAAAAGAATATGACTCCATTTCCGCTGTTTTGGAATCGTTTTATGCTTCCAAAAATACAATATCACGTATTCGCCAGAAATCCGCAGATTTACGCAAAATTGTCGCCAATGCCATTGAGCGGAATACCAAAAAATATGAACTGCAGCAAAAGCAGTTAAAAGAGACGGAAAAAAGAGACAAATATAAAGTTTACGGAGAACTTATTAATACCTATGGTTATAATTTGGAGCCAGGTGCAAAAACCCTGACGGCTCTTAATTATTACACTAATGAGGAAATTACCATCCCGCTTAATCCGACTCTTACTCCTTCCGAAAATGCTAAATTATATTTTGATAAATATAATAAATTAAAGCGGACCTTTGAAGCGTTATCAAACTTTATAGAAGAAACAAAAATAGAACTGGTACATCTGGATTCTATCCGGACTTCCCTGGACATCGCATTGGCGGAAGAAGACCTGGTACAGTTAAAGGAAGAATTAATGGAATACGGTTATATGAGACGCCGGTCCGCATCCGGGAAGCCGGGAGGGAAAAATAAAAAACAAAAGATTGTCAGCCAACCCTTACATTATATTTCCTCCGATGGCTACCATATTTATATAGGTAAAAACAATTACCAGAATGATGAACTTACTTTTAAATTCGCAACCGGAGCCGACTGGTGGTTTCATGCCAAAAAAATTGCAGGTTCCCATGTAATTGTCCAGACCGGCGGTGATAAGCTTCCCGACAGGACTTTTGAAGAAGCTGCCAGACTGGCTGCTTATTATTCCAAGGGGAGGGATGCAGGTAAAGTGGAAATCGATTATACGGAAAAGAAAAATGTAAAAAAACCCAGCGGAGGAAAGCCCGGTTTTGTTGTATATTATACCAATTATTCCATGCTTGTATCACCCGATATTACAGGAATAGTTCAGATAAAATTTACGGGCCGATAAAGCAGACTGCAATAAGATTAGAAAAGTTTGGAGGTTACTATGATAATTGCCGACTATCACGTTCATTCCTGTTTTTCCAGCGATTCTACCGCTTCCATGGAAGAAATGGCGGAAAAAGCCATAGCACTTGGCATGAGCAAAATTTGTTTTACCGACCATATGGATTATGATTTTCCGGAAAAATACGGTTTGCCCTTTGTTTTTAATCCGGATGATTATTTTAAGAAACTGGACGAAATTTCTGACAAATACCGTTCCAGAATTAAAATCTTAAAGGGTATCGAGCTTGGGTTGCAGCCTTATCTTGCCCCCAGGTACCGGCAACTTCTGGACCAATATGATTTCGATTTTGCCATCGGTTCTTCCCATCTGGTTGACGGAATGGATCCTTACTATCCGGAATACTGGATAAATAAATCCACAGAAGAAGGGATAGAAACCTATTTTAGAAGTATCACCGATAACGTGAAGGCATTTTCCGAATACCAGGTGTATGGCCATCTGGATTATATCGTACGGTATGCACCGGATAAAAACCATTCTTATACCTATGAAAAATATGCCGGCATTATCGATGAAATGTTAAAAACAATTATCGACCACGGTAAGGGAATTGAGATTAATACGTCCGGTTATAAATATGGACTTAAGTTTGCCCACCCCCGGACAGACGTATTAAAAAGATATAAAGAATTAGGCGGCGAAATTATCACCATTGGCTCGGACGGTCACAGCCCGGAGCATTTAGGATATGATTTTCCCATAGCCGAACAGGTCTTGCTATCTTTGGGATTCCGTTATTATGTAACCTTTGAAGGAAAAAAACCTATTTTTGAAAAGTTAAACGGTTAGAACTATTTTGGAGCGCAGCCGGGTACGTTTCCAAAATAGCCACCAGGTATACCGCAAAGCGGGGCGCTGAGAACGGTACAATGATTCAAGTCCGCAGTATGGTTCCGCCCCCGATTACATAATCCCCGTCATAGAATACCACCGCCTGTCCGGGAGTTACGGCTCTTTGCGGCTCTTCAAAAATACATTCCAGTCTATCGGCTTCTGTTTTCCGGATAATGCACTTGGAACCTTTATGGCTGTAGCGGATTTTGGCAGTTGCCTCCATTTCGCCTTCCAAATCTTCCACAGACATAAAGTTCAAGTTACTTGCATAAAGTTTACTGCCATACACTTCGTCCCCGTTGCCGATTACCACCTCATTGGTTTCCGGCCGGATGGCCAGGACAAATACGGGATGTCCCATTGCAAGATTTAAACCCTTTCTCTGTCCCACCGTATAATGGATAATGCCTTTATGTCTGCCGATTATTTTCCCTTCCGGGGTGACAAAGTTGCCTTCCTCCGGTTCTTTCCCTGTATACTCCGTAATAAAGCCGGCATAATCCTTGTCCGGAATAAAACAAATTTCCTGACTGTCCGGTTTGTTGGCAATCCTTAAATTTATATTCTTTGCTAACCTGCGAATCTCATCCTTCGTATATTCCCCTACGGGCATTAAAGTATGTGCCAGCTGGTACTGGGTCAGATTATACAGAGCATACGTCTGATCCTTTGCAGCAGTGGCTGACTTTTTTAAGGTATATCTGCCGTTTTTAAGCTGCACCACCCTGGCATAATGGCCGGTTGCAATATAATCGGCTCCTAATCCTAATGCCCGTTTCAACAAGGATTCCCACTTGACATAGCGGTTACACGCTATACAAGGATTGGGCGTATTGCCTTTAATATATTCATCCGCAAAATAATTGATTACCGCATCTTTAAATTCATTTTTAAAATTCATAACATAATAAGGTATATCCAAGGCATAAGCTACCCGGCGCGCATCATCAACAGCACTTAAACCGCAACAGCCTCCGCTCTCTTCCTGCACTGCCCCATCTTCATCCTGCCAAATCTGCATGGTAACCCCTATTACGTCATAGCCGGCATTTTTCAGCAGATAGGCCGCCACAGATGAATCCACTCCTCCTGACATACCTACCACTACTTTCTTTCTATCCAATTACCTGCCTCCTAGTAGACTTCTTCTTCTTCTCCCTCGCTGATATCGGTTTTGGGTTTTTCCAGACCCTCAATTACAATATTATTTTTAGCCGCATAATCCCATAGAGCAGCATGGATTGCTTCTTCTGCCAATAAGGAACAGTGAACCTTAACCGCAGGAAGCCCGTCCAAAGCATCCATTACGGCCTTATTGGTTACCTGTAAGGCTTCTTTCACATTCTTGCCTTTCACTAATTCCGTTGCCATACTGCTGGTAGCAACTGCGGCGCCGCATCCAAAAGTTTTAAATTTAACATCCTCGATAATACCGCTGTCATTTATATCCAGGTAGATTCTCATAATATCACCGCATTTTGCATTGCCTACCGTGCCGACTCCGCTGGCATTTTCTATTTCACCTACATTTCTCGGATTACTGAAATGATCCATAACTTTTTCACTGTACATCTTTATTCCTCCTATCACTTACCATCACCAAATGACGAAAACGAATATTTAATTGAAGTATAATTATTTATGACCGCTTTTTATAAAATCCTCATATAAAGGTGACATGGAACGCAGCTTTTCTACGATTTCCTTAATTTTATCAACCACATAATCCATTTCTTCCTCCGTGTTATCCTCGCATAAAGTCAATCGTAAGGACCCATGAGCGATTTCATGAGGGAGCCCTATGGCAAGCAACACATGAGAAGGATCCAGTGAACCGGAAGTACAGGCCGAACCGCTGGAAGCACATATATTCTGCATATCCAGCATAATTAATAACGATTCTCCTTCAATAAACTGAAAACTGAAGTTCGCGTTATTGGGGAGCCGTTTCGTTCTATGCCCGTTTAAACGGACATAGGGTATTTCCGATAATACTCTTTTAATCAGTTTATCCCTTAATTCAATTTCCTTTTTTTGACGCTCTTCCATGGTTTCCACAGCTATTTCAACCGCTTTACCAAATCCGACAATACCTGGGACATTTTCAGTTCCCGCTCTTCTGTGCCTCTCCTGTGCACCCCCGTGAATAAAGGACCTTAGCTTGAGTCCTTTACGGATATACAGGAAACCGATGCCTTTGGGACCGTTTAATTTATGTCCGCTGGCACTTAACATATCTATATTTAATTCATCCACATCGATTCCCAGCTGGCCGTAAGCCTGAACGGCATCCGTATGGAATAGTATATGATTGGCTTTTGCAATTTCGCCGATTTCTTTAATCGGCTGTATGGTCCCGATTTCATTATTGGCAAACATAACAGATATTAAAATAGTAGTAGGACGGATAGCTTTCTTTAATTCCTCAAGTTTTATAATACCATTCTCATCTACATCAATATAGGAAACCTCCATTCCATGTTTTTCCAAATATTCACAGGAATGCAAAACTGCATGGTGCTCGATTCTGGAGGTAATTATGTGGTTTCCCTTTGATGCATAAGCCTCTGCGGTAGCTTTTAATGCCCAGTTGTCAGATTCCGTACCGCCTGCCGTAAAATAGATATCGGAGATTTCCGCTCCAAGCGATTTAGCTATGATATCCCTGGCTTCGTCTATTGCCTTTTTATTTTGTGTCGCAAGTTCATACACGCTGGAAGGATTACCAAAACTCTCCGTGAAATAAGGGAGCATAGCTTCCACAACCGCCGGACGTGTTTTTGTTGTAGCTGCATTATCTAGATATATTTTTTTCTCCATCTGTGTCATCTCCTAATTTATCATATTTCCTATTGCCCGCAAGTTGGCTTTTTACGGTTATCCGCTTCAGGAATTCCATATAGGGAGCGGACCTTTTCACTTTCCTTCATCAGTTCGGAAAGCATCATGGTATCTACCGTATTATTTATACTATCACTAATACGCATCCAAACGTATTTTGTTACACACAAATCAGCACCGGAGCAGGATGCTTTGCTTCCTATAATTTCAGCACAATCTACGGGATTTAAATCCCCTTCCAAAGCCCTTAATATATCACCAACGGATATTTCCTCCGGTTTTTTTGCCAGCAGATAGCCGCCCTGGGCTCCTCTGATGCTATTAACTATCCCCGCCTTTTTCAGCTTGGCAATTAATTGTTCCAGATAACTGATTGAAATATCCTGACGTTCCGCTATTCCGCTTAATGCAACTGCTTCATTGTTACCATTTATAGCCAAATCCAATACCGCCCGCAAACCATATCTTCCTTTTGTAGACAGTTTCATCGTACCACCTCTCTTCGACAATTTCGGGTGTTTAATTCCTACTATTTCATTTCCTACTAAAACAGTGCGTATTCTTGTAACATATTATCATTACATAACCAATTTGTCAACACGATTTGGAATTGTTTTATAGTCTCCGAATATACTTAATTAAGTTCAATTATTTAAGCGGCAGGAGTTAAGTATGACAAAAAATAAAAGCAATTTAATTAAAGGTACGGTTGTTCTGACTCTTGCGGGCCTGGTTACCCGCTTTATCGGATTCTTCTACCGTATTTTTTTATCCAACGCCATGGGTGCCGAATTATTGGGTATATACCAGTTGGTATTTCCGATTTATGCGATATGTTTTACCATTTTTGCATCCGGTCTTCAAACTGCTATTTCAACCTTAGTTGCCAACGAGTTAGGAAAAAAGCATTACAAAAATATACCTAAAGCACTTAAAATTGGTATGCTCCTGTCACTTTGTGCAGCTTTAGTATTAACCTTTCTGGTATATAGTTATTCTGATATAATTGCAACAAATATTTTAAAAGAACCCGGATGCGCATCCTCCATCCGAATACTTTCCTATGCATTTCCGTTCTGCGGTATTACCGCCTGCATTAACGGCTATTATTACGGTTTAAAAAAAGCCGGTGTTCCCGCTACCACCCAGCTGCTGGAACAAATCGTACGTGTAATTGCTGTTTATATTATAGCCTCCTATGCCGGAAACGGAGATATTAAAGTTACCAGTGAACTGGCCGTATTAGGTCTTGTTATCGGGGAAATCGCATCCAACCTTTACAATATCGGTTCCCTGTATATTTCCCGTACACCAAAAGAATTATCACAACGTGCGGAATCCGGCCAGTTCCCGTCCCGCCAGAAATATAACTTAACCGGGCGCCTGTTTAAAATGGCTGTACCGCTGACGGCAAATCGGTTACTGATAAGTATATTACACAGTGTAGAAGCAATCCTGATTCCCAATATGCTTAAGAAATATGGCTTAAGCAGTTCGGAAGCATTAAGTATCTATGGTATTTTAAATGGCATGTCCATGCCTTTTATCATGTTTCCGTCAGCCATAACGAATTCCCTGTCCGTATTATTGCTCCCAACCATTTCGGAAGCCCAGTCCTCCCGAAACGATGAAATGATTAAAAAAACCACAGCTGTTTCAATTAAATGCAGTATGCTGATCGGTATATTAAGCGCAGGTATTTTTATCAGCTTCGGTCAGGTATTGGGAAATATCATTTTTCATAACGAACTTGCCGGCAGCCTTCTTATGACATTAGCCTGGCTGTGCCCCTTTTTATACGTTACCACAACGTTAAGCAGTATTATCAACGGTTTAGGTTTGGCACATCTGACATTTGCCAATTCCGTTATCGGACTGTCCGTCCGTATACTGTTGATTCTTTATCTGGTGCCAAAGCAGGGTATAAACGGCTATCTCTTATCGCTTTTAGTCAGCCAGCTGGTACTCACGTTTTTTGACGGTACTATTATCATTAAGAAGATACGGCCGCCCTTTGATGCATCCGATTTAATCTTAAAGCCCGGAATCATCGTGGCCTTATCCAGCTATCTTATCATTCGTTTGTATGAATACATATCACCGCGGCATGGCGGCCTTACTTCCGTTTTAATCTGCATTTTTTTAATTTGCACCTCATATGTCATGCTGCTTGGCATAACAAAAGCTGTTTCCTTAAAGGATTTTAAGTAAACAGCTTAAATCCGTCCTTGCCGCAGTCTTTCACATCATATAAAGCTTTGTCCGCGCAATTTAACAGTTGATTATAATTTTTTCCGTCCCCTGGATATATGGAAACCCCGATGCTTCCGGAGACCGATATTTCATATTCCTCTTCCCGGTATACGGAATGCAGTGCACGCTGCAGCAAATCAGCCTTTACAAGTACGGTTTCTTTACTGGTGATATTTCCTATAAAGACAGCAAATTCATCACCGCCAATCCGTCCTATGATTTCACCTGCCGTAAAAATCCTCTTCACCTGGCTGATAACAAAAGATAATACCTTGTCTCCCTGTAAATGCCCGTACCGGTCATTGATGCTCTTAAAATCATCAATATCCACAATCATAAAAATATGTTTTTTATCGCTATGTTTCTGAATATAATAATCAATTAAGTCCTTTGTGGTGCTTTTATTATAGACTCCGGTCAGCGGGTCCCTTTTCGCTTTATACTCTAAGGTCTGTAATTCTTTCTTATGTAAATCAATATTAACAATTTTGCCTATAACCCGGGCAGGATGCTTATTATCATCATATATGGTTTTCCCCCGGGTATGGCACCACACATAATCATTTTTTATGTCCCGTATTCTGAATTCCGATTCAATCATTTCTTTGCCGCTTCGTAAAGCTCTGCAATATTCGGAAAACACCCCGATATCTTCCGGATGTATCATCTCTTTTCCATGGGTTTTAATATCTGAAAAATGAGGGATAACCGGAACCCTGCCGTACAGTTCCTTATATTTGTCGGCAAAGGTCATTAAATCTTCACCAATATCATATTCGAATAAAATATCGTTGGAAATTTCAGCAGCAACCCGGTAACGCTCTTCCTCCAGCAAAAGCCTTTCCTGCATAAACTTAGATTCCGTAATGTCTATAAGAACAGCAGATATGGTGTGATTCCCATTTTTATCTTCAATATAATTGCCGTTTATTAAAATCCATATGATATTACCGCTCTTGGTCACCATCCTGACTTCCTTCTGAATACATTCCCCGTTACTAAAACCGTCTGCCAGGGCTTTGAATTCTTCCATATCTTCCTGATATACCAGGGATATTACGCTGTTTTCCTGTTCCTGTTGTATTTCTTCTTTGCTGTAACCTACAATATCATAGTATCCGTTGCTGGCATAAGTTATCTCATAATTATGCTCCAAATCAAAATTAACAAACCCTGCGTGAATACTGTTGGTTATCTGTCTTAATTCCAGGGATGCTTCTCTTACTTTTTTTTCACTGTTGTACTTTAAGCGTAATATAAATAAAATGGCGATGATGCACAGAATAAATAAAACAAAACAAAAAACAGCAAAATAAACGGCTTGCGAATACAGTAAAGTTTCATTCGTTTCCTTTTCATTTGCTTGTACAATTATAAAAGAATAAGATAAGATTAGTAAAATATTAACAACTAATAGGATAGAGATAAGTCCGTAACGCAAAGCTTTGTGAAAAATACAACGTAACGTTCTCTTTTTCACCTGATTCCACCTTCTTTAAACACATTAATTTTCTTCCATTACTGTTTTTTTCTTATGTATATTTTGCCTGTCTGTATCTGTCAGCATAAATAACGACGCTCATCCTGTGAACGTCCAAGAAAAAACGCTATCTGCTCAAGAGAACGTCTTATGCAGACAACAACATTCGCCTTGGCAAATGTCATATGTCAAAAAGCCCTGTGTATCACACAGAGCTTAAAATTGCATATAAACAGTAATCTAAATTACCTTTGTGCAACCGGCTGTCATATCTGTGTAATCAGATTTAGACCCTAAGCTTTGCGTCCTTATCTTTCGATAAGTTTGCCCTTACCAAATATAGGAATATTGTACTACATATTCCCATCTATTGCAATAGTTTTTATAAATTTATCGCATTTTTATTTTATTAATTTCGGAACGTTTTGTTTGTATTGTCGAATATAGCCGAATAAGTATTCTTATATCGTAATAAAATAGTCACAACTGATAAAAGGTAATATCCTTTATTAATATTCTGGTCATATGCCCAAGATAATTTTGACTGAATTCTATTACATCATTTTTTAACAGCATCTTGATTTTATTTCTGGTCAAATGCAATAGGTCTGCGACTACTTTATCCGTTCGGATTTTTATTTTATAAGGGTTATATATTTCAATACAGTCAAATTCTTCAGAGCTTCCGCCAGGAATCACATGCAGATTATATTCTATGCTGCTCCAATCGATTTCCGCTCTGTTATTTGCAAAAAATTGTTTATCGGTTCCGAATTTTAATGCTAATTCCGTATCATTATCCAGAAAGCTCTTATATATCTCCGGCTGAATGCCAGATAACTTTTTTCTTTCATAAATACTCATGTTATATGTGTGTTTGCATTTTTCACATTGATAAATGAGCCAGACATCTATTTTATTGCCATTCGCATTTACCCTAAAGCAGTTGGTATTAACATATTTCATTTTACAATCACATTCAGGGCAGTTTCTGATTATTTTATAAGACACCTTTGGTATAAGCTCATACAGAACCGTTTTGTGATAGCTCAATTTGCATTCTCCTATAATTTAATTTATTGGATATGCAAAGGCTATTACTTATTTTACAGTATTAAATTGCAATAGCCTTCGCTATGCAAAATAAACGGGTGTACACATAAAAAATTACCTCCATATTACTTTTTATTCACATATTCTATAACATCCGCCATGACAAACATACCTCAATCTTTTTAAGAAAAAAGAATAAGGCCAAATTGAAAATGGTGTAAACGAAGAGGCAGTTCATTGAAATACCAAAACTGCTTATTCATTTACACCAATATATCGGTTCTAACCTTTCCTTAATTCAACACCCATTTTGAACCTCCATATTTCAAAGATTCCTTCAAAGCTCGTAAGGCGTTACCTGGTATACGTAATAATTCAGCCAATTGGTATACATGGCATTGGAGTGGGCGCGCCAGTTTAAGTTAGGTCTTTTATTCTCCTCATTCTTAGGATAGTAATTACTGGGTACCTGAATATCCAATCCCTTATCCTTATCCCTTTTATATTCCTTGTCCAGAGTGATTCTGTCATATTCGGGATGGCCCATTACGAATATCTGTCTGCCTTCGTCAGCCAATACAATAAATACCCCGGCTTCATCGGATTCTGCTAGTATGATTAAATCGGGATTATTAATAATCTCCTCTCTGGATACGGTAGTATATCTTGAATGGGGGGCATAAAAGATATCGTCAAATCCCCGTACAAAAGGTACCTTCCGGTTTAAGACCCGATGGGGGAACACACCGAACATTTTCTGTTCCAGCGGAATTTTATGAATACCAAAATGATAATACAGTCCGGCCTGGGCTCCCCAGCAGATATGAAGGGTAGATGTAACATTGGTCTTTGACCACTTCATTATTTCCACCAGTTCATTCCAGTAATGTACTTCTTCGAATTCCATTTGTTCGACCGGTGCGCCTGTAATAATCAATCCGTCAAATTTCATGTTTTCGACCTCTTTATAAGTAAGGTAAAACTGATCCAGATGACTGGCAGGCGTATTTTTACCCACATAGGAACCAGTCGTTAAAAAGGTGATATCAACCTGCAGGGGAGTATTGGATAAACACCGCAGCAGCTGGACCTCCGTATCCTCTTTAAGAGGCATAAGGTTTAATATTGCTATACGCAGAGGCCGTATATCCTGATGCATGGCTCTGGTTTCATCCATAATAAATATATTCTCATCTTCCAGTATCCTTTTTGCCGGTAAATCACTTTGTACTTTAATAGGCATATCATCACCATCTTTTCTATTATTTTTTTAACTCAGGGTTCCGTATTACTCATTTAAATTCATTCAGTCATTTTGATAAATTCTTCTTCCGTAATTACCGGAATCCCAAAATAATAGAAAAGATGGTGA
>DBEP01000108.1:597-905 GCA_002294045.1 Lachnoclostridium sp. UBA903 | reverse complement strand
CATTTCTTACCTTGTCAAAATTATTGCCGTATTCCTTGCAGATTAGTTTTGCATTGGATAACCCGATATTCTGTATTCCCAAACTATATAAAAACTTGGCAGGCGAGGTATCCCTTGCCTTTTCTATGGAAGAAATAAGGTTTTCATATGATTTTTCACCCAATCCCTCCATAGCTATAATCTCTTCTTTATATTTTTTTAAATGAAACAGATCCGCTAATTCCTTAATCATACCTTTGGCGATGAATTTTTCTATGGTTGCTTCGGATAAGCCTTCCATATTCATGGCATCACGGCTTACAAAATGG
>DBEP01000108.1:0-364 GCA_002294045.1 Lachnoclostridium sp. UBA903 | reverse complement strand
TACCGTGGTTCCCTCCAATTCAACCGGTTCAAAAATTGCAATGGGATTAATGAGGCCGGTTCTGGAAGCACTCCATTCGATTTCCTTTAAAGTTGTTTCCCGTATTTCATCCATCCACTTAAAAGCGATAGAGTCTCTGGGAAATTTGGCCGTTGTTCCAAGAGAACTGCCGTAATTTATGTCATCATATATTAAAACCAGTCCGTCGGAAGGTAAATCATTTTTTGCCGCCTGTCCGGAAAACCAGGCAACCTCTTCTTCCAGATTGTCTTCTGTAACAGTTTTATTTTCAACAATATCAAATCCTAAATTTTTCAGCCATAACAATTGATTTTCTCTGGAGTTATGAAATTCCACATCACCT
>DBEP01000022.1:88971-89320 GCA_002294045.1 Lachnoclostridium sp. UBA903 | reverse complement strand
TTGATGCCAGCTGGATATAAGTAGTTTCAGATACCGTAAACCAATAGCCGTAAAATCCGCTGTCACTCCAATGTCCCCAGTTAACGTTATAGGTGAAGAGTCCGCCGCTGCTGTCAATATCCACCCATCTGTCATTTATCTTGACATTCACCGTCAGGTCTGCCACAACGTCTTCCCAGGAGGCATTTCCTCCGTTAAAAATGGGCATTACAAATCCATAGCTTGCCTTCCCTACCCCTGATCTGGCAATGACCGGGCCGTCTGCCGGCGAAAAATATGACATTGAAGTGATTGCCACACCTGCTGCCTGAACGGTTAGTACATTGGCGAAGGACGGTGACAGCATAGA
>DBEP01000022.1:52075-88858 GCA_002294045.1 Lachnoclostridium sp. UBA903 | reverse complement strand
CCTTAAGCATTTTCTCTTTTCCTTAAATTGATTCATACATTCCCTCCTTATAGGTTTATAATTACTGTTGCTTTATGTCGTAAGAAGGCGTTGTGTAAAAACTGCTTTATTACCTTCCTGCCTTAAACTGTTAATTTTATTGTACTTACAGAATTATTTCCATAAAAGGAGTTTATTTTTTAAATAAGTATCAAAATTTTATTTTTGGCATATTTTTACTCATTCTTTCATGCAAACTCTAAGTTTTCGCCGTTGGTTCCGATAACCTTCCGGTACCAGCGGGCGCTTTTCTTTTTATATCGGTTAAGAGTCCCCGTTCCGTCCTCGTTGCGGTCAACGTAGATAAACCCGTACCGTTTCTTCATCTGTGCCGTGGAAGCGCTCACTACATCAATACAGCCCCACGCAGCATAACCCATTACATCTACACCGTCTTCCAGGGCTTTGCTGACTTCCTTTAAATGCTCCTTAATGTAAGCGATACGGTAATCGTCCTCCACAGTTAAGGTTCCGTCCGGCAAAGCTACCGGCCTATCCGTAGCGCCCAGCCCATTTTCCGCTATAAACAGAGGTTTCTGATACCGGTCATAAAAATAATTCAATGTATACCGCAGCCCGGCCGGGTCAATCTGCCAGCCCCATTCGCTTTCCTTTAAATAGGGATTGCTGACCCCTGAGGTTAAATTACCTTTTCCTTTCTTATAAAGGGACAGGTCGGCGGCAGTACATTTACTCATGTAATAACTGAAGGAAATATAGTCCACCGTATTCTTTAAGATTTCTTCATCCTCCGGCTCCATGGCAACCTTGATGCCTTCCCTTTCCCACAGCTTCTTAATATAAGCAGGGTAATAGCCTCTTGCCTGGACATCGGCAAAAAACATACAATCCCGGTCTCTTTCCATCATAGCTATCATATCATCCGGATGGGGTGTCATGGGATAATTTAAGGCGCCTAATACCATACAGCCCATTTGGGCCCCCGGGATAATTTCATGGAGCAGTCTTACCGCCAAAGCACTTGCAACAAATTCATGATGTGCGGTCTGGTATATATCCTGCGGTGTCAGCTCCTCCTTGGGAGTCCAGATTCCTGCTCCCATCAGCGGAAAGTGCCGGACCGCATTGATTTCATTAAAGGTAATCCAATACTTTACTTTGCCTTTATACCGTTTAAATACGGTTTCACAGTATCTTACAAAAAATTGAATCAGCTTCCGGTTTCTCCAGCCGTCATAATGTTTGGCCAAATGTAACGGCGTTTCGTAATGGGAAAGGGTAACCAAGGGTTCTATGCCATATTTATGACAGGTATCAAAAACCTTGTCATAGAAAGCAAGTCCGGCTTCATTGGGTATTTCTTCATCTCCCTGAGGGAATATACGGCTCCAGGCAATGGACAGCCGGAGTACCTTAAAGCCCATTTCCGCCATCAGCTGAATGTCCTCCTGATACCGGTGGTAAAAGTCAATTCCTATCAGTTTTAAATTGTCCGGTGTCGGTTCCTCCGTTACTGGCCCCATAACCCCTTTGGGCATTACGTCCTGTATGGACAGACCCTTTCCGTCCTCCAGGTAGGCACCTTCACACTGATTGGCCGCAATGGCGCCTCCCCATAAAAAACCTTTCGGAAAACTCATATTTCATGGCCTCCTTTCTAATTGTTTATTATTTCGCAGCCTTCCGTCATGCCGCTTTGCAGCACCTAAGATATTATTGTCAGTAAGGTTTCACCGGCCGTAACCGTTTCTTTATCCGTACCCAGGATATCCAGATAATCCTCCGAATTACTTACGGTAACCGGAGTTGTAACATCGTACCCGGCTTTTTTAATGGCTTCCATGTCAAATTCCAGCAACAACTGTCCTTGTTTCACTTTGTCACCCTGGTTTACTTTTGCCTGAAAATATTTCCCTCCAAGTTCTACGGTATCTATTCCCACATGAATCAGAATTTCCTGGCCTTCCTCACCGATAAGTCCTATGGCATGTTTGGTGTCAATGACGGTTACGACCGTCCCGTTAACCGGCGCATAAACCTTACCCTCATATGGCAGTATTGCCATGCCTTTCCCAAGTGCTCCTTTGGAAAAGCCTTCATCCTTTACTTCAGACAGGGCCAGAACCTTTCCCGAAATAGGAGATGCGGCAGTTATCTTCTGTTTTACCAGCGTCTGTGTCTCTCCTCTTGTTTCTGCCGGGGTTTCTGCCGGGTCATTAAAACCGAGCACCAGGGTTGCAACGGCTGTAGCTGCCATAGAAATTACAATGGTAATACATGCGTTTACAAGGTTCATAATACTGTCGCCGCCGATATAAACAGGTAGTGCCAGAAGGCCTGCCGTTGTGGAAGAATACGTATGGATTCCGGTAATACCCGCATACAGGCCTGCACAGCCGCCGCCAATCATGGCTGCATACAAAGGTCTTTTGTATTTTAAGGTAACACCATACAAAGCCGGTTCCGTAATGCCCATTAAGCCCGTAAAACCTGCGGATAGTCCCAGCTGCTTTAATTCTTTGTTTTTGGATTTCAGCCCTACCACAATAGAAGCCGTACCCTGCGCTATATTGGAGGATAACATACCTGGCCCTAATATGGTCCCGTAGCCTAAGGTTGCATACTGTATGGCCTGGATAGGAGCAAAGGTATAGTGCATACCGGTCATAACAAAAAACGGGCAGAAGGTTCCCATAAGGAAAGGTATAACCCATCCGGCATAATCATTTAAAAAGTTAAAACCGATGGCTAAAATTTTGCCGATCATGGTGCCTAACGGCCCCGCTAAAAAGACAGCAATAAGACCGGTTAGTATAATCGTAAGCAGCGGCGCAAGGAATATCTTAACCGGCTTCGGTGAATATTTATTTGCCTGTTTTTCAATTTTAGACTGGACCCATACAATCAGCAGTATGGGAATTACACTGCCGCTGTAGGAAGCTGATAATACGGGCAGAAAACCGAATATGGTAAAATAATTAAAGGTAATGGCATTGCCGTTAAAGATATTTAATATAAATTCTGACGTTTCAATTCCGGTAAAACTGGAATGCAGCAAAACACCTGCCAGAACTGCGGCAATGTAGGGAGAGCATTTAAATCTTTTCGCGGCCGATATTGCAAGGATAAAAGGCATAAAGGTAAATAAGGCATCCGCAAAAGCATAAAATACCTGATAGGTGGAGGTATCATTGCTTATGATACCAAGTGCTACACAAAGTGCCAATAGTGCCTTTATCATACCGGAGCCGGCCAAGGCGGGAATAACCGGAGTAAAGATGGCTGTCAGTGTTCCGAAAAAAGTGTTGATGATACCCGTTTTCTCTTCCTCATCCTGAGAGGAAGCATCCTCATCAAAATTACCAAGTTTCTTAATCTCTTCACAAACATTTCCCACATCGGTTCCGATGATAATCTGGAACTGTCCGTTCTTTGTAACGGCTCCCTGGACACCTTTCAGGTTTTTAATCGCTTCCACATTGGCTTTCTTTGAATCCTTCAGCTGAAAACGAAGACGTGTCATACAGTTTGTAACGCCGGTTACGTTTCCTGCGCCGCCCACATACTTCAGAATATCTGCGGCTAATTGACTATAATTCATAATAATCCTCCTATAGCTTCTAAACTAGTATTTTGTTTTTTACAGCATTTATATAAAAAGACCCGAAAGCTGCAACTGTAGATAAACCGGGGTTACCGGTCTCTCCTGTTGCCGCTTCCGGGTCTTGCTGAACTGAATCATAACAAACCCTTTGGCATTTATTATTCATTTTTTTAATGATTAGCATTTATCACTCTGGCAATATGCACGGTCAGATACAAACGTTCATCCGAACCTAAGGTATATCCGAATTTATCTTCTAAAAAGTCTGTTATTTCTAAAACACATTCATATTCCCTGCTGTGTTTTTTTATTACCAGGTCCAGTAATTCATTATCGCCTTCAGGATAGTTGGTATGGTTAATGATTCTTTGGGCAAAGAATTTCAGATGGGTAACATAGCGGTAATAGTTTAACGATTCTTCATCATATTCTACCTGAAAAAAATTCTTCACGATATTGGATATATCCTGCATTATTTTAGTTACCTCAATAGCCTTATCTTCCGTTTGGCCGATTTCGGCATTGACAAAATGCAGGGCGATATAAGCAGCCTCGTCCGCCGGCAGAATAATACCTGTCTTTTCCTTTATTACCCGTAAGGCAGATTCCCCTATGGCGTATTCATCCTTATAAAACCGCTTAATGTCGTGAAGCAGGGGATTGCGGATTAAGATACCTTTTTTGGCATTCTCCAATGCATTGGAAATATGGTCCGGCAGGGATATATATATCGTATCCGCCAGCTTTTTGCCATAATTGGCTTTGGCATCCTCAATAATCTGCTGGGAGAACAGGATGCAGTCCATAGAGATATCATTTACCATCTCCATAAACTGATTTGCAATCTTGTCATCTGCCGGTGCAAATTTCTTCTCAATTTTTGTTTCATCAACGAAATCCCCCCTTACCTTATTAAAACCTAACCCTGACCCTAATAAAACAAGCTCCTGTTGATTTTCATCCTTTGCCACGATTGAATTATTATTCAGAATGCGAACTATTTTCATCTCTACCGTACCCTTTACCCATAAGTTAATAAAGCAGCGTTATTTCATAATAACATTATTGTTATACCATAATTTCTTATACAGTAAAAAAGACAAGAATCACACCTCCCGATGCAAGTCTTGCCTGATTGAACAGTAACAAACTTTAAATCCTAATTCATTATAAACAAAATATTATCAATTTACCATTGATAAACCATATAAAAATTAACAATGATTTTTGTAGATATTATACATAAAACCCGGATACTTGTCAATCTTTTACATTCAGCCGACGGGAAAACCCAGGCCGGAAAAGCATCCGGCAGGACGGCGGCCGGAGGTAGTAGGAGATTTATGCTCCTTTAATAATCGCCTTCTTTATAATAGCCTATGGCTTCGGAAATGGTTTTTAAATCGTTATCCGCCATAATATCGCACAATATATTTATTTTATCCACCGACATAAATTCCTTTCCCAGATACGCTTCATAGTCATTGGCAATTTTCATGGAAAGGGTTTTAACTTTATCTTCCGTTTCCTTAATTTCAACATAGATTTGTCCGTATTCCTTTTTTAAAGTATTTAACTCCTCCTGGCTCCGCGCCTTTATTTCTTTTCCTATGATATGGCGGGTTGTATTTTCAAATACACTTAAAGCGTCTTTCTTTTGTTCCATAATGGATTTTAATTCATTATCCAGTTCGGATAATTCCCGGTTAAAGCTATCCAGACCGTACCTGCTTTCATCTTTATCTTTTAGTATTCTCCTGCGGATTATATCCCTTTTCCTTTTGTTATCGGAAATTTCAGAACGAAGTCTGTAAACTTTTTTAATTGATTCCAAATGTTTGTCTTTTACATTATTGTCAATCAGCATATACAAACCGCCGAAAAATATTACGGTGATAAAATAGATTAAAATCAGATATATCATATTTTCCTGCGGAATGACATAGAAGTAAAAAACGCAAGGGATAACTAACAATATGGTAACCAGGGTCATGATTATAATAGCCATATCTCCCATTCCCTTCGGCAGGAACAGGGCATAAAAAAGCCTGGAATTGTAAAAAGACGGTATTTTGTTCTGCTTTCTTATTGCTTTGCTCTCTAACACCATCTGCCTATACTCTTCTTTCAGCTGAGAGGTTTCCGCCTCAATCCGCTCGAACATTTTTGCACTTTTTGACTTTTCTTTTCTATCTTGGATTTTTTTTATTCTTGTGCGTGTTTTATCCAGCTGCTCATTATAAGTCGCTTCGATTTCATCTTTGCGCTTCCTGGTTGTGCTTACGATTTCATCCGCTATGGCTTTTTCTTTATTTTTTATGGTTTTTTCCAATTTTGATTCTTCCGATGCAAGCACATCATTATGATCCATATATTCATTTAATTCCAACAGTATGTCTTTTAATTCATGTAAGCTATCTAATCCGCCGGATAATATATTACTTTCCATATCTTTTTCCTCCTATGTTATGTAATATAAACTTATCGGAAGTTGCTTTTTATCTTCCGATAAAAGGCGGTGTTTTTTACCGCCGTGCATCCGATTATAGGAACATATTTTTTGTTCCTATAATATAACTTATCAGAAGTTGTTTTCCAAACTTCTGATAAAAGGCGCTGTTTTCGCGCCGTACATCCGACTATAGAAACATGTTTTTTTGTTTCTATAGTATAACTTATCGGAAGATGTTTTTTATCTTCCGATAAAAGACGGTGTTTTTTACCGCCATGCATCCGATTATAGGAACCTTTTTCCCTATATTATATCTATATTCGATTTTACTCGATAAGGCAGGAAAGGTCAATGGATATTACATAGGTTTATCTGATTATTATGAAGATACAGAAGAATATTGTTGAAAAAAAAGGGACTGTTACAAAATTTATAAACCGTATAACCCGCATTCCCAATACAGGTTAAAATACCTTAAATTTTGCAGCAGTTCCCGGCTTAAAAAAATCTATTGAAAATCTCCCCGATAAACAATTAGATACATCTGTAACTTTTTTATTACCTTATAAAGCTTATTACTATTAAAATCTGAATTTCTTAATGATAACCTGCAAATCCTGGGCCAGGCTTGCTAATCCCTCGCTTGCTTTTGCAATATCTTCCACCGATGCGGTCTGCTCTTCCAGGGAAGCCGTTACCTGTTGTGTGGACGCGGAATTTTCTTCCGCAATAGCGGAAAGATTCTGCAGAGTATCCAATATTTCGTTTTTCATTTTCTCCATATCCTGTCCGGATATATTTATTTTCCTTAACGCCTCTTTTGCATTTTCGATTGCTTCTGCTATAGCCATATAACTTTTTCTGTTATTCTCCACGCTGTCTGCCTGTTCTTGCATAACAGCCGCAATTTCTTCAATTGTTTTAACGGCATTCTGTGAATTAGTCTGAAGCTCCTGAACCATTTCATCAATATCCTTGGTGGATTCGGCCGACTGTTCGGCCAGTCTTCTGATTTCTTCCGCAACCACCGCAAAACCTTTCCCTGCCTCTCCTGCTCTGGCGGCTTCGATTGCGGCATTTAACGCCAGCAGATTCGTCTGTTCCGCAATGGAGGATATCACATTGCTGGCCTGCTCAATTTTATCGGAGCTTTCATTTGTCATTAGTATAACTTCTTTTATATCCGCAGAAGCCTGGTAATTTTCTTCGGTTTTCTTAGTCAGATATTCTATTTCTTTTAACCCGTCCTCCAATACTTCGGCAACCTTTCTGGTAGCATCATTCAGTCCTTTTAAATAATTCTGGTCGGTTTCAATGGTATTTCCCAGGGCGTCGGCTTTTACGGACCCTTCTTCCGTATGTTTTGCCTGGTCTGAGGCACCTTTGGCTATTTCTTCAACGGTTGCCGCCACTTCCTGGGATGCGGTGGCAGATTGTTCCGCAGTAGCCGTCAGCTCCTCGGAAGAAGCCGCCAATTGCCCGGATGAGTTGTTAATATCCCTGATAATTTTCCTAAGATTATCCGTTATGTTTTGCAATGCTTTTGACAGAATTCCGATTTCATCCTTTTTATCAAGGTATATCTGCCGTACATTCTCCGTAATATCCAAAGACGCTATTTTTTCCGCATGTTTTACGGTATCTATTATGGGCTTGGTTATGGAATTGCCCAGCATATATACGACAGCAATGCATAGGAGGAGAATAATTAAGGCTACGAGAATTATCGTATTTCTTAATACCGGTAATTCGGACAGAACTTCGTCCTGGTCGGCAGTAATCACGAATATCCAGTCTGTTCCCTCTATGGGCGCATAGCCTGCATATAAATTTCTGCCTTCATAGGAATAGGGTCTGACGCCGTTTTTTTCAGCCGTAACCGTTTGAAATAATTCGGATAAAGAAGCTAAATTAGGATCTTCTTTTGCTTCTTCTATGGGATTAAACTGATTTAGTACTTTATCTTTTTCCGGATGTGCAATTACGGTCCCACTGCTGTTAATTATATAGCCATAACCATTTTCACCATAACCCGTGTCAGCTACTATTTCATATAAAGCATTTCCGTCCCTGCGTCCGATTAAAGCACCGACTACTGTATCGTCTTTTATAATAGGGGCCGCAATCATAATAACCGGTTCATTGGTAACTTTACTGATTAAAACATCCGAAACATTTGCTTCACCCTTCAGAGCCTTCTGTATATAGTCCCTGTCCCCTAACTCACTGGTAGTTCCGTCCGTATAATTAGCCGTACCTTCCATATCAACAATTGCCATATCAAGAAAATCCGTTTCTTTCAGCAATGATTTTAATAAATCCAGCTGGACGTATAGTTTCATACTTTGCATTTCTTCATTCAGTGCAATCATTTCCAGGGTTCGTTGCTGTGTTTTAATTCTGCTTTGTGTTAATTTGGAGTCTTCCATGGAAAGAGAAATAAGTGCGTTTTCTCCGTCTTTCGTTATGGATTTACTGGCGCTGTGTATGGATATAAAACCCAGCAGGATAGAAGCCAATATTATCAATAACGAGAAATTAACCATTAATTTAGTTTTGATACTCTTCATTGAAGCACAATCCTCCTTATTATTATTTTGATGCAATATGCCTGAGAGACCATTTATCTCAAACAATAAAAACCCTTTTTTCTTTTATGCAGCAGAAAAAAAGGGTTTTTTATACTATGTACTGCAACCGGCTGCCGTGTTATTGATGAAACTTAGGCCCTTGGCTTTGCGTCCTTGCCTTTCGGTAAGTTTGCCCTTTTTATAAAACTGACTTATGGTTAATAATCTCTGTGTTTCTTTTTCACACTTTTTTCAAAGTTTTATCAAAGTTTCTTCACATTCGTTCTTTATAATAAAATTGAAATCAAGGAAGTCCCTCTCCCTTGTTAACATATATATTATACCTTTTCATAATGGGGACTGCTGTTGACCTAACCCTTTATTCAGTACTTATCATACAAGATATACTCCCCCGGTAAATAGTTAAGACTTTACATGATACAGCAGTCCCGCTCCTCAAAAATTCTTTATTTATTCAGATTACAAAATCATAATACTTTCTTAATATTATTTTACCATTATTTAACTAGAAATCAATCGAATTAGACAAAAAAAATTAAATTTTGACAAATTGCAACAAAATATAAATTATTTATTCCTTTCTGTTGTCTCCTGTCTTTAAAAAACTTTGGCTTTTTTCCTTAAATTATAACTAAGTATATACATTCTAACGGGCAGACCTCTTCTCTCTCTTTATCCAAACGGGAAAATACTGCTTGTTTCTCCAAAAATGTCTAAATTTCGCAATTATTTTACAATTTTTTTACAATATTTTCTTGACATTTGGGATTTTTTAGCTATAATAAACACTATAGTTAATGTTGTCACTGACTACTTTAATTCGTTCTAATGTTACTCGTTAACGGCCAGATGTAGTGGGTATCTTTATTCCATAATTTAAAGATAGACTGTATGAGCGGGAGACGGTCTATGTTTGGCACGGTCATAATTGAATTCCAGTGATTTAGCTTTTTCAATACGAAAGCTGCGGCAAAGGCAGTTTGACTATTTCAAATATGCATAGATTACAAAAGAGTGTTTGCCAAACCACGCATTTTAATATATGGTACTTATGCATGCGATGAAATGAGATACGGCTGGTTACCACACCCGTAAATTATAATTTCAAAGGAGTGTTGTTTAATGTATGAACCTGTGGCAATTGTCGGATGCGGTTGTCTGTATCCTCCGGACTCATTTTCATTAAATGGATTGTTTGAAAATGTTATGAACGGAATTGAGGGAATAAGGGAAATTGACAAATCTTTTTGGGATTCGGAAAAATATTACAATCCGGATCATTCGGTACCTGACAAAACCTATTGTAAACAAAGTGGTTATCTGGATAGTTTTGATATTCCGGTTGAACTATTAGCGAAGATGCGTGTCTCTGAAGATATCTATGCTTCCTTCAACCGGACGCAGAAAATGATTTTACATACAATTTTACAATCATTGTCATCTGCACGCTATTCGTTAGAGGATATTAAAAACGCCGGTCTGTTTATCGGTAATATGCTCGGTGACCCGACAATTTCCGATTATATTCTTTATAGGCATGGAGAGGCCTATCAAAAATTAGCCGCTAAAAAATTGATGGATAAGAACCTGTCTGCCGAACTGAACTCGTGGCCGGATTTATTCGGCAAAGAATTAAAGGATAAGTTCCATGCCAGCGGTAATTTGAGTAAATCTGTATTTCCCTCAACATTGGCAAGTGAAATCGCAGATGCTTTGAATATGACCCAGTTATCTATGGTAGTTGACGGAGCCTGCTCAGGAGGACTTATAGTAATTGAAGAAGCCATAAAATGCCTTCATCAAAATAAGGTGGATCTATGCGTAGTAACCGGCGTTCTTGGCAATATGGGAGTTTCAGGTAACGTTGCTTTTTCAAAAATCGGCGGTCTTTCTGAAAAGGCCTCCCGTCCCCTTGACAAATCGGCGGCCGGCTTGACTCCGGGCGAGGGGGCCGGTTCCATCATAATTAAGCGTCTCCGTGATGCTTTACGTGACAGGAATACGGTGTTGGGAGTAATAAGAGGAAGCGGTATTGCCAGTGACGGTGCGGGCCAATCTATCTATGCTCCCAGTTCAAGAGGACAGCATAAAGCCATGCGCAGGTCTCTTGACAGAGCACATATGACGATGCAGGATATTGATTATGTGGAAATGCATGCGACAGGGACCCCGGTTGGAGATAAGGTTGAAGTAAAGTCTATCATACAGTTGTGTAAAGAAGATGCCATACAGAAACCTGTGGCCATTGGGTCTGTGAAGGCACAAATAGGGCATTCATTTTCAGGTGCCGGAATGGCTAATTTATTTAAGGTACTATTAGCAATGCAGAACGAAGTCTTGCCTCCGACCCACGGTTTTACCGGCCTGCCTGACGAATTGGGAGATGTTTCGGACTATGTGCATGTAAATGACAAAGTAAAAGAGTGGCCGAGCCCAAAAGACCATCCGCGCCGTGCGTTAATCAATGCATTTGGGTTCGGAGGAATTAATGCAAATGTGCTCTTAGAAGAGTTTGGCCTTGATTACCACCAGAAATTATTGTCAGAACTAAATCAGGATGCCCGGACAGTTACGCCTGCCCAAAAGTATGCGGTAATAAGCTATGGATATTTTGAAGAGGAAAACAATACAGCTGCTTCCTGGGGCAATCAGCCGGATAAAAGTAATGCCGGTGATAATGGCACCTTTGTTTTTCCGTTTATTAAGTTTAAAATCCCGCCAAGGATATTAAACAAGTTAGATGAGTCACAGCGCATTAGCCTGTTAGCGGTTTCTGAAGCCTTGGAAAGAGCGCAGATTGATTTGCCTAAGCAAAAAACAGGTGTTTATGCCGGCGGTGTATTTGGCCTTAAAAATGCATATTGCTCAGATCTTAGAATTCGCAGTGTAGAATATACCTCAATATTAAAGAAGATATTGGGAGATATTCTGAGTGATAAAGAATACCTGGATTTAGAAGAAGAATTCAAAGCTGACTTTGAACCTATAGAAGAAGACACTTTGCCTGGCTTCATGGATAATATCGTTGCAGGACGCATAGCTAATTTCTTCGACACACAAGGAAGTAATGCAATGTACGATATGGATATAGGGTCTTTTGCAGCTGCTTTACACCAGGGCCTGCTAAGCTTGAATAACGGCGAAAATGATTTGATTATCGCTGGTGCCGTTAATTGCAACGATTTAGACGCATTTTGCCAGGTATACCATGCCGCCGGTTCACATAGCATTAAGTATCGGAAAGGTGCCTGCTATTTTATAATAAAAAGAGAAAAAGATGTGCAATCGGAAGATAAAGTCTACGCTTACATTACAACTCCCCGCTTCGGGAAAACAGCTTTAAGTCAATATTCCAGTAATGAAATGGATTATCTGGGAGCTACCGAGGCGTTTGCACTGCTGGATAACATATTTAAGTCTATTGAACAGACGAAATGTATTCAACATACGTCTGCATCTTTATCTGGTCGCAGCTTTACATACGACGTAATCCCTCCCAACCTTGCAGATAGTTTTTTAATTCCGGATAAATACTTTACCCTTTATACTGATGCGGAAGATTTACCTCATCTTATTACCTTTCTGGAAAATGTACATTTGCAGAAAAAAATTCAAAAAAACAATATGGACAGGCAATCTCAAGCGGCAATCGTTTTTAGAGATTATGAAGAATTGGCGGAACAAATCTCTTTTCTGAAAAAAATCAATCAAATGTAAAATAAGGAGGACTTAAGATGATAAAATCAAAAGGCATTAGCGATATGATAAATGATGGTACCGGTTATATCCTTGAGGGAAAAGAAAGAGGGGATTATGTTTTTGAGCCTCCGTTTGAAGCGCCTCAAAAGGGTACTTCCGTGATTAAAGGTAATGAGGTTGTTATGCTGACTTCAAATAATTATTTAGATTTATCAACTCATCCTGAAATTATCGAGGCGGAAAAGAAAGCCTTGGAGAAGTATGGAACCGGCACATGCGGAGCAAGGCTTCATAATGGCACAACTATTCTGCATACACAATTAGAGGAACGCTGTGCTGAGTTTTTCCAAACAGAAGCGGCCGTAATTACCAGTGCCGGATATTTGGCAAATCTTGCAGCAATATCCGCTGTTGCCGCAGGTGACGAGGCCATGATTATCACCGACCAGCTTAACCATATGAGTATTGTTGACGGGAATGCTTTATCCGGTGCCAAAATTCGTATCTTCTCTCATAATGATGTTAATAAATTAAGGTATATTTTAGAACGGAATCAAGATTGTCTTAAAAAATTAATTGTAGTGGAAGGCGTATATTCAATGGAAGGGGATCTGGCTCCATTGGATAAAGTGGCAGAACTGGCTGAAGAGTTCGGGGTAAGTATATTAGTTGATGAGGCACATTCTATGGGCTTTATCGGAAAAAACGGCAGAGGTGCCGCAGAACTGTTCGGCGTAGAGGATAAAATACATATGAGAATGACTACTTTCAGCAAATCGTTGGCAAATGTGGGAGGGTGTATCGCAACAGATAAGAAAACCGCATTGTATATAAAGCATCATGCACACCCTTATATTTTTAATGCCAGCATGCCTCCCGCTATAGTTGCAGGAGTATTAAAAGCATTCGACGTAATGGAAAAAGAACAATACAGGGTGGAAAAGCTCTGGGAAAACACTATTCGTTTTCGAAGCGGTCTAATTGAGATGGGATTTGATACAATGGGCAGCACCTCTCCAATCGTTCCTATATACATAGGGGACGATCAAAAAAACATGTCCGTTACGAAAGAGTTGTTACATGAAGGTGTGTATATAGCAACTGCAATTTTCCCTGCCGTACCTCAAAATGAAAGCCGGCTTAGAGCAACCATCACTGCTTCTCTTAACGAACAGCAAATTGATTATGCTCTGGGAAAAATTGAAAAAATAGGCAAAAAATACAATATAATTTGATTATTTGAAAGGAGGTTTGGCAATGACACTATCACTTCGTGACGGACAATATATACAATTGCTTGAATCCAAGGGGATTATTGCCAGAGGCATGGATAATTCTGAACAGAAAAAGGTGGCGGTGCTGTTTCCCGGTCACGGCTCCCAGTATCAGAATATGCTTCTTAAGCTGCGTGACAGCTTCGAATCTGTGAAAAGGATATTGGATAAGGCTGATGACTTATACGGCTTACTAACCGGTAAGGCGTTAACAAATTATTGGACTGCAGAGCGAATCAATGAGCCTGTTATCTTGCAGCCTACAATTTATACCGCAAATCTGGCAATGCATTCTCTTTTGCAGGAGGAAGGAATTCCAGGCGATTTTTTACTTGGGCATAGTTTGGGCGAAATCTCGGCATTGGCCGCAGCAGGTACAATTTCTTTTGAAGATGGTTTTAAAATCTGCTATTTCAGAGCAAAAGCCCTTGATAATTTATCTCCGCAGCAATCCGGGAAAATGGTATCCATTCAGGGAGATCCCGGAGAAGATTATGTTACAGAATTTCTTTCAGGGAATAAAAACAGCAGAGTTAGTATCATAAATTCTCCTGCTCAGTTTGTTATTTCAGGAACGGATGCAGAAGTAGAAAATTTGAAGTGCCTATGTGAGAAAAAGCAAATAACCCACCATGTTCTTCCAATACCGTTTCCATTTCACTCACCACTGTTACAGGATGCATCGGAAGAATTTTTAAACCAAATCAAAACAATAATTTTCAGCCCTAATAAAGCACCTGTTTACTCTACGATTCTTCAGCGTTTTTATGAGCCGTTAGATTTTTTCGGCGACAATATGGCGGGCATTTTGGCATCCCAGTTAATAAAACCGTTTAGTTTTGTGGATAGCATAAGAGAACTACATAGCCGGGGGGCAGGGGTATTTATTGAGTGCGGCCCTAACAATATTCTATCCAGGCTTGTTAGCGCAACAATTGACGATGTTAACAAATTAGTTGTATACATGAACTCAAGCCGGGAGGATGACAATCTAACCATAGCCAAATTCAAGGCCAAAGCCGCTCTTAATCTGGATAATAGGAAAGCAGGAGGTAACAAGGGTATGAAATCTACATTATTTAATACTATATCAACTTTAACAGGGTATCCGCTTGCTATCATTGAGAAACATATAACTCAATGCAAAGATTCCAATATTACTAAGGCACTTGCGATTACACCAGTTACTGAAACAGAAATTCTTAAGCGTATTAATGCTGTCTTTCCTGCGGCAAACCCGCTTAGCTTAAATTCTGTAATACTGGATACCAAATCAGCTGCCGCTGATTCCGGCTCTGCGGAACAGAAAAAAGAAGTTTCGGACACCGCCGTCACGATAGACGAGGTAATGACTTATTTTAAAGAGACCATAAGCGAGAAAACCGGCTATCCTGTGGAGCTTTTGGATGAGAATGCTGATCTGGAAGCTGATTTGGGAATTGACTCGGTTAAACAGGCTGAAGTCGTAGGCAAAATAAGAGAACATTACGGTTATGAATTAGACCCCGATGTCAAACTAAAAGACTATCCCAATATCACAGCATTAGCGGGATATGTTGTCAACAGAATAAGCGGTAATAAAGATGCCGCGGTCTATAATGACATTGCTCCTGTAAAAAATAGCGCTGCTGTAACTTCATCTGAAGAAATTGTTTCCCTTGTAAAAGATGTAATTTCTGAGAAAACGGGATATCCGGTGGAATTACTTGATACGGATGCGGATTTAGAAGCGGATTTAGGTATTGATTCTGTCAAACAGGCCGAAATTATCGGGAAAATCCGGGAGCATTATGGATATGAGCTGGACCCGAATGCCAAGGTAAAAGATTATCCTAATATCAAGCTAATGTCTGAATATGTATTAAGCCGCTTAAACGAAGGCACCGGTGAGCAAAAAAAAAAGAATGGCAGTTTAATTGATGAGCTTCCCGAATACTCCACATGCCGGTACTCAGCTACTACCTTGTCAGCGAATCTGTCAGATGAAGATTCTTACGTGCTGACAGGGAAAAAAATACTTGTAATTGGTGATTTGTCGGACGAAACCGTAAAAGAGACGGAAGCGGCGCTGCTGAAAAATAATTCTGTAGTCTCCCTGAATACCTGCTCAAAACAGCAGCCTTATATCGATTTTTTAGATTCAGCACAGCTCGTTGATGCACTTGAAAAAGCTGTCGGCAAATTAGGCGGCTTGGACTGTGTGGTAAATTTACAGGCATTGGACGAGGGCAAGGATATAAACGGATATCCAAGCGTCTCTGAATTTGAAGACGCATATAAACGTATCTACAATGGCTTATTCTATAGTTCCAAGGTTTGTTATCCGTACTTTGAGAATAATAAGGACGCCGCCTATTTTGCCGCAACTTCTATTGGCGATTACTTCGGGGTAGAACATAAACGGCTTCATAATCCCTTGGGAGCCGTCACCTCCGGCTTTATCAAGGCTCTTGAAAAAGAATTAAGACCATTTATTGTGAAAGTAGTTGATATAGATAACCTGGCTGAAGAAGGAATCTGTGATTTATTAATAAATGAGTTTTCGCACTATAGCCATAATGTAGAAATCGGATATGTAAATGGAATTCGTAAATGCGTTATTACCGTAAAGGACGAACTCCTGCAGGACGATGTGGCTGATATTACTTCCCTGCTGGAATCCGGAGATTCGGTTTTAGTAACCGGAGGAGGAAGAGGTATAACCTATGAATGTGCTGAAGCACTTCTGTCTAAAATTGGCAGGCCTGTCCGAGTCTATTTAACAGGCAGAACGCCGGTACCTTCCGGAACGGAGGAATGGCTGCAAATGTCGGAAACGGATTTTAATAACTATAAATCCGCCTTTATGTTGGAAAAGAAAAAAGAGCGCCCTAATCTTAAAGGATTTGAAATTCAGCAGGAGTACGCAAAGCTTAAAAATGCCCGTGAGTTATATGATAATCTTGAAAGACTCAGAAAGGGCGGGCATAATGTTGATTATATCGCTTGTGATTTCTCCAGCGAGTCGGATGTTAAAAACCTTTATTCCGTTATTTCCGGCAATGGTTCCCGTATCATGGGAATTATTAATGGCGCCGGCCTTCCTTCCTTTGGAAAAGTTCCCGGAAAAAATGAATTTGCTGCATATAAGGTGCTCCAGCTAAAAGCGAACTCCATGTACTTTATAAATAAATATTTTCTTAATAGTGACACTAAATTTGTCGTCAATATGGGTTCTATCAGCGGCCGGTTCGGTATGGACGGACAAGTTGATTATTCCGCTGCGGCAGACTTTCTTGTCAAACTAAATAAAAATTTAGCGGAAAGCTATGAGAACTGTAAGTTTATTTGTATCGGATGGCCTGCATGGGATTCCGTAGGAATGGCGGCATCGGAAGAAGTTATGAAGGTGCAGAAAGAAGGCCGCGGACTTTCGTATATTAGTGTTAAAGAAGGCAGAGTTCAATTTATAAAGGAATTGTCGGCTTGTAATAACACCAAGTGCGAATACCTGTATTTCGGCCGGTTAGGCAAACTCAATATGCCTTTGGGACAGCTGGATTATGAGGAAGGCCCACCAAAGCTGTCTGCTGCACATATGGATGGCACAGAAGAATTATCCGTGAAATTCCTTTTAATAGATCAAGTGCATTCCTGCGGAGATGACCATATCCATGTCACAAGAAAATTAGACTTCCAACGAGACCGGCATCTTGAAGAACATAAAGTTGACGGGCACTCCGTATTAGCAGGTGTTTATCATATTGAACTGGCATGTGAATTGTTTAAGCTATATACTCAGTTAATCCATAAAGAGGATTTTACCGTCAGCATGGTAAAAGACTATAACTTTTATGAGTTCATAAAATATTTTGAGGGAAATCCCTTGACGATATCCGCTCACGGCGAGGTTGTAAAGAATACGGAAGATGAGCTTATTTTGAAAATACAGCTTAAATCAGATTTTATCAACAAACAAGGTGTGGTTTTGAGGAAAGACCGGCTTCATTCCGAGGGCATTATTATTGGCACGAAAAACCTGACCCAAAAAGCCGCGGCAGACAATGCCGTTCAAAGTAAAGAAACGGTAACCCCGGCAGGAAAAGGTGCTCCGATTAATCTAAGCAAATACTATACAATGGGTGAAAAATTTATATATTTCGGAGAAAATTTCCGAAACATCAGCAATGTCATTATAGCGGAAGATATGGACCATATAACGGGTGAAGTAAAAGTTACCGATGAAGGAATTGTTTTTGGCAGCCATACAAGCGGCCTTTCTATTATTAGCCCTATTGTTGTTGATAATATAGGCAGATTAATGCTTCTGAACGAGTTTGATAAGTATGGTTATTCCATAGTGCCTACATGTATCGGCAGCGCAGAAAAAATCAGGGACTTTATTACAGGTGAAGTTTTGTATGTGGATTGTGTAAAGGTTTCGGAACAGGGCGATAAAGTAACGTATGACGCAAGGGCTTACGATAAAGACAAGCAAGCTGTGTTTATTATAAGAAATATGACACTAACTCGAATCGGTAAGACGGAAGGTGATCATAATCTTAAGGATTAACAACGTTCCTATTTGTATAAACGATTTTACAGGACCAACTGTTGTAATTAGTAATACTCCCCCGGATATAGCCGTTGATTTTAATTCATTGGCAGAGAAATATCTTACAAAAAGAGAAGCGGAAATAATCGGACGATTGCCCGCATCGTCGCAAGTGAGGTTAGACAAATTCTGGTCAAGAATACTTCTTAAAGAAAAATTTGCGGCATTGTATAACATCCCGGACGAAGACCTTAAGCAAATTGAGATAGTTAACAGCAAAGAGGCGAATTCGATGGGTCTTCCTCTTATTTATTACAGGGGGGAGCCGTTCCCGGTTCATTTATCAATTTCTCATTGTGAAGGCAGAGTCGGGGTAGCGTTAAATCCAAAACCATGCGGCATTGATATTGTAAAGGCTTTTACTATGGAAGAACATATGGAAACATCCTTCCTCAGTTATGCACTTTCCCCGGACGAAAGGCTGCAAATATCAGCAAGAGAATCCCAGGCAGGACTAGAGCTCATGACGCTGATATGGGGAATAAAAGAGGCGGTATCAAAGTATTTAGGCTGCGGTCTTGTGTACGGCCCTGCTACCATACAAGTCATATTTAACGAAAAGGATGATTCCGCTGATTTAACAATTCACCCTAAAATTGTTGTAAAAAATGGTTCCGGTTCGTTAAAAATATTTTATTGCTGGTATAAACAAAAATCTTATTGTGATGTATATGTCGGATAATTTCAGTGTATATACCAGGGGGAGTTATAAGACTTAAGGAGAAGGGGGACTTTAATTTCTAAAATTTTATTTATTGTGAGGTGTAACAATTGACAAACAAAGATTCTTATCATCATGGTTATCTTAAGCAGACCATGATAGAAGAAGGGATTAAATACATTAATCGACATGGTATTGAGAATATGTCATTGCGTAAATTGGCATCTATATGCAATGTATCCCACGCAGCTCCATATAAGCATTTTAAGGACAAGGACGATTTCATTAATCAGATTATAATGTATATCGTTGACAAATTTATGGATACATTAACTGCCATAGTTCGTAAGTATGAAGGTACCCATGAGATTATGACTGAGCTCGGTGTCGGATACGTAGATTTTTTTGCTCGAAACCCTAATTATTTCTTCATTATTTTCTCGGAGAATCAAGTTAATTTTGAATTTATTCTTTCAGAAAACGAAGAAAGTTTCAGTTCTTTTCCGCCATATCAAGTTTTCAGAGAGTCCGCAGTCAAATTTATGAAGCTTGCAGGAATACCCTCTGAGGAAAATACGAATCAAATAATATTCATGTGGGCATTAGTACAGGGTCTGGCATCTATTTTTACATTGAAAGGCATGCAATATAATGAGCAGCAAAAGGCTTCGATCAGAAGGATTCTTGGAATTAAAACATACTTTACAGATAATGGCAATCAGTAATCAGGTAATAATCTAAATAGGAGGTAGCCATGTTATGGAACAAATATCATATGGGGTCAGAGAGATCGTAGAGCTGATGGAGGCATTTTATAAAAATAAACTAGGAGGGCTTTCGATCACTTCAGGTGATTTTATACTGAAATTCGAAGGAGAAAGTACGAAATTAATGTTTCCATCTGGAGAGAGAAACGAACCTTTCGGTCCGAAAATTGATATAAAAACAGCAGATGTCTATAACAGCATAATCGAGGAAATCAGCGGTAAAAAGGTGGTCTCTCCCATTGTCGGAACATTCTATTCATCTCCGGCTCCTGACAAAGAGTCTTATGTTACGATTGGAAGCAATGTCAAAAAAGGAGACACGCTGTTTGTTATCGAATCCATGAAGCTAATGAACGAAGTGATTAGTCAATACGATGGAGTTGTAAAAGAAATTCTGGTAGAAAACTCTCATGCGGTTGAGTATGGACAGCTTATTATGGTTATAGAATAACTCTGTTATAAGTCTAAGGAGAATATCGATGTTTAATAAAGTATTAATTGCAAACAGAGGTGAAATTGCAATAAGAATTATTCGTGCCTGCCGCGAACTGGGTTTGGGTACCGTTGCCATATGCTCTGAAGCAGATCATTCTGCACTTCATGCACAGATTGCCGATGAGACCATCTGCATAGGTCCCTCCGAAAGCCAAAAAAGCTATTTAAATGTCCCGGCAATCTTATCGGCTTGTTCTATAACCGGCGCAGGTGCTGTGCATCCGGGAGTTGGATTTATAAGTGAAAATGCGAGTTTTGCAAAACATTGCGAACAGTGCGGCATTAATTTTATCGGTCCGAAGGCGGATGTTATTGAAATGATGGGCAATAAGACACGGGCCAAGCAAACAATGAAAGCATACGGTCTGCCTGTTATACCAGGTTCGGAAGGTATAATTGCTGATATTGAGGATGCCAAACTAATTGCTGACGATATTGGATATCCGGTCCTGGTTAAGGCCAGTGCCGGAGGCGGCGGCAGGGGAATTCGCTTAGTAAACGATAGTTCGGAGATGGAAAACGCCTTCTTGTCTGCTCAGCAGGAAGCGAGTAATTATTTTGGCGATAAAAACGTATACATAGAAAAATTCCTTCCGGCTCTCAGACATGTGGAGATACAAATACTTGCAGATAATAACGGAAATACGGTGTATTTAGGTGAACGTGACTGTTCCCTCCAGAGAAGGAATCAAAAAATTCTTGAGGAAAGTCCTTCCCCTGCTTTACAAATGACAAGCGATTTGCGGTGCCGGATGGGAGAGGCTGCCGTAGCTGCTGCAAAAGCATGCCGTTATCAAAACGCAGGTACCGTTGAATTTTTGCTGGACTCATATGGCAATTATTACTTCATGGAAATGAATACCCGGATTCAGGTAGAGCACCCTATCACAGAGATGGTAACAGGTGTAGATATAGTTAAATCTCAGATAAAAATTGCCCGGGGAGAAAATCTGGAAATATCCCAATCTGATATAACTATACGTGGTCATGCTATTGAATGCCGCATAAATGCCGAATCGCCTGAGAACCAATTTCGGCCTTCTCCCGGAACACTCAAGGCATTGCATATTCCGGGAGGACCTGGTGTCAGAGTGGATAGTGCAATTTATACAGGCTATACCATCCCGCCTCATTACGATAATCTGATTGCGAAATTAATTACATATGCACCAACACGGGATGAAACCATTGAAAAAATGAAATGGGCTTTAGCCGAGTTTCTTGTAGATGGTGTGGATACTAATATTGATTTTCTTTTAAATATTATAAACAGCCCGGTATTTATAACAGGAGAATATAATAATGCCTGGCTTAATGAATATATCACGGAACAGAAAGGAGTTTGAAAAATTGCAGAATATTTTCGCTATGGTAAAAACACGCGTGTGCACTTACCAAAAAAATAATAAAGAGGTTATTCCTATTCCCAAGGATCTCATATTTAAGTGTCCTAAATGCCACAATGTGGAGTTTATGGACGAATTCCTGCTGCATGGCAAAGTGTGTTCAGCATGCAATTATCATACCAGAATTTCAGCCAGGGAACGACTGGATATAACTGTCGATACCGGAACCTTTGAGGAATGGGATGAAAATCTGGAAAGCCTGAATCCTATAAATTTTCCAAAATATGATGAAAAAATAGAGCAATTGCAGGAACGTACCGGCCTGCGGGAGGCAATTATTACAGGGAAATGCAAAATTGAAGGAAATCCTTGCGCTATTGGTGTAATGGATTCAAATTTTATGATGGCATCCATGGGTTCGGTTGTGGGTGAAAAAATAACCCGGCTTTTTGAACGAGCCACCGTGACACGATTGCCGGTTGTATTGTTTACGGCATCCGGCGGTGCACGTATGCAGGAAGGTATCATTTCACTAATGCAGATGGCCAAGACATCAGGAGCAGTAGGAAGGCATAGCTCTTCACAATTGATGTATATGACCGTATTGACGGATCCTACTACCGGAGGTGTGGCAGCCAGCTTTGCCGCACTTGGCGATATCATTCTTGCCGAACCCAAATCACTCATCGGGTTTGCAGGAAGACGTGTAATTGAGAATACTATTAAGCAGAAGCTTCCTGACAATTTTCAAAGTTCGGAATTCTTTTTAGAACACGGTTTTATAGACATGTTAGTGCAACGCTCCGAAATGAGGAAAACCATTGGGCGTTTATTAAGATTACATTCACACGGTAAGGGGTGAAATATGTGGATAACAAATTAAGCGCATGGGAACGTATTGAACTGATTAGAAGCAAAGAGAGGCCCGGCGCCAAAGAATATATCAGCTATGTATTTGAGCATTTTATTGAATGCCATGGAGACAGATATTTTGGAGATGATGCTGCCATTATTGGCGGTATCGCGCGTTTTGAAACACGTCCGGTTACTGTCATTGCTCACACTAAGGGGAAAAGTTTAGAAGAAAACAAAATATCTAATTTCGGTATGGCTCATCCTGAGGGTTACCGAAAAGCTTTGAGGTTAATGAAGCAGGCCGAGAAATTCCGGCGGCCGATAATTTGCCTGGTTGATACACCTGGAGCCTATTGCGGTATAGAGGCGGAAGAAAGAGGCCAGCATGAGGCAATTGCCCGAAATCAATTGGAAATGATGCAGTTAAAAACTCCTGTCATATCTATTGTATTAGGAGAAGGCGGCAGCGGAGGTGCACTGGCACTGGCCGTTTGCGACCGGCTGGGTATGATGCAGAATGCCATTTACTCGGTTATTTCACCGCGTGGTTTTGCAAGTATTCTTTGGAAGGATGCCAGCCGTGAAAAGGAAGCGGCAAATTCTATAAAAATTACTGCGGAAGATTTACTGGCGTTTGGAGTTTGTGATTCCATTATACCGGAGCCTACAGGCGGCTCTCAGGAAGATCCTTCCCTGACGTCCGAAGGTATCTCCGTATTTATTAGGAATGCCCTATTACAGCTTGACACTCTGAAAATTGATGAGATGCTTGATTACAGGTATAATAAATTTCGTAAAATCGGATTTTTCCGTGAGTAATACATCAGGGCCATATGTATTCAGGCAGCTTAGAGTGTGTTTGAAAAATGCTTGTGCCGGGCTGGATGCTCCACTTTGTGGGAGGCAAGGAGCGATTTCGGGTGCGTGGTGGTGCTACGCTCCCAGAATAGTAATGCAGTATACCGCGAATTGGGGCGTTCAGAACGGTGCGATGATTTTTCAAACACACTCTAGTAATCTCATAATTGATATATGGCCCATTACTCATAAAAGGCTATTCATCCAAATAATTTTCAATCCGGCATTGCTCAACGATTTTTTTCCCTATGAGGGTAATTGCTTGCTGTGGACAATAGCTGATGCAGCGGTAACACATGGTACACTTATTTCGGGGAACCGCTATCTGATTTATTATACTTAAATTTTTCATCGGGCAAATAGCAGAACATTTACCACAGCCAATACACTTAGATTTATCTATTGTAAGCTTATCTGAATATGCCGCCGTCTTGTTATAAAACCATAATCGCTGCCCAAAGAGGCCGGCAAGGTGATAAAAAGCCCCCAGTCCTTCTTTCCCCGGTAAACCTTTCTTAAAATCTTTAACGGCTGCTTCAATTTTTTTATCAGCCGCTTTCACAATCTGTTTGTTTCTATCCAATGATTTTTTAAGAGCTTTTACATCGCCGATGCAATCCGGCATTTGCAGATGGAGCCCCCCAACAATATTGGCATAACAACGCTTTAGTAACCTTGCAGAACATCCTGCCCCGTCACCACTGAACAATCCCATTGTTGCAATAAGGAAAACATTTTTTTTGTAAAATAACTCTTTGTTGTGAGTAATAAAATCTCTTACTATTTTAGGAATGTTACTATATTGAACAGGATATGCAAAAACAATATCCGTATTTTCTTTTATTTCATTAACGGCTCTTTTTTCTTCAATAGATATTGCTTGGGACTTGCCATCATAATATTCTAAAAATTTTTCAATACAATATTTTGTATTACCTGTTCCGCTAAAATATATACCTATCATTGTGTCCCTCCATCCGGTTCTTTTGTTTCCAAAAAATAACAATCAAACATAAGCATAAAATCACATATTTTTTCTCCCCAATCTTCATCATAATAAACATTTTTCATTGTCGCCAACGATGTAATACCGTGAATAAAGGACCACATGGTTATTATAGCATCTTTGTATTTATCTTTTGGAAAACTCGATTTTTCCAGTAACGAAACCAATAAAGTTTTATAGATTTCAAACGGTTGGTAATTGTCTCCTCCTTCTGTTTTCAAAGACAAATCTATTTTCATGTTTGACCGTATAAATAGAAATGAAAAATAATGCGGATTCTCCACAAAAAATGTAACATAGGCTTTACCCAGATGTTCCAATACATTTGATTCATTTTTATGATTCTTGATCGTTGCCTCCAATACATCGGAAAACTGTTTCGTTACATAATTCTGCATAGTATCCAATAGTTCTTCTTTGCTTTGAAAATGGCTATAGGGCGCAGCATGGCTTACTCCACAAGCTGTTGCAACCTTGCGGAGTGAAAACCGGTCCAATCCCTCAGCATTTACGAATTCTATTCCTTTTTCTATCAGTATATTTTTCAAATCTTTATGATGATAAGATTTTTTTTGCATAGAACATCCTCCAATCAAACTTTACACTGTCTATATTACAGATTATAGTCCACAATCTTACCACTGTCAAGATAAAAAAGTTAAATAAATGTAAAATCTCCCTGCCACCAGCGGTTATTGTGCTCTAATATAAATAGATAAAAAACAGACCTTGGATAGGGGCTTTCCGGCCCATCCATGTCTGTTTTCTTTGATTTTCGTATTTATCTTCTATTATGTTTATTATGTTGCCGCGGATAAACGGAGGTGCCTCAGGGATAAGATGAGGTGCCCTGGGACAGCATAGAAGCAGTCTATAATTCCACCCGTCCTTCCAGCGCCCGAAGCAATGTCACTTCGTCAATATATTCCAAATCCCCGCCAACGGGTACTCCGCTTGCAATACGGCTTACTTTGATTCCGGTGGGTTTAATCAGCTTGCTGATATACATCGCCGTTGTTTCCCCTTCCAGGCTGGAATTCGTTGCTATTATAACTTCCTCTATCTCTCCCTGCAGGCGCTGCATCAGTTCCTTTAATTTAATATCATCCGGACCAATGCCAAGCATCGGGGAAATGGCCCCATGTAGTACGTGATATACACCTTCATATCTTCCGGTTTTTTCATAAGCCGCCAGGTCCCTTGGATTCTCAACCACCATAATAATATTCCGGTTGCGCTTTTCACTGGCACAAATAGGACATAACTCATTGTCTGTCAGGGTATAACAGTTGGAACAGTACCTGACATGCTGTTTTGCCGCCGTAATTGCCTGGGATAAATTATTTACCTGATCCTGAGGCAGGTTAATGATATGAAAGGCAAGCCTTTGTGCAGTCTTAGCTCCAATCCCCGGCAGCCTGGATAATTCTTCTATTAATCTGCTGATCTGACTGCTGTAATAATTCATTAGAAAGGAAATCCTCCTAGACCGCCTAAGCCTCCGGTTATGGAACTCATAGCAGCCTGGGATTCTTCTTCCATCTTACGCATGGCTTCATTGACTGCTGCCATAATCAAATCCTGCAGCATTTCAATATCATCCGGATCTACTACCTCCTTCGACAGCGTTACGGAAGTGATTTCTTTCTTACCGGATACTTTAACCGTAACAGCACCGCCTCCTGCGGAAGCCTCCCATTCCTTTTCTTCTATTTCTTTGTTTTTCTCTTCCATCTGCTTCTGCATTCTCTGAGCCTGTTTCATTAAATTGTTCATATTGCCGGGTAAGGCTCCTCCCGGGAATCCACCGCGTTTTGCCATGGTTTATTCTCCTTCCGAATATTAATCCTCATATTCAATTGCTATGTTCTTAATTATATTAGTTAAATCCGGTATGTCCTCTATATTTTCTTTTCCCTGGGTTAACAATTTTGTCTGGATTTCTACCTCTTTATGAATAATTTTTACAATAACATCCTTTAATTCCGTCATATGATTTTCCTGGGATATTAAATCTTTATCTATGGATTCGGTAAATACCAATAGAAGAGAATCGTTATTTCCTATACTGGGTTTTGCATTCATTAAGGATGCCTTGGTTAAATTTGAAGTGCCGGCTACAATAGTATGCCAATTCTTAGCCAACGCTTGTAAATCCTCTGACATTGCCCTGGGAAGCACCAAAGGCTTACTTTCCTCTTTTGCCGGCTGTATATCCGGTTTTTCCAATACGGTACCGGAGGATACAATCGTTCCGTTCTCCAGTTTATTTTCAATCAGCCTGAGGCGGTTTATAATATCCTCATAGCCCGTTTCCATCTGAGGCCTGCATAATTTAATCAAAGCTACCTCCACCATAACCCGTTTCTGGGAGGCATACTTGATCTGATTGGACAATTCGGAAAATATCCGGATATACCGTATCAGGATTTCAACCTCAATTCCTGCTGCCTGCTGCTCTAAAATGGCCAGATTATCCGTTGATACTTCGATTACCTCGGTTGCATCCTCCGAAGTCTTAACTAAAAGCAGGTTTCTCAGATACCAGGTAAAATCCACCGTAAACTGGGTTAATTCCTTGCCTTTAATGACGAGTTCCTCCAGTAAAGCCATGGTCCCGGATACGTTATTATGCAAAATCAGGTCTAAGAGCCTGGAAAATATCTCGATTTCCACCGCTCCCAGCACCTCCAGCACATTATCAAAGGTAAGCTTTTGTCCGAAATAAAAAGCAATGCACTGGTCTAAAAGGCTCAGGGCATCACGCAGGGAACCGTCGCCCATCCTGGCTATATACCGTACTGCTTTTTCCTCTGCCTCTATCCCTTCCCGCTGCATTAAATCTGTCAGCCTGGCTGCTATGGTATCGATGGTGATCCGTCTAAAGTCATAGCGCTGGCATCTTGATAAAATAGTTATGGGAATTTTATGTGCCTCCGTAGTTGCCAGGATAAAGATTACATAAGAAGGCGGTTCCTCCAGCGTTTTAAGCAGGGCATTAAAGGCTCCTGCCGAAAGCATATGAACTTCGTCAATAATATATACCTTATATTTGCCTTCCGTTGGGGAATACCGGACTTCATCCACAATTTCACGGATGTTATCCACACCGTTGTTGGAAGCAGCATCTATCTCAATAACATTCATGGAAGTCTGTTGATTAATGGAGCTGCACATGGAACATTCATTGCAGGGATTACCATCCACAGGATGTTCACAATTAACCGCCTTGCCCAATATTTTGGCTATAGTGGTTTTCCCCGTACCCCTGGTTCCGCAAAATAAATAGGCATGGCCTATCCTGTCCGCTTTTACCTGATTTTTCAAGGTGGTTACGATATGATCCTGGCCTTTTACGTCATTAAAATCGCCTGGCCTGAATTTTCTGTAAAGAGCAGTATATGACATGCTTGCACTTCCTCTTATTAACATGAGCCAGGTTAAAACCGGCTTCGTCTATCTAACTATCGTTATTATTTTACCAATATCACGGCAGAATGTCAAAATATTTATCATGGAGCCGGGGAGTCCAGCAAATAATTTTTCTCCCTCAGTGCACTTTCAATTTTGTCTAAAATTTCCTCCGAATCCGCTTCCACCGTATGCAGATGGACTCCATCCGTTAATTCTTTCAGCGGAACCGTATTTTTTAATTTCACTTGTTTTACAAAATCATATACGTCCA
Source organism: Lachnoclostridium sp. UBA903 (assembly GCA_002294045.1). Lineage (GTDB taxonomy): Bacteria > Bacillota > Clostridia > Lachnospirales > Lachnospiraceae > Anaerocolumna. The sequence goes on along the minus strand of DBEP01000022.1, from coordinate 60,971 downwards.
GCCGGTTTTTTATAATTAAGTCCGCCGCAATCTCACCGTAGAGCTCATGGGTAACAATAACATCCAGTACTTTTCCGCCATTATCAACTATAGTACATAATTCGTCTTCGATTTCATCGGTGGTGTGTTTTACCAGAAAACAGCGGTTTACCTTTCGTTTTTCCTGAAAATATATCATATATCCTTTTGTGGTGGATAATATATTTTTATTTACCGCTCTTAAGAGTGCGATATCCTGAACAATTACCTGTCTGCTGACTCCAAGTTTTTTAGCCAGCTCCGTACCGGAAACCGGCTCTTTGGCATTGTGCAGTATTTCAATTAATTTTCCCCGGCGTTCCTGCCCTTCCATAGCAACACTCCTTCATTAGCAATGAATGACAATTTCTCATTAAATTAATTCTATAATATCTTATCTGGAAATGCAAGGTATTCCGTCTGAAACGGCAGGAAGGACGTATTTTCTATTGCATAAAAAAACTCCGGGTAATTATACCTCGGGTAAAAATAGCGGGTCACTTGGCACTTAGGCTAATTCTCCAGATGAGTTGTACCAGTGCAAAGAACTATAGTTCTTGGGCAAAATTCCGACGGCAATGCCGTGGCATTGTCTAGGGATTTTAACGCAGCAATGGTGCAAAGCAGCTGAGATAATTAGTCAAGATGTCAAGCGGACAGAACACTAGTGTGCTGTCCCGTTCATCTTTAGNNTGAATATTTTGTCACTCCGTAAGGCGGAGGAATGAGGCGTAGTGGTTCCTACGCCGACTGACGACAACGCAGCGGATGGCAAAATAGGCAGTGCAGTTTGGCTAATTATGAGCGGGACAGTACACCAGTTTCGCTTAGTACAAACCGTACCGCTTTTCACTTCTGGTATAATTTCCGGAGTTTAAATATCATAGACTCTATGCATTCTCAGCTGATATCCTTATTCTGCAATATTAAGAGAATTCAGCGGGTTGAACCGGCGATATCTCCGGTGTCGGAGTGGGCGCCGGGCTTTCCGCAGGAATTGGCTTTATCTCCGGGGCCGGGCTGCTTTCTATGGTATCCGGCTGTGGAAAGGGTACGGAAGAAGGTTTGGGTGAGGTTATCTCAATATCCGGCTTTCCGGGCGGAACATCCTTTTCTCCGGGTTTTGAATACGGCTTTTCTTCCTTAGAGACGTATTCCTGCATATCTCTTTCAGTTGGCTGGAATCCAATCATTGCTTTAAGCTCCTTTTCGTTATTTGTACTTATTTTTACCGAATTACATATAATTATGCCTGAAACGCCGGTTAAAACCCAATGATTCCCACGATACAATACTGCCTTTCTAAAAATATAAAGGTTCTGAAAATTCCCCCTAATAAAAGTCGTTTTAAAGTCTATACATCTTCAATATTCTTATGCTATAATAATTAATAAAAAATTATAATGATAAATATTAACCCCTTGCCTTAGAGTGTATTTGAAAATTATCGCACCCTTCTGAACACCCCGCTTTGCGGTATACTGTGTCACACAAGCATTTTCAAACACTAGGCGGCCGTTATGATAGAATGGAGAAATTATGTTCCGATTATGGGCTAAAATATTTAAAGATAACCGCATGCTGCGTGATACGGTTATCTGCAATGATACTATTAATTTAAGTCGTACCAAGAAAATATTTGCGGCAATTGACGATATTTGCTATCAATTTGATTTGCCAAAGCCGATCTGGCTGGATTCCACCATATCAGATTTTAAAAAACATGATAAAACCCGGTTTACACAAGATAATTTTATCGAGCGGATTGATTTTGATTATCTGGAAATTCATGTGATTGAGGAAGGCTAAGTATAACGGTGGCGTTTTTATGAAAAAGAAATTAAAAATCCTTGTATTATTCCTGTTGATTCTTCTGGTTCTGGTAATGATTAATTTCATCGGTAAATGGTATCATTTCCGCTCCGCTCAGAATACGGTTCCCAATACACAGAAGCCTGATACCGGTAATGAATTTTCGGAAAAGAATACTTCGGAATCCAATCCCTTTTACTCAAATAACTTAAATTCAGAAACAGACAGTACATCCGATTCTGCTGCCGGAACAGACTCAAAGCCAGAGGCTTCGGATAATTTGCCTTCCGATACGGCATCTGCCGAATCACAAGAGACTGCTGCCGGAACCGGCAGCGAATTAATCAAAGAGGCAAGTAGCACTGCCCTGACCAGGGAAGCCTTGCGTCAATTGCCTGCCGGTACGGTTATAAATGTAAATGAATCGGGAGATACCCTAATGGATAACTGTTTTTATTATGAAGATATTAATGAAGATATTAAGTCAAGAATCGTGGGAAAATCCTATAAAGAAGACTGTACCGTATCCTTTGAAGAATTAAGATATGTGCGGGTTCTCTACTATGGTTTTGATGAAGAAACACATATCGGGGAATTAATCGTAAATAAGGCTGTTGCCTCTGATATTGCAGATATTTTTGCAGAGTTATATGCTGCAAAATATCCCATTGAGCAGATGGTACTGGTAGATGAATATGATGCGGATGATAATGCCTCCATGGCCGCGAACAATACATCCTCCTTTAATTACCGCACCGTCCCCGGCTCCGCCCATTTATCCAGGCATGCCCTTGGATTGGCAATTGATATCAATCCCTTATACAATCCTTACGTTCAGTATTCGGAAAACGGAACGGTTATATTGCCGCCTGAAGGAAAGGAATACGCCGACCGCGCTTTGGACTGTCCTTATTACATAAAGGAAGACGACTTATGTTACAATGCTTTTACCAAAAGAGGTTTCACCTGGGGCGGTTTCTGGAAAAAAGAACCGGATTATCAGCATTTTCAGAAAACCCTGAAGTAGTTTTTTCTGTAGGTTTATATAAAACTCCGAAGGTTTTTTATTGAGTTTTTTAATTGATATATACTTAATTTTTTATACATAAGGTTTTATAAATTTATACTCCGAAGTTTAAAGATATCTGTAATAAAAGACTGTATTCAAAAGATAAGACCGTACTTAAACGAAAGCCTATACCGCAGGACGTAAGATTAATCCGTTCTCCGGATTCTTACCGTCAGCCTGACAGGAATCTTTCATTTAAGACAGTCTTATATTATTTATAAACTACTATAATCTTTTTAATAATTCTTCTTTTTGTTTCTCAAAACCGGGTTTGCCAAGCAATGCAAACATATTCCCCTTATAGCTTTCCACACCCGGCTGGTCAAACGGATTGACTCCCAGTATATAACCGCTGACACCGCAGGCAAATTCAAAGAAATAAAATAATTGCCCTAAGAAAAATTCATTCTGCTCCGGAAGGTTGACCATTAAATTAGGTACATTACCGTCCGTATGTGCCAGCCTGGTTCCGTTCATTGCACTTTTATTGATAAAATCCACACTCTTGCCGGCCAAATAATTCAGGCCGTCCAAATCAACATCTTCCTCTTCCAGAATAATCTCATGAGAGGATTTTTCAAGGTTAATAACGGTTTCGAACATAGTTCTTTGTCCGTCCTGGATAAATTGTCCCATGGAGTGAAGATCCGTTGTGAAATCAACTGCGGCAGGAAAAATACCCTTTTGTTCCTTGCCTTCGCTTTCTCCGTATAATTGTTTCCACCATTCGGAAACATAATGAAGAAAAGGTTCATAGTTTACAACAATTTCAATATTCTTCCCTTTCCTTAATAATATGTTGCGAACGGCCGCATATAACACGGCATCATTTAAAGCAAAAGGTTCGTTCAGACAGCTCTCCCTCATGCTCCTGGCGCCTTCCATTAATCTGGTAATATCCGCTCCGCTTACCGCAATGGGCAGTAAGCCTACTGCCGTTAATACCGAATAACGGCCGCCTACGTCATCGGGAACTACAAAGCTTTCATAGCCTTCTTCCGTAGCCAGGTTCTTTAAGGCACCCCTGGCCTTATCGGTGGTAGCGTAGATTCTCTTCGCTGCTTCCGCCTTGCCGTATTTTTCAATCAGAATCTTTTTAAATATACGGAACGCAATTGCAGGTTCCGTTGTCGTACCGGATTTGCTGATTATGTTAACGGAGAAATCCCTGTTGCCGATAACATCTATCAAATGGCTGATATAAGTACTGCTGATATTGTTGCCGACATAATAAATCTCAGGTGTTTTTCTGGTTTCCTGGGACACGGAATTATAAAAGCTATGTCTTAAAAACTCTATGGCCGCCCTTGCACCCAAATAAGATCCGCCGATTCCAATAACTAAGAATACCTCGGAATCCTGCTTAATTTTCTCAGCAGCTGCCTGAATACGGACAAATTCCCCCTTGTCATAATTAACAGGTAAATCAATCCAGCCCAGAAATTCATTTCCTGCGCCTGTTCTATTCAGTAACTCTTTTTTTGCATTTTCCGCAATATTTTCTATCATCTTTATTTCAGAATCGGTGATAAACGCTTTTGCTGCTGAATAATCAAACGTTACCTTTTTGTTCATTTTCTTGCACTCCTTTAATAGTCATTTATAAGTTATTATACCATTATTTTATATTCTATCAAAGTGGTGCCTGTTAATCAATATTTTTTTAAAGCGTTTCACTGATAAACGGAGTATACGGTTACTATTCACAGCTCTGCGGAAAATCAGCAGTTCTGTGAACAGTAACCGTATTATGGCTATGCTAAAAATTCCTTTAAAATATCCTCAATCAGTTTCTCCTCTTCGGTAGCAACCTGTCTTGGTTTTTTATTATTTACGGTTTTTACCTTTTCTTCACGCGCTGTTCTTGCTTTGATTACCTGATTTTTTTCTACCGACGGATTTTCAACATGTGCCTTCTCCGTATTAATTTTCTCAACCACTGCCTTCTCTGCTCTAAAAACTTCCATGTTCAGCTTTTCTGCTACAGGTCTTTCTTCCGCTGCTTTTTTTGAAGCTGCTTTTTCATCCGTCAAGGAAATAGAATTCATGTTATCCTGGTTATTATGTAAAACAGTACCCTTTTCATTCTCACGGGACAGCATATTTCTGCGTTCCCTGACCTCTCTTTTTAAATTTTCTTTTCTTTCCTGAGCTATGGTTTTATATTCTACCGGCTGAGACTTGCCTTTTATTTCTTTTGAAACTTTCTTTTCTAATAATAAAGCCTTTTTAATTTCTTCCTGCCTGCGTTTTTCTTCCTTTTTAAGCTCTTCTTTCGCCTTTGCCTCAGCCCTGAGCCGCTCCAGCTCAGCTCTTTCCGCCTCCCGTTTTCTCTCTAACGCAAGCTTTGTTTCCTTTTTTATACGTTCTTCTTCCTCACGGGCCTTTTGCCTGTTCTGAATCCGAATCAGCTTCTTTTCTTCTTTTGCCAGCCGTTTTTCTTCCTTCTTTTTTAAAACAGCCTCTTTCTTTTCTGCTTTTTTATTTGCTTTTTCAAGCCTAAGGGCAGCCTTCTGCTGTTTCTTTTGCTTTATTTTTTCGGCTTTTAATCCGGAACGCTTGTCCTTCTTTTCTTTTCTGGACAGTCTGACATTTTTCTCACTTGCTGCCGCCAGGAGTTCAGAACTGTTCAACGCCTGGGACTCCTCCTCACGGAGATACTCCTTTTTATACTGTTCGATTAATTCAGGCTGCACCTGTTCCTGCTCTAACCGCACCTTTAAAATATTTTCAAAATAATCCTTCATATTAAGACGGATTAATTCTTTTCTGCCGGACAGGTTGATTAAGCCCTCCAAAAATATCAACAATCCGCTTGTTAAAATACCCACAGAAAATGTACTTAAAATCTGTGGTTTTCCACATTCATAAATAAGGCCGATAATCGTACTGATTGAACCCACTAAAAGACATAGCATAAGAATTTGTCCACCAATGTTCTCCCATGTTGATAAAAGAATTCCACAAAATCTATGCCGAAAAACGTATTTATCCACAAAGATATCCACATTATTCACACCTATTTTAAGTTTATAACAGGTTTCAAACTTTTTTTTCATCATTTGAGTCAATTTATTCTTTGATTTAGCCATATTATCTGAAGCCTTAATCAGCCGTGAATAAACCAGATGCAACATTAATTTTACTAATATTCCACACGCGCAAAGAGCCAACATTATGTATGAAAAAACATTCTTGTCAAATAACTCTTGTACCACAAAAAAGTCCCCTTTCTTCCCATTAATTTACAGTTATTATAACGAATAACTTTCGATTTGAAAAGAGAGGAGACCTTAAAATCGATTGACAAATCCGGTCAAAGGGACACATGAGACTTTAAGGTTCATCATTATTTTTCAGTCTTTTTATATTATTATGGTCAATTTTGAACTAACCTGTCTGATGGTGTCTACGAAAAGTTGTCCTGATATCCATTCTTCCGGATTATAATTTAATTACCGGATTTTTAAAAAGCCTCAATCAGAGCGGTTATAAATCTAACCGTGCGGGCAATGGCTGCAGCTTCAAATTTATCATAGTCCATATGGGCACTGTTGTCCGCTTTATCCGATATAGCCCGTACAATCAAAAAGGGAATATGATTCAGATAAGCCGTCTGGGCAATGGCTGCTCCCTCCATCTCCGTACAGTATCCTGCAAATTGTCTGGCCAGCCAGGCTTTTTTATCCTTGTTATCGATAAACTGATCCCCGCTTACAATTCTGCCGGGAAATACGGAAATATCAGGATTAACCTGACTGCAGATGTGTACGGCCTTATCTGTAAGCTCCTTGTCCGCTTTGAATATGGAGGTTTCCATTCTGGGAATAACCCCGTATTCGTATCCAAAACCGGTTGCATCAATATCGTGCTGCAGGGCATCCGTAGATATGACCATGTCTCCTATGTTGATTTCATTTTTTAAGGAACCTGCTATACCAGTATTTACAACAATATCTATATTAAATTCATCCACCAGGATTTGTGTACAAATGGCTGCATTTACCTTGCCGATTCCGGAACGGACAATAACAACCTCCCTGTTATTCAGCCTCCCGGAATAGAAATCCATAGCTGCCTTACTCTTAATTTGCACCTCTGTCATCTTTTCCTTCAATTGATTTACTTCTTCCTCCATGGCACCTATAATTCCCAGTTTATCCATAACCGCTGTTCTCCTTATATTAAAATATGTTTATTATGTTTATATTGAAGTATTATAGCCCAATTCATACGTTCCTGCAAGACTACCGGTTTACCGCAATTGCCTTGCATTCATACGGCAGCCCTTTACATTGACAGGTGATTTTTAGTATCTGTTATAAATTCATTCTTGCACCGTCCTAAAAAAATGATATAATGGAAACGGAGAGAAAAGGGCTGCTGAAAATTCCCCGTCCGGAACAGCAGGACCATAAACACGTTTCTGGTCTATGCGTTTTTGGTTTATGATATAAGAAAACCGGAATAAAAGGCTCTCAAGACTATGCCGATATTTATACATTAATATAAACGTTTTACATAAAGAAAGGATACGAAAAATATGGTATATAAAACTTCCGGCGTGTGCTGCACCGAAATCAGTTTTGAGATAGAAGATGACATAATTAAAAATGTTATTTTTAAAGGAGGCTGCTCCGGCAATACGGCAGGTATTTCCAAATTAGTGGTTGGAATGCCGGTTAATGAGGTGATTACCAGATTAGAAGGAACAAAATGCGGTCAAAGAGCGACTTCCTGCCCTGACCAGCTGACAAGAGCTTTAAAGGAATGGAGGAAATAGGAATGAAACGTATTGTCTTAACCGGTGGTGGAACTGCCGGACATGTTACACCCAACATAGCCCTGCTTCCAGCACTGAAAAAAGAAGGTTATGACGTTCATTACATTGGCTCTTATGACGGAATTGAAAGAAAACTAATTGAGGAGCTAACCATTCCTTACTACGGTATTTCCTCCGGCAAATTAAGACGGTATTTTGATCCTAAAAATTTCAGTGATCCCTTTAGGGTTCTTAAGGGCTTTATGGAAGCCTTAAATTTAATAAAGAAATTAAAGCCCGATGTAGTGTTTTCAAAGGGAGGCTTCGTGTCCGTACCCGTGGTGCTGGCAGCAAAAAGAAAAGGTGTTCCGGTAATTATCCATGAATCCGATATGACTCCCGGTTTGGCTAATAAGATAAGTATTCCCTTTGCCAAAAAAGTATGTGCCAACTTCCCCGAAACCGTAAAATATTTACCGGAAGAGAAGGCCGTGTTAACCGGAACCCCTATCAGACAGGAACTGTTTTCCGGCAATAAATTGCAGGGACTGGATTTCTGCGGCTTTAACCGGAGCAAACCGGTTCTTCTAATCGTCGGCGGCAGCACCGGTTCTGTTATTGTTAATGAAGCCGTCCGGGCAGTTCTTCCGCCGTTACTTGATAAATATCAGGTTATCCATCTATGCGGAAAAGGTAAAGCAGATGAAAGTTTAAATCATATCCCCGGTTATGTCCAATTTGAATATATTAAAAAAGAACTCAGCGATCTTCTGGACGCTGCGGATGTGGTAATCTCAAGGGCCGGCGCCAATGCAATCTGTGAATTGTTAGCCTTAAGAAAGCCAAATATCCTGATTCCTTTGTCAGCAGCTTCCAGCCGCGGAGATCAGCTTCTGAATGCGGAGTCCTTTGAACGTCAGGGATACAGTTATGTTTTAAAGGAGGAGGCATTAACAGGAGACTCCCTGCTTAACGCCGTTGATGCCGTTTATTCCAACAGAAAAACCTATATGGAAACCATGAGCCAAAGTAAATTAAACAATTCTATTGAAACCATAATAAAATTAATTAAGGACGTATCCTTATAAATTATAAATAAAAATCTTCTGTATAAGAATGCCCAGGGGCCGCTGCCCCTGGGCTTGCAGCGCTTTAAGACCTGCTGCGCAGCATCTCAGCCCGGAAGAAGGCCTGCTAAAACTTCTTTCTATTATGCTAGAGCGTGTTTGAAAAAT
>DBEP01000022.1:0-52041 GCA_002294045.1 Lachnoclostridium sp. UBA903 | reverse complement strand
CGCAAAGTGGAGCGTTCAGAACGGCGCATTAATTTTTTAAACACGCTCTAACCTATAACGGATGGCTGCGGCAATGGTCTCCGCTTCTCCCTGCTCATAGCTGTCATGTGCCCAGGTAATCTGAATGGAGTCATTATTAAACCTGGGTATCAAATGAATATGAAAATGGAATACTGTCTGACCTGCTGCTTCTCCGTTGTTCTGTAAAATATTCAGCCCGTCACACCTTAGTTGTTCTTTTATGGCTTTAGCCACTTTTGCAGCCACTACGAATACTTTCGATGCGGTTTCCTCATCCATTTCAAAAATATTGGCAACGTGTTTCTTTGGAATTAAGACGGCATGTCCCTTTGAAGCGGGAGATATATCCATTATTACTTTAAAATCGTCATCTTCATACAGCGTTACAGAAGAAATTTCATTCCCAATAATCCTACAAAATATACAATTATTACTCATATTTCTGCCTCCCAAATCGTTATAATTAAAATTCTTCAAATAATATTACATTAATATACATTTTTTAAGTATTATAAAAGTGATTACTGTCGTTTATTGTAAATGAGATTTTATTGTATAATATCCCATATTCTGCTAATATGGAGCTTAGGAGGTGAACAAAATGTTTACGAAGGAAGAACAACAAAAGCTAAAGGAATTAATGAATTCCAACGATGATTTTGCTTACTTTATTAACAAAGCGATAAAAGAATGCAAGCTTCTTACCTCACAAATCTCTCATGAGATCCGAAATCCATTGACCTTAATTAAAAGTACAGCACAGTTAATTGAAACCGTACACCCGGAAGCCAGGGAATTTAAATACTGGACTCAATTAACGGAAGATATAAACGAATTGGAAGCTTTATTAACGGAGATTAGTAAATTCAACCATAGTGAGACAATAATAAAACAAAATCAAAATTTTCTTCTTTTACTTAAATCGGTTTTAAGCACCTTTCAACCCCTGGCAGAGCAAAACGGTATTGATTTGACATTAACCATAGCGGATACGGATATTCCCTACTACTCCAGCTATCCCTTAGACTCAATTAAGATTAAGCAGGTTTTTAATAACTTAATCCGGAATGCATTCGAAGCAACAGACAGAGGCTGCTATATCAGCTTAGTATGCAAGGTGGTTGCACCATCACATCTAATAATTGAAGTCCACAATAACGGTAAAATGATACCGGCTGATGAACTACCCACAATTTTCAAACCATTCGTAACTTATAAGCCTGGTGGTTCCGGTCTTGGACTGGCAATTTCTTCCAATATCATTGCGGCTCATAATGGTACCATTGAAGTAACCTCTTCTAAGGAAAAAACCAGTTTTATAATCCAATTGCCACTATTTTAATAGCCACAGTTTCAACAATATGGATATTCCATACTGGTTATTCTGATTTTTATGACAAAATCAACATTTACATATTTTCGACCCCCCCAAATGCCTGTTATTCAAAGGATTAGCTTTATGCTAATCCTTTGAAACCCTAAACGATAAAGTTATCAAAGGACATTAAACTGAAAAATCTGATCAAAGGTACGTAACGTTTTGAAATTTCCTTTTGCTGTAAGCTCTCCCGACATAAAAGCTCTTTGAACCGTCATGCGTCCGTTTATTATTCTGTTTATAATTTCATAACTGGTTCTCGCTATAACATCCGCATCATTTTTCTCTCCGTAAAAGCAGTCCAGATTAGTACCGTTCACTTCAATAACCAAAGTATTCCCGGTATCACTCATTGTAATAGCATAACTGGCTTTAAAATCATTCAGAGGATGAAAATTTTCTTTTATATTGCGGAGAAACTCCTGGTTTGACTCGTTTTCCTGTGTCTCCAGCATTCCCTTAAATATTTGTGCCAGTTCTTCAATATCTTCTTTTTGTTTTTTAACATAGGTATCGTCCGATACATACATGGACAGCTGCTCGCTCTCCTGAGGAGTCAAATCAATGGAACTGGATTTTAAAAGATTATTCCTGATTACCGAACTGCTTGCAGGAAACATCTTTGTCTTCTGATTAATTATTTTATAAAATGTTTCCGCCTGTTTCTCAATAATCTGTGCATACGTAGAATTCGTTTCAAAATCTACATGATCCTCCACATAAGCATGGAGTCCGTTACAGGATATTCCTCCAAGCATATCCCAGGCTTTTATTAAAAACAGCTCCGCTTCCCGTTCTCCGTAAGAATTTGCCATAACCACCGGCAGCATATATAATTTGCTTATATGCTCCTTATCCGCATACAGCCAGCAGGCATCCAAAAACTGCTGCATAAAGCCGCCAATTCCCAGCCATTCCACCGTAGTCGCCAGTATGACCCCGTCCGCTTTCTTTAAGGTCTTAGGCAGCACGGCGATTCCATTCTTTTCCTCATATAAATTATATCTTACGACATTAACACGTATTTCCTCTAAAACCTCGGTTAATTTATTTATAACATAAATTGTTGGGTCTTCAATCAGCCCACGCCCGCCATAATAGATATTTACATTCATACAATTAACCCCTTTCCGGTTCTATTTTCTTTTGTTTACGATATAGTACAGCCGCAAGTGCGATCCCTGCCAGCAATCCGCCGATATGGGCGGCATTGTCAACGCCCTGGCTGGTCAGCCCGCCATACAGGCTGAATATTACAAACAGAATAATTTGCCTTGTACTGATGTCTTCCATGCGGCCTTTATTAACTGCTACAATATATGCCATTGCTCCTACTACCCCGAATATAGCACCGGAAGCACCTATGGAAACCGTATTTGTATTATTTACCATATTATAACTCATAGATGCAATACCTGCAATAACTCCTGAACCAAAATAGATTATCATATATTTCCATTTACCTGCCGCCCTTTCCATATTATCACCTATAATCAGCAGTACAATCATATTATTGGCCAGATGTTCCATGCCGCCATGCAGAAACATATAGCTTAATAACCGATAATATTCATTGCCGTATTTTATGGCAGGCCAGTACAGGGCTCCCGCGTCCATTAAAGGATTGGCCAGTATGGACGTACTGTTTCTCTCTGCTATCAGAAATACCAGCACATTTATCAGAACTAAAAAAGTATTGCATTTAGAAAAGTATTTAGTCCATATGGAGCGGTTAGCTGGATATAGCGGTCTTTCGTCGGGAGTATCATAAAAAGGCTCATTTCCCAGATTAGAAAGCTGTGAACTTAACAATATTTCTTCGATGTCATTCCTTATACCGATAAAATCAGACTTCTGATTTTCATAGATAATCAGCCGCCCGTTTATCATATCAATAATCCATTCATTTTCCCCATTCCCCTGAAAACTGCGGATTGCTTCCACATGATTAGTACAGATAATTAACTGCAAACGGACTGGGTCAAACCCTCGTTCAGAATAATTCTTATAAAGCTGACTTTGAATATTTTTATATTGATCCGGCGTAAATTCCATTCCGGTCGGACAGTCAAAAAACGCAACTAAGCTGATTTCAATGCCGGCGGCATAGGAAAGGAGATAAATGCCCCTAACATTTACCTGAACCTCCCGGAATCCTTTTTGTAACAGTTTTGTTCTGATTTTGTCTATTATCATGTAATAATAATCCTTTATCTTAGAGTTTTATATATCGAAATCTCCTACTTTATGCCCATTCAAAGGAGCGTTTTACCGCTTTCTTCCAACCTTTGATTAATTCTTCCCGTTTTTCTTTCGTTATATCAGGTGTAAAAGTTTTAGATAAAGCCCAATTTTTCTTAATTTCCGTTGTATCTTTCCAATATCCTGTTGCCAGTCCTGCCAGATATGCAGCTCCCAATGCAGTGGTTTCAATACAGGACGGTCTGTATACCACAGCATCCAGAATATCTGCCTGAAACTTCATCAAAAAATTATTGGCAGAAGCCCCTCCGTCCACTTTTAAAGTTTTTAAGCTATTCCCTGCATCCTGTTCCATGGCTTTAAGTACATCCTCGGTCTGATATGCAATGGATTCCAGTGTTGCGCGTACCAGATGATTTTTATTAAATCCTCTGGTTATTCCTACAATGGTACCCCGCGCATATTGGTCCCAATAAGGTGCTCCAAGCCCGGAAAATGCCGGGACCACATAGACACCATTGGTATCATTTACCGACATGGCATATTCTTCCGACTGGGCTGCCGTATCAATAATACCAAGCTCATCACGGAGCCATTGAATTGCTGCCCCTGCAACAAAGACGCTGCCTTCCAGTGCATATTGCACCTTGTCATTTTCGCTGGCTGCAACGGTAGTTAATAATCCATGCCGGGACCAAATCGCTTCTTCTCCGGTATTCATTAATAAAAAGCAGCCCGTTCCATAAGTATTTTTAACTTCCCCCTGTTCAAAACAGCATTGTCCGAATAAAGCAGCCTGTTGGTCACCCGCAGCGCCGGCGATGGGGATGGCTCCCCCAAGCAGTCCGGAATCCGTATGCCCGTAAATACAGCTGGAGGGCTTTACCTCCGGCAGCATGGAATATGGAATATTTAACTCATTTAATATGTCTTCGTCCCATTTTAGTTTCTTAATGTCAAACAGCATTGTCCGGGAAGCATTGGTATAGTCAGTAATAAAAACCCTGCCTTTGGTAAGATTCCATATTAACCAAGTGTCCACCGTGCCAAACAGTAAATTACCGGCCATGGCTTCCTCTCTGGCACCCTTCACATGGTCTAATATCCATTTTATTTTAGTACCGGAAAAATATGCGTCCGGCACAAGTCCGGTTTTATTGCGTATCACCTTATCAAACCCGGATTTCTTTAATTCCTGAATCATATCCGAGGTTCTTCTGCATTGCCAGACAATGGCGTTATAAACAGGTTCACCGGTATTTTTATTCCAAACAATGGTGGTTTCCCGTTGATTGGTAATACCGATAGAGGCTATTTCTTCCGCATCCGCCCCTATTTTCGCCATGGCCTCTGCCGCTACACTAATCTGCGATGACCATATATCCATAGGATTGTGTTCCACCCAGCCGGCAACCGGGTAAATCTGTTCAAACTCCTTTTGGGCAATACTTAAGATTTGCCCCTTTTTATCAAATAGTATACATCTCGAACTGGTAGTCCCCTGATCCAATGCCATTACATATTTTTTCACGCAGCTTCCCTCCACATTACCGTTAATTATAGTAAAATACTTATGGAACAAACGATTCCTTATTGTAGATTATACTATTCTTTCTCTTTTAATACAAGGGAATCAAATCGCTTTCCTGTTAACCTTCCAAATATATTTTACCTGTGAAAAGGAGATTTCATCCATATCCGAAATCAGATAAAGTTTATTTTCGTCCATTTTCATACCGTTAAGAAAAGTACCATTGGTAGAATTCAAATCCATAAGGAAAATATTACCGTCTTGGTTTGTAAGCCTGGCATGGCGGCGGCTGACAGACCTATCTTCAATGGTTAAATCTATGCCCTCTGTCAGCTTGCCGATAATAAAGGGGAACCGTTCCACCGGAACTTTTTCTTCCTCTCCGTTATTATCCTTTATCAGTTCATATCCTACCGGTGGCAGAAGAGGCGCAAGAATTTCCGTTTTATTCTGCTCGGAATCATGATTATCCGTCCACAAGATTCGGGTTCCGTCCTCACTAACAGCATAACGGTTTATATTGCAGGTATTTATTGCATCCGGATTACCGTAACTCTGATTTATATCACTTTGATTTAATCGTGGCTCTCCCTGTCCTTGAATTTTGCTTATGGTTTTATCAATATCACCGCTGCCAATTTCCTGACCGGGTTCTATATAATCCACTTCCGTTTTAATTTTGGTAAGTTTATATTTCGTATCAAATAATTTTACCAAAACATAAGCCTCGGCACAGCCAATTACTAATATACAGGAAAATAATTTAATATTATCAATATGTGTTCCAAAGGAATTGTGCATTAATTTCAGCTGAATGGCCAATAGGAATATAATAATTCCGCATAAAAAGGAAAGACCTGCCAAAAGGTAGGTTTTTCTGCCATAATAATAAATTTCCCTCTCACTTTCAATCTCTTCCTGCATAGATACCGCTGTATACGGCATTTTTGCGACTTGGTTTTTCCTCCCTAGACAATAATTTATATAATCCTGAAACCGGGATAGAATATCGGAATAAAAAAAACTGCCGCCGGAATGGTCCGAATATTGATTTCGTAATTTTTTATTACTGGCATTCTGATTGTGCAATACCTGATTTTGAGGTTTATTTTCCTGTTGTTTATCCTTTTGGTTCTTTTGTTTGCCGGATTTGTTCTTATCCTTGTTGTCTGTTTGCTTAAGCTCCTTTAAACTTTCTGTATGGCCTTCATTAACAGTTGTATTTTTCTTCCTATTGGTTTTACGATTCTTATTATTTAATTCCTTTTTCAATTTATCAAATGTACAATCCGGTTCTTTACTTTCTTTATACATGGCATATATCAATACTACCGCATCTTCGTCTTTATAATCCACTTTGTTCATTAAAAATTCCATGAATTTGCTTAATTGTTCCCTGATATTCTCTTCTCTTCCTACCAGATGGCATAATTCTATATCCTTTGAGTCGTCGTCGATAAATACATAATCGGGTTCTATAATAAAATCATCTTCTAAAAGAAGGTATTCTCTGCTTTTTTCAATAGCCTCAATTATTTGGGACAATATTTTCCTGAGTTCATCATAATTTAAGGATTTATTCCCGCAGACAGAAGCAACGGATTTTTTGGACGTAATATCATAATAAAATAAATCCATTTGGTCAATGCATCTTAACTCCATTTTTAATAATCCCGGTATAGTATTATTCAGGAGCATCCTGGTACCATATACTGATACTTTTCCTTCCATCCCTTCTAATACGATATAATTATTATGCATATCTCTGACATACTCAGCTTGGGGCATAGCCTACCTCCGCTCCGGCGAATTTGTCCAGTATCTGCTGCAGCTTTTTTAACGATTTATCTATTGCCGGTACTTTTTCAGCCACACTTGAAAATATATCAAAGATACGGATAAATTCCGTATTATTCTGAACGGCAGTAGAATTATATCCCGTTACCTGCGTTTTACCGTCAAATAAGGATTGTACGCCCCAAAAAGGAAGTTCCATTTCGGCTTTAATTTCAATGCTTATGCTGGTATGACTGACTTCAATCCCAATGTAATTAATGTCTGCAATAAATAATCCCTTGTTTAGCTGTGTCTGAAGATAGTTATAAATCTCCTGTTTTTTATCCTGCAGATTATTCTGAAGGGAGTATAATATGCCTCTTTTATAATATTTCTCGTAATCCATAATTCCACTCTTTATATCAGTGTCGTTTTGTATTAAATTTCTGCTCTTCAACAAAGTTTCATTTATAACCGCTTCTATTTTATCTTGATCATGCAGATAAAAACCCAGATAAATGAAGCCAATGATTATAAACAAAATCATTGGGAATATCAATGAGGCTTCAACCGTATAACTTCCCTTTACAGTATTTTTCATCATTTAAAAAGCACCCCCAAATATCCTAAAAATACAAACGGAATAAAGGGTATCGTAACCTTTCTGCCCGCTTTATGAAACAGGATTAAACCAATAGAAAAAACTGCCGAACCAAATAAACCATATGCTAAAATAAACGCAATATGGTTAAATCCCATTCCCGCTCCAATAATACTTACAATGAGTCCGTCCCCCGTCCCGATTTGTCCTCTGCTTATTTTATTTAAAATCAGTAATAAAATCCCCAGACTTAACCCTGCAAGACGGCTCCAGATTGAAATTTCACCTGTTAAAAAAGAACCAAGCAGTATGGTTATACATCCGGCGCCAATCAATATGATATGTATTCTTTTCTTTCTGATATCCTGCCAGCTGCATAGTAATAGCCAGATACCGGATATGATAGCCATTATGAAATCTTTTTGAATCATTCTTTTATTCCGTCCTTCCATCTTTTTCTAATATTCCGTCTTTTCTTCCGGTTTACAAGGGGCTTTGCATCCTATTTCTTTTTTGCCTTGCAACGGGTGCATAAGCTTCTGTCTCCGGTTTCAGAAATCCGGATAGTAATTATGGTCCGCTTTAAGCCGCTGCAGCTTAAATTATAATGGTACCGGTCCCCGGTATTCGTAATATATACTGTTTTATGCCCTGAAACATCTCCGTTGTCACTGCATAAGCTGCATTTCTTATATTTCCCCCCGGAATCATTCCGCAGGAAAGCAATCTGGTCAAAATCTACTTCTTTTATGGATAACTTAAGATAAGTACAGTCTTTATACAAGTGATACACGGTTCCGGTTTCCGTAATATAAACCATTTCCGGATTCTCCTGGTCCGTATCCGAAGACGGATTCTTTGCCGTAACCTCATGGCCGTTCCAGCCCCTCATCCGGACCCGCTGCATTACAGGTATATCTTTTATATTTATAAATAACAGCGGAAGCCGGATATTATAAGTTACTATAATATCAATCGCATTGTCTTCTCTCATAAAACCGGATAAATAGGTATGCACCCCGTTGAACCCATTCTCGATACAAGAATGGTTTATATTAGTTACATTAAGATACTCCCCCAATTTGACCTTATAGTAAGTGCTGTCAATTCCCATTGCAATGGCAGCTTCCATACTTGAGTCAAGTATGGAAGCTGAATTCTCCTGGGATTTTTCTTTGCCTTCTGTTTCATATTCAGCTTCTTTTTCATCTATATTTTTATAACCTGCGGAGCCCTCTTTCTCATATTTCATAACGTAATCATATACGTAAGCATACTTAGCCGTAAAATACCCTGTTTCCGTAATGGCATTCTGAATATTTTCCTGTATTCTGATAATCTGTAAGAAATACATAAATGCAATTATTATGAATATAAAAACCGGTAAAACCAATGCTGCCTCTACCGTCAAGGAGCCGCAGGTTACCTTTAAAAGTTTCTTCTTCATTCTTATGGCCTTTCCTCATTATAGGGATACTTAGTTAATATCTGTTACAGTTCAGCCTATGGTACCGCGAGGTGTTTTTGTGAGTGTAGCGAAGCGAAAGTCACAGAAAACCCGAGACATATGTGCATGCATCATTAGTTGCAGTTTTGCTAAAACCGAACTGTAACGAATACCATGTTTAGAATGGATTGGGATATCCGTTCCGGAAAATGTTTTTGGATGATATTTCCTTGGAGAGAGAAATTGTTTGATTTTATTAGATTATTTTAATAGTTGATTTTCCAGATAAAATTGGACAAGAACGGATATCCCAATCCATTCTAAAATAAGACGTTTTGTGTGGTTAAAGTGTAAGACACAAAAATAAAAAGGCGGTTGATTAAATGACAGCTGCTAATAAGCGTATTCCATGACCGTACGAAAAAAATAGCCGTTATCTTTCTTGTTTAACATCTGTTTTATGAACGGCAGTTTTATAAACCTGGAGTCCATTTTAAATTCAGCATCTGCCTGAAAGCCAAGGATACAGTTTACTACGGAAAAAGTGTCCTCATACTTTAACCGGATATTTTCCTGTATCAAATCCATTGCTCTGAAACTTTTATTCTCCTGACTTTCCATATATAAAAATAATTTCAGATAATCCTGATAGCTCAATTCACTTAGAGTTTTATCCTCCTTTATTGCATCCGCTTTAGAGTCTATCAAATCCTTATTTATATAAAATAATTCAGAAAGCCCTATCCGGATATCACTGCCCTTTTTCAGGAAGGGTAATGTTTTACCCTGAATTAAGGCCGAAATGTCAACGAGGGATTCCGCAAAGGCCCAAACGGTTATGATAATCATTTTTGTTATTTCCACTAAAGCGGGGAGATTCGTAAAACCAACGAAACCGATTGCTAAAGCACGGGCTTCTTCCCTGCTTTTCTTGTCGCTTAATAATGTTATCATATTCATTACGGTACGGATGAATAGAATACGCATAAGGACCGCCTTTAAATTCCCGTAATCAGAGCTTTTACCCATAACAATATACTCCAGTTCGTAATCCAGCGCTTTCATTTCATCGGATAAACCGGGGTCACTCAGGCTGCAAAAATGTTCAAGCAGGTATTCCTGCAGCAGCAGAAAATTACCTGCTCCTTCCGCTTTGCTTAATACCGCTTCCTTAAAATCAATGTTTTTACCAAAGTCGCCCAGTATTCCGGATAATAAATCCCCTCCTCCCAAAAGATTGATTTTAACAACAGAAGAAATCAAATCCGCAGGCTCTTCACCTGACGGGATTTTTTGTACCGCGGAAGGCAAGGCGGCACTCCTTAATACTTTCCCTGAGATTTCCTCCGTGTCTTGAATTATAAGTCCCATTATTCCATCTTCCAGCAGGGATTTAATACCTGAAAAAAAGGAATCACTTTCTACGGGCCTTACCAAAGTGCTATAGTCAAACTGAAGCTTTTCATAGCTATAACCGGATATGTTACTTTTAATATTGACAAGAGCTTCCTTAAGTGTAATCCAGGACTCCTTATCTGCTGTTACCCTCATCCGGGTATCCTGTTTTAAAGAAACTAATATATTTTCATCCATGCTAAGCGTATCCCTCATGCCTTTAAAGTCATATTCAATATTTGAATTGCCGCCGTCACTTCCAAAACCTTTATATTTTACCATAGAAGATAGGTCTTCCAATAAGCCCTGATAAAATTCTTCACTAAATAGTTCTTTATTTCCCGATAAGAAATTTTCATAAGCCTGTATTTTTGTGCCTGCCGCCTCCTGCATCCGGATTAAATCGTCAGCCGTTGTTTGTGCATTCCTTATGACGGGCAGTGTATCTTCCACCAAATTATCCAGTGTTTTCATATATTTATTCAGAGACTTTAATAAACTTTTTTCGGTCTGTTTATAGCCATCTAATTTCTTTTTGGCTTTTGTAATGGACTGTTTCAGCGCATCCAGTTCTTGGGAAGACTTAATTCTGCTTTGATCAACGGATTTTAACCGCTGATAAGTTTCGTCGGCCGAATCTTTTTTAAGCGCATTTTTGTTCAGGGAATCCATATCTGCCATGGCTGAAGCTATCATTTGGCCGGGATTTATATAATGGCTGCTAAGGGAGTTGAATGCCAATTCATTTTGAACTCCCGTATTTGTCATTGATACAGGCAATACAAAAATTTTTTTTACAAAATCATCCTGTACTGCTATTTTACCGTCGCCGTTTACTTTAACTCCCTTCTCACTAATAGTTATACCGTCGATCAATTGCATTAAACTCAAAATTCTTTTATCTACTTCATACAGGCTATCTGCTGTTTCCTGTTTTTTTAATAATACTTCCTGAACTGTTTTCGTATCCAGGGTATCGGATAGCTTAGGTAAAAAACTTTCGAGTTTCTCTCCCACCTCCTTATATTTCATATAGGAAACCGCTTGGTTTATGAATAATTTGCCGTCAAAATCCTTAAGGGTATTTACCCTGTTTATATTAACGTGGGATATATTTATTCCATACAAATCAAAGTATTCGTATGGGCTGCCGCCCGGAGTCTTAAGTCCCTTGCCCGGATTAAAAGTATATTCCATATAGTCCGTCATTTTAGACGTCACGGTATCCAAAGCCATGTTATCCGTACCATATCCGCTGTCCAGCCCGAACAGATGGTATTCCTGAAACAGAGGCAGATAATATTCCCCCAATACGGAATCCATGGCTGACTGCAGGGCACGTTCCGTATATACCTTCGCCCCATTTACTCTGGCGGCTTCAATGGTGGTCATGGCAACCGCCAGAATCAACAGCAATATAAGGCTTAAAAATACCGTAATGGATCCCCTTTTTTCCTTTTCTTTCAATTTTTATCCCCCTCTGCCCGGTATTGGGCTTATTTTTATTTAAAGGTACTCGTATTGTTAGTAATGGAACCTAATATATCCGTTACGATTTTTACTATTGTAGTTCTAAATAAAATAACCAAACCAATTAAAATGACCAAAATAAGTATAATTTCCACTACCCCGACACCCCTTTCTTCTCTGATAAATTCTTTTATTTTATTCATAACCCTTTCCTGCCTTTCACAAATATTTCTTCTTTCCGTTTTATTCTGTCCTTTTCAAACATAATCCTCTTTGCGGCATCTCAAAACTATAAGTCAATAACTCTGTTACAATTCACTTTGAGAAGAAACTTTTCTTTACACTTTACAACATGGCTGCTCCGGCAGCTGTAAACGGCGTATAAAATTGGCCCCCATATTATATCCGGAAGGATAAAAATGCAGGAACCAGGATGACAGCCAATACAACAACCAGCATCAGCATCATTGGCATCAGTAATTTTGTGCCTGCTTCTTCTCCCATTCTTTTTGCCAGTTCTTTTCTTTCTTCAAAGGCTTGGGCAGCCTCCAGCTCCAGCTGGCTCAGTAATCCTGCCGAGCCTTTTTTTACGTTTTGGGCCAACAAAGAACTGAATCTGAGATAGGGAAGTAATTTTGCCCTCTTACCAAACCGTTCATAGGCCGTAATTTCAGAGGCTCCCAACATTAATTCCCCGTAGGTTATTCCCATTTCTTCATAGGCGAACCGCTTTTCTGTCCCTTTCTCTTTATAATCTTTTGCAATTTTACACCAGGCATTGGATAAAGACATGCCCGCTCCCACCAAAAGTGTGAATTTATTTATGATTTCCGGATAATCCAGCAGCATTTCCCTGTTTCTTTTTTCCACTTTACCGTATAAATCTCGATCCATCAGCAAATATGTAAGTACGGCCAATATAGCTCCGAACAGCAGAAACAGCCATCCGGTATTGTCTTCTTTCTCCGCCCAGGTTACCTGCTCCTGATTCAAAGTGTCCGGAAGCGGCAGCTTATCTTCTGTTTTTGATTGTACATCGGCTGCACTCAGGGCGTCGTTCAGTTTTTTCCTTATTATTTCTTCCCCTGTATATTCTTTCGGCAAAACTTTAAAATACCGGGTATATTCCTCTTTGTCTTCATAATATGTAATCTCTGCCGTTACCCAGACCAATGCCTCCTCCTGTAATTCTTCATTGTATACCTTTCCTGCTGCATCAATTATTTCATTATTCCCGGTAACCCATGTAACTGTTATTCCGGTTTCCGGTATCTGTGATATAAAATCAAGGTCAGACAGGATTCTTTCCGATGATTCATTATTATTTAAGATATGGGCGTCAAGGTAGTCTTTTGCATGTTGGAACATCTTTACCTTCTCTTCTTTATCATAATGTCTCTCTTCCACATCCAGACGTATCTCTTCCTCCAAAACCGTTGAATTCTTATCTGTAACATTCACCAAAAGGTCTACGGATTTAACTCCTTCCTCATATCCCGGCCTTTGAATGTATACTCCGTCCGACAGCTGTTTATTATTATAAAGCTGTAAATTACTTATCAGGGCAAAAAAATTGGCTCCAAATATTATCATTACAGCGATTACTGTTTTATTGCACAGATACAGCCTTCTTATTATAGCCGCCTGTTCCCCTACATATAAAGCCCTAAGCGGTTCCTCCAAGTTATCGGATGCCTTGTTTTTATCTGCTCCCAGCCTGTCCATAATAAAAAATCCGAGGGAGAATAAGGACTTTAACGGGTATCGCCTTTTATCAAGGCTTCCGACGGTTTCGATTTCGTAATTTTTAGTAATAAACCAGAGTATCATAAAGGTGAGCATTATTATCAAGTTAAATAAAATCATTCCAATCTTCTTACCTTTCTGCTTATTATTATAAATATATATAATTGGCTACATAAAAGGCAGCCGTTCATAAGCCCGCTTATACTTCTATACTCACAATTTTCTGCGTTAAACAGAAAACACCGTAATATAATACCAATATGACCGTCATGAAAACATACCCAAAAAGGTTATGGTACAGCGGGTCCAGAAACCCGGACGAAAATAACCTTAAATATATAATAATAAAAATCGGTATCAGACTCATAATATTGGACTCAAACCTTTTGCCGGTTATTAACGTTATTATTTCTCTATTAACTTCAATTTTATCGTTAATGGTATTTCCGGTGGTCCGGATAATTTTAATTATATCCCCGCCGGTCCTTTTCGCAGTCACAAACACCTCGGCAAAATTAGCGATATCCTCAACACCGGCTCTGCCTGCAAAGTCCATTAAAACCGTTTCAACTGTCCGGTTCATCTCTATCTGGTTAACAATTCCCTCAAATTCGGAAACTATCAGGGCGCCGGGAGGATACATAAGCTTTAAATCCATGACAGCCTGACAAAATGCATTTTCAACGGAATAACCTGCATTTAATGCTGCCAGCAGGCTGGATATTCCATCCCTGAACTCTAAATTCAGCTGCCATTTTCTTTTTTTAATCAACTGCTTCTTCTTATTTTGTATATGAACAAAGCCGTAAGGAATTAATAATAAAATTCCCGGCAGATTGGAATAAAATAAAATACCCATTCCTGCTCCTATGGCTGCTCCCTGCATGAAATAGCCAATCTGCTCCTTTTTTGTAAATTGGTATTGATTATAATCCTTTATCATAGAATTCCTGCTTTACTTAACTTTGATAAATTAATTAATTCACTATTTGTCTTTTGCAGTTGTCCTATAACCTGCCCGTTTTTATCTTCGCCGCATTCCTTAAACACATATAATTTATTCACTTCAATTTCCCCGTCCGTACAGTCCAATATTTCCGAAATCTCAAGCACCTTTCTGCTTTTATCCCTCAGCCTTCCTAAATGTACGATGATATCGATGGCAGAGGCTATCTGTTTCCTGACTGCCATCAGAGGAATATCTGCTCCCATCAGAACCAAAGTTTCCAGACGGCTTAACATATCCACCGTTGAATTGGCATGACCTGTGGATAAAGATCCGTCATGTCCGCTGTTCATGGCCTGCAACATGTCAATTGCCGCCGCATCCCTTACTTCCCCCACAATTATTCTATTGGGCCGCATTCGCAAGCTAGATTTTATTAAATCCCTTATGGTCACCGCATTTTTTCCTTCCACATTTACATTGCGGGCTTCCAGCCTGACAAGATTGGGTACTGCCTTAATCTGCAGCTCCGCAGAATCTTCTATGGTAATTACCCTCTCATCCTTAGGGATAAAATTAGAAAGTACATTCAGAAATGTTGTTTTACCGGAGCCTGTACCGCCGCTGATAAATATATTGTATCCTGCAATTACCAGTTTCTCTAAAAACCGTGCAGCTTCATCCGATATAGCGCCTATTTCAATTAATTTATGAATGGTTATAGGCTGATCGGGAAACTTTCTGATAGTCACCACCGGCCCTTCCATGGCTACGGGCGGGAGAACAATGTTAACTCTGGAGCCGTCAGGCAGCCTGGCATCCACAATGGGACTGGCTTCATTTATAATACGGTTTGACTTGGATACAATCTGCTGCACCACGTCCTCTAATTTTTTCTCCGATTCGAACTGTTTGTTCCAGGGACGGATTGAGCCATCTTGCTCTATGAATATATTTTTTGCACCATTAACCATAATTTCCGTTATGGTAGTATCTTCCACCAGCTCCTGCAATATATCCAGCCTTCGTATTGAATTGAATATTTCTTTTCTGAGCCGTCTTTTATCCTGCATACTTATATAGCTGCTTTTACTTCTGATTAATAAAATTTTATCAATCAGCTCCAGGATTTCTTCATCGTTCAGCTCTTTTGATAAATCGATTTCCTTTATGACCACTTCCTGAAGTTCCTGCTTCTGTGTATTCATATCCACCTCTTAACTGTAATGTATTATGTATCATTATCTTTACCAAATATTATTTTAATTACCTGCTCCTATAACATAGTTATGTTCTCAAATACTGTGCCGCCAAATCATAGCTGCCCGTCTCCCAATCAAAATTATCGGCTGTAAAGCTTTGAAGCTTTGCCCTCTCTTCTTCCGTCAACGGTACCGGGGTTATTTTTTCGGATATATCCTCATGGCCTGCCCAGTTCAGCTGCTCTATAAAATTACGATATTTTGCCTGCTCCCAGGTATTTTCTCCTAACAGCAGAAGCAATCTGCCTGTGCTTCTGAACAGTTCTGTCCCTGCATGAAAATAACATCCTACATCAAATACAACCACCTCATAAGCAGTATTTCGCATTATCTCACTCAGCCACAGATTCATATCCTCTGCCGTAAGTTCATACAGGTCGGGTCCAAAAGAAACTCCTTCGATATAATCCAGTTTGTTTCTTTTTGTTATAATACCGTTCATCTTATGCATTAAATTGGAAGGATTCTGTTTTAGATAATAAATAAATTCGGATAAGCCATTCTCCGATTTATAGCCCAGAAATATAGGTAAAACCGGAAAAATATCCAAATTGACATATAAAGTTTTTTTTATTGCTGCATACTGATTTGCCAAAGAATATGCAAAAACCTGCCGGCTGACTCCTTCGTCAACGGAAAAAACACTGATTATTTCTGTATGTTCAGAAGAATTTTTAGTTCCGCCCTGCACCTCCTGGAGAGGGTAATAAGAAAAAAGCTCCTTTATCAGGGTGTCCGCAGATTGGTATTTATAAATCACCGGATACCCGGCGTTATCGGAAGAACAATTATCCTCTGATAAGATACATATATTTTTTATATGATTTTGCTTTATTTCCTCTGGCGGTATGTTTTCCTCCCGCATTATATTTTCATTTATCAGAAGTATCCGAATCGGGTTCTGTTTTGAATATTCCCTCAGACTATCCGGATTCGTAAAGACCCTCACCGTCAATTTTTTATGTTTTCTTTTTATATAATCCATAAGCTGATTGGCATATTCGGTTTCCCTGTCATAAACAGCCAAAGTACAGCTCATATTTTTTCCTCCTTTCTTCCTGGGTATAGAACAAAGAGTCCGGGCTTTTTGTGCGATAGAATACAATTTCCTATTGCATAAAAAGGTCTGACATCAATTAATAGATATGAAAAATAAGCTGTAACAGAACAGCAGTTAAAATTGCAGGCGAAAAATGAATGACACCCAGCTGTAAACTCAAATCGGAAAACCGGCAAATAGTCTCTTCCGTTTTTCCTTTCAATCTTTTATTATAATAATTGGATGTGATGGTTTGGATATAAGTTACCAGATAATGCAAACGCTGAAAGACCAATCTGTGTTTTATGAGATAAATAAATGACATGACTGCTGCAATCAGAAAGGCAGCCCCAACAGATTTAATAACAAAGGCAGTTCCATAAAAACAGCCAATAACAGAAAAAAGCTTTATATCTCCTGCTCCCAGCGCTTTTAGCAGAAACAGCGGAAACAGGAACAGTACCGGTATTAAAATGCCCGGACCCCATATACTTATGCTTGTCCATCCATTCTCAAAGTGATGAAAAAGAATTCCAACGATTAATCCGAAGACAATCAGATAATTGCTGATCCTGCAAGATTTAATATCCCTTATTACAGCCAGCACCAGAAGGCAGACAAGGCAAGTCATTTTAAAACCAATAGGCTTCACCTCACTTATATTCAAGATAATGATATCTTACACCCTGTTTATTGTTTTTTCAACCAAAATAATGCAAATTATGTAAATTCATGACTTATAACAAAGTTTTTAAAATTTTTTATTTAATATTACATAAAGATGTCTTGAGCTTAACGGCAAAGCCGGATATTTGAAAATCATCAGGTATCCGGCTTTGCTTCATTATAGAGATTTGCAAATGTCAAATAGAGAAATGCCCCTGCTTCGCTGATATCCTCAGTAAGCGTTTGTATGCCGAAGTTGAGTTTAAAGCTATCGCCGGCATGTTCATGATTTTGGATTCTGCTTTCAAAGTTTTTACGGATGAGACGGGAAAATTCTCCGGCCTGGGATTCCGTACAGTCATTCAATGCAATAAGAAAGACTTTGCCTGTATAGCGTCCAGCCCAGTCCTGTGAGGTACGAAAGCAGCCACAGACAGTTAAGGCAAGTTCCGAGAGCAGTAAGTCTACCGTGTCTGATTCCTCCTCTATGGTAAGGGCAGCCAGCAGAACTGTAAAAGGCCGCTGCTCAAGCCTGTTTTTCCGGATTTCCAAAGACAGCTGCTTGTCAATATAATATCTGGTATACAGTCCTGTAAGGGAATCTTTTTCTTCCTCATAACTATCTAAAACTTCTGTCCGACTGTTGTCAATGCTTAAGATAGACTGGTTTGAAATATCTTTTAAAACTTCTGCGACATAAACATTTTTCCCCACATTCTGCGGAAAAGCCAGAACAAGAAAAGTGCTGCTGTTTTTTTGTTCAATCTTGAAAAAAGTATCATTTTGTATATAGGCACGTATGGAAATGCAATTTTCACAGGATTGGTTTTTATTCCAAAAACTATAACATATCAGCCTGGAATCAGGCAAATCCTGCCCGTGGAGAATCCAGGAATTATGGTCTAAGGGATCTACAATCCGGGCTATGTCAAAGGTACCGGAAAATACCGTTAGTTTCGTTTTTAACTGTTGAAGTGCCAGGGAAATCGTTTCCCCTCCCCCTGTTTTTTCTGCCGGCAATGAGTTGGGTATTTGTTCTGATCCCATCGCATTGCGGTATTCCGTTGGAGTAATACCGGTATATCTTTTAAATATGGCGGCAAAATGATTCTGATAGCGATAGCCCACACTTTGTGTAATTTCCAGGATACTGCTGTTTCTTTCGAGAAGAAGCTTTTGGCTTTTCTCAATACGGATCTTATTGATATTATCATGGAGGGACAGGCCGGTTTCGGTTTTTATGAGATTGGATATATAATATGTACTCAGGTTGGTGATTTTCGACAAATCATCAAGGGTAATTTTTTCACTGTAATGAGCATAGAGGTAATCCATGACTTTACGGATTGGTTTGGAATAAGCATATTTACGTCTTTCCAAAACTGCACGTGCAAACTCAAGAAGGGCAGCTTTCATCAATTCGTACAATTCGGCAATATTATTGACGGCTTCCATCTTTAGAATCATATCATCGGCAATATCCAGAGTCTGCGCATAGGGGGCATTGGCTTCGATTGCCGCATAACAAGCCATAGAGCAGGCTTTGATAAAGCTGTTTTTGATACTTCTTACATGGTCGGTTCTGTGAAGCTGGTGCATCGGCGCATTGGCCGCACTGGACTTGTTCATCAGTTTTAGCAGTTTGTCCACATCCCCTTCCTGAATGGCACATTTGATGCTCTGGTATAAAGCGGCAGGGGTATGGCGTTCGGAGCTTATGGCATTCCAATCAGGTAAGGAAGCGGGACGTATCTCCTGTAACGAATCAAAAATCTTATGGGGACTGCGAATCACCTGAAGAGCGGAGTCTTCACAGTATAAGGTTTGGGACAGACTGAACAGAACGGTCCCAAAAGTCATAGCCCGCTCATAAGGAATAATCCTGGCTTTCGAAAGTACCTTCAGAAGATCAGTGCTTCCCTCCGGGGGGAGTTTCAAATAAGAACCGAAGCTTTTTATTTCGGACTCGGTCATTTGTTTTACAAGAACAGGTTCCGATACAAAAGCACCGGTATAACGGTTATTCCTGACTAAAAATACAATGTGGCAGATGATGCTGTTATGCAGAAAATAGGCATAGTACCGGTTTTTTGAAGGTACCTGAGAAAATGTTTCTGCAAGGAAAGAGATAAGCCGGTTCATACCTAAGCAGTTATAATTATAAACGGAAATATTTTCCGGAAGAACTGTAACAAGAGTCAGCTGGGTATCAAAACAAAATAGACCGGTACCCGTTACTTTCTGATAAATGTCCATTATCCTTTTTAGATAGTTCTTGCTCTCTTGCAAAAAAACACCTCCTTTTTTTCTCAAAATAGTACATTTTCAGATAAAACGCAATAGAATAAAAAAATTATCTTCTTTTTTTTTCTAAATTCACAATTTTATATCTACCTGCTTTACAGTGTACGAATATAATTAGAACGATCAAAAGGTGAAAATAATGAAATAAAACTTTGAGGTAAACCTGAACGTTAAGGAGCAGACTAGTATGAATGTGTATGTTGCAAGGCAGCCGATATTCAACCGCAAAATGCGTGTTTACGGATACGAGCTGCTTTACAGGAAAAGTGTTAATAATTATTATGAGGGTACTGATGATGACCAGTCAACTATTGCTTTAATAAATGACTCTTTTTTTGTTTTTGGATTTAAGGAGCTGGTTGAAGAAACCAGGGGTTTTATAAATTTTTCGCAAAATCTGCTTTTAGGGGAATTGGCATATATGCTGCCGAAAGAGAAGGTGGTCATTGAAATTCTTGAAAGGGTGGAAGCAACAAAAGAAGTGGTGGAGGCGTGCAGGAAGCTAAAGCAAAGGGGCTACATGCTGGCACTGGATGACTTTGTCCTGGAGCAGTATTCCAAAGAATATCTTCCGTTGATCGAACTTGCCGATATCATCAAGGTGGAATTTCCGGCGGTATCGGGTAAGGACCTTCAAATGCTGATTGACAAATATAAAAGCCGTATTCTTTTTCTGGCGGAGAAGGTGGAAACCAGGAAAGAGTATCTGCGTGCCGTAAGCATGGGATTTAAGCTGTTCCAGGGGTATTATTTCAGCAGGCCTGTTATGACAGGCGCCAGAGATATCGGCGCACTCAATGTTAATTTGGTTCAGATTCTGAATGAGCTTAACCGTGAGGAGATCAATTATAATTCCATATCAGCTATTATTCAGCAGGATGTGGGACTTTCCTATAAGTTTTTAAAAATGGCCGATTCGGTTTATTATGGTACCAGATACCGTATTAAAAATATTCAGCAAGGACTTATACTCATGGGAACGGACGAAATCAGACGATGGGTGTGTCTTATGATGATGCGGGGAGTTCAATGCCCTGAAAATGCCGAGCTGGTCAAAAACTCCGTTATACGGGGGAAAATGCTTTCCCTTATTGCACGGGAATTAAAAATAGGCAGTGAATCGGATTATTTTATAGGAGGGATGTTTTCCTCCATTGATGTGCTTTTAAATACCAAAATGGAGAAAGCCCTGCAGGGGCTGCCTTTGTCCCGGGAAGTAAGAGCTGCGCTTGAGGGCAGAGATAACCGGCTTCGCTGGCATCTTGATATCGTTCTGGCTTTAGAACAAGCCCGGTGGGAAAGTCTAAATACGGCAGTCAAATACCCAAAGCTTACCGCCCAAAAGTATATGTCTTTATACATGGAGGCCATTCGGTGGCAGAAGGCTCAGACGAAATGAAAGAGGAAAATAAATGTTAATGTACGACCTAAGGAGATGTTATGAAAAAAATAAATAATACGGTAACTTTTACGCTGTTATTACTGGGAAGCGTATTTTTTATGAGAAACAGCTCCCGCTATAAGGAGGAAATCCGGTTCCGGACACTGCTCTTTAAAATCGCAGCTATGTTTATTACAGCCGGTTCCCGCGCTCCAAAAGAGAATCTCTGTGCAATACTCAAAAAAATCGGAGAATTCTTTAACGCTGAAAGTGTAAGCCTGCAGCTTCCTGATAAGGAGCATGACATGCTGACCGGTACTTTATTCTGGATGAGACGTGAAAGTACGAAAATACCTGAATATACCGGCGTAAAAGGAAATAAAAGCAAGCACCAGTATTTAAAGGCAGATATTAAGGTACGGGAAAAGATAATCGGCTCGCTCTGCCTGGAGCTTAGTCATGCAGGCAAAAAATCCCGAAAGGATTATACCGCTTTGTTGGATACGCTTTCCCAATTGACAGGCCGAATCTTGAAAAAAATGAAGGAAGAAGAGAAGATGTATCGTATGGCCTATTATGATCAACTGACACAACTCCCGAACCGTATGCTTTTTAACAAAAAAGCGGAGCAGGCAATTCATCTGGCAAGACAGAAAGGTGAGATGGCAGGTTTTCTGTTCCTGGATTTAGATTCTTTTAAAAATGTTAATGACACGCTGGGGCATGAATGCGGAGACGAACTTTTAAAAAGCATTGCGGGACGTTTGTCCCAAGCTATGGAAAGTTTTTGTACCGTTGCCCGCTTTGGAGGAGATGAGTATCTGATTATGCTGGAGCATATTTCTGATAAGAGAGAAGTAATAAATGCTGCCGATACTTTGATGAAGCTGTTTGCCGAGGCTTTCATTTTAAAGGAACAAAAGTTTTATGTCACAGCCAGTGCGGGAATTTCTTTTTTCCCGGGGGACGGGGACGATTTTAAAGATTTGCTTAAAAAGGCGGATATGGCTATGTATGCCGCGAAATTAGAAGGGAAGAATCAGTACATGATAGCTTCTGAAATGAATACAAGGAGTAATACATATGAAAACAATTAAAATGAAAATGACGTTATTTTTTGGAACTCTAATATTAATAATTTGTTTAGGAGTGGGTTACATATCTTTTCGTGCATCAAGGACCGTTTTAATTGAAAGTACGGAACACTCCATGTCACAGCTTGCCCTTGAAGCAAGTCAGGCTGTAGAAGCAGGCATTTCCAAATATTCAGATTCCCTGGAGGTGGTTGCAGCCAATGAATTATTTTATAACATTGAAGATACAAAAGAATATGATTTAGAAGCTGAAAAAATCCTGCAAAGGGAGAAAGAGAGAGCGGGATATCTATATATGGCCCTTGTAAACAAGGAAGGAGAGGGTATTTATGAAGACGGAGGACATGCGGATTTAAGCGGGACCGACTATATCAAAAAAGGGCTGACGGGAGAACGTGTGGTCACAGAACCTATGATATTAAAGGATAACCAGGTTGTTATGGTTTACGCCGTACCGGTATTTGGAGACGGGGAAGTTAGTGGGTTACTGATAGGAATCCGGGACGGCTATGAATTGGGAAAACTAGCCGGACAGATCACATATGGGGAATCCGGAACCGCCTATATCTTAAACCGGTCCGGCAATACAATTGCCCATTCCGATAAAAATAAGTTACAATCCGTTTTAAATCAGATAACCGTAAAAGAAGCATCGGACACAGAAAATACGGAGAATGGAGTTTCCTCCGCTACCCAGTGGGCAGATGGGGTTTCTTCGGCTTCCGTTGCCAGCGGACAGGAAGGAAAAAATCTGCTGGGTTTTGAAAATTTTGAAATAGTTCAGAAGGATATGGCGGACGGGAAGGCTGGTTTTGGGGAGTACCAATATAACGGAGAAAGTAAGTATATGGGTTACGCACCAATTAGCGACCGAGGCTGGTCCTTTGCCCTGGAAATAAATAAAAGTGAAGTACTTTCCGGTCTTAATAAATTGCGGGACAGTTTTATCCTGATAACCCTGTTATCACTGCTTGTTAGTTTTACAGTTGTTTATATTATAGCGAATGAGATAAATAAACCCATAGAATATCTTACCGGTATATGCCATGAAATGGCGGAAGGTAACTTTACAAGAGAATTGGAGGATAAATATAAAAAGAGAAAAGATGAAATGGGCAGGCTTTCCGTAGCCTTTCAAACCATATCCGGCTTTTTCAGAAAACTTTTGCATGAAAATGCTCAAATATCCGGAAACATTTATTCCACGTCCCAAAACCTGGATCATATGATCGAACAATCACTGATCATGATAAAAGAAGCGGCAGGTACCATAGAGCAAATAGCGGACGGAAGTCACCAGCAGGCGGAAGACACCGGGGCCGGGGCCGAAAAGATCAGTGAAATGGAGGAACTCATAAAACAGGAGCAGGATAATATGCAGGGACTGAAAAATTCCGCAGATAGCGTGGAACAGATAAAGGAAGAAGGCTTTGCCATACTGAAAGAACTGGTGGAAAAAACAAAAGCAAACAGTAGTATATCAAAAGAAATATATGGGGTTATTCTTGACACCCATGAAAGTGCCCGTAAAATTGAGAAAATCAGTAATATGATTGGCGGAATAGCCAAACAGACCAATCTGCTGGCGCTGAATGCGGCAATTGAAGCGGCCCGGTCAGGAGAAGCAGGCAAGGGATTTTCCGTGGTGGCGGAAGAAGTACGGGTATTGGCAGAAGCCGCCAACAGGCTCTCAAAAGAAATAGCCGGTATAATTAATGAGCTAAGTGAAAAAGCGTCCGGGTCTGCGGATAAAATGAAAGAGGTCTCAGATATTGTTCTGCAACAGGCTGACAGTGTGGAAATGACCCGGTTAAAATTTGAAAATATTGCGTATGCCATTGAAGAAACCAGGAAAGACATACAGGTTATAAGCCAATCCGTACAGGAGATGGGGGCTAAAAAAAATGAAGTGGTTAATGTCATTATGAATTTGTCAGCCGTTTCCGAAGAAAATGCATCGGGGACGGAGGCGGTATCCGTGTCCATGCAGGAGCAGTCAGCTTACATGCAGGAAATATTAACTTTAAGTAAAAACCTTTCACAAATGGCAGAACAGATGGATGCAGGCATAACCAGGTTCCAATTTTAAATTCTGCCCGGAACTGATTACCACCCTCCATATGAATTTTGCGGATTAGGAAGGAGCATATGTAAAATAAAATATTAGTTAGAATAATATAACATTATAGGTTAAATATTTTATGTAAAATAAAAAAATGCCGCTACCCCATAAACCAATAAAAATCCCGGCAGCCCCAGTAATCCGATAGCCAGTGCGGTAAATCCGTTTGTGCCTACACTCAAAGACAGACCAAAACTATACAGGAAACTATTTATCAGATATATTCCCAGCATACCGGAAAATATACGAAGGCCGAAATTAACCAATAAATCAAAACGGTGTTTTATCAAACCAAAAACGATTAACGCGATACAAATTATGATAATAACAACAAAAATCTGACTCTCCATAATCTCCTCCTTTTTAACAATCCAGGTAAATTTTTCTATAATTTAGTATATTCTAATGACAGCCTGACTATACTATAAATAAAATAATTATTAACTAACCCTGTTAATCAGGTAGAATGGAGCAAAAATGAGATTGTTTTCAAAAATAAAGAAGCAGGAAAATGATGCTTTGCTCAACGATATTAAAAAGACGAAGCTTGCTTTGGACTCGGCATATTCGAATTTTGAAAACGTAATTGACCCTGATTTAATTGACTGCTATATTTATGAAGTAAATGCGATTCAAAAAAGGTATAAATTTCTCCTAAAGCAAGCGAAAGAAATGGATAACGACTATTCCACCGTATAATCGCTATCAGCGGCCTTAAATATTAAAAAGGGCTGTTGCAAATTCTTAGGGTTACCCGGCTCATATTCCTTGCAGGTAATATCGAATTTTGCAACAGCACCATAGATTATTATGCCCTAAAGCCTCTGCTCTGCTCATTGGGATCTATATACATTTCATTTAATACACCTCTGCCATATGTCAGCCCGGCGTATAACTGCTGGGTGTTCTGCATCACCGGCCCGGATGAATCTTTTTTACTGATACTTTTAAAGCCTTCCAATAATATATAAAGAATAGACTCCGCTTCATCCAATGTTTTGGTTTTCTTCTGAAAAATTGCCGTTATAACAGCCTGATTGGCAAAAACATAAAGACTCATTAAATGAAACGAAAGCTCATAACGGTAATCCAGGGTTGCCATCAACTCATGCAGAAAGCGCTGTGCATGCTTTAATTCCCGTTCAAACATTGCCATGTCTCTATTATGATAATAGATTTTTGCTGATTTAATATCTGCCAATATAATCTCGTACATAATAACAACCAGCTCTGTCCTAGATGCCTGGGTAACTCTGGCCGCAAAACCTTTCATTGTTTCCTTATCCATTAATGCTACCGGTACCTTTCTGTCTTAACATGCCCGAATTATCAACCCTGCAATAAAGATAATATGGTCTGGGGCCTTTCATTGGCCTGGGCCAGCATGGCGGTTCCGGCCTGGGCTAATACGTTTTTCTGAGTATAATTTGCCATTTCTTTTGCCATATCCACATCTTCGATACGGGACAGTGCTTCCGTCATATTTTCAGAAGTAGTATCCAAATTGGATATGGCGTGTTCCAGACGGTTCTGGTAAGCACCCAGTTTTGCCCGGATTGCCGTTACTTTTGAATTAGCTTCATCAAGCGTGGTAATAGCTTTCTGTGCTCCTTCCTCCGTACAGATATTAACATTGTCAATCCCCAAAGTAACTGGGTCTACCCTGGGAATACGTACCTCCATGGTTTGGTCTTCATTGGCACCGATTTGCAGCTTCATGGGGCCGGCTTTTAATACGGTTACATTCGCAATGCCTGTTCCTGCCGAAGAACCTGGTCTGGCATCAAATACCATTTCAAAATCGTTAATATCCGTTACTTTTACAAGGTTTCCATCCACTGACACGGTTGCAGTTGTAGAAAATCCGGCTCCCAGGTCTACCACCGCATCCTTGCCCGCTGTTGCCGTAATTCCGGTAAGGCCCAATGCGGCCGCTAAATCGGCATTATCACAG
Organism: Lachnoclostridium sp. UBA903; assembly: GCA_002294045.1. Taxonomy (GTDB): domain Bacteria; phylum Bacillota; class Clostridia; order Lachnospirales; family Lachnospiraceae; genus Anaerocolumna. The sequence continues at coordinate 25,706 of DBEP01000022.1, read as the reverse complement.
TAAATTTCTATGGTCTCATCACTGCCGTATCCGTTTGAAATAAATACCAGTGCGGTACCGTCCGCAGGAGAGACCGAATTATATCCGGCTGTATCAGGAGAGGCTGCAACGGCGGCGGCGTCCGGCGGCACAGTCAGGTCATCAGCCGTGGCAAATACCTTTACATTAGCCGTATCGCAGGTGTTACGGAGTTTTTCGAATACCTCTTCCAGGGTATCCCCTTCTTCAATTGTTACTTCATTTCCATTGATGTTAATACTTCCTGCTGCTGCCGCAGTAATCGGAAATTCCGTGCCGGCAATCGTTCCGGATGGAATTGCAACTGCCTTACTGGCTTCCGATGTCACTTGTATGGTATATTCCCCGCTTTTTACCGCATCGGATAAGGATACCAGTTTAACATAGTTATTATCGGAATAAGACAGGTTGTCAATACTGCCGTCCAATAAAGTTTTTGTATTAAATTCCGTTGTCTCAGAAATTCTTTTAATTTCATCATTTAACTGGTCGATTTCAGCCTGTATGGACTTCCTGTCTTCCAGGGTATTGGTGCCGTTGGCAGCCTGAACCGCCAACTCCCTCATTCTTTGAATCATGGTGTTAACTTCTGTTAAGGCCCCTTCTGCAGTCTGTATGATAGATATACCATCGGAAGCGTTTCTGGATGCCTGTTCAAGACCGGCTATCTGTGTCTTCATTTTTTGTGAAATAGCCATGCCTGCCGCATCATCTGCTGCCCGGTTAATACGAAAACCGGAAGATAACTTCTCCAGACTTTTATCCAGGGCATTATTTGTTTTAACTAATTGATTGTTTGCTTTTAAAGCTGAAATATTATGATTAATTCTCATATCTGGCTCCTATCTGTGTATTATTGTAAATTACTCTCTATTTCTTTAATATGTACTAAAAATGTTTTTGCAAGTTTGTATAAGGTATCCGTCGGAACAGCTGCCGTATCCTGATAATCACTTTCCCGGGTGTCATTACCCGATTTATAATTTGTATATCGGTAAAAGTCTCCCAAATTATTACCTATTCCATAATTTAATTGTTTTATTTCATTTCCCGACTTGTATACCGCATTTATTAGCTCCCGGCTTTTCATTCTTGCCGCTTCAAGCCCGGTACGGTTATCACAGGTAATCAGGGCATTTATTCCCTGTTCTTTTACCGACAGGCCGACCGATATTTTACCCAATGTTTCGGAATCGGCCGAAATATTTACTTTGCCGTATTCTCCCGTATTCCTTAAAATGGTTACATTCACATTCGTAATATTATCACCAACTGCCAGAGGAATCTCATAGCTTTCCCTGCCGGCTAATTTGTGGATTAATGATATTCCGTAATTGATTCTTTGCAGGGCTGATATATCCCGGGCGGTGACGACCGGATTGTCATACGTTTGGTTAAACAACTTATTAACCTCCTGTTCCAGAATCTGATACTGTTCTTTCACATCCTCCGGGCCGGTCATCGCATTGATAAGATTTTCTGAAACATCAGCTAATTCCATGAAAGGCTGCTCCATATTTTTGCTGTCGGTTTCCTCATTATTCCATCTTTTTTGAAGCCTTCCAATCTGCTTATAAAAAGTCTGGTCACTGCTTAACAAATCCTTTGCCGCCTGTATATTGGAAAGGCTGTCAGGAATATCAAAGCTTTTCAGTATCCTTTGGGCATTTTCGGACTGGTCTGTTACTTCATGATATTCCTTAAGCTTCTGGTTCCAATAATTGTTTTCCTCTTCCGTATTTTCGGCCCTGTTAATCAGCTCTTCCTTAAGTTTTTCCACAGACATTTCCATTATGTCCTGTGTATTTCCCAGGAATTGCAGCTTACCGGGTGTTATTTCATCCATAACATCCTTTAATAAATAATTGCCGTAGTCACTCTTTTCTGCCAGAACATCCGGCTGGGCTTCCTTATTATTAAGAGTCCCTGATTCTGCAAAGGAAGCGTTTACCTGGTCCGCAATATTCTCCCCGGTATAGGTATGCTGGGACAAAAGTCCAAAGCTGTCATCCACCGCCGCATCCACCCCGCTGCTTTTCATGGTTCTTACCGCAGTCAGAAGATTTTTCATGGTTACTTCCTGATTTGCCTTTAAAACCGCCCCCAGTGCGGCGCCATCCGTTTTCTTCACCGCATTCAGCAATCGGTAAATTCCAATATAGGATTTTTTTTCATCTTCCGAAATGTCTTTATTTTTCTCCAGCTTCCATAAATACCTGCTGTATTTTTCCTCTTCACTTACTCCCAGTTCGTTCTGAATGCTTTCTAACTGCTGATTTAATTCTTCTATGGGAATATTAAGGGGATTGGTACCCTTTTTAATCAGCTCTGCCGCAACTGCCGGATGAAAGCTTTTCATCAGTTGATTTACCTGTTCATCATAGGCTTTGACATAAAGGACATTTTCTTGTGTTATGGCAATTCCATTATAGCCTAAAATCCGGACCGCCCTTTCATTTGCCTGAGTGGGTTCAAGCTTCATATCCTCTAATATAGTATCCACATTCCGAAATGCTTTTGTTATGGAATCCCCCATATCGGACCTGGGCTTTGTCATAAGAGTTTCATAAGCCTCTCCCGCTTTATCCCGTGATGCCCTGCACTCGCTTCCTGCCGTCAGAAGTCCGCCTACGGTTATGCTGTCACGAATGGACAGCGTGCTGCCAAGGATATAGCTTGGCATCCCTTTCAGCTCTTCCATTCCTTGGAGGCTGTCTTTTAATATCCTGACATTCTCCGTATTTATCTCCGCACTGCCTTCTTTTAACAGATTTTTATAATACTTGTCTTCTAAATCCCTCAAGCCGTCCACTAGCTTGCTGAGAGAATCCGTATCCAGTTTAAAGCCCTGCTTTATTAATTGCTGTCCGGAATCCAAAGTCATTTTAAGCCGTATTTCTTCCAATTGCCTTCTGACGGTTATGGTTTTGATATCCAATATATCTGCTGCGGTCCCAGTTTCCTCTTCGCCGGTTTCTTTCGCAAATTCCGGTTGATTTCCGCTTGTTATAGCGCTTCCTTTATCAAGCTGCTTCTGTACCTTTTTCTGTACCTTTTGCAATTCACGGCAGTTAATATGTTCTGTTCCGCCCTCGTGGTTTTTTACGGCTTCCTGTATTGCTTCCTCACTAATGGAATGAAATGCATCAATTGCATGCTCTGCCTTTTCTGCCGCAACATGCCCTAAAGAAGCCGCTTCCGGATTTTTGCCGGATGAAAAAGCTTCTACGGTTTTATTTAACAAGGTATCCTCATCCGTATAGTCTTTCAGATATTTTAAGTCCCGGTAAGCCCATAATGTCTCATCTGTCAGCGGCAGCCCATTGTTCAGCAGCCATCTGGCGGATTGCATATTTTCTTCATCTGTCTCAAGCCCGGCATTATCAATAATTTCCACCACCTGTTGCTTAAGACCTGCAAATGTCTGATCCGTTATCTTTTCCTTAGGGGCGCTGCTGCCGCTGTACCGGGCTTTATATAAGTTTTCAATAGTAGGTTCCAGATTATTTCCAATTAAGTAACTTATGTCTTTATCCGTCAGGTTGAGTGCCAAAGAAGCCATCTCCATAGCCGTGGCAATTTTAGCTATATTGGCTTCCGTCACCGGTAAATCAGATTCCACTAACTTCCGGACTATTTTTTTTGTTGCCGTATTATAACCTGCCATATGTTCTATGGCTTCCGCCTTTTTGTTCAAACTTTCTATCCGGTCGGATAAAGTTTCTTCTTTTTCGGCCCTTTGGGTTTTAATACGCTGTAATACCCGTGCCAAACGTTCACTGTTATATTTCTCAAGTGAAATCCCCTCTTCGCTGATTGCCTTATAATCCTCCCTGGACATACATTCGGACGTATTATTTTGCTGAGCTTCTTCATTATGGACTTCATCTTCCTGACTATTTTCCGACTTTTTCTGTATATCATTTTCCGTATAGGTTAAAAGGCCGGTATCTGAGGCAGCCGGCACGGTATCGGCAGCCCCACTATATTTAACTGCCGTATTTTCTGTTTCTTCTTTCGGTACCGTATTTACCCCGTTTTCCTGTACCTTAAGATTGCTGGTTCCATATAATCCGTTTATGATCATTCTTTCACACTCTCTTCTGCCAAGATTAATCCTGTGTTAAAACATATTTCGGCAATAAAGGATAAAAGCTTTAATGGTATCTGCTATAAAAAAGGATAAAAAAATACCTTGAACCATACAATCCTGTTTGGTCCAAGGTATTTTCTTAATATACTCCCCAGTGGTTACCGGCCGCCCTAATTATGCATTTTTCTTATTTCTGATTTCGGAAACTGCTTTAGGTTCTTTTGCCTGATATGTACCGTACTGGGAAGCAGTTCCTCCGGCTTTCATAGCACTTTTGTAGCCAAATTGTGCTATAGCATTCAATAAATACGTTTTAACCTTCATTTTAATACAGCTCCTTTCTTTTATTTACCTCAATTAACATTAACATGGCTACCATAACCAATGTCAATGTTAACGTAGTAGCATATTCTTTTGCTATAAAATAAAGCACTATTACTGAAATCGTCCAGCAAATGCTGATAACGATGCTGATTTTCCTGTACTTGATTTTGTCCGGTTTCAATAACTTTTTGTGGCTGTTTTCTATCGGAGCATATTCCAGAATACATCCGATATAAATGGCCATAAATACCATCAAATAAACCAGTGATATTGTAGGAAGTAATATACTGGATACTAACATCGTTAATAAAAAAACCGAAGCAAAAACAATATTGCATTTGAAATAAGTACTGGCATGATAGCCTCCGGAATAGGATCTGGTAATAACAAAGGCTATAAAAAACAGCAGCGCCTGATAAAATTGATGAAGCAAATATCCTAATACTACCACTATGGTAAAATTAATTATATTTGAAATAAAAATTTCAAAACCGTATACGTATATGTCTTTATCTTCATCCCGAATTGTATTATTTTTGTATAAAAAGTCAGCTATTTTCACAGCAACCCGATGAGCCACAATACCCCTCCTAATGCGTAAGCATTTTACTTATAGGATGCCTGTAATTTACCTAGATAATAACTTATTTCGCTATTTTTTTCAATACCTCCGGCATGTTTGGTCATGCATCAGGCACGATTGGTATTAGTTATGTATTTAAACTGGTTTTAAGCCAGATATCTACGAAGAAATAATGATTTTTTTCATATATACTAATCATTCCGTTATGTTTCTTAACAATATCTTTTACACTTAAGTTTCCTACCCCGTGCCGCAGTTTATCCTTTTTGGTCGTATAGAGATGAGGGTTCTTGTCCAATACGGATTCTTTTATGTAATTACTGATTAATATAACAATATAGCTGCGTTCATTATATATTTTTAAAGATATTTTCCTGTTGTCTTTTATTTTTATACTCGCCTCAATGGCATTATCCAAGAGGTTGGCAAGTAAAATGCTTAAATCCAGTTCCGGAACCAGCTCTACGTTTCCGGTTATTTCATAGTGAAAATTAATTTTATGTTTTTGACATAATGCAATCTTGGAGCTTATAACCGCATTTACCGCATCACTGCCCGTAAGGATGATCTGTGTCCCAAAGCATATTCTGTTCTCCAGCAGGGCACTTAAATAGTTTTCGGCCTCGGTGCATTTCCCGTTATGTAACAGGGTTGCCGCACATTCCAAATAGTTTTTCATGTCATGGCGGAGCTTGCGGATTTCTTCATAAGACTGTTTCATCTCCATAAGATTCTTTTCCTGTTCCTTAAGCCTCAGTTCCATTAAAGAATATTGCATTCTTTCTTTGTTTTTAGCACTCATTTTAACAAAGATATAGTAGCATATTATATTTATAATAATTAAACATACCATAATCAGCACGGCATAAAAATCATTGCTGCCGGTGTTGGGACTGGTTATTAATATTTCAAAAACCAAAACGCCTGCTGCAAATGATGTTACAAATACACTTAAAATCGCAAACCATTCCATTATGGACAATGCAAATCTATTGTTCTTTTGCAGGCGGAGCAGCATTCTTGTCAGGAAGAAATAACTTGACTGGGTCATTACTAAAATCGTAAATCTTTCTACCCCCTGTTCCGTTATAAGGCGGGTTACTTCTAAAGGAGAGAGATAGCTGAACAGAGTTATTACTGAAATGCTTAATATCATCTTCAGCCCGTTATCTATGCAGGCTATAACTATTTTTTCATATATGGAGCCATTTAAAAAGATCATGCCGTATATGACGACAATAACAGGATAGACAAGCCCTGCAACACCCTCAAATACCGTAATCCGGTTCATGATTAAAGTTGCGCAGACCTGTGCTGTAAATGCGGCTATAAAACCCAGATACTTTTTCTTTATATGATTTTTAACTCCCAGATATCTGGTAACAAACTCGGTTGATACATAACATTGTATCAACGTTGCCGAATACTCTATTATCCACCATATCATCTTTGTGTACCTCTCGCGAATAACTGAAGCTTTTGTTTCACCGTTTCTACACGATACCGGCTTAAAGGAACCATTTCCTTATTGAGCAGAACTACCTTTGTTTTGTCAACAGAGTAAATATACCGGTAATTCACTAAAAATCCGCTATGCACCCGTATAAAACCATATATCTCAAACTCCTTCTCAATTTTGTGCAGATTGCTCTTAATACGGTATTTTTCATCTTTGGTATAGAAGAAGATATCGTGCTTATAGCTTTCGATATACATGATATCCATAATCCTGATTTGTTTGGATGAGTTGTTAAAGCTCACCGTATAATACTTATTTTCAGTTCTGATTTTTGTTGTAATTGCTTCAATCGCTTCCGGAAGCTCTTCTTTTAAAAAATGTTTCCGAATAAAACGGAAAGGTCTGTAACGTATTGACTGAAATACCAAATCATCCCGGTTCGTTACAAATATTATGTATACAAAAGGATTGGCGGCCCTTATTTTCTCAGCTACGTCAATTCCGTTGACACCCGGCATTTCAATGTCTAAAAATAATATATCAAAGGGAATATTTTCACTTGCCTCTAATAATTTAATTCCATCCAAAAAAGAATTAATATTAACTTCATTTCCTGTTTCTTTAAATTGTATCGCTATTTGACTAATTAAATCCTCCAAAAAAATTTTTTCATCGTCACATACTGCTATTTGCACAAACATCGGAATTCCCATCCTTTTACCTCTGCTATTTCATGTTAAGTTTACCAACTTACATTCTTTTGCAAGTAATAAAGTTTATGAATTTTGCGACAAGTTTCATCTTTGTAGAAGTACGCTCCCTGGAGCGTTTTTATACCATAGGTCCTATTTCCCATTTCATAAAAAGTGATAAAATAAGACTAACCAAATATGCACCCCGTACTCCAGGTACATGCATCAGTTAGTCTTACTTTATAATAGCTTCTGCCCTCTCACGTTCCCCAACGCGCTTACTTCCTCTAGTACAATACCTTCTCGTATTGACTTCTTAGATAATATCAGTTTTTGTAGGATTTGTCAATAGATTGTTATAATTTTTTTTTAATTTAGTAATATCGCCAAGTAATTTTTTACAATTTAAAGAATCCTTTTATTAGTCTTTCCATTTTTTCCTGATCTTTTGCACCCGTTAATTCTCTGGCAGAATGCATTCCAAGTAGAGGTACACCAAGATCCACGGCCTTCATTGGCAGCCAGGAAGAGATTATAGGGCCTAAAGTCATTCCTCCCGGCATATCGGAACGGTTTACGAATTTTTGATAGCTGATTCCGTATAATTCACAGATTTGCTGAATTATGGCAACTGCTTCCGTATCAAAGGTATATTTCTGGTTACTGTCAATTTTAAAAACCACGCCCCCGTTTAATGTGACGTGATTCACCGGGTCATATTTCTCCGGCCTGTTAGGATGAACTCCATGGGCAACATCAACGGAAAGCAGAATCCCTTCTGCCATAGCCTCATATAAGCTTTCTCTGCCATCAATACCCAATCCTGCATATATTTTTTCCAGAATCATGTTAAGCAAGGCGGAATCTGCACCCTGTTTACTCCGGCTTCCAATCTCTTCATTATCATATAAGGCAATTAAATTAATTCCTTCCCTGCGTCTTCCTTCCCTGATTCCTTTTAAAAGGGTCCATACGGAAGTGAGATTATCAAGTCTCGGAGAGGAAATAAAGTCTTCCTCCATACCTATTACACAGCCTTCTTCGGCGTTATATATGTATAAATCATAGTCCAGTATATCATCCGGCTCTGCCTTTAACTGCTTTGCAAGATACCTTATAAAAAACTGTTCTTTATTCAGGCTATCTTTTAACATTGCAATAACAGGAATCGTGTCCGTTTGTTTATTTAATTCCACCCCTTTGTTAACATCCCTGTTAATATGGATAGCCAAATTAGGGATGGTAAGAACCGGCTTTTTAAAGTCAATCAGCCGCATGTCCGGATGAAACGGCTCTTTGCTTTTTAATGCCACCCTTCCGGCCATGGATAAAGGCCTGTCCAGCCAGGTATTAAGTATGGGTCCTCCATAAACTTCCGTATTCAATTTGCAATATTCTCCGGAAACCATCTCCGCGTTTGGTTTTAATCGAAATCCGGGATGGTCTGTATGTGCAGCCGCTATTCGGAGATTCTGTCCTTTATTCCAATCGGTCCCTATGGTAAATGCAAACAGGGCCGTTCCATAAGGCTTAATATAATAGGCTTCTCCCGTTCTAAGGTTCCAGGGCTCTCCCATCTTAATTTCCCGAAAGCCGTATTCCTGCAGGTTTTTCACCCCTTCCTCCACCACATGGTATGGGGAAGTTGCTGATTTAATAAATTCAAGTAATTCTTTAATAATAATATCTTGCTCCATATTTTACTCCCATATGCCTGTCCCGGTCCGAAAGAACCGTTATGACGAAATAATTTATTTTTTGATATTTTTATAATTATTATAGAACAAGAATGAAAAATAAACAACAGAAGAATCCAGGCCAAGGAAAACGTAGAAAGGAAAATACCACCAGGGAGAAGGCCGCTTCCGGATGTAGTTGGTAGACTTTTGCATTGGGAGGGTTCCTTATGACACTTAAACTCCGGAAATTACGCCAGGAGTGAAAACCGGATCTGTCTGAGCGTAAAGCGAGTTGTCCGGTTTTCACTCCGTCTTAAGTAATTTTTGGAGTTTATTAGTGTCATAGGGGTTCTTTCCTGCAAAAGCCTACCAACTACATCGGGAAGCGGCCTTCTCCCTGGGGTTATTTCCCTTTCCGCGTTTTCCATGAATCCCGAACTGATTTTTCTTGACGGCTGTGCCTGACTGCTATATGCTAGAAATGGGTAATGCGGAGCTTATATTATTAGGAAAGGCAAAGGTACTGCTATGGACCGGTTATTATTTCAGAATGCATGCGAAAGAGTAGTTGACAGTAAAAAAGAAGGCAGCGGAATCGGAATATTAGGGGAAAAAACCGTCCACGCCGTTCTTAAGAATTATCTTGTTCCCGACCAATCCTGCCATGAAATTAAAGTTGGGAATTTTTATGCCGATATTGTAAATGAAAATGGGATTATTGAAATCCAGACCAGGAATTTTGATAAGCTGAGAAGAAAACTGGAGGCATTTCTAACGCTTTCTCCGGTTACTATTGTATATCCCATCCCCCATACCAAATGGTTAAGATGGGTAAACGAAGAAACCGGGGAAGTCAGTCCGCCCCGAAAATCACCCAAATCCGGAACTCCTTATATGGTCTTTCCCGAACTTTATAAAATAAAAAACTATCTTCTCCATCCCAATCTCCGGTTACATATTGTTCTGATTGATCTGGAGGAATACCGCCTTTTAAATGGATGGAGCCAGGATAAAAAGAAGGGTTCAACCAGAAACGACGGTATTCCCACCGGTTTGGTGGAGGAGATTTTCATTCAGAATACGGAAGAATACAAAAAGCTGATTCCTGACACCTTACCGGAAAGCTTTACTTCCAAAGATTATCAAAAGGCTGCCGGCCTGCGCACACGCAGTGCCGTCACCGCTTTAAATGTACTGCATTATGTGGGGGCAGTAAAACGGGTGGGAAAAAAAGGACGGGCTTATCTTTATTCCAGATAATTTATAGTTTTTGTGTAATACAGCGGTAATGCCCAGTGCTTTAATCAATCGAAATAAATATATCCCGTATATAAAAACATTGACAATATAATATACTTACCCAGGCAGCCGGTAGGGCGGTCATGCCATCCGTTTCGAGTCTTGTTGAAAGGGGTGGTGCTTATGTACATTACATACAGTGATTTATTCACTTTTGTAATTATGCTTACAGCTATAATAACCCTTGTCAGAAATGATAAGCGCAAAAAATAGCCGCCCTCTACTCCGCTAAAAGTTAGGACGACTATTTTGTAGTCAATTAATTCTTTTACCGGAACGGATAGCTCTCGCCTATCCTCCGGCTGTCTTGCTGAGTATATTATATACCACGGCCTTCCGTGGTGTCAATGATAAATTAAAAACACCCCGGCTGCAATCAGGACGGCTTAAACGGAAGAGCTTTACCTTATTCCAGATAAGCCGCAGCAGCGTTAATATATATATTCCTGGTTTTTCCGGTATTCCGCCAGTAACAAATCCACCATCCTGCCATAGCTTTTTACGCCGTCACTTTGATTATTTGCTTTTAAATAATTATCGTTCATGGTAGTGGAAACCGTGCTGATTGTCGTGTCCTCAAACTGTTTCCAATAATAATATTCATCCCGGATATCTGCAACCATTTGCGGACTGTAATGTTCCCGGACTGATTCAAACAGCACCGGGTCCTGCTTATATAACTGGTTTCCGGCATAGGTTAAGGCTAACATAATGCCGCTGTACTGAAACTCCAGGTTATCCGATTCCTTGCAGACCAGATACCCGATAAAATTAGCTTCATCTTCTCTCATAAATCCCCGTAAATGTGCCAATTCATGCCCCATGGTTGCGGGAATGGAATAATTCGGTGCGGCTATGTTGACGTTTGCCTCCATGGTAAAGGGCCAGAAAATACCCGTAATTTCCATCCTGGACATAAAATTGGAGAAAAATACCGGTTTCAAGGAAGGATAATCCCCCCCCAATACGGGGTAATCTTTTGATAACTTTTGGAATGCTTCCTCCATCTTACCGGATACTTCATTCCAGTCCGTATTCGTTATCCGTAAAATACCGTCGTCATCCTCCGCCCCTTCCGTCAGGTGCAGTTGTTCCCTTATGCCTGCCGCCTTATCTGCTAATTCCAGACACAGATTATATAACTCGTCCACGGTGGATTCCTTTACTTCCAGTCCGCTGTAAGCAGCAAAGGAATATCGGTAATAATTAACTCCTCCAAGCATGACATACGAAAATAAAACGATCCCCATTACACAGGCTGCATTAACTATACCCAATGTGAAGGTATAACCTGCCTGCTCCCTTTTATTGCGTATCTGTGTAAATACTTTCCCCAAAAAGCGTATCACCAGAAATAATACTGCTATGGGTACAATTATAATTTGCAGCTCCATAAGGGAAAAAGGAAATATACCGGATATCAGGCTGATACCCTGTGAAATCCACTTGTAAATGCCTCTGGCAAATACAAATTCGGCAATTTTAGGATTATTCTGAACGATCCGCAAGATAAATAAGGTAATCGGAAACAAAACCAGCAGAACGGTCCTCTTTTTCTGAAACGCAGTATACCATTTTATTCCGTCTGTTTTTTCCGTCTGTTCTTCCAATATATTAAAATCCATGCTCTGGTTGTTGCTCATGGGAATCCCATTCCTTTCCAAAATGAATGTCCTCGTCAGCTGATTACCGTTGTGATTGTATATTTTCCTGAAAGGAATAAACTTCCGGCATTTACAATCTTTAATTTAGAATTTTAGAAACTAATGATTATGCCTGTGTCCGGGGCCTCTCGTATGATGTGCGTCCCCTTGATATTTGCCTTTGCTGCCGTGCCTGCTGTCAACCTGAACTCCTTCTATTGCCATACGGAGGATGTCTGCAACCTCATTTTCAGGCATCCTGACATAACCGGCAAGTTCATGAATATCTGCTTCCCTGCCCAAATCCTCAGCCAGTTCATTGGCCGCATCACGGATTTTATTGATTTTCTTGACTATGGTCTCTTCAAAGCCGCTGTTCTCTTTTTGTTCTGTAATTGCAGCCTTCATAAACCTCCTTATAAATCCTGTAACCAATTCCTTTCCCTGTTCCGCATCCGTAAGCTCGGACACGGATTCCAAAGAGCTGACAAGGCCCATATTTCCTTCCTGGATTAAATCCTCCATAGAAACTCCCTGATTCTTATAATCCGCTGCTATTTTAACCACAATATGAAGATTAGCCTCAATGTAACGGTTTTTAGCAGAATCATCACCTTTTCGTATTTTATCCACTAATACTTTTTCTTCTTCTGATGTACTTTCTTTAATTCCTTTTAAATCTTCCAAATACATCTTTAAATATGCGGAATCTTCTTCATGGTAATGGGACTCCAGCTCTTTCTCACGGGCAATATCTAGCTCCAAGCCGCTCTGCAGGTAATCCGTACTCTTCATTTTTTCAGATTCCTTCATAACAGCCTTTGTATACTCGTTTTCGGTTACCGCATAACCTTTTATTTTAATATGATTTGCTGCCAAATAAGCAAATATATGCTCATACTGCGCTTCAATTAAATTCATGTCTCCGAATAAGTCTTTAATCTCATTCATACCCAGTTGGTTTTCCTGGGTTCTTGCTATTTCAAGTATATCTCCCAACATTTCCTGAAATTTATTTTTATTATCCATTTCCTCTACCGGTATTGCATATCCTTTCATTCTTTCTTTTTCATTTAAGCCGCTTATATTTTAACTGTATATATTTTTTCAGATAAATTCAACTGTTAAGTTTCTAATCCTGATAAATTCAGAGTTTTTATATAATTATTGTATCATATATATACATTTATGGCAATTTGATTATTTTGACAGATATCAGGACAAACACAGGAAGGAAATATGCCGGGAGGGGGGGCTGCTTCCTGGCATTATTTCCCTTCCTGTGTATATCCTGGACAGATATTTTCCACCCTTGAATTATCTTAAAAATGTATGGTATAATAAGCCTAATTATTATAATGCTTGTTAAGCTCAGATAGGAGAAAAATTATGTACAATGATAGTCAAACGGAAATAACTCCGGTATTAAATGAACCTTCCCATGAAGACGCTGCCCCGGCAGATACAATATCTGCGGAAACGGAAAAGGCTGCTCAGACAGCAGACACAACAGCTGAGGTAATAGAAACCGCAGATTCGGAAAAGGCTGCCCAGACGGCAGATACAGACACAACGGCTGCGGAATCAGAAACAGCGGCCCCGGAAGTGGACAAAGAGGCTCAGGCGGCGGAAACAGCTGGGAAAGCAGATGCCGATCCCGGCCCTTCCATGAGCGAATTTGAAGATCAAATCAACCGTTCTTTTATTAAAATTAAAGAAGGTGAAATTGTAAAAGGTACGGTTATCGGTATATCTGACACCGACCTTACGGTTGATTTAGGTTATTATGCGGAAGGTATCATAAAATTGGAAGACCTTAGCAACGATCCCCGTTTTTCCATTAAAACCGATGTTGTACCGGGCCAGGAAATAACGGCCACCGTATTAAAGGAAGATGACGGACACGGTAACATCCTGTTATCCAAAAAAGAAGCCGATAACATCTTGTCCTGGACTACCCTGAAAAATTATATGGAAAACAGGACCGTCTTAAATGTTAAAATTACCCAGACCGTTAACGGCGGTGTAATAACTTATCTGGAAGGTATCCGTGGTTTTATACCGGCTTCCCAGTTATCCCTGCGTTATGTTGAAGACCTGGAAGCATGGGTAAATAAAGAAATCCAGGTTGTAGTTATTACCGTAGATGAAGGCAGTAAAAAACTGGTGCTTTCCGGTAAAGAAGTAGAGCGTGATAAAGCTCTGAAGGATAAAAACAGCAGGATATCCAAACTTCAGACAGGCTTAATAACTAAGGGTACCGTAGAAAAAATTGTACCTTACGGAGCCTTTATCAATATAGGTGACGGCTTATCCGGTCTGGTTCACATCTCACAGATCTGCGGAAGACATATTAAATCCCCAAATGAAGTGATAAAGGAAGGGGATGAAGTTACGGTTAAAATCATAGAAGTGAAGGAAGGCAAAGTAAGCTTAAGCATGAAGGCTGTGGAAGAAAAGGCAGAAGTACTGGATAATGTAGACGAGGCTCCTTTCGAATACAGTTCCGGCGGAGAAGCTTCGACAAACCTGGCCGGACTTCTTTCAAAAATAAAATTATAAAAACACCGGTAAGCTTTTTTCTTGAATAGGAAATTATTAAATTTCTTATTCAAGAAAAAAGAGTTTGCAAAACCATTTCTCCGCTGACGCTTGTCCTTCTTCGGCATTTGTCCCTGTTATCTTAAACGGAAGAATTTTGTATGCTTTCCATCGGATTTCTTATTTTCTTTTTTCTTTTGATTTTCATCACTCTTATTTTTATCCTGTTCCTTTTGTTCTTCTTCATAAGCCGCTGCCTGCAGAAAGGCTTCTTTTGTTTCCTGTTTTATGGATTCACTTATTACCTGCATTTTAGCCTCTTCATTATCCTCATCAACGACAGTTCCATAAGAATCCTTAATCATATTCTGAAAGTTCTCCGATATTACCTCTTTATATTGTTCCAGTTCGTCTTCCTGATTATGAATCTTAATTTCTTCATTCAACGTCAGCATTTTATGGTCCAAAAAGGATACAATATCAGCACATTCCTTTAATTCCTTGCGTATTCTTTCCGGTGCGTTCCCCTCAAATTTATAATAAATTTTATGTTCCAGGCTTGCCCAAAAATCCATGGCTATAGTCCGTATCTGGATTTCAACTTTAACATTAACCATTGTACTGGATAAATAGATGGGTACGGAAATAATCATATGGTAGCTGGTATAGCCATTTGGTTTCGGAAACATAATATAGTCTTTTACTTTCAGAACCTGAACATCACTCTGCTTTGCAATTAAATCGGCAATCCGGTAAATGTCTGAGGTAAAGGAACAGATAATACGGATTCCGGCCACGTCGTTAACATACTTAACAATGTTTTCAACGGTCAATTCCCGTCCGTTATGACGCAGTTTCTTAGCAATGCTCTGCGGTGATTTGATACGTGACGTAATATGTTCTATCGGATTATATTGATGATTCAATTTAAATTCTTCATTTAATATTTCAAGTTTTGTATTAACTTCCTTTAAAGCCGAGTCATACATCAGCATGACTTTCTTCCACTCTTCTTCTTCATTATAAAACATAGGTAAATCCATAGTTCTTGTTATCCTCCTTAAATAAGGAACACCCCTGAAAGCCCATTTCGCCTTATTATAACATACAAATATGAACATTTTTTGAATAATAGGAAACTTAATAAAATATTAATGATTCTTATAAATTGATAATTTCTTATCAAAATTTTTTATTTTGTGGTTGACAGTTTTTACTGACATGATATATAATGAGGAAAGACTATAAAAGAAAGTGAGGTAAAAGCCATGATGAATTCCATAATTGAACGCCATAACTTAACAACTATAACATTATGTAAAATTACCTCAATAATAGGGTTTTACCATTAAATGATTTAAACCATCCAGGATAATTTTTCCTCACATGGATTCATTTATTTGAAATCGACTTTATTACCGTGGTAATTTACCACGGCTTTTTTTTGCCTAAAAATACAGGCCGGAAATTAGAGCCGTTAAATTTTATTATTGAGCTAGAGCGTGTCTGAAAAATCATCGCACCGTTTTGAACGCCCCAAGCATTTTTCAAACACACTTTAAAGTCTTCTATATAGGAGTGGGAGGAATTTATGAATAAAATAACAAAATACATAAGCAGGTACTGGTATGCGTATCTTATTGCATTAATCTGCATGATTATCAGCGTAGCTCTGGATATGCTGTCACCGCAGATAACCAAACGGATTATTGACGATGTTATTATAGGGGGAGATATGAATCTCCTGACTAAATTATTAATCGGAATTCTTATGGTAGGGGTCGGAAGAAGTATCTTCGGATACATCAAGGAATTAATTTTTGACCTGGTAAGCTCCAAGATTGGATGTGACATCAGAAGAAATTTATTCCGCCATATTCAGACCTTATCCGTACAATTTTTTGAAAAAACCAATACGGGAGAATTAATGTCCCGGGTTAAGGACGATGTGGAAAAAATCTGGGCTGCTTTAGGGTTTGTGGGTATGCTGATTATTGAAGTGGTAATCCATACTTCAATCGTACTCTACTGTATGATCAGACTAAGTCCGAAATTAACTATTATTCCTTTGATTGCTATGCCCATTGTGGCCTGTATTGCAATCTTTATGGAAAAAAGTTTAGGTAACGTATATGAGGAAATCAGTGAAGAAAATGCAGTTCTTAATACGGTAGCACAGGAAAACCTGGCCGGGGTCAGGACAGTAAAGGCATTTGCACGGGAAAAGTTCGAAATAAGCAAGTTTTTATCCCATAATAAACGGTACTATGAGCTGAATATGAAACAATCTAAAGTATTTGTTAAATATAATCCGTATTTTCAGTTCATTACCAAATTACTTCCGGTATTGGTAATCATATTCGGCGGCTCTATGGTTATTAAGGGAGAAATAACGCTTGGTACCTTAGGCGCCTTTATGGAGTATTCCAACAATATCGTATGGCCTATGGAAATGATAGGCTGGTTAAGCAACGATTTGGCTTCCGCCTTTGCTTCCAATAAAAAAATTAAAAAAATATTAAACGAAACACCTGTTGTAAATGAAAAGGAAGATTTTACCCTGTTAGGTGAAGTAGAAGGAACCATAGAATTCGACCATGTGTCCTTTACCCTGGAGAATAAAACCATATTATCCGATATCAATTTTAAATTAGAAAGCGGGAAAACCATAGGGATTATGGGAGCCACCGGTGCAGGCAAGTCTTCCATTATAAACCTGTTGCAGCGGTTTTATGATGTGAGCGAAGGTGAAATCCGGCTGGACGGGGTCAACATTAAAGATTTATCCTTAAAAGAGCTCCGAAGAAATATATCCCTGGTAATGCAGGATGTCTTTCTATTTTCCGATACCGTTACGGAAAACATAAAATTAGGCAAACGGGAATACATCAGCAAAGAAGAAATATTACACGCCGTTACCAACGCTCAGGCCAAAGATTTTATAGAACGGATGGATAACCGATACGAAACCGTTATCGGGGAGAGGGGTGTCGGTCTGTCCGGCGGCCAGAAGCAAAGAATCAGCATAGCCAGGTCTCTGGCTAAGAGGACTCCCGTCCTTGTTCTGGATGATTCGACCTCCGCCCTTGATATGGAAACAGAGCATATGATTCAAAAAGCACTCAATGAACTTGGTAATACAACAAAAATCATAATTGCCCATCGTATTTCCGCCGTAAGGAATGCAGATGAAATCATTATTCTGAATGAAGGCACCATTGCGGAACGGGGTACCCATGAGCAATTATTACAGGCTAAAGGCCTGTATTATAAAACCTATATGGCACAGTACGGGGAGCATTTAAAAAGCAATACCATGGCTGTGTAAATATCCAAAGGGGAATTTTTCCGGTCTTATAAGACCGGAAATTTCTAAAAAATAAAGATATTAAAACTATTCCCAGGAGGAAAATAAATGTCAGTTAATGCAATCCGTGCCGACGAAAAAACCGTCAGCACCGGTAAAATAAAAACCCTTCTCAGGCTTTTTAAGTATTTATTAGTCTATAAGAAGGAAATAGTGTTTGTACTGGTTATTATGGCCTGTACCGTGGCAATCAGTATAATAAATCCATTAATCGTAAAACATGCCATCGATGTAAATATTGCGGAACACGATATGGAAGGCTTGATTCAATTAGGCATTTTTGCAATCGTATTAAACACCATATTTATATTTCTGGTAAAATTGAGAATGTATATTATGGCTAAAATCTCCAATAATGTTTTACTGACTGTCAGGCAGGAACTTTATACCCATATCCAAAAATTAAGTTTCAGTTTTTTTGACAGCCGCCCTATCGGTAAAATTCTGGCACGGATTATCGGTGATGTCAACTCTTTAAAAGACGTGTTAGCCAACAGTGTCACTACTTTAATACCGGATTTTATAACTATATGCGCCGTTGTGGCAATTATGGTCATAATGGATTATAAGCTTGCTTTTGCGGCCATGATCAGCCTGCCTGTCATGATTATCGGCATGTGCCTGATCCAAATTTACTCCCATGTAAGATGGCAGAATTACCGCAAAAAAAATTCCAATCTAAATGCATTCATTCACGAGGATTTATCCGGTATGCGTGTGGTTCAGAGTTTTACGGCCGAGAATGAAACTGCCGCAGCTTTTGATGATTTGCTGGCGGAACACCGGGGAGCCTTTGTCAAGGCCGTCATGCTGAGTGATGCCTTGGGCCCTGTAATTGATTTTTGCTGGGGTCTTGGTATGATATCCCTTTATTATGCCGGAGTTAAATTAACCGGAAGCAACAAGGTACCGATTGGCACCCTGGTTGCTTTTGGAACTTATATCTCCATGTTCTGGCGACCGATTATGAACTTAAGCAATTTCTATAATCAGATGATAACCAATATTTCCGGTGCGGAAAGAATATTTGAAATTATGGACACCAAACCGGATATTACGGACGGCAATGGGGTTACCGATATGCCGGATATTAAAGGATGTATCCGTTTTGAGCATGTTTCCTTTTCTTACGATAAAGATACCCAGGTATTAAAGGATGTAAGCTTTTTGGTAAACCCGGGCGAAACCATTGCTCTGGTTGGACCTACGGGAGCCGGAAAAACCACGGTTGTCAATCTAATCAGCCGCTTTTATGATATACAGGAAGGCGATATTTTTATTGATAACTATAATATAAAGGATGTATCCATAGAAAGCCTGCGCAGACAGATGGGCATTATGACCCAGGATAATTTCCTGTTCTCGGGTACCGTAAAAGACAACCTGCGATATGGTAAATTAGATGCCACGGACGAAGAAATCATTGCTGCCGCCAAGGCAGTTAATGCCCATGATTTTATCATGAAAATGGAAAAGGGTTATGACACGGAGCTAAAAGAACGCGGCGTCGGTTTATCTGCCGGCCAGCGGCAGCTTCTGGCCTTTGCCAGAACTATGGTATCCATGCCCAAAATATTAATCCTTGACGAAGCGACCTCCAGTATAGATACCCATACGGAAATATTAGTACAGCAAGGTATTGAAGCTTTATTAAAAGGAAGGACTTCCTTTGTTATTGCACACCGCTTATCGACTATCCAGAAAGCCGACCGTATCTTTGTAATTGATGACGGAGGTATCAAGGAGGAGGGTAATGCAGAAGAATTGCTGGCCAAAAAGGGTATGTATTATGATTTATATATGGCACAGTTTAAAAATATATAATTCTGGGTCCCAATTTTGGGAGCGTAGCACCACTGCGCTCCCAAAACCGCTCCTTGCCTCCTGTAAAGCAGAACAGCCGGCCCGGAAGCAGCGCCTTTTATCAGAAGTTTGAAAAACAACTTCTGATAAGTTATTATTATAATCTTGTATCCCACATTCCGCAAAAGGAATCAACCGGATCTTTTCCTTTAAATTCACTTCTCCCAAGGATTTTATCCATGACGGCATCTACATTGGCCTGTTTGAACTTATAGGCATTGATGTAGGTCCGGATTCTGGGCGCGTCAATTAAATGATAAGGATTTGCAAAGGAAATAAACATGGTCGGAATATCTGCCTGATAGATGGGACAATTGGCTCCCATAGGCTGGGCCCATTCAATCCGCACTACAGTCTGATTGCTTTTGGTAATCATATTTCCGACATACATAAGCAAGTCATACTTATCCAGCATATCCTGATATTTTGATGTCTGTCCTTCCAGTCCTTCCGATGCTTTAAATACGTCTACTGCAAAACCTTCTTTTTCCAATGCGGCTTTCATAATCTCGGTAATATCTTCGCCGCCGGCATATCCAAGTGCATTTTCACCGGAAACAATCGGGTAGAGAAGCACCCTTCTATAATTTTCTACCTTTAAGGGAATCAGTCCCTGTTTATTTTTTACCAGGGTTACCGCATGGTCCGCACAATCCAGTTCCATGTCTTTATGTTCCTTACAGCCTACAATCTGCCTTGCTTTTTCCAAATCCGGAATTAAGGTGCTTTTAGCCTGTTTTTCCGGAAGCTTAAGGGCTGCTTTTAATCCAAGTATGCGAAGAACCGCTTCATCCAAACGTTCCATGGTAATGGTTCCATCCTCCACTCCGGCTTTCATGGATTCATAATCTTCGTCCAGATTCCTGGTAAATAAAAACATGTCACAGCCCGCCGCAATAGTATAAGGAACCGCTTTTCTGCGGCTCATGGGTATACACATACCCGCCATGGTAGTGGCATCGGTTACTATCATACCGTTAAAGTCAAGCTTTTCCCTTAATAATCCGTTAATCAGCTCCGGTGCCAGGGTAGCGGGCATAATATCCTCATCCTTAATACCGGGGCATAATCTTCTGCTGTAAGCAGGCTGCATAATATGGCCCACCATAACCGTCATGGCATCTGCTTCTATGCAAGCTTTATATACCTCACCAAAACTTGCATCCCATTCTTCACAAGATAAGGAATTTATGCTGGTAACCAGGTGCTGGTCCCTTTCATCTACTCCATCTCCGGGAAAATGTTTAATGGATACGGCCATTCCCTGCTCCTGGCAGGCTTTTGTATAAGCAACACCGCATTCTTTTACCAAATCCGGATCTGAACTGAATAACCTGGTTGCCATAATCGGGTTCCGGAAATTTTTATCTATATCAATAACCGGCGCAAAAGCCCAGTTGGCACCTGCCGCTGTTCCTTCCCTGCCGCATACATAACCCATTTTCCCTGCAAATTCTGATGTTCCTGCTGCCGCCGTCTGCATATTGGGCCCGATGTTGGTGCCCTCCTTAATGAGTCCGTCTCCTCCCGCTTCAAAATTAGCTGCAATTAACAGCGGTATTTTGGAATTTTTCTGCAGGTAAGTAACTGTCTTGCAGGTTTCCTCAAGAGGCATGGGTCTTCCCATACAGCCTCCAATTTTGTATTTTGTCACGAAAGATTTCAATACTTCTTCTTCGCTGCTGTAAGAAATCAGACAAAATAACTGGCCGATTTTTTCCTCTGTTGTCATGTCCTCCAAAGTATCCTTAACCCATTTTACGCTTTCCTCCGTTAAATAAAACGGCCTCTTTTTAAGTAAATTGTAATCTGCCATACATACCTTCCTTTCTGTAAATACTTTAAATACTGAGTTAACTAACTTAATTGTTTTATAATTTCATTGATGTTTGTACCAAAAAGCCCCGGTATACAGATATCTGCATTGGGGAGGTTTTCCTTAGTGCCGATACCCACCGCCTTCATTCCTCCGTTATGGGCTGCGTCCACTCCTGCCTTGGCATCCTCAAACACAATACAGGCTTCCCTGCTAAGGCCTAATTCCTTAGCCCCCAAAAGGAACACTTCCGGGTCCGGTTTCGCTGTTTTTACTTTTGTACCGTCAATCACGGCATCAAAGGCCCCTACCAGATTTAATCTGGATAAAATGATCCCTGCATTTTTACTGGCGGAACCCAATGCTATCCGGTATCCCTTTTCCCTGGCATCGGCCAGAAACTCATTTACCCCCGGAAGAACCTCTTCCTTTTTTAACTTATGGATATATTTCAGATAAATCTCATTTTTATAAGTACAGTACTCTTCTTTTTCTTCACCGGATAACTTAAGTCCCCCAATTTCTAAAATAATTTCGAGGGATTTCATACGGCTTACCCCTTTTAACCTTTCGTTGTCCTTTTCCGTAAAAGGTATGTTAAGCTTTCCGGCAAGCTCTTTCCACGCCAGATAGTGATATTTTGCAGTATCTACTATAACTCCGTCCAAATCGAACAACAGGCCTTTTATCTCTTTCATCTCTACCTTCTCCCTTTTTCATTTTGTATATAGTTCTAATCATACAGTAATATAACTGCTCTTACAATGCTAAAACATTAGCATTTATCTGTATAATTTTGCTTTTTTTATTTAAATTCAAAATTCTCCTCTATTAATAATCTAAAAAAATTGCAGTTATTCTTGCCGCCTTCTTACTTATATGCTATATTAAGCTATATTGAATAATGCCGTCTGAGGCAGGAAGGGTGCCACGATGAACAGCAATCATGAAATTATTGAATACAGCAAAGATCTTCCCATAAAATTATTCTGCCAGCGCATCGGCAGTGTCCAGAAGCATTGGCACAGAAGTATCGAAATTTTACTGGTATTATCCGGAGATATGGAAGTATGGGTGGAAAACGAACATTTTACACTGAAAGAAAATGACCTGATTCTGATTAATTCCAACCAGGTGCATGAAACCTACAGTAAAGATTGCGTATTGGTCGCACTGCAGGTCCGTCTGTCCATGTTTCATATGGACTGGCTCATCGCTGACACTCCGTTCTTTTTATGTAATTCCGCCACCCAGGGAAATAATCCGCATTTTGATAATATCCGCCGTATAATAGCAGAGCTGATTTATCTGAATTCCAGTACCTCCTCTTATACCCAGCTGCTCAGTTTTTCCCACGCCTGCCGCCTTATTTATGACCTTTTTATTTATTTCAAAGCGGAAAAGCCTGCTGTTATACGCACCCAGAAACAAATGGAGCGTCTTCACAACATCATCCGATATATAGAAGAGAACTACGCAAAGGAAATTACTTTAAATGATTTGGCTGCCAGGGAATATTTATCTCCTTCTTATCTTTCCCACTTTTTTGAAAAGAACATGAATATCTCCGTATTTCATTACATAACCAAAATCAGGATTGCCCATTCCGTAAATTATTTGTTATATTCGGATAAATCTATAGAAGAAATTGCAGAGGCCTGCGGATTTTCCAGTCCCCGTTCCTATGCTGCTTTTTTCCGTAAAGAATACAATATGCTTCCAAGCCGGTTCCGCAAAGAAAAAAAGGGGAGTATCCATATTCCCGATAACAATGAATCCAGACAAAACAGCAGTTACTTAAATCTTGAAAAGTATGATTTTTTCGGAAAACTTGCTGCCTATTTAAACACGGATGAGGACACAGCCAAACCCGGATTTAAAAGTATCCGTCAGCAGGCAGGTACTATCCATGTTAAGTCAGTAAAACCCTTTGTCCGTTCCGCACTTACTTTTTGTTCCGTCGGCCGGGCCAGAGAAATATTATATCAAAACATTCGTGAAATGCTTATAACTCAGCAAAAAGAAATCGGCTTCCGCTATATTAAATTCCACGGTATCTTTGATGATGCTTTAATGGTATACCGGGAGAATTCTTCCGGCTCTCCTGTTTTAAATTTTAATATGCTGGACGAAATACTGGACTTTTTATTAAGCATCCGCCTTCGTCCCCTAATCCAGTTTTCCTTTATGCCAAAGGCCCTGGCTAAGACACCGGAGAGGGAATATTTTACCGTCCCGTTTATTATGAGTGAACCAAAAGATGATTTAAAATGGGAATACCTGGTAACCCAATTTACCAGCCATGTTCTTATAAGATACGGACTTAAAGAAGTTTCGAGATGGATATTTACCTTTTGGAATGAAACTCTGTCCAATTTGCCCTTTGATTTTAATGCTCCTGAAGTTTCCATCCGTTTATATGAGCTTACCCGGAATGCCGTTAAGAAAGTGAACCCTGCTTTAAAATTTGCAAACACTTCCTATATAAACAGCAGTATCTCTTCTGAAAATTTGAAGAATTTTTTTGATTATATTAAAGAACATAAATGTATGCCGGATATATATCTGTTTCATTTTTACCCTATTACGGAATCACATGCTGCTTATGTAAAGAATTATGATAATGATAAATTTATGGAGTACATATCCAATAACCGGACTATCCTGGACAGTGATCCCGATGCCTTGGGAAAGTTTCTGGATAAGCTTAACCGCACTCTTCCCGGCAGGCCGGAAAAACCTCTCTATATTACGGAATGGAATTTAAGCCCTTCCCACAGGGAGCTTCTCAATGACACCTGCTATGCTGCCGCATATTTTATCCGGAATATATTAAAGAATTATAATAAAGCGGAAGCTTTCTGCCACTGGTCCTTATCCGACTGGATTGAAGAGCTTCCCTTTCCTGCGGAATTATTCCATGGGGGCGTCGGACATTTTACAAAGAACGGAATAAAAAAACCCGTATACTATTCCTATCTTTTTTTATCCAAATTAAAAGAGGAAATGGTATCCCAGGGTGAGGGCTATTTTATTACCAGAGAAAGAAGCAAAGACAATTATGCCGTTATTTTATATAATTACTGCCACTTTTCCGATTTATACGGTAAAGGCCTTAACTTTAACTTCTCTTATACGGACCGGTATCAGGTATTTCCGGATGCGGTAAATAAAGAACTATCCTTTTCTTTATCCGGTCTGACAGATGGAGATTATATCATGACGGAACAGCTTGTAAACCGCCGTTATGGCAGCTGTTTTGACAAATGGCTGGAAATGGGTGCCGCTTTCCTGGAAACACCGGAGGAAACGGATACGCTGAAACACTTATCCCAACCCCTTCTTAAAAAAACATATCTTACCGTTGTGAATCAAATCCTGGATTATGAAACGGTATTGGAACCTCACGAAATACGTTTAATACTGATAGACAAAAAAGAATAATCTCTCCGAAACAGAGCATTTCCTTCCTACGTTATTACGGACTCTTTCTTGGCTTTACTTGTTAAAATCTTCTTGGTAATGTTATGATAAAGGTTGTCCCTTTGGTAAGCTGGGAGCGGATCTTTATTTTTCCCGTATGCCCTAAAATAATTAATTTTGCTATGGATAATCCCAGCCCGTGACCGTAAATTTTCTCATTTCTTACCTGATCTGAGCGGTAGAATCTTTCAAAAATATTATCAACGTCTTTTCTGGTCATCCCTATACCGGTATCCGAAACGGTAATGACGCAATCCCCGTCATCATTCCGGCACTGTATGGTTATGGTGTCCCCATCCCGGGTATATTTTACCGCATTTTCGATAAAGACACGGATTGCCTGCTTTAAAGCCTGCTTATCACCATAGACCACCACGTCCTCAAGGACAGGACTATCTATATTTCTGTTTGCGGTTACCAAACGGGTCTCTTTTATCATTTCTTCCACAACATTGCACATATTAAACTTTTCTTTTTCCAGTTTTAAGGTTTTCTTATCATTTCTGGATAGAAATAAAAGCTTCTCCACCAAATCCTGCATGGACTTAGCTTCGTTGTTAATCGCTTCTATGGATTCCAGCAATATCTCTTCATCCTTGCTGCCCCAGCGGCTTAACAGATTGCCATAGCCCTGGATTACGGCAATGGGGGTTCTGAGTTCATGGGAAGCATCGGAAACAAATTGTTTCTGGCTTTCATAAGATACCTCAATCCGGTCCAGCATATTGTTAATGACATTGGCGAGATCCTTTAATTCATTTTTCGTACCTTCCACATTTAATCTCTGACTGTTCAGATTATTGACCGTAAGGCGGTTGGCGGTTGCAGACATTTCGAAAATGGGTT
>DBEP01000094.1 GCA_002294045.1 Lachnoclostridium sp. UBA903 | reverse complement strand
TGCTGACGGCCCCGGAGATTGCGCTTGTTAATTTGGCGGTAAAGGTCTGGGCGGAAAATGTTATTCCTTCCAGACGATGCCCCGATTTATAGGCGCCGTATTCCACACAGTCCACGGTAAACATTCCGGTTAAGATAACAGGAATGCTGTAACCGATTCCTCTTAAGCCCGTTAAGACAAGGACGGCTGCTATACTTTTGTAACCAATAAAATAAGACAGGATACTTACCGTTATAAATAAAGCAACACTTGCAAGAAAAATAGGCTTTTTCCCGAAGCGTTTTACGAAACCCGGCAGGATGACGGGAATCAGTAAGCTTGGCAGCATTGCAGCCAGAGTTACGACAGGAATAAGACTTTCACTGCCCAGATTATATTTTACAAAATAATTCAGGGAAGGCATCAGGGTATTGGTTATGCTGCATACGATTAAGGCGGCGTTAAAAATTAATATGTATTTATTGGAAAATAAAAATGTAAATAAGGATTTTATGGAAGGTGTTGACACAGAATGGTCTTTTACCCGCTCATAGGTTTTAAACTTTACAGGCAGCATGGTCAGCATTCCGATAAAGCAAAGGAAAATTACACCCGGTGTCCAGCCTAATTTCTGTACCACCGGTATGGTTGCCACGGAAGCAATCAGGGTTCCGAGGAAAGCCGTAATTCTTCCGGCGGATATAATCTTCACCCGTTCATTCACATCTTTTGTCATAACCGTTGAAAGGGCATATATAGGCACGTCGCTCATAGTATATAACATATCCCATAAAATATAGGTAAGGTAAGCATACAGGATTTTGGTTTCCATGGGACCGTCAAACCGGATAAAGACCAGGGCTGTGGATATGGGCATACTGAAAACACCGATATTAACCCAGGGTTTGAATTTTCCGCCCTTTAGCCTGGCCTTGTCCACCAGTACTCCCATGACAGGATCGTTGACGGCATCCCAGATACGGGCAATAAAGAAAAGGGTTCCCACCGCCACGGTGGTTATGCCCAGGGCATCCGTATAATAAAGCATTAAAAATTGGCTTATGAGAGTATAAAAGATATTCTGTCCAAGAAAATATCCGGCGTAAGAATAACGCTCTGCCCTTGTAACTTGTTCCGAAACAGGTTTTTTCATAAAATCCTCCTTATAATATAAATGCGCTTATACTTTTTGGATATATTATTTAAATTATACCTACATATTAGATTATATTTTTCTAAATATCAAGTGTTTTTGCTTGGTTTTCGATTGTTTATTGACAGCTTGACAAAGTTACCGCAACAGGTGTATGATATTTTTGCAAATAATTATATACGTATATATTTTAGGAGGATCCTATGAAAGTAACGATAGATGACGTAGTAAAAAAATCCGGATTATCCTATGTGACCGTTTCCAGAGTTATCAGCAATGCCCCCAATGTACGGGAAGCCAACCGCAAAAAAGTTATGGCTGCTATTGAGGAATTAGGTTATGTTCCTAATGCGGCTGCCAGAACCCTGGCTACGGGCAGGACCAATGTGGTTGCCATGTTTGTATCCGATATCGGAGACGATTTTTTCGGAAGCGTTGTTAAGGAAGTAAATGTGCAGCTGTTGAAAAACGGTTATCTTTTAGCCATATCCGCTTGTAACGGCAAAGACGATTCCCTGAATACGGCTTTCCTCAGCCAGAACCGGGTAGACGGGGTCATCCTGCTGGTTCCGAATAAAGAAAAGTATTATATTGGTATATTAAAAAACCAGAAGGTACCCTTTGTCGTGGTGGATAACCAGACCATCAATGAGGATATTACCTCCGTGCTTGCGGATAATGTGACCGGAGGCTATATTGCTGTAAAACATTTACTGGAGCTGGGGCATACCGGAATCGGGTTAATCGGTGCGGCCCCTTACGGGTTATCCACCCTGGAGCGGCAGATGGGAGCCGTAAAGGCACTTACGGAGGTTTCCCTGCAGCCCGCCGCAATCGAATACGGAGGCTACGACCAGATGACCGGTTATAATACCATTATGAAATGGCATACCAAAGGCCAACTGCCTTCCGCCGTTTTCGCCTTTGACGATCATATCGCTCTTGGTGCGGTGAATGCGGCTAAGGACCTTGGCTTAAACGTACCTGAAGATTTGTCCGTATGCGGTTACGACGATAGTTCTCTGGCAAATCATTATACACCAAAGATTACGTCGGTAAGACAGCCTTCCGAGGAAATGGCCCGGAATGCGGTAAATCAGCTGCTGGACCTTATTAACCACAAGGAGAGGGGAACTTATGCCATGAAGCTTGCCCCGAAATTAGCGGTTAAGGAATCGACGGTGAAAATTAATAACAATGAGGTGAATGAATAGAAAGGAGAACAATATGTCAAAATTAAAACTTACCATAATCGGTGCCGGAAGCACCTATACACCGGAGCTTATAGAAAGTGTTATTTTAAAGGCCGCATCTCTTCCCGTAACGGAAATCGCACTTATGGATATCAATAAAAGGAAACTTGAAATTGTGGGCGGTCTCTGTAAACGGATGATAGAGAAGGCAGGCCTTAAATCGGATGTAAAACTTACGGAGAATCTGGAAGAAGCTTTGACGGATGCGGATTTTGTTCTTACCCAGATACGTGTCGGTCAGCTGGCCTGCAGGATTCTGGATGAAAAAATTCCGTTAAAGTACGGCTTCATTGGACAGGAAACAACAGGTATCGGCGGGTTTTTCAAAGCTCTTCGGACCATTCCGGTTTTATTGGACATAACAAAACATATGGAGCGTATCTGCCCGGAAGCGTGGCTGATTAATTTCTCCAATCCCTCCGGTATCCTGGCGCAAGCTTTGCAGAATTATACGAAGATTAAAACCATCGGGCTGTGTAATGTGCCTATTAATATGATTGCCGGCGTAGAACAGGCATTAGGCGAAAAAAATCTGGATATTGAGTATGTGGGCTTGAATCATTTGAGTTTTATAACCGGAGTAAAGAAAGGGGACAAGGAGCTGCTGGGCGAAGCGCTTGCCAGGGGAACGGACGGACAGGGCATGAAAAATATCCCCTTACAGGGCTTTAGCGGTGAATTAATCCGGACCATCGGGGCTATACCTTCTTCCTATCTGGAATATTTTTATTTCAGGGATGATAAATTAAAACACTTAATGGAAGAAGAAAAATGCCGCGGTGAGGTCTGCATGGAAATCGAGGAACGTCTGCTGGCTCTTTATCAGGACGAATCCTTATCCGTAAAACCGAAGGAGCTGGAAAGCCGGGGCGGCGCACGTTATTCGGAAGCAGCCATATCTTTGGTGGATGCCGTTTACAATGACAAACAGGAAATACACGTTGTCAATATATTAAACCAGGGTGCCCTGGAATTCATGGAAGAGGATGACTCCGTCGAAATTGCGGCAGTCATCGGTAAAAACGGAGTAACCCCGGTACCTGTACGAGGGTTTCAAAACCGGCACATAATGCAACTTATGAAAACAGTAAAAGCCTATGAGCGCCATACCGTACAAGCCGCCATAAACGGGGACGAGGACGAAGCCATGAAAGCATTGTTAATCCATCCCCTGGTGGGAGATTACAATAAAGCAAAATTATGTTTTGAAGAAATGAAGCAAGCCCACAAAGCCTACCTGCCACAATTTAAAATATAGATTGCTTTGCAATCTATATTTTATGAGCAAGTAGCGGAGCGGATTGCGAATGGACGTGCCGGAAATACAAAAAAGTGAATAGATTGCAAAGCAATCTATTTTTCATGAGCAAGTAGCGAAGCGGATTGCGAATATGAAGCCGGATTAAGCCTGCGGGCTGAAAAAGTAAAAGGAGAAACCCATGGAAATGAAATATATTTTAGGAGCAGACGGAGGCGGTACCAAGACAGATTATCTAATCTTTACAACGGCAGGAGAATGGGTTGACACGCTTCGTGTGGGAAGCCGGAGCCATGAGATTCTGGAAGGCGGATTTGCTGAAGTTGAGGAAAAAATCATAGAGGATATAAACCGGTTATTAGAAAAGAATTCCATATTGAAATCCCAGGTTGCAGCGGCGGCATTTGGTATGGCCGGCATTGATACACCGGACCAGCTTGCCAGGATAAAGGATGTTCTAAATAAAACCGGACTTAATAAATATGCAGTATCAAACGATTCTATTCTTGGAATTAAGGCAGGCTGCCCCTCCGGTGTGGGAATCTGTTCCATTAACGGAACCGGTACGGTTGCAACAGGTATTAATGAAAAGGGAGAAATACTCCAGGTGGGCGGTATTGGTATGGCGACCGGCGATAGTGCGGGAGGGCATTATATTGCGGCTTTAGCCGTCAGAGCGGTATATGATTATTATTACAGATGCGGAGAGGGGACGGTTCTGACGGAAAAAATAATGCAATTTTTTCAAATTAAGAATCCGATTGAACTTCTTAATGTAATAAGCGATAAATTTTACAAAGCCCGTGATATGGATAAACAGATTGTTACTTATCTATTTGAAGCTGCCAATGATAAAGATGAGGTTGCTGTAAGTATTGTAAAAGATGTGGCAAACCAGCTTGCAAAATCTGTTTCCGGCTGTATGCTGAGGCTTAATTTCAACGATTTGCCGGAATTGGTTCTGGCGGGCTCTGTCTGGATAAAGTCTGACTGCCCCCTTTTATTGTCCTATTTTAAAGAACGTATATACCATTATACCGGTAAAACCTTAAATCCGATACCGCTGAAGGTGATTCCGGCAGCAGGTGCCATACTATGGGCTCTCGAGTTAGCCCAAAATCATCCTGTAGCCATGGAGCAGCGTAATAAGATAATTAATAATGGGATTTTAAAAAATATGTAATTAGGAGGATAATCAATGGAACGTTATCTTATCATGAATACGGATGATTTCGGCCAATGTACATCCGTAAACGAAGCAATATTCGAATTACTGGAAGAGCAGCTGGTATCATCGGCAACCATTATGCCGTGTACACCCGGATTTGAGGAAGCAGCCTCCTGGTGTGTACGTAATAAAGTTTTGAATGTGGGACTGCATCTGACCTTTACCAGCGAGTGGGCCAATATGCGCTCCAGAAGCCTTACCCGGGCTGCATCAATTGAAGATGCCGACGGATATCTTTACCCAGGCTGTGAAGAATTTGCCCGGAATGCGGAGACTGAGGACGTAAAAAAAGAAATTCAGGCCCAGTTTGAAAAATGCCTGGATTTTGACCTGAATCTGTCTCATGTGGATAATCATATGGGCAGTTTATACGGTATTTACGGAGAATGCTATCTGCCCGTGGTATTTGAATTTTGTTCCCGTTATGGGAAACTGCCCTTCCGTTTCTTCCGGAATTATTATAAGGATGATTTTTTATTAGGACCCTTAGAATCCCCGGAAAACCTGGCTTTTTTCAAAAAAATTATTGAACTGGCCGACAGTATGGGAATCCTGACGCCGGATTACCTTCTTACCCATCCGTATGCCCCGGAGCCCGGTGAAACTTATGAAAGTTTCAAGAAAATGATGCTTGACAGAATATATCATTTGCCGGAGGGTATTACGGAGACTTATATCCATCCTTCCAAAGAGACGGAGGAAATAAAAATTATTAATCCCACCTGGCAGAGGCGTGTACATGAGTATCGGTTAATGGGGGATAAGGATTACCAATATGCCCTGAAAGATGCCGGGATTAAAATGATTACCTATCGGGATATTGCTGATTTAAGGGCAGGGATTTAAACGGCTGTATCCGGAAGCTGCCTTCCTTCCGGATATTTTGGGGCCTGCATCTGTTATGGTATTCAGAAGAAAAGGATTTACAAATAATTTTAATCATGATATTATTTTACCATAACTTATATTTAATATAATAATTAGTCCAATTATATTTGAAAATGGAGTTGAAGGTTTGGAAACGAAATTTTTATATAAGCAGGTATATGAAGGTATAAAAAGAAAGATAGAAGAAGGCGAATATACTAAGGGAGGCAGACTGCCGTTAGAGACGGATTTCTGCCGGGAGTACAGCGTAAGTCCAATCACAGTAAAAAAAGCAATGGATATTCTGGTTGTGGAAGGCCTTGTCCGAAGAGTGCCCGGAAAAGGAACCTATGTAACCGAAGCATCCTTAAGTAACCCGGAAGCCTATAAGGAAGAAGATGCAAAAGAACCAAAAAGCCGGGAGAATTCCGGCAGGGAACAAAAGAAAACGATAAAAGTGAGGGAAAGCAGGAAGAAAATCGGGCTGGTGCTGGAGCATGTTGCTTCGCCTTTTGGCCTTGAAATGATGTACCACTTGGACCGGGAAGCTGAGAAAGCGGGATACAAGCTTTGCATCCGTTTCTCTTACGGCAGCAGGGAGAAGGAAACGGATGAGATAGACTACCTGCTGACTCTTAATGTGGCAGGGCTTATTATCATGCCATGTCACGGGGATCATTATAATACCGCAATATTAAAATTAATCATTGAGAATTTTCCTATCGTACTGATTGATAAAAGAATGGTTGGAATACCGGTTTCTACCGTCAGCACCGATGGCAGCAAAGCGGTTGAAAGCCTGGTTGGCCATCTTTATGAGAGAGGAAGCCGCAGAATCGGATTAATTACGGTGGATGCTGCGGGAACCACCTCGCTGATAGACCGAAGGGACGGATTTTACCGCGGTCTGGAGAAATTAGATTTGCCTTCAATGGAGGAATGCGTATTATCCCATGATAATATAGATTTTTTTGAAGATGATGCGGGAAAGGCGGATGTCATCCGTATCAGCGAATATTTTAAGAAAAACTCCGGAAAACTTGACGGATTGGTATGCACGGAATACGGTATAATGTCCCCTGTGGTTCAGGCTGCCGGAAATTTGGGAATACATATTGGAAAGGATATCAGGGTATGCTGCATTGATGAAGATTATCAAGCAGCCAACGGTTATTATTTTACCCACATGAAGCAGGATGAGAAAACTATCTCGGAACTGGCCTTGAAAACACTTTTGCAGGGGAAAAATCAGCCGAATGTGGATTATAAGGTTGCGGCAGTTTTTCGTCAGGGCAAAACGACATAAGGGTAATAAGGATTTATAAGGAAGAATACGGAATAAAAGTACATCTGTATATAGTCTGCCGGCAGTTTGTTTCATACAAAGCCGGCTAGTACAACGTTCTTAAATTAACTGGTCATTATGCTGGTCTAAATCTCCGATAGCACTGGTCCACAAGCCTCGGCGTAGCACCACTACGCCTGCGTTTGTGAACCAGCACTCTCGAAGCTTTATCCTCAGCCTAATGACCAGTTATTTAGAGAACGTTGTACTAGGCTATATATGGATGTTTTTTATGCCATGGGTAAAGGCATCCTTCTTTTATATAATAACGCTCTTCGGTGAGAGTATGCAATGCTGTACTTGTATTGTATCATGTTATAAGGCAGCCGGGTGCTAATGCAGAATCCTGGCATTTAAGATAAGTAAAATATATGTTAACTATGTAAAACACATGTAAAAAGTATATTTAGATAAAAAGTATAATAATTAAATGTCATTAAAAACTAAAAATAATTTGTATAATGTAAATAATTTAATTGAAATAATATGTAATAAATATGTATATAATAAACAAAAATATAAACAAATTTGAATCCTGATGCGTCGATTGACAAAATATATTTAATATGATAATATGCATTTGCGGCAAAGGGCTCCTCCATAGAACAATAAATATCAGGAGGTCCGGATTGTAAATAGCCAAAGTTAATGTAGCTAAAAGGAGGAAAATGATGAAAGCAGGAAAACGAATTATAATGTTGCTGTTGATAATGTTATGCGGGTCATTAGCAGGATGCGGGCCCAAAACCAACGGGACAAATAATCAGACAACAGATATTGAAGAAAGTGATAATAAGCCGGAAGGAGCTGCCGGAGAGAAGACTGGGGAGCAGGCTGCTGAAAAGGAGGCTTCGGGAGCAGGCGGAACGGTCCGTATTATGATGAATGTAACCGGCGGTAAAGATGATGAAGAAATGCAATTATTCCAAAAGATATTAAGCGAAGCAACCGGTCTGGAGGTCAGGATTGAAAAACCTGCATCCGATTACAATACGATTTTGATGCAGAAATTAAGCGGAGGAGAGAAATATGATTTAATCTATCTCAATGCCGGAGATTATATGAATCTGATCGCACAGGGGGCCTTGCTGGATATTACGGAACGTGTAAAAACATCTGAAATTCTTTCCGATAACGTAGAGGAAAGAGAATGGGCTGATATTACCGTGGATGGAAAAATATATGCAGGTTTTAATAAGAAGGAAGTACATAGGGTCGTAGCATTAAATAACGTTATGCTTAAGAATGCAGGGGTTGATTATAAAAATATAGAACCCACACTGGATGGTTATTATGAAGTTTTTAAAAAGCTGAAGGAGAACAGCAGCGACAGTGAATTCTATCCGTTGAATGCGGTTATGGCAGATGCATGGGATTTGCAGCCCTGGATGGCAGCGGCCGGGGCTAAGTCCGGTGTTGTAACAGACAGTGACGGCAAAAAATATGCACCTTATGCAGCAAATGAATCAGCCCCGGTCTGGGAGTGGCTAAAGAAGCTGTATGACGAAAAACTTCTGGATCCTGCTTCTTTTGTAGATAAATCAAATGATATGAGAACTAAGATGGGTGCCTCTTCCCAAAAGACGGCGGTAACGGTTGACTGGGCAGCATGGGTAGGTCTGCATAATGCCAATGCGGCTGCAGGCGGAATAACCTCCGGGGAATATGAGATTGTATCCCTGCCTGGTGTTAAAGCGCCGGACGGGTCTTATATGCTGTGCAAAGGAGCGGCAAGCTTATTTGCAGTTCCTGCCAATGCAGAGAATGTAGATGGCGCCGTTAAGGTTCTGGAATACTTTGCAACACAGGAAGGCGGCGAACTTCTTTCCATAGGCATACAAGGCTATGATTACAATATTGAAAACGGCGAATATGTATTGACGGAAATCGGACAGGCCCATGCCGGGGATCATGGTGCGCCGTTTCCTATTTATAAAGATTTTAAAAACCCGGTTGGGTATAATCCCGGAGTAGAAGAAGCGCTTTCCTATGGCGAATACGCAACGATAGACTTAATCATTCCAAATGAAGGAGATTATAAAGCGGTAGTCGGCAAATGGGGAATCCAAATCATCAAGGGAGAGGTTTCTGTGTCAGACGGACTAGTTAAAATGAGAAATGAACTTGTCAGTCTGGGCGTAACGGAAAAATAAATGAATGGATGCAGGAAAATGTTACTGATAAAGATTTTGTTATAAGGAAGGAAATAGCTTGTGAAGACTTCTGCCATATTTAAAAAACTGAAAAAATACCGGTTTATTTATCTTATGCTATTGCCGGTTACCGTTTATTTTCTTGTTTTTTCTTACTATCCTCTTTTGCTTGGTATTTATAACAGTTTTCACAATGTGATGATTTTAGGAGAAACAGATTTTGCAGGGCTGGATAACTATATCGGTATTATAAAAAACCCGTTATACCTGAAGGCCCTTTGGAACAGCCTGGCGGTGGGCGCCGGTACCTTTTTCCTGCAGTTCATCTGGGGGCTGATAATCGCTTTCCTGTTAAATGAAGTAAAAAGCAGGATATTAAAATCAGCCCTGCAGACAGCAGCTTATATCCCTTACTTATTATCCTGGGCAGTGGTAGGCGGCTTATGGATTACCATTCTGTCACCAACCGGGCTGATGAACGGTATTTTGAAACTGCTGAACGAAGAAGGATTCCGGCCCGTTGTATTTATGTCTGAACCGGCGTTAGCAAAGGAAATTATGATTTTTACAGGAGCCTGGAAAGGTGCGGGATATTACGCGGCGCTTTTTTTAGCCGCGATTGTTTCCATAGATCAAAATATTTATGAAGCGGCTGCTATTGACGGAGCCTCCCGGTTTAAGCAGATGCTTCTGATTACACTGCCCAATATTATTCCGACCATGAAAGTGGTTGCGGTACTGGCAGCAATGGGTGTTCTTCGTAATTTTGACCAGATATTTATAATGGCGAATTCATCCATTCTGGACGAAGTACGAAACCTGCTGTACCTCATATTTCATGAAGGCATTATACAGTTTAAGATTGGGGCGGCGACGGCGGCAGCGACGCTTGTACTATTGGCAACGGTATTTATTTCCTTTACGGTGCGGCGGTTAATCCGCTATGATGATACATACAACGAATAAGAGAGGTAGCAGCATGAAAAAAATGAAAAAAACAATGGGAAATGAACTTACCGTTTACCAGAAGGCGCTGGCCGCATTTCTGTTGCTGCTTGTTTTTATTATTATGGCGATTCCGATGTGGAACGCATTTGTTGTTTCCACATCCTCCGCCCTCAGTTCCTCCCAAAGCGGTATCATGCTGTGGTGGGATGATTTCAGTCTGGAAGGATACCGGTATGTCTATCAGGTAACAAAATTATTCCGGCCGTTTTTAAATTCCTTTTATGTTACTACCACAGGAGTTATAGTGCAGGTGATTTTATCGGCTTTTGTCGGCTATGCCCTGATACAAAAGGAGCTTCCGTTTAAAGGCCTGATTACATCCTTCGTCATGCTGACGATGATGATTCCGGGTGATTTAACTCTTATTTCAATTTATCAGATGAATAAACAGCTGAATTTACTGAACAGCTATACGGGACTGGTTGTCAATGGATTGATTTCGGGCTTCAGTATTCTGCTGATGCGTAACTACTTCACCTCTGTTCCCTACTCTTTGGC
The DNA here is from genome assembly GCA_002294045.1 of Lachnoclostridium sp. UBA903. GTDB lineage: Bacteria > Bacillota > Clostridia > Lachnospirales > Lachnospiraceae > Anaerocolumna. The sequence goes on along the minus strand of DBEP01000094.1, from coordinate 40,704 downwards.
GGAGTCGGGAAGAATTGACGGAGCTTCAGAAGTCCGTATTTTTGCCGGGATTTATCTGCCCATATCCAAACCTGGCCTGGCAACCGTATTTTTCATGGAGTACGTAAGCAAGTGGAATAGTATTATGCTGCCCGCCACCCTGATTACCGACCAGAAAAAATATACCCTGCCGCTTATGCTGAAAGCCATGATAATGCAGGACAACTCCACCTCCGGAGCGGCCATAGCACCGGAGAATGCGGTAATGGCTGCGATTGTCATATCTACGGTGCCGCTGATTCTGATTTACCTGTTTGCACAGCGCTATCTGCTTGCAGGTATGAACCTGGGGGCCATGAAGGAATAGAGTTCCGGTGTATCGGGCCGGATTTATATGTAAAGGATGGTACGGTAATTGCAGGCAGAACTTAGGAGGAGAACGGATGAAACAAGATATAATTACAATGGAACGGTTTATCGGAAAAGAAGAGGAAGGAATTTATTTTACACTGCCTTTTGAGGTTCCTAAAGATGTGGAGAGGCTGGATATAGCTTATTACTATCCCAGATTTCTGTCAGAGCAAAGAGAAGACGGAAGCACCGTAACCAGAGAAGAAAATATTATTGATTTCGGATTGTGCAGTGCGGGAGAAAATTATATCGGTTCTTCCGGCTCGGATCGGAACAGCATTACAATTACCGCAGTTAAAAGCTCTCAGGGATTCGCACCGGCCGATATAAAACCCGGCAGGTGGAATATTATTATAGGAGCCTATAAAGTGCAGGAGGATGGTGTTGCGGTGGTCTACCGCATTACATTTACCATGAAGGAACGAAGGCTTTTAAAAGGGGATACCCATATACATACCCTTGGTTCTGACGGCAGCCTTTCCCTTAAAGATGCGGCCTGGCTGGGGAGGCAGCGGGGATTGGATTATATTATCGTGACGGATCACAATAATTATGCCCAGAACTTCCAGGAAGCAGGCGTAGAGGGGATTACGGTGATACCTGGGATGGAATGGACCCACTATAAGGGCCATGCCGGAATTCTTGGTGTTAAGAAACCTTTTGAAAATGCTTTTTGTGTTAATTCCCTTAAGGAAGCAAGAAATAAACTGGCAGAGGCAAAGGCAAATGGAGCATTCTTGGTACTAAACCATCCGTTCTGTCCGAACTGCGGATGGAAATGGGGAATGGAGCACTTTGACTATGATGCGGTTGAAGTGTGGAACGGCAGCCTGTTTGCCTCCTCAAATCTGGCTTGTTTGGAATGGTGGCATAAACAATTGCTGACCGGGAAAAAAATACCGGTAGTAGGCGGCAGCGATTTTCACCGTCCGGATTTTGCCGGCATGATTGGAAGCCCATGTACCTGTGTATATGCGATGTCGTGTTCCCCGGAAGATATCTTAAATGCCTTAAGGAACGGCAATTGCTATATTACCGTATCTGTACAGGGACCGGACATTTATGCGGAGGCAGGAGGAAGAATAATGGGAGAAACCGCCCTGCCGGGAAGCGAATTGCATGCCGGATTCCGGAATCTGAAGGGATGTGATATAATCCGGCTCATTACGGATTGCGGTACGGAAGATATAGTATGTGAAAACGGGATACAGGAATGGGAAATCAGCAGGCGGTATGAAAAGCATGCTTTCTGCCGGTTTGAAATATGGAGAAAGCTTACTCCCGAACTGCCGCCGATGCCTGTTTTATTATCAAATCCAATATATTTCGGTTTTTCAGATTCTGCTTCCGGCACACCCTCCGCATAGAAAGGTTTCAAATCTTCATATACTTGCTCCGAAACTGCTTGGGAGAGATTCCCTTAAACTGCTTAAACTGCCGGATAAAATAGCTGGAGGAGGAAAAACCTACGGCCAGGGCAATTTCCGTTATATTAAGTTCGGAAGTGCTTAAAAGCTTTTCCGCCTTAGAAATCCGGACATAGTTTAAATACTCCTTAAAGTTCTTCTTCATGATTTTTTTAAATGCCCTGGAAAAATAGCTGTAGCTTAAATTGCAGATGGAAGCCATATCCAGGGAGGTAATGTCATTCTGGTAATTATTCTCCACATAGTCAAAAACAGTCTGCAGCCGTCTTGCCATATCCTTATTCATATCCGGGTTAATATTTAAATCTACATTCTGGGCGTTCCAGCGGCGGAGGATGAACAGGAATAAATTAAAAATATTGGCTCTGACGGCCAGTTCGTATCCATAATGCCTGTCCATATATTCCTTATGGATTCCCTTGATGATATCCGGAATTACGGAGGCCTCAATTTCTTCCTTTTTAAATATTTTCTGGTGGGTTGATTCATTTAAGATAAAAGGCATAACATATTTCATCTCAAATACGGATTGGGTCGTAGTATAAAGTATTTCCGGTTCAAATTTAATCACGATATATTTATTCAGCCCTTCCGACAGGGAAGTAATATTATGTATCTCGTTGGAATTAATAAGTACCATGTCGCCGGTGCCAAAGTAATAAACCATGTTATTTAATAAAATTTCATATTCACCCGAAAGAGCATAAAGAATCTCGATGTAATCGTGTATATGGGCACAGGCCATTGTAACTGCCCCAAATGCTTCCTGGGTGTGAACGCTGATGGAAAGAGGCAGTTCGCCGGCCTTGTCTTTTTCTTCAACATAATATGTACACTCCAAAATAATATCCCCCAATGACAAAAAATTGATATTTTATCTAAAAGTTATTATATCATAATAACAGACGGTATGCTATATTTTAATAAAGTAAAACCAAAGGTTTGGTTATGTTTCAGGGTGAAACATAACCGGACCGGGAATAAAAATAAAAAGGAGATAAAACACTATGGAGAAGAAGGTAAAAGTTGGAATTATAGGCTGTGGAGGAATTGCAAACGGAAAGCATATGCCTTCCTTAAGCAAACTGGATGATGTGGAGCTGGTTGCTTTTTGTGACATCGTTGAAGAAAGGGCACAAAAAGCCAAAGAAAAATATGGTGCGCCGGATGCTAAGGTTTATACCGATTACCAGGAATTAATCAAAGATCCGGAAATTGAAGTTGTACATGTATGCACACCGAACCGTTCCCATGCACCGATTACCATCGATTCCCTTCATGCGGGAAAACATGTAATGTGTGAAAAGCCTATGGCAAAAACGGCCGAAGATGCCAGGAAAATGGTTGCGGCGGCAAAAGAAACAGGCAGGAAGCTTACCATCGGTTATCAGCACAGGCATAAACCGGAAGCAATTTACTTAAAAAGTGTAATTGAACGGGGAGATTTAGGAGAAATTTATTTTGCAAAGGCATTTGCAATCAGAAGGAGAGGAACTCCCAACTGGGGCGTATTCTTAAACGAATATGAACAGGGCGGCGGTCCCCTTATTGATATCGGAACCCATTCCCTGGATATTACCTTATACCTTATGAATAACTATGAACCTAAAATGGTAGTCGGTACAACCTATAAGAAAGTAAACAACGCAGAATGCGGCAACCCCTGGGGCGGATGGGAACCCAGCCAGCATACTATGGAAGATTCCGCTTTCGGTTTTATCGTTATGAAAAACGGGGCTACCATAATCATGGAGTCCAGCTGGGCATTGAATACCAGTGAGCCCATCCCGGAAGGCAGCACCATGCTTTGCGGTACGGATGCCGGAGCCCAGATTAAAGGCGGCGTAACAATCAATAAAGGCGAATTTAACCGTTTAATCGAAACCAGGCCCGATTTATCCAGCGGCGGAGTTGCCTTCTATGAAGGAATATCCGATAATCCTGCGGAAGTGGAAGCCAGACGGTGGATTGATGCGGTTAAGAATAATACCGAGGTTGTGGTACAACCGGAGCAGGCCTGCGTCGTATCCGAAATCCTGGAAGCAATTTATAAATCCGCCAAATCCGGACAGCCGGTTTATTTTGATTAAACAGAATAGAGGAGCCCGATATGAATATAGCTGTTATCAGTTACTGGCATGTACATGCCGAAGGATATACCAAAGAAATCATAGAGAAAACAGACAGCAGGATTACGGCTGTCTGGGATGAGGACGCAGAACGGGGAGCAAAATATGCCGGGCAGTTTCAAGTTAAATTCTATGCAGATTATGACGAACTGCTTTCTGACAAAAATATTGACGGCGTAATTATTACCGCCCCCACCTCCATGCATAAGGAATTAATATTGAAAGCCGTTAAGGCCGGTAAAAAAGTATTCAGTGAAAAGGTATTGGCGCTGACTGTCTCAGACTGTCTGGAAATAAAGGATACTCTGGTACGGCATAATACGGATATTGTTTTATCCCTGGTTAAGAAATGCGACAGCGAGTTTTTATTTGCCAAACAGATGATACAAAGCGGTGCCCTGGGACAGATTACTTATGCCAGAATGCGCAATGTCCATAACGGCAGCATCGGCAACTGGCTGCCTGCCCATTTTTATGATAAAGAACAGTGCGGCGGCGGTGCTATGATTGATTTAGGCGCCCATCCCATGTACTTATTAAACTGGCTGCTGGGAGAACCAAAGTCGGTACAGTCGGTATTTACCGAAATAACCGGCAGAGAAGTGGAGGATAATGCGGTCTCCCTTCTGGAGTTTGAAAAGGGAATCATCGGTGTATCCGAAACGGGTTTTGTATCCGTTTATAATCCGGCTACCCTTGAAATCAGCGGTACAAAAGGAAGTATACTTATTCGTGACGGCGTCTGGTACGCTGCGGAAGAAACCGGAGGTAAATGGGAGGCGGCAAAGAACTTGCCGGAAGCACTGCCGTCCCCGGTGGTTTTGTGGGCCAACGGAGAAACTAATAAACAAGGCGTAACTTTCGGTATTGACGATGCCATTATGTTGACCAGAATGATGGAAGCCGCTTATAAGTCCTGTGTCAGCGGCAAAAAGGAACCCGTTTAATATAAAAATAATTGGTTTAATCTGCCGGAAAGAAAAAGACGAGGTATTCATTAATGGAAGTATCATTACAGTTATACTCAATTCAGGAAGAAACCAAAAAAGATTTTAAAAGTTCCGTAAAACGCGTTGCGGGAATCGGTTATAAAGGCGTGGAATTTGCCGGCTACGGCGGTTTATCTTCAGAGGAATTAAAGAACCTTTTAAAGGAAAATAATTTGTATTCGGTCGGAAGCCACACCGGAATACAGATATTTGAAAATTCTTTTGAGGAGGAGCTTGCATTTAACAAAGCCATTGGTTCCCAATATATTATCTGCCCCTACGCGGAAACGGACACAAAGGAAAAGATTGACAAATTGACAAGGCTGCTCAATTCCGCAGCCGGCCTGGCCGTAAAAGAAAATATAAAAGTGGGATACCATAACCATGCGAATGAATTCATTGAAATCGACGGTAAATTACCCCTGGATATGATTGCAGAAAACACCGGTGACAATGTCATCCTGGAACTGGACGTATTCTGGGCCGCCTATGCCGGTATTGACCCCATAGAATATATTAAAAAATGGGGCGGGAAGATAGAACTGATTCATATGAAACAAATGGATTCCCTGAAAGCCAATGTGGATATGGGGGACGGTATCCTGGATATGAAGAAAGTGAAAGAAGCAGCAGAATTTGCCAGATATTTTGTGGTTGAACACGAAGAATTTGACAAGCCGGTTTGGGACAGCATTAAAAATGATTATGAATATCTAAAACAGATACCCTAAACCACTACAACCCCAAAACCGCTCCTTGCCTCCCACAAGTTGGAACGGCCAGGCCTTTCAGAAATGAATTGAATATTGAAATCTTTGACAGCAGCCGTACTTGCACAATTTATAATTACGGCTGCTGTTTCCAACCCTGAAAAATGCATGAAGATGGGCAGCGAATATACTTCACCTTCACTAGAGCGTGTTTGAAAAATCATCGTACCGTTCTGAACGCCCCACTTTGCGGTATACTGCGCCGCAATTTTGGGTACGTAGCACCACTACGCACCCAANNGCTCCTTGTCTCCCACAAATTGGAGCGTCCAGCCCGGCACAAGCATTTTTCAAACACACTCCAGTAAATATAAGGGATGATTATACCAATGCACGAGTATCCGATAACAAAGAGAATAATTGAGATTGCTGTGGAATATGCTGTTAAGAATGGAGCAAACGAGGTGAAGCAGATTAACCTTGTGGTAGGGGACTACTCCGGTTATGTAGCAAGCTCCATTGAACTATATTTTGAAATTATTGCGGAAGGAAGCATATGTGAGCATGCAAAGCTTAATATTGAGCGGGTTACACCTAAATTAAAATGCAGTGCCTGCGGCGAATTATTTACCAGAGCACCCTTTTCCTTTGAATGTCCTTTCTGCCGGGGAGAAGGTATCCCTACGGATATCGGACAGGAATTCTATATAAAATCCATTGAAGTGTAAAGAGGAGGACCTGTTATGCCAGAGAATAAAGAAATAGAAATCATGCGGTCCGTCTATGATAAAAATGATGAGGTTGCCTCACAGATTAATTCATCATTTACCAGAAACAAAATATTTGCAATTAATGTTATGGGTGCGCCCGGAGCCGGAAAAACTTCAACCATAATTGAAATTATCAAACGGCTTGAGGATGTTGCTTCTTTTGTAATCGAAGGGGATATCGAAGCGGATTTCGATACGAAGCTTTTACAGTCTCTGGGAGTAAAAGCCATACAAATTAATACCGGCGGAGCCTGTCACCTGGATTCCCCTTTGATTGGCAAAGCGGCGGCGGAGCTTTCCTTGAAAAACGGCGTATTATTTATTGAGAATATAGGTAATCTGGTGTGCCCGGCCGAATTTCAAATCGGGGAACACGTTAAGATGCTAATATCAACCGTAACAGAGGGCAGCGATAAGCCGTATAAATATCCCCTTGCTTTTGAAAAGGCAGATATTATTATTTTAAACAAATGTGACCTTCTGCCTTATTTGGATTTTGACGAGAATTTCTTTATGAAGGGTGTCAGGGCCTTGAATAAGACGGCGCCTTTAATTAAAGTGTCCTGCAGGACAAAAGAAGGTTTTGAGGAAGCCGTAAAATGGATAAGGGACAAAATAAAATAACAAAACGAATAAGAGTTTTTGGAATGATACAAGGGGTTGGTTTCAGACCCCTTGTATTTCGCCTTGCGAAAAACCACGGGATAAACGGAACGGTGAAAAATACGGGCGGAATCGTGGAAATCACGGCGCAGGGACAGAAGCAGAACCTGGAGGAATTTTTAAAGGAATTAAGCAGCGATAAATGGGACGGCCGGAAAATCGTGAAAATGCAGGTGGAAGATGTCCGGGAGGCGGATTACGGTGCATTTCATATAATAAGCAGCAGCCCGGACAGGGAAGTTTCCATTATTCCGCCGGACCTGCCAGTCTGCCCAAAGTGCCGGAAAGAGCTGGAAGATATTCATAACAGAAGATTTCACAATCCCTTTATCAGCTGCACCTCCTGCGGGCCCAGGTATACCATAATGGAGCGGCTGCCTTATGACCGGCATACTACCAGCATGAGGGAATTCCCTATGTGCCCTGCCTGCCTGGAGGAATATACGGCCCCTGACAGCAGACGTTTTCATGCCCAGACCATATCCTGCAATGATTGCGGACCGTATCTTTTCATGGATGGGCTTGCGGACAGGGAAGCTCTTAAGAAAGCCATCGGTATCCTGAAAGCCGGCGGTATCCTTGCTGTCAAGGGAATAGGAGGCTATCATTTCGTATGTTCCCCCATGCCGGAAGAGACGGTATTAAATCTGCGCAGATTAAAAGGGCGGGAAGAAAAACCCTTTGCCGTCATGTTTAATAACCTGGAATCGGTGGAGGAATATTGTATTGTCTCAAAGGAAGAAAAGGAATTGCTGGAATCAAAAGCAAGGCCCATTGTGCTGCTTTACAGGAAAGAGAAAACTATGGCGGAGGCGGTTAATAAGGGAGGAATCTGCTGCGGTGCCTTTTTGCCCTATACACCGCTGCAGATACTGCTGACGCAAAGCTGCGGCCCCCTTATTATGACCAGTGCCAATATGTCCGGCCGGCCCATTATTAAGGATGACCATGTTATGCTGGGGCTTAAGTCACCTTACCTGAATGGTGTTTTGTACCATAAAAGACGGATTGTCCGTTCGGTGGATGATTCCGTGGCTAAGGTAACCGACCGAAAGCCGCAGCTGCTCCGAAGAAGCAGGGGGTATGTGCCTTATCCGGTATTTCTTGCCCGGGAAAATAAGAGTCCTGCAATATTTGCCGCAGGCGGTGATTTGAAAGCGGCCTTCTGCTTGTATAAAGAGGGAAGCGCAGTAGTATCCCAGTATTTCGGAGATTTGGAAGAGAATTCTGTATTCGAAGAATATAAAGCTTCCTATTCCGATTTATCCGGGCTGTTGAATATTAATCCGGGCCTGGTGGTGTGTGATTTGCATCCCAATTACCACTCCGCCCGGTTTGCAAAAACTTTTCCAGTACCTGTCCTGCCCGTGCAGCATCATCATGCCCATATCGCATCGGTTATGGCAGAACATAATTTAAAGGGTCCGGTAATCGGTGTTGCCTTCGACGGAACGGGATATGGAAGTGACGGTAATATCTGGGGCGGCGAATTCTTGATTTGTGAAGGTGCCGGTTTTAAACGGGCCGCTCATTTAAGCTATACTCCCGTATTAGGCGGGGACAATTCCATGCGGGACGGAAAAAAGACGGCCGCCTGTTTTTTGCTGAATGCAGGATTATTTAAAGAGATACAGGACGAACGGCGTGATATGATGAAAGCAGCCCTGGACCGGCGTATTAATACGTTTTTATCCTCCAGTATGGGAAGATTATTTGATGCGGTTGCCTCCATCCTTGCCATCTGCCACATGAACCGATATGAGGGAGAGTGCGCAAGCCTTCTGGAAAAGGAAGCGGTACTTGCATGCAGAAATCAAATTAAACCGGAAAAGCTTACCTTTGCAATCCAAGAAAAAAGCGGGATAATAGAAATAAATCCGGAACCGGTATTAAAATCTCTCTGCAAATTAAAGGACACGGTGGATAAAGGCTCCCTGGCACTGGGATTTCACTATGGTGCGGCAGATGCCGTATTAAGGGTATGTGAAATCATAAGGGAGGAACAGGGCATTCATACCGTGGCTTTAAGCGGAGGAGTGTTTCAGAATACGGTTTTGACGGAACTGGTATTAAAGCTCTTAAGGGAAAAAGGCTTTTTAGTATATTTAAATATGGCTGTTCCTCCCAATGACGGATGCATCAGCCTGGGACAGACCTATATCGGATTAATGAGCAGTGAGAATATATAAAGCCTGCAATTGCACGGAAGGAGGTTGTCATATGTGTGTTGCGGTACCTGGCAAAATCATTGAAATAAACGGGGATACGGCTAAGGTTGACATTATGAATAATATATGTGAAGCGAACATTAAGCTGGTGGATGCCAATATCGGAGACTATATTTTAATCCACGCCGGTTTTGCCCTGGAAGTCATGAAAAAGGACATGGCGGAGGAAGTGCTTGGCATATTTGAAGAGCTTGAGGAGGATGGGAATGAAAACCCTCGGACAGGTAAAGGATGAATTAAAAAATTATAACGGGAAACCGGTTAAAATTATGGAAGTCTGCGGAACCCATACGTCCAGTATATTCAAAAACGGCATAAGGAGCCTGTTATCACCCCGGATACGGTTAATTTCCGGCCCCGGCTGCCCGGTATGTGTTACGGCCTCCGCCTATATTGATAAGCTGGTGGAATATGCCATGAGGGAAAATACCTGCGTATTAACCTTCGGAGATATGATGAAGGTAAAAGGCAGCAGGAATTCCCTGACAGAAGCAAAAGCCATGGGCGGCAACGTCAAAATTCTGTATTCCCCTCTTTCGGCCGTTAAAATGGCAGGGGAAGAAAGCAATACGCTATTTATATTTGCTGCGGTGGGATTTGAGACAACCGCGCCCGTTTATGCCTTAATGATGGAGGAAATCCTGAAAAATGATATAAAAAACCTGAAATTGCTGACTTCCATGAAGACCATTATTCCGGCTCTCTCCTATATTTGTGATAAGGAAGAAAATATAGATGCCTTTCTCTGTCCCGGACATGTCAGCGTCATTACCGGCTGTTCCGTATATAAGGATTTGGCTGAAAAATACGGCAGGCCCTTTGTGGTTGCCGGGTTTGAAGGGGAGCATATTCTGGCGGCCGTAGATGAAATTCTCAGTCAGATAAATAAGAACCGGTATTTCATGAAAAACTTATATACCAGTTCGGTAACGGAAGAAGGAAACCGGAAGGCGGCGGCCATAATGGAGAAATATTTTGAAAGTACGGATGACTACTGGCGGGGAATCGGTAAGATACAAAACTCCGGACTAAAACTGAGAGAACAGTACCAGGAATATGATGCGGGCAGCAGGATTTCGGAATACACGGAAATAATCCCCAGGGGCTGCAGATGCCGGGAGGTTATTCTTGGACGTATTAATCCTGCGGACTGTCCTTTATTCAGAACCGTCTGTACTCCGTTAAATGCGGTCGGACCATGTATGGTTTCGGCAGAAGGTGCCTGCGGTATCTGGTACAGGAACAGGGAGGTGCAGTCATGAAGATAGATATGGCTTACGGCAGCGGAGGCAGACAGACCGGCGATTTGATACATGATATTTTCCTGAAAAATTTTGATAATAAGATACTTGGCAGGATGGAAGATGCGGCGATATTGAAGGTAGGAGGAAATATTGCCTATACCACGGATTCCTTTGTGGTTACGCCCCTGTTTTTCAGGGGCGGTGATATCGGTAAGCTAGCTGTCTGCGGTACGGTAAATGACCTGCTTATGATGGGAGCCATGCCGAAATATCTGACCGCAGGTTTTATTATTGAAGAAGGTGCGGATACGGATACTCTTGACCGGATTGCCGGGTCCATGTCCCTGGCAGCCAGGGAAGCCAAGGTAAAAATCGTGGCCGGAGATACAAAAGTAATAGAAGGCAAGGGCGGTATTTATATAAACACTTCGGGTATCGGGGAAATCCAAAGAACCGGTGTCAGCATATCAGGCTGCCGTAAAGGAGATGTCATCCTCCTTTCAGGTAATCTGGGAGAACATCATGCCGCTGTCATGTCCCACCGCATGGGGATTGAGAATATAATACAAAGCGACTGTGCATCTCTTCGTTCCATAGTTAAGAATCTCAATCATATTAAGGTGCACTGTATGCGGGACGTAACCCGGGGCGGGCTGGCCACTGTTCTGAATGAAGCGGCCCAGGCTTCTTCCTGTGCCATAGAGATTTATGAAGAAGCTCTGCCCATAAGCCATGAGGTCAGGGGATTTTGTGACATATTAGGCCTTGACCCCCTCTATATGGCCAATGAAGGAAAAATGATTGCCGTTGTTCCGGAAAATCAGGCCGGAAAGGCCCTTGATATTATGAAAAACAGCAGATACGGGGAAAATTCACGTATGATAGGCAGGATTAAGGAAGGTGAAGGAGTAACCATGGTCACCGCCTTAAAAGGCAGCCGTATCATTGATATCCTGTATGGAGAAGGACTGCCGCGTATCTGTTAAAGAAAACCCCAGAGATATAAGGGTGATAAATGATACGAATTTTCAGCAGCCTGAAAGTTTTAAACTGCTGCCGGATATATGTGTAATTTATTCCGAATTTATTAATATATGAATAAATTGTTAATTTATCATGAACAAAATTGTGAAAGAAAAGTGAAAAAGGTTGATAATTTGTATGTTATATGCTAATATAATTCGTTGTTGAAAATATAATGATTTAACCGGTTTTAGGACTGGTTAACATTGGATTTCTGTTACAAAACAGTGAATAAATATGTTCATTTTTTATTCACTTTTGAAAAGAGGAATTATTATAGACAATAAATTAGCCATAAAACATCAGACCGACGAATTTTTGACATATGCCAATATAATAATGATTACGGTAACATCCATATTTCTGCCTTATATTTTTGCCGGCTTTATACTGGTCGGCTTAGGGGTTTACCTGGTATTAAATAAACAAACCCGCAAGATTATTTTTTTACATAAATATTCAAAATACGTAGTTGCGTTTTTTACTTTTTATCTGCTGGTAGCCCTTATATATGGAAACTGGTTCGGCGTAGCGGCCGGTTTTGGATTAATACTTGCCGTAGCAATAGGATTCTTTCAGAGCAGTTTTATGACAGCTGAGCTTTATGAAAGAGTTCTGACCCTTGTATGTATTTTAAGCATAACAAGCTCCAGTTGTGCCATTACGCAGAAATTTGTGATTTCTATGGTAGACGACTTCTATAATTATGACCGTATATCAGCCATGTTTTTGCATCCCAATTATTTTGGTACCATTACGGCTACGGTAATTATAATCTGTGCTTATAAATTACTTACCAGTCAGGAATCCAAATGGCTGTATTATACGGTCGGGGCTATGAATGTAATCAGTTTATATTTATGCGGAAGCATGTTTGCCTGGGTTGAGGTATTTATAGGGATAGCCGTATTGCTCCTGATTATGAAAAAATATCAGCTGCTTTTCCTGTGGGTCAGCGCTGCCGCTGCGGCCGGATTTTTAATTTTTATAATGAATATTAATTTAATACCCCGGTTGTCGGATGCGGGGGAAACAATAAGGCTTCGCCTTAAAATATGGAAATTTGCCGTAAAACAAATTATACGTGAGCCGTTATTCGGGCATGGAGCCTTGTCCTGTGCTTTTTTAAGCTTAAAAAACGGTGACCTTATACCCCATGCCCACAGCATCTATCTGGATTACTTAATGAACTACGGCCTGCTTGGCACCGTATTTTTGACGGCAGGCTTTATAAAATATTATAAGTTAGCCGTTAAACTTGTAATAAAAGAAAAACAGAATACGGCGGCCTCTCTTATCTTAGCTGTAACGGCAGCAGCACTGATACACGGTACGACAGACCATACCCTGTTCTGGATACAGACCCTGCCCCTGTTTATCTTCCTTTTATCCGGAATTAGTGCCTGTGGGAACCGGAATAAAAAACATTTATCAAATTTTTAATGATAAAATAATATTATTTTTACATATTTCCTTTATTCATGTATTGACTTTAAGCAAATCCGCATTTAGAATGATGGCTAAGACTTACTTTAACATAGGAAGATTTGCTTACAGTATAACTACATAAGGAGGAAGTGGATGAAAACGATTAAAGTGAAAATGACATTGCTTTTTGGACTGCTGATGCTGATAATTTGTACAGGTATGGGTTTCATATCTTTTTATGCAGCCAGGGATGCTTTAATCAAAAGTACGGAAGAGTCAATGACTCAGCTTGCCGTAGAAGCAGGCCAGGCAGTTAATGCGGGTGTTACTAAGTATCTTGATACCCTTGAGGCGGTTGCTGCCAATGAAGTATTTAGTAATTTGAATGATTCGGACCAATATGACAGGAAAGTCGGAAGGATCCTCCAAATTGAAACGGAGAGGGCAGGGTATCAGTACATGGCCTTCGTAAACAAAGAAGGGGAAGGAATATACGGGGACGGAGAACATGCGGATTTAAGCGAAGCAGATTATGTTAAAATAGGATTAAACGGGGAACGGGTAGTATCAGATCCCATGATAATAAATGATAACCGGATTATTATGGTGTATGCCGTACCGGTTTTGGCAAACGGGGAAGTAAACGGGGTTCTGGTAGGAGTACGGGACGCTTATGAATTGGGGGAACTGGCCGGCCATATTACATATGGTGAATCGGGAACCGCCTATATTATAAACCGGTCCGGCAATACAATTGCACATACCGACAAAGATATGCTGGGCTCCATATTGGAGCAAGTATCCGTAAATGATAACACGGACAAGGAGAATACGGAGGATACGGTATCTTCTGCCACCCAATCCGCAGATGCTTTTTCTTCTGCTTCCACAGACGGCGGGCAGGTTGGGAAAAATCTGCTGGGTTTTGAGAATTTTGAAAAGTTCCAGAGGGATATGGCCGATGGGAAGGCCGGTTTTGGAGAATATGAATCCAACGGAGAAAGCAAGTATATGGGTTATGCGCCTATTGGCGACCTGGGCTGGTCCTTTGCCCTGGAAATAAATAAAGAGGAAGTTCTTTCTAGTCTTAATAAATTACAGGAAAGTTTTATTCTGATAATCCTGTTATCTCTGATTGTCAGTTTTATAGTTGTCTATTTCATATCGGATAGAATCAATAAGCCCATTGAATATCTTACCAGGATATGCCATGAAATGGCTGAGGGCAATTTCACAAAACAGTTGGAGGATAAATATAAGAAAAGAAAGGATGAAACGGGCAGGCTGTCCGTGGCATTCCAAACCATTGCCGACCTGTTCAGGAAGCTTTTAAAGGAAAATGCCGAAATCTCCAGGAATATTTCTTCTTCCTCCCAAAGCCTGGACCAAATGATTGAACAATCTTTTCTGATGATAAAAGAAGCGGCGGGCACCATAGAACAAATTGCGGACGGCAGTCATCAGCAGGCGGAGGACACCCAGTCCGGGGCCGGAAAGATTAGTGAAATGGAGGAGCTTATAAACCGGGAGCAGAATAATATGCAGGGCCTGAAAAGCTCGGCAGACAGTGTGGAACAGTTGAAAGAGGAAGGATTCACCATACTGAAAGAACTGGTGGAAAAGACAAAAGCAAACAGCAGCATATCAAAGGAAATCCACCAGGTTATTCTCGATACCAATGAAAGTGCACTAAGAGTTGAGGAAATCAGTCATATGATCGGCGCTATAGCCAAACAGACCAACCTGCTGGCGCTGAATGCCGCAATTGAAGCGGCCAGAGCGGGGGAAGCAGGCAAGGGATTTTCCGTGGTAGCGGAAGAAGTAAGGGTATTGGCGGAAAATGCCGACAGGCTTTCAAAAGAAATAGCAGGTGTAATTAATGACTTAAGTGAAAAAGCGACCGGCTCCGCGGAAAAAATGAATGAAGTTACGGATATTGTTTCACAGCAGGCTGAAAGTGTGGAAATGACCCGGTTAAAGTTTGAAGGAATTGCTAAAGCCATAGAAGAAACAAGAAAAGATATGCAGGTTCTAAGTCAGTCCGTTGAGGCAATGGGTGATAAAAAGAATGAAGTGGTAAAAATCATTATGAATCTGTCGGCCGTATCCGAAGAAAATGCCTCCGGAACAGAGGAAGTATCCGAATTCATTAAAGAGCAGTCTGCTTACATGCAGGAGGTATTAAATCTAAGCAAAAGCCTTTCGCTAATGGCGGGGCAGATGGATGCGGCCGTAACCAGATTCCGGTTTTAAACGGCCTGCCGGGTATATTTATGAACTTATGAATACATAATCGTTTTGCGGTTTTTAACACATCCGGATATACGGAATAAAATATAGCGGGAGAATATAAAATATGTCATTAGCCACCACCGTTTTAAACCAAATTTTAATCATGTTCCTTATCATTGTCATTGGATACCTGTGTTATAAATGCAGAATCATAGATCAGGAAATGAATAAAAAACTGTCCGATTTGTTATTGCTGCTGGTAGCTCCTTTATTGATTTTTAATTCCTACCAGAGGGAGTTTAGTAATGAGCTGATGTCCGGGCTGCTGATTTCCTTTGGACTGGCCGTACTGACACATGTATTCGGCATATTGGCGGCTTATATTTTTTTACGAAAAAAGAATAATCCGGATGCTCCGATCGAACGGTTTTCTGCCATATACTCCAACTGTGGGTTTATCGGCATACCAATCATAAACGGAATATACGGCAGCGAGGGCGTGTTTTATATTACCGCTTATATAACCGTATTTAATTTATTTATCTGGACGCACGGCCTTATTATGATGAATGGTGCCCAGAATCGGAAAACCATGATTAAGACATTGATTTCTCCCACTCTTATATCTATTATACTGGGATTTATCTTTTTCCTCGCGCAGATATCTATTCCGGCAATTTTATATGATTCCCTGGAATATGTTGCAGCCATGAATACTCCTCTGGCCATGCTGATTGCAGGTGTAACTATTGCACAGACGGATATTCTGAAAATATTTGTAAAGCGGCGGATATATCTTGTGATGTTTTTAAAACTTATATTCATTCCGGCTGTCTTACTGGTCCTTTACAGCAGATTTCCCATACAAGTTCCGGTATTGGCAGCAGCTATTCTTGCAGCGGCATGTCCTACGGGCGCCACCGGCACGCTGTTTGCAATCCGTTATAATAAAAATGCCTTGTATTCCTCCGAAATATTTGCCATGACTACTTTGGCATCTTTAATAACCATACCTCTGATTATGGCATTTATGGATATTCTGAAATAAACGACTGATGCGCCGTCACTTCAGTGACAATCTTCCATTGGCACAGGAGGCACATTACCATGCGCATCCTGCCGGTCAGGTTTGTACAATGGGACGTAATTTCTCGTTACACAAGAAAAAAGAAGGTTCCCGGCCGGAAACCTTCTTTTTTTTATTTACTAAAAATAATACAAATTAATTCATAAATAATTGAGGAATATGCTTCATTTAATTCTGGGCCAGTCTGGCTAATTTGGCATACTTCGCTTTAGCACTCTTTTCCGCCTTTTCAAACAATTCTTTTGCTCTTTCCGGATTGGAACGTGCAAGTGAGCTGTAGCGTACTTCGCCGTTGATGAATTCCTGGTAATCGGCAGTAGGCTCTTTGGAGTCTAACTGGAACGGATTCTTGTCCTGTTCTTCCAAACGGGGGTCGAAGCGGAATAAATGCCAGTATCCGGCCTGAACCGCACGTTTTTCTTCTGTCTGGACACCCTTCATACCGCCTTTAATACCATGGTTGATGCATGGAGCATAAGCAATGATAATGGAAGGGCCAGGGTAGCTTTCTGCTTCCACGAAAGCTTTTACGCACTGGTTATAGTCGGCACCCTGTGCAATCTGTGCAACATATACGTAACCGTAGCTCATTGCAATGGCAGCTAAATCTTTTTTCTTTACTTCCTTGCCGGCAGCAGCAAACTGTGCGATTGCACCGGTAGGAGTGGATTTGGAAGATTGTCCGCCTGTATTGGAGTAAACTTCGGTATCAAATACCAGGATGTTAACGTCTTCTCCGCTGGCAATTACATGGTCCAGACCGCCGAAGCCGATATCATAAGCCCAGCCGTCACCGCCGAAAATCCATTGTGATTTCTTGGACAGGAAATCTCTGTTGGCTAAGATATTATCTTTATCTTCGTTATTAAAGTTACTGTTTTCCAAAGCGGCAACCAGTTCCTTTGCGGCGGGTGCGTTAGCGGCGCTGGAATCCCTGGTTGCAAGATACTGGTCGCAGGCAGCTTTTATGTCAGCTTTATCCACTACGGAGGAAAGTGCGGCGGCGGAAGAGATTAAGCGTTTTCTTAAAGCTTTCTGTGCAAGAGCCATGCCGTAACCATATTCGGCATTGTCTTCGAACAGGGAGTTGGCCCATGCAGGACCACGTCCTTCCTTATTTACCGTGTAAGGAGTGGAAGGAGCGGAACCGCCCCAGATAGAGGAGCAGCCTGTGGCATTGGAAATATACATTCTGTCACCGAATAACTGGGTTGCCAGCTTCGCATAAGGTGTTTCACCGCAGCCTGCGCATGCGCCGGAGAACTCAAGCAAAGGCTGTTTGAACTGGCTGCCTTTTACCGTAGTTTCCTTAAATTTAGCTACCACTTCATCCGGATAACCGATTTCAACGCCATAGTCAAATAATTTCTGGGCTTCCAGCTGGCTTTCCATGTTCTTCATGGTTAAAGCTTTTTCACCCTTTTTACCAGGACAAACATTTACGCAGGAACCGCAGCCCTGGCAGTCAAGAACCGATACGGATATGGCAAATTTATATCCGGGCATTCCGTTAAGATCCATTATGGATGCATCCTTCGGAGCGTTAGCAGCCTGCTCTGCCGTCATGGCAACAGGACGGATGGATGCATGAGGGCATACATAGGAACAGAAGTTACATTGAATACAGTTATTGGGATCCCAGTTTGGCACATCAACAGCAATACCGCGTTTTTCAAATGCGGCGGAGCCCAGAGGGAAAGTACCGTCTGCGGTATCAACAAAACTTGAAACAGGAAGGGAGTCCCCGTTCTGAGCATTCATAACGTTCTGAATTTTATTTACATAATCAACCACATCTTTTCTTGCACCGGTAGCTGTGGTTGATAAATCATCTTCCGCTTCATCCTTCCAGGAAGCAGGAACTTTAATTTCCTTTATGTCGGTAATACCGCGGTCAATTGCGTCATGGTTCATCTTAACGACCGCATCGCCCTTTTTACTGTAAGAAGCGGTTGCCGCAGCCTTCATGTATTTAACGGCATCGTCTACCGGAATTATATTGGCAAGTTTAAAAAACGCTGCCTGAAGAACTGTGTTAATACGTCCGCCAAGACCGATTTCCTTACCAATGCTGATACCGTCAATGGTGTAAAACTTAATATTATGTTCTGCTATGTAACGTTTAACCTGTCCCGGAAGATGATGCTCAATTTCTTCCATTGACCAGCCGCAGTTTAAAAGGAAAGTACCGCCGTCTTTTAAGTCCTGAACCATGTTGTATTTTCTTATGTAAGCAGGATTATGACAGGCAACGAAATTAGCTTTGTTAATTAAATAGGTTGCTTTAATCGGGTCCTTACCAAAACGTAAATGGGAGATCGTAACACCGCCGGATTTTTTGGAGTCATATGAGAAATATGCCTGTGCATACATGTCCGTATGGTCACCGATAATCTTAATGGAGTTTTTATTGGCACCTACCGTACCGTCCGCACCAAGGCCCCAGAATTTGCAGCTGATGGTACTTTCAGGGGTAGTATTGGGATTCTCATCGATTTCAAGGGAAAGCTTAGTGACATCATCCACAATACCGATGGTGAAGCGATCCTTCTTCTTATTTTTATAAACAGAAATGATCTGTGCAGGTGTGGTATCCTTGGAGCCTAAACCGTAACGTCCTGAGAAAATAGGGACGGAATCGAATTTGGTGCCTTTTAAAGCTGCAACGACGTCAAGCCATAATGGTTCGCCAAGTGCACCCGGTTCTTTTGTACGGTCTAACACGCTGATTTGTTTTACGGAATCCGGAATAACATCCAGTAAATGTTTCGCGCTGAATGGTCTGTAAAGCCTTACTTTAACTACGCCGACTTTAGCACCGGAAGCAGTAAGGTAATCAATTGTTTCATCTATGGTATCACATACGGAACCCATTGCGATAATTACATGTTCCGCATCGGCAGCACCATAGTAGTTGAATAATTTATAATCGGTGCCGATTTTGGCATTGATTTTATTCATATAATCTTCCACAATACCAGGTATTGCATCATAATAGGTATTACATGCTTCTCTTGCCTGGAAGAAAATATCAGGATTCTGTGCCGTACCGCGGGTTACAGGATGTTCCGGATTCAGAGCATGTTTACGGAAGGCGGCTACCGCATCCAAATCGGTAAGCTCTTTTAAATCGTCATAATCCCAGGTTTCGATTTTCTGGATTTCATGGGATGTTCTGAAACCGTCAAAGAAATGAAGAAAAGGAACACGTCCTTTGATTGTGGCGAGATGAGCTACCGCTCCTAAATCCATTACCTCCTGCACATTGCTTGAGCAAAGCATTGCAAAACCTGTTTGACGGCATGCATATACGTCGGAATGATCACCAAAGATTGATAAAGCGTGGCTTGCCAGTGCACGTGCGGATACGTCGATAACACAAGGCAATAATTCACCCGCTATTTTATACATATTAGGAATCATTAACAATAAGCCTTGGGAAGCAGTGAAGGTAGTTGTTAATGCGCCTGCCGCCAGGGAACCGTGAACCGTACCGGCTGCACCGGCCTCGGATTGCATCTCCGTAACCTGTACTTCATGTCCGAAAATGTTCTTTCTACCCTGAGTAGACCAAGCATCCGTGACTTCAGCCATTACTGAAGACGGTGTGATGGGATAGATAGCCGCAACATCGGTAAATGCATAAGATACGTGAGCCGCGGCATTATTTCCATCCATGGTTTTCATTTTTCTAGCCATATTTATTATCCTCCTTAAGAATGAAGCAATTGAGGTTTTTAGTGCTGAGGACAGCAAAAGAAAGAGCCACCTCATAGCGCCTCAATTACTATGAATTATGAATTATGTATTTAGAAAAATACCTATACTAGAGGATATCACTATTCGACACAAGTGTAAAGAGTTTATTGGAACTAATTCAAAAAATTAATAAAAAAACGAATCACTGCCAAAATATTTATAAAATAGTTAATAAGATCCCATTTTATATGGAATAATTTCTAGGGTGGCAAGATAAGATATAGAATAGCCGTGAAGGGCCGGGATTGCCTCACTCATTTTGGCGTGTTTATCCTGGTACAAAACAGTAAAAAAATCTGTGAAAAGTATTAGGAAATAAAGCCTTAAATTGTTGACAAGGAACATGTGATACGTTATAATACTTTGAATGTATCGTAATATCGATTAAAACGGAGGAAGGGTGTTTAAATATGGCAGAAAAGAAGAACATATTGACCTATGAGGGATTAAAACAGCTAGAGGAAGAACTTCAGGATTTGAAAGTAAACAAGCGCAGGGAAGTTGCACAGAAAATAAAGGAAGCCAGAGAGCAGGGAGATTTATCAGAAAATGCGGAATATGATGCCGCAAAGGATGAACAAAGAGAAATAGAAGCCAGAATTGAAGAGATAGATAAAATCCTTAAGAATGCAGAGGTCGTTGTGGAAGATGAGGTGGAAGTTGACTTCATTAACATTGGCTGTAAGGTTAAAATTATTGATTTAGAGTATAATGATGAAATGGAATATAAAATCGTAGGTTCTACGGAAGCAAATAGTCTCAAAGGTAAAATCTCCAATGAATCACCGGTCGGCAAAGCATTGATTGGTGCACGTGTTGGGGATATTGTTAATGTTGAGACTCATTCCGGTATGCTTCAATACAAAATACTGGAAATTCAAAGATCTAATTAATAGAAGGAAGCGTTAAGAGGAAATCTGGTAAGAGAAAGGAAGAACGATTGTGGCTGAAGAAAAGATACAGGCGGAACAGGATTTGAATGAACTTTTGAAAGTGAAAAGGACGAAGTTAACCGAATTAAAAGAAAATGCCAAAGATCCGTTTCAAATCATGAAATATGATGTTACGCATCATTCTGCGGACATCCGTGAGGATTTTAATAATCTGGAAGGAAAAAACGTATCCATTGCCGGGCGGATTATGTCCAAAAGAGTTATGGGAAAAGCTTCTTTCTGCAATATTCAGGATATCAAAGGCAGTATTCAATCCTATGTGAAAAAGGACTTAATTGGCGATGAGGCCTATACTGATTTCAAAAAATATGATATCGGGGATATCGTAGGTGTTACCGGTGAAGTCTTTAAGACTCACACGGAAGAAGTGTCGGTTAAGGCGGAGCAGGTTGTGCTTTTATCAAAAAGTCTGCAGGTTCTTCCCGAAAAATTTCATGGATTAAAGGATACGGATACCCGCTACAGACAAAGGTATGTGGATTTAATCGTAAATCCTGAGGTGAAGGATACCTTTGTAAAACGCTCCCTGATAATCAGGGAAATACGCAATTATCTGGACAGCAGGAACTTTATTGAAGTTGAAACACCCGTACTTGTTCCCAATGCAGGCGGTGCGGCCGCCAAACCGTTTCTCACCCACCATAACGCATTGGATCAGGACCTTCATTTAAGAATATCCCTGGAACTGTACTTAAAGAGGCTAATCGTCGGCGGATTGGAAAGAGTATATGAAATTGGCCGGGTCTTCAGAAATGAGGGGTTATCGGTAAGACATAATCCGGAATTTACCCTGCTGGAATTATATCAGGCCTATACGGATTATTACGGTATGATGGACTTAGTGGAAAACCTGTTTAGAACGGTTGCGGACAGGGTACTTGGGACAACAACCATCACATATGACGGTGTTGAAATAGATTTGGCAAAACCGTTTGAAAGAATGACCATGACTGATGCGGTAAAGAAATATGCAGGGGTTGATTTTCAAGGGGTAAAAACCGAAGAAGAAGCAAAAGCCATTGCCAGGGAGCATCATATTAATTATGAAGACAGACATAAGAAGGGTGACATTATTAATCTGTTTTTTGAAGAATATGTGGAAGAAAAGTTAATACAGCCGACCTTTATAATGGACCATCCGGTTGAAATATCTCCTCTTGCCAAAAGAAAACCGGATGCTCCTGATTTTACGGAACGTTTTGAATTGTTTATTACCAAAAGGGAGCTGGCAAATGCGTTCTCCGAATTAAATGATCCCATAGATCAGAGAGGGCGTTTTGAAGCGCAGGAAGCTCTCCGCGCAGCCGGTGACGACGAGGCGAATGCTTTGGATGAAGATTTCTTAAATGCTCTGGAATACGGAATGCCGCCCACAGGCGGAATCGGAATCGGAATAGACCGTTTTGTTATGCTGTTAACAGATTCTGCGGCAATCAGGGACGTATTGCTATTCCCGACCATGAAATCTTTGGATTAATAAAATAATCCTGAAGCGTCCAAATTCAAAAAGTAAATATTTGTAAGAATAAAACGGATTAAATATATAGAGCTGTCTACGGGAGAGCTTGGTGAGATGCAGTGGTTTTCACCGGATTCTTACTTAGGCGGCTCCTTATTGTTTCACCAGAAAAAAACTATTCTTTTAAAATAAGGCTCGAAAATAATTGGCCTATATGTTATAATGTATGATAATACTGTGAAAAATACAATTAAGATACTATGTATGGCAATTTGGAAAAGGCAGGGTAATGGTTATAAAATGGAGGTAATAGTATGTTAAATAATAAAAAGATCAGAATTATGACGAAACTTGCCTTGTATGAACAAAAGGAGGGGAAAGAAGATATTAGGATGGGTAAATATTACAAAACGGATTATGTCAGACTGCAGGTTCTTAAAACCGTTGTAAGCGTTACCGTCGGCTATCTTCTGGTTCTGTTTATGATAGGATTGTATAAGGCTGAATTTATAATAAGCAAATTAGTAACCTTTGATTTAGTCCGGATTGGACAATATATTTTAGGATTTTATATTATCATAATGACAGTATTTGTAACCGGCTCTATAATAGGATATTCAATGAGATATGATAATTCCAGAAAAAATCTGTCAAAATATTACAAATCCCTGAAAAAATTAAGTAATTTTTATCAGGAAGAGAAAGCGAACGGATAGTTGGGAGGCAAATATAATGATGACATTTTTAGTACTTAGGGCAAGGTTGCGGAATCTGTACCAAAAACATGGAATCTATATAGAAACGATAGTAAAATTTCTGGCGGCCGTGGTTGTATTCCAGATGATCAACGCTTCGCTTGGTTATGACCATCGGTTAAAGCAGATTACCGTTATCCTGGTATTATCGTTACTGAGTGCTTTTACGCCTTCTGCCGTATTAATTTTACTGGCAGCTTTGGTAACCCTGGGTCATATATATTATTTATCGAAAATTTTATTCGTGATTATTATGCTGATAATATTGATCATGTATTGTTTATTTCTCCGGTTTACGCCGAAACTGGGGTATGTGGTTTTAGCAATTCCTATTCTCTATTTTTTAAAGGTTCCGTATATTATACCTCTTATATTAGGATTATTTGCAACACCTCTCTCCATAGTACCCACGGCATGCGGGGTGATTCTGTTTTATTTATTCGGTGTCATAAAAGAAGCGGCCGCCATACAGGTTAATATCAGTGTTGAGGATACGCTGCAATTATATACTTATGTCATAGATAGTTTAATTGGCAATAAACAATTATTTATGACAATTATTATTTTTTCCCTGATTATTATTGTAACATATTTTGTAAGGCGGATGAAATTTGATTATGCCCGTGAAATTGCAGTGGCGGCAGGAGCGCTTACCTGCATTTTGGGATTTTTATTCAGCGATTTAAGGCTGAATGTATCAGATGAAATAGGCGCTATGATTATAGGAACGGTTGTTTCTGCAATTCTGGCCGTGATAATACAATTTTTACATCTGACTCTTGATTATACAGGTGTGGAGCATGTACAGTTCGAAGATGAAGATTATTATTATTATGTAAAAGCCGTACCCAAGATTAATGTTACGGCACCGCAGATTAACGTAAAAAGGTTTAATACACAGAAAAATGCCGGTTTGCGCCGGGGAGCGGCAGGCAGGATAAACAATGAGCTTCTGCCGGAAGAGGAAGAAGATTTTGAAGAAGACTATGAGGAAGACTACGAGGAGTACAAAGATTATGGCTCGAACAGCAAAGATGATGCAGAATAATACTATATAAAGCAGGTGTGTTATTATGGAGACAATTATAAGTTTTTTTAAAGATTATGTGGCGTGGCTATCACTACCTAAAATAGGAATTACCGATATTTTCGAAATTCTTATTATAGCTTTTGCTATCTATAATGTAATTAAATGGGTGAAACAGACAAGAGCCTGGATACTGGTGAAGGGACTTATTGTTTTACTGATTGTATGGCTTATTGCCTCCATCTTGAATTTAAATGTTATATTGTGGATTTTCTTTAAGAGTATTAATGTGGGACTCATTGCGGTTATTATCATATTTCAGCCTGAATTTCGGAAAGCTCTGGAGCAGCTCGGGCAGAATAACCTGATGAATCCGCTGTTCAATTTCAGCGATTCCAAAGACAGGAGCGAACGTTTCTCCGATGAGACGGTGACAGGAATTGTAAAGGCCGCTTTTGAACTAGCCAAAACCAAAACAGGAGCCTTAATTGTGATAGAAAAAGATATTCCCTTAACCGAATTTGAGCAGACAGGTATTGCAATTGATTCCCTTGTAAGCAGGCAGATATTGATTAACATATTTGAGCATAACACTCCTTTGCATGACGGAGCCGTTATTCTGCGCGGAAACCGGATAGCAGCAGCTACCTGTTATTTACCATTGTCTGATAACATGCATTTAAGCAAGGATCTGGGAACCAGGCACAGGGCCGGCATCGGTGTCAGCGAGGTCAGTGACAGTTTAACTATCATTGTTTCGGAAGAAACAGGCAAGGTCTCCATAGCTACCGGCGGAACCCTAATCCGGAATGTGGACGGAGATTATTTACGCAATAAAATCCTTGCCTTACAGAATAAAGTAACCGATGTAAAGAAAATTAAACTATGGAAGGGAAGAGTTAAGAATGAAAGAAAGATTGACTAGAAATATTAGTCTTAAAATTCTGTCCCTGCTTGTGGCTTTCCTTGTATGGGTCGTTATACTGAATGTGGATGACCCTGTTATTACACAGACTTTTTATGATATACCTGTTACTAAAATTAATGAAAATGCTTTGGCTCAGGTAGATAAAGTGTATGAAGTGGTTTCCGGAGATATGATTGATGTAAAGGTAAAAGCAAAGCGTACCATTATTGAATCCCTTAAAAAAACGGATTTTCAGGCGGTGGCAGATCTGGCGGAATTATCAATTGTCAGGGCGGTTCCAATCGAAGTGACGATCCCCAAGTATGGCGACAGTGTGGAAATCGTAAAAGAGAATTTCACCATGCAGGTAAATCTGGAAAACCTGGAAACACGGCAATTCAGAATTGATGTGGTAACCACCGGCAATGTAGCGGAGGGATATTATATAAAGGAAAAAACCTCCAGTCCTAATATTATACAGGTATCCGGTTCGGAATCGGTAGTTGATAAGATTAAGGAAGTAGTGGTAGAAGTAAATGTAGCCAATGCAAGAGAGTCGTTTAAGGAAACAGGAGTGGTTCCTAAAGTGTATGATAAAAACGGAACCTTAATGGACTCCGGCAATATAAAATTAAGCTATGATGAAGTGGATGTATCGGTGGACCTGCTCAAAACAAAAACGGTAAACCTGTTTATAGAACTAAAGGGAACGCCTTATCCCGGCTATAGTTACGGTGACCCGGATTTTGAACCGAAACAGGTAGTGATTGCCGGTGAACAGAGTGAGCTTGATAAAGTACAGTATATTATGGGTGAATACAACATCGACAACCAGAGGACGGACATTGAGGATGAAGTAAATATTGCGGACTTTATCAAGAATGACGTAATTTTAATTGATGATAACCAGACTGCCGTAATCAACGTAAAGGTTGAAAAACTGGAAAGCAAGGATATCAGCTATAGCAGCAGTGATATCGAATTATACAACATACCTGCGGGTATGGCGGCAGTCTTAAGCAATAATGAAGATATAACCGTTGAAGTTTACGGTGAGAAAGAAGTATTATCGCATGTTAATAAATATAATTTAAGGCCATATATTGATTTGTCTGATTCGGCAATTGGAACCGGACAATTCAATATTCAGTTCGAACCGCCGGACAGTGATATTATCCTTCCTGATTCCAGCGTCAGCGTAACAATATCGGATACCGACGGATAGGGGAAGACGGATAAGGATGGGTTACATACAAATAACCAAAGGCGGTTCATAGGAGGTAGAAGAATGGTAAGTAGTAAAGTGGTAGTTAAAAATCCCACGGGATTACATTTACGGCCGGCTGGAATACTATGCAAAACAGCCATAGGATTCCACTCCAAGATAAATATTCGTTTCAAAGATACGACAGCCAATGCCAAAAGTGTTTTAGGAGTACTGGGTGCATGCATAAAAGCCGGCGATGAAATAGAATTAATCTGTGAAGGCGAGGATGAAGAAGAGGCTCTTGCTACCCTTATGAAAGCCATTGAATCCGGTTTGGGCGAAAACTTGCCGGACTGATACCGGGCCGGACAACAGGATAAAACCTATATAAGACATAGGAGTAAATATATAAGAGAGAGGCAAACGATATTATGAAAAAAGTTATTACTTATGGTACTTATGATTTAATTCATGTGGGGCATATCAATTTATTAAGAAGGGCAAAAGAGTTAGGCGATTATCTGCTCGTGGTTTTATCTTCCGACGAATTCAATGCGGTAAAACACAAAACTGCTTATCATTCCTACGAAGACAGGAAAACTATATTAGAAGCTATAAAATACGTGGATGAAGTAATTCCGGAATACAATTGGGAGCAGAAAATTGAAGATGTTACGGAAAATAACATAGATATTTTTGTTATGGGGGATGACTGGAAGGGAGAATTTGATTTTCTCAAAGATTATTGCGAAGTAATCTACCTGCCCAGAACAGAGGGAGTCTCAACAACTAAAATAAAAAATGACCTTCACAATGGTAAAAAATAGGCAGGAGAAACTCACATGGAAATACCGGATTGGAAACAGATAATAAAAAAAGTTAGAAAAACTGCAAAAAAATTAATTATAAAGACTTTGAAATTAGTTAAGAGATCAGGAAAAAGAATAGTTCTCCGGTTATATCATATCGAGACTAAGATAATTCCTGTGCAAAAGGATGTTATAATATTTGAAAGCAATATGGGCAGGAATTATACCGGCAATCCCAAACGTATCTATGAAGAAATGGTACAAAAGGGGCTGGATAATAAGTACCGGTGTTACATAATACTGGATGATTTAAGCACTTATGTTCCCGGTAAAGCCAAAAAAATAAAAAGGACCAGAACCCTCTATTTTATGATTATGGGTATTGCGGGTATATGGGTAAGCGATTGCAGGCAGCCCGGTTATATCATTAAAAGGAAGGGTGTACATTATATTCAGACCTGGCATGGAACACCTCTTAAAAAGTTAGCACTGGATATGGATTCCGTTAACATGGCAGGTGAAACCGATATTTTGAAGTACAAACAGAGTTTTTATAAAAATACCAGAACCTGGGATTACCTGATTTCCCAAAATCATTTTTCCACGGAAATATTCAGGAGGGCATTTGCATTTGACAAAACAGTTCTGGAAATCGGTTATCCCAGGAATGATATTCTGTTTTCCGGCAATACTTCGGAAAACATTGCCCGCCTAAAAAAGAAAATGGGCCTTCCGGCGGATAAAAAGATTCTTTTATACGCACCTACCTGGAGAGATAATGAGTATTATGAGAAAGGCGCGTACAAATTTAATCAGGCCCTGGATTTTAATATATTCAGGGAAAAACTGGGTGACGATTACGTGTGTATTGTGAAGTACCATTATCTGGTTAAAGAAACTCTGGATTGGTCCGTATTCAGAGATTTTGTTTATAACTATGATATGTGTGAAGATATTGCCCAGCTGTATCTTGTGGCCGATATGCTCATCACGGATTATTCCTCCGTTATGTTTGATTACAGCATTTTAAAAAGGCCCATATTATTTTACACCTATGATCTGGAAGAGTATAAAAACAATCTGAGAGGTTTTTATTTTGATTTCTTAGAAGAAGCCCCCGGTCCCATTACAAGGACCACAGGGGAATTAATTGATTCCATACTGAATTACAGGGCGGAAGATTATGCATCAAAATACGATGCATTTCATAATAAATATAATCATGCTGACGATGGAAATGCTTCTAAAAAGGTAGTACAGCTTATACAGGATATCATTGCAGGAGCCGAAGAAGCGGAAGACAGTGCTGCTTATACGGTAAATACGGGAAAGCTCTGCAGAAAATAAATACCGGATGCAGGTTGCACAAGCAGCGCCTTTTATGGGAAGGCAGAAAGGCAACATAATGATTAATAAATGGAAAAGCAAACTAAAAATCAAGACGAAGGGAATTTATCACAATCTTCAGGCCATAGTGGAAAAAAGACAAGTGAACTCCAGACTGGCCGATTATGACCCTTCCATCATCCATAATAGTAAACCGGCAAAAATCAATAAGATTACTTTTGTAATTGAGCGTATGGCTAAGTATAATGGCGGACAGACTTCCATTTTAAGATTGGGAACCGAATTATCCAAACTGGGATATCAGGTCGGTTATATTGTGTACAAGCCCCAATCAAAATCCTATATGATAGAATGTGCAGGCTGCAATCTGAGTCATTATCAGGGAGAGATGTATACGAATAAATATCTGGATAAATTAAATTCGGATGTCGTAATTGCCAGCTCCTGGGACACCGTTTCCTTTGTAAAAAAAATGAAAGGCTACAAAATGTACTTTCTTCAGGATTATGAGCCATATTTCTATTCTTTCGGCGAACTGTTTCTAATGGCCAACAAAACCTATGAGCAGGGCCTGCATATGGTCAGCTTAGGTCCCTGGAATAAAGAAATGGTGGAAAAGAACAGCAGGGTGATTTCTCCTGTGGATACGATTGAATTTCCTTATGAAAAACGGGAATATCCGTCCGGTAAGAGGGATTATGCGGCATATTCCAAAAAGAAGGATTTTATTCTGGCCGTTTACTTAAAATATTATGGAAAAAGGCTGCCCTGTATCAGCCAATATCTGTTAAGGCAGGTAAAGGAAGAATTCAAAAAAGACGGCATTACACTTCATATTAAATATTTTGGAGAAGATAAAAGCTTTCACTGTGATGCGGGAGAGAATTTAGGAATGCTGTCCAAAAAAGAGCTGCTGGCGTTGTATAAAAAGGCTGATTTCGGCATGGTAGCTTCCATGAGTAATATTTCCCTGGTACCTTATGAGATGCTGGCTACGGGATTGCCGTTAATTGAATTTGAGGACGGCACCTTCCCGTATTTTTTCCCGGAAAACAGTGCAATTCTTACTTCCCTGTCCCATATGGATTTATACCGTAAAATGAAGGAAGCTGTCAAAAAGCCTCAGATTCTGGAAGAGATGCATAACACTGCAGAAAGTTACCTGGAATCTTTGAGCTGGAAGAAATCCGCAGAGCAATTCAGTGATATACTGAAGGGGCTGCTGTAGATTTTCCTGGAGGATTAAATGCTTGTTCTGCCCAATAGAATAAGAGACGGGAGTCTGTTATGAGATATCGGATAAAACAAATTCTGCCGGAACAGATACTGGCAATATTAAGACAAATAAGATATTTGTGGCTTGTGGTATTATTTCGTCTTTTCCATCTGCTGCCCGTTTGCAGCAGGAAGGTGGTAATCTGCAATGTATGGGGATTTGGGGATAATGCCAGATACGTTGCGGAGGAACTGATAAAGAGAAAAGGGTACACAGATGGACCGGAAGTCATCTTTATAACCAACCAGCCCGGATTGGCTTACGCTCCCGAGGGCATCAGAGTTCTCAGAACCAATTCGGTGAAGGCCATACATGCGCTGGCAACGGCAAGAGTATGGGTGGATAATAACCGGAAGGAAAATTATATACGGAAAAGAAAAGGGCAGTATTATATCCAGACCTGGCATGGAGGCATTGCATTAAAGAAAATTGAAAAGGATTATGAAGACAGGCTGGGACCCGAATATATTGCCAATGCAAAAAGGGATTCCGGTATGACGGATTTATATATATCCAATTCCGGTTTTTGCACCAATATGTACCGGAACAGCTTCTGGTATCAGGGAGAAATTCTGGAATGCGGCAGCCCCAGAAATGATATACTGTTTCATTTGGAAGGCCATACAGCGGAAGAGGTCAGGGCAAGGCTTGGCATAACAGGCGGTGCCAGGATAGCCATTTATGCCCCGACTTACCGGGAGGGGGATAATAACACGGCTCCCTATCAGCTGAATTTTGAAAAACTGTTATCAGCCATAGAAGATAAATTCGGAGGCAGCTGGGTAATCGCAGTGAGGCTCCATCCCCTGGTTTCCGGCCAGAGCGGATTTATCGGCTATAACCGGCAGGTAATTAACGCATCCTATTACCGTGACATCTATGAGCTTATGGCAGCGGCAGATTTACTGATAACGGATTATTCCAATATTATGTTTGAGTTTTCCTTTATGAAAAAGCCTGTGTTTTTATATGCCGCCGATGTGGACGATTACGAGGAGGAAAGAGGCTTTTATTTTGACTACGGCTCCCTGCCGTATAAGAAGGCCGGAACACAGGAAGAACTGATTGCCAATATTGATAATTTTGATTATCTCGCATATAAGGCTGAAACAGAAGCATTTCTGAACCAATTGGACCTATATGAAGACGGCAGCGCCTCAAAACGTGTGGCCGACAGAATCCTAGAGATAATAGAAGCAAAATAAAATCCAATCCGGATAGGAGAAATGAAAGAATCACCAAACTGCGGTGAATCATTTAATCTTATTACAGGAGAGCCCTAAGTTTATGAAAATATCTTGGGGCTTTTTTTGACGGTACGGTATGTTTTATGAATCCGGGAATTATTTAAGACGAAATGAATGATAACGGATATTACTCCCACTCCCGAACCAGTCACACCGTCCCCAACACACTCTAGGTATTAAATTTCTTTATTGACAAAGCTGGTCTAAATGTGTTAGACTGTTATTGGTTTAATATACTTAGACTGGAGGAGACGCTATGACTAAAAATATAACCCTCACCGCAGCTGAAGAAAAACTTGCGGAACTGATATGGCGGGAAGCACCGTTGACTTCCCCGGAATTGGTCGCGCTTGCGGAGAAAGAAATGGAATGGAAAAAGTCCACGACTTACACGGTGTTGAAGAAACTTTGTGATAAGGGCGTATTTAAAAACGAAAATACAAATGTATCGGTTGTACTTACCCATGATGAGCTAATAGCAAATCAAAGCCGCCGTTATGTTGAGGATACATTCGGCGGGTCGTTGCCGAAATTTATCACTTCATTTATCGGCGGCAAAAAACTCACATCGGCACAAGCTGCGGAGCTGCGGCGGCTGATAGATGAACACGAAGGGGGCGTCACTAATGGATAAATTATTTCTTACAATCCTGAACATGAGTCTTACCGGAGCGTTCGTTATCGCGGCGATATGCCTTGCCCGGCTGCCATTGAAGAAAGCTCCGAAAATAATCTCCTATTGTCTATGGACAGTTGCAGGATTCCGCTTGGTGTTCCCATTTTCAATCGAGAGCGTACTCAGTTTGATTCCATTCAAGGCGCAGGCCATACCGCCTGATATAGCAATGCAGCCCGTACCTCGCATTGACAGCGGCATAACGGTTGTAGACAACATCATCAGCGGTTCGCTCCCTGCTCCCGCGCTTGGGGCGGGCGTAAACCCATTGCAGGTTTGGACAGCTGCCGGCACGTTTGTTTGGGTTATAGGCGTAGCCGCCATGCTTATTTATGGCACAGTATCTTTTGTTATTCTCAAACGAAAAATGCGGAATGCGGCTCATGCCGAAGCAAATATCTATGAGGCGGAAAACATAAAATCACCTTTCGTGCTTGGTATTTTTAAGCCGAAAATTTATTTGCCGATTGGTTTGTCAGCGCAAGAACGAGGGTACATCATTTTGCATGAGCAGACGCATATCCGGCGGCGTGACCATATCGTAAAATTTGCGGCGTATTTTATTCTATGCCTGCATTGGTTTAATCCATTAGCATGGGTGGCATTTCTGCTAATGGGCGTGGATATGGAGATGTCATGCGACGAGCGCGTGTTGAAAGAAATGGGTGGCGTAATAAAGAAGGATTACTCATTGTCGCTGCTGTCTTTGGCGACGGATAGGCGTATCATCGGCGGCAGTCCGCTTGCTTTTGGCGAAAGCGGCGTGAAAGAGAGAATAAAAAACGTGTTGAATTTCAGAAAGCCGCCGCGGGTGATTATCGTTACGGCGGCGGCGTTCGCGGTGGTGCTGAGCATTGGGTTCGCGGTGAACAGAGCCACCGATGGAAGCATTTTAGATTCGATAATACCAATGTCTATGAACAATGTCGTTAAAAAGCCCCACTTTGCCGGAACTGTAACCCAAGTGTATGACAATGCCGTCCTTGTAAGCGTCAACGAAGGCGAGGATGCGCGCAGGAGCAGCGACTTGATCAGTGTTTCTCTCAATGTTAAATTAAAAGACAGCATGACCCATTTTACCGTTGGCGACAAGGTTATTGTCTATTATAACGGCGAGATAGAGGTGTCCTATCCGGCGCAGGTAGGCACCGTTTATGCAATTATTCTGGCAAGCCCGGACATGAGGATAAACCTGGATGACCTTTACGCGCTTTCTGCAATGCGGACGCCTTATGTTGGCGACAACAGCGCGGTCGCAAAAATTATAGATGCTCTCCCAAGGATTGACAGAGAGTATACACAACGGTTTTTTTCAATCGGAGACGATTACGGTACAGACCGTGCCCCGTTTACGCTTACCGTCTACTATGAACCGAATGACGCAGAAACGAGCGATATAAGAAATATAACGGTTACGCCAGAAAACTCCGTGTTGCTATTCTCGCTGGTTGACAACCTTGAAGAAATAAACTATGCTTTCCGTTCGACGCCGAGTGATGGCGAACTCGACAAGACGGCATACCTTTCTCGCGTAACGTACAGCAAGAATGATATTACCGAGTATATTGGAACAATCGGTCTTGGATGGGAAGATTTAAAGAAAGACTGGAACGGTTCAGTTGAAAAGATGTACGCGGCGTCGCACGTATCTGCATACGAACCGCAGTCCATAACACTTGAAGATGTGCGAACCCTCGCTAAAAAGGGAAATGGACTGCTGTTTGAGGACTTGCAGCAATACAAAGGCGTAAACACCAGCTCAAGCTTTGACTACTATATAATGGTCTACGGTGTTGAGGGTGGTTATCGTTTAATCGTACACTCAAATCAGAGCGGCAAGCCCGACAGAGTAAATCTTGAAAATATTTGGGAAAGCGGCGGGAGTGGTATCGACATCCGATATGAAGATATAGATAAGTTTTTGAGCAAATGGCCTATTATCATGCGGGTGAAAGATGGCACAGCAGCACCATCGGGGGTAACCGTTACACTCAAAAATGTCACGGATAGCGAATACATCTACGGCGAAAGCTACACTGTACAGCGCAAAACGGATAATGGATGGACAGATGTCGAACCTGTCATCGAAAATTATGGTTTCAACTCTATTGGATATATGTTACCGGCAATGGGAGGCGAAGAAATCATCATTGATTGGGAATGGCTTTACGGCAAACTCCCCGCTGGTGATTATCGAATTGCTAAAGAAGCATTATTTGTCAGATCACCGGGCGACTATGACACATTCACATTGTTTGCAGCATTTACTATCGCTGAATGAGTATTTATAGGAGTAGCTCCGCAACCCAGATTTTTAAGAAACAGATTTTTAGAAATCTCACCGGAACATTTATCAATAAATGTTAACGACGCAACAACCAGTACCGATTGTTGCGCCGTTATCCCAAAAGTATGAATCATACTCGGATTTATTCCTGTTTCGTGTGTTGTTAATGTTCTCTGCACAAGGCAATCAAATCCTTTACGTCAGCCGTAGCAAGGCACTCATAAGTATCGGAGGCACCGTAGTATATTTTGACTTCACCGGAGTCTTCCAGAATCATTCCGCCTGGGAATATGACATTGGTCCGGTAGCCTTCTTCGGTCTCATATAAGGTCTCCGGGGCTATCAGAGGTTCCTTTGATATACCGATTATTTTTGTCGGGTCCTCTGAATCTAAAAGCATAATTCCTGCACAGTATCGTTTCTGCCATTTTTCTTCCCATCCGTTTTTACCCCGGGTCCGGTCAATATCCACGGCATGGAATAGGGTCAGCCATCCCTCACTGGTTTTAACAGGCGGTGCGCCCGGCCCGATTTTATCATTGGCAAAAGGAACATCTTCAACGGCAAGTAATAGTCCGGTATCTCCCCAATAACGCAGATCGGGAGAAAAAGAAATCCAGGTGTCAAACCGGTCGATACCTCCCCTGGAATAAACGGGGAAGGGACGCTCAAGCCGGACATACTTCCCGTTTATTTTTTCAGGAAACAGCACCATGTTCCGGTTATCCGGAGCCGTCAGAGTTAATATATCCAGTGTTTTTAAGTCCTTTGTAACCGCAATGCCGCCCCGGACACCGTGTCTGGTATCCACTGCAAAACAAAGGTAGCATTTATCATCAATTACCGTCAGCCTGGGATCATATACTCTGGTTACATCCGGATCATGGATCTGGGCAGGTGTTATAAAAGGCCCTTTTTGTACATCCCAGTGAATACCGTCATCACTGAATGCAAGACCGATAATACAGCCGGTAAAACCGCCTTTTCCGTTATAGCCGTAATCATTCCGGAAAGCCATGATGTATTTATTGTTAAACTTAGCTACACCCGCATTAAAGATACAGTCTGCTTCGTAAGGCATATCTGCACCGCTCAGGACGGGCCTGCCTCCGTTAAAACGCTTAATAACTTTACTTGATAAAAGTTCAGGTAACATTTTTCCCATTATATTTTCCTCCTTTATTTTCGAAATTTACGGTACTGCTCCAGAGTGTGTTTGAAAAATCATTGTTCCGTTCTGAACGCTCCACTTTGCGGCATGCTGCGTCGCAGGCAGAATTATTGATTCAGCCTTTTACGGAACCGACCAGCAGACCTTTCGTAAAATACCGCTGCATAAACGGATAAATGCATAGAATCGGCAGCACACATACAATAATCGTTGCCATTTTTAAGGTATAGGTGTTGACCATGGCGGCGTCGGCGGCAGAGGACTGGTTTGCCAGTGCCATACCGTCATCCACTACCATTTCCCGCAATACCAGCATCAAGGGCCACAGGCTTCTTTTGCTGGTATAAATAATCGCATTAAAATAGGAATTCCACTGGGATACCACATGAAAAATTACGAAAGTGGCAATAGCCGGCTTGGATAACGGTACGATAATTTTCCATAGTACCTGGAATTCGTTGGCACCGTCCAGATAAGCGGATTCCTCCAGGCTTGCAGGAATTGCGGACATAAAATTTTTCATCAGGATCAGATTATAGGCTCCAAGACATCCCGGCAGGATTAAAGCCCATAACGTGTCATATAAATGAAGGCTTCTTATAATATAAAAATTCGGAATCAATCCCCCGTTAAAAAACATAGTAAAGGTTATCAGAGCCAGCAGGGTATTTCTTCCTTTTAAATCCTTTTTGGTAAGGGGATATGCCGTTAAGCACATAAGTAAAATATTTAAGACGGTGCCTGTAACGGTAATAATAATGGTAACCCGGTAACCGGAGTAGATTAAAGGTAAATGCAGCAGCTTATTATAAGCGGATAAGTCAATGGTTTTCGGAATCAATCTCAGCGGATTATCCAGGTAATCGGCGTAGGGGGTAATAGATATTGCAATGACATAAACAATGGGGTAAAGGCACAGGAGTGCGAAGGTTGTAACAATGGTATATATAAAAGCCTGATATATCATATCTGCCGCGGACATATTCTTTAGCCTGGCTATAAAACTTGTCTTTCTTCTGGTATAGTTCTTTTCTTTTTTCATATCATTCTTCCTTTTCTTATTCGTTTATCCCTGTCCGGTTTCTGAAATCTTACCAGATACCCTCTTCCCCCAATTTATTTGCAATCCGGTTGCTGGCTAACAAAAAGACAATACCAATAACGGAAGTAAACAGGCCTACGGTGGTTGCGAATGAGTAACGTCCGCCAAGAAGACCAAGACGGTAGGTATAGGTTTCAAATACTTCCGAAACTCCAAGATTCTTGGAATTCTGTAAGATAAATATCTGTTCAAAGCCGTTATTCATAATACTTCCCAGTCTGAGTATCAGCATGATAACGACCGTCGATTTAATACTTGGCAGGGTTATATATTTCAAACACTGTATCCGGTTGGCACCGTCAATTTTAGCGGCTTCGTACAATTCGGCGGAGATACCGGTAATAGCCGCAAGGTAAATAATGGTTCCCCAGCCGGAATCCTTCCAGATACTGGTAAGGACCACGATGGGTTTAAAATATTTATCCTCCGCCAGGAAGAAGATTGGCTCCCCGCCCAGGGATTCAATAACGGCATTTACCACACCGTTAACCGGTGACAGGAAATTAATCAGGATACCGCCGATTACGACCCAGGATACAAAATGAGGAAGATAAAAAAGCGTCTGCATTGTTTTACGGTAGCGGGAGCTTTTTATATCGTTTAAAAACAAAGCGAGTAAAATAGGGATGGGAAAAGTAAATATAATCCTGAGAAAACTTAATACAATGGAATTACGGAATACGGTATAAAAATTATCCAGCTGAAACATATACCGGAAATTCTCCAGACCAATCCATTCACTGCCCCAAATTCCCTTTTTGAAATTAAAATCCTTAAATGCTATTAAAATGCCGTACATCGGTGCATAATTAAACAGGATAAAATAAATAACTGCCGGTATCAGCATAAGATAAAGATACCGTTTTTTCTTGATATAACTGAATACGGTCTGTTTTCCGGTAATATGAAAATCTGTGGGGACTGTATTCTGAGGTACTGGATTTTTTTGAAAAACCTTCATTGGCTCATCCTTTCTAAAATACATTTTTGCTATTATTATAGGGAGGATAGAATTCTCCGTAAATAGAATAAATGCCCGGACATAACAGAATAGTAACGGCAGGGTCCGATATGGCAGTTAATTGTTTAATCGGATGCATAAGTGTTATAAAGAAATAAATGTTATTGATTATTCAATCCCGTGCTTTTATACTGAATAGGAGAATTAGAGCGAACAGGAGGTGTATTTTAGTTAACGGATTCAAGGTATAACACGATGCTTATACCTGTGGGGAAATTTGTTTTATAACCGGAGGAGTTTGTTTATGGGAAAAGAATTACGCAGATATTTTATCAGTTTAATTGTGGGTTTATTAATTGTTATATTAATTTCAGGGGTTATACTTTTTAGCACTACCATGCAGGAAGTTTACTTAACACAGATGGAGCAGACCAATAAAAACCTTGTGGAGCAGATAAATTCTTCTTTTGAGATGGTGATTATGCAGGTAGCCGGGCAGGTAAATAAAATGACGATTTATGAAAATAAAATAACGGAACTTGTTCATAACCGCAATCAAAAAGTCGCCAATTATATAGAACTTTATGAAGACTTAAAACAAATTGTAATGGGTAATCAATATATTCATTCCGCATATCTGTATTCGCAAGAAGAACAGATTTTTTTTGACTCTGAAAGCGGGAACAGTTTCAAGAAAGAAAGCTTTTTTGACCAGGCCGTAATGGAAGGGGTTAACTCCAAATATCTGACTGCAGTATCTCCTCATTTGGTCCGTAATAAGATATTAGTATATTCCTTAATTGTACCCTTAAAAGAGGAAAAGCCTGTCCCGGACCGGATTATCCTATGCGTAAATATTGATATGGGAAGGCTTTATAAGGATATTATGAGAAAAAACAGAGGAGATAAAGAGGTCAGGCTTTATGTTTATGACGATAAGAACAGGATATTAATATCGGATGATTTTAAAGATTTAGGCGAAGATATCGCAATAAAACAAAAAGATATCGTATCCTTTCCAAGTCAGGGGATGCTGGCGTTTTTAAATAATAAAACGGGTATTATGGATGCTGTTACCTATTCCAACCCTTTGAACTGTTATTTTTACATTCAGGTGCCCTTCATATTGAATTTAAACCGGATGTTTAATAATTATATATGGCTGTTTGTTATGCTCTTTTTGGTAGCTGCGGCCTTTATCATTGCCTATATCATTATAGGTATTACAACGAGGCCGATTGAGGAGGTGCTGACGGATTATAATGACAAATTGTTAAAGGAGATGCTGTTAAGCTCCGCCCATGTAAAAAATGAGTCCCAGAGGAAACGGACGGTCATAGAAAAATACTTTAAATACGGCAGTTACAGCCTTCTGCTGATTGATATAAGCGATACGGCTGCGGATATCGCTAAAACGGTTTCTTCTATTATTAATGAGCTGCCGCTGCCCGGAAATATGGTATTAAAATATATCACCATTCATAGCAGCAGAGGAGCCGTCATATGCAATTACAGCGTGGAAAGTGCCATGGAGCAGTTTGAACATATTTATCTGCGGCAGTTCTACCAGAAAATAAATGAAAAGTATTACCAGCATGTGTATATTGCGGTCAGTTCGGGAAAAACAGATCCTTCGCTGCTTTATACCGCATATATGGAATGCAGTGAAATTCAGGAGTATAAACTGTCGATTTCGGAACACATCACCAATTACCGGCGGTTTAAAGACAGGAAGGAACCGGTGGTTTATCCGGTCGAACTGGAAAAACAGCTAATCAACAATCTCCTGGTTAAAAACACGGAAGGCTGTCTGTTCTATACGGATAAGTTTTTAAACCATATTCTTGAAAAGGATGGCCTTTTAAGTGACATACAGATTAAAAATTATATTTATCAGTTACAAAACGAGATATTAACCAGAATATCCTCCCTGCCTGTTTCCATTAAGACGTCCGGTTCATCCGATTTGAAAAATATAAACAGCCGGAGCCAAATCAGGGACATGCTTTTGAATTTCATACAATCCATATGCACAGAACTTTCCAGGAAGAACACCAATAATGCCAGTGTTGTGAATGAAGCGATTCTCGAATACATTAACGCAAATCTGACGGAGAATGATTTCAATCTTAATTCCCTTTCTTATCAGTTTAATTTAAACAGAAATTATCTGGCTAAACTGATAAAAGAAGAAACCTCCTACGGCTTTAATGATTATGTAAACTCTAAAAAGATTGCCCTGGCTAAGGAACTGCTGGCCGGTACCGCACTTACCGTGGAAGAAATAGCCCACCGCACCGGCTTTAGTTATGCCCATTATTTTATAAAGGTCTTTAAAAATTTTGAGGGTATTACACCCGGTCAGTTTAGAGAAATGCAAACAAATAACAATAATGCATAGTCTGGTTTTAAGAAACCGGCAGTGTTATCTGAAACCATCATTGTCATTTACTTACAAGCCTGCAGAAAATATAATTTGGGTGTGAAAGAAACGGAGGTAACCACGAAATGATTGGAGTGTGTTTGAAAAGTACTTGCCGGGCTGCTTTTATGTAACAGTACCCAAAATAAAAATTCATGAGGAGGCATTTATTGTGAAAAAAAGTTTGTTAAAGAGAATAATAATAATAACCTGTATTGCATCCATGTCGGCCGCCATGTTTGCAGGCTGCCGGAAACAAGACCCTGCGGATGGTTCAGGAAATACAGCTGCAACGGAGGATACCGGTAAGGCGGAAGAATCCGGGGATCCTGTTAAAATCCACATTCTAAACCGCGTCAATGCGGAGGTGATTATTGAAGATAATCCCATTATCAAAGCGCTGGAGGATAAACTGAATGTAGAGATTGAATATGAAGCACCGCCGATTAATAATTATAATGAAAAACTCCAGATTGCCATGGCGGCAGGAAATATACCGGATATTATCTATAACTGGGGCGGAGCGGATACCAATTATGAACAGTGGGCCGGCGACGGGCTGATTGCGGAGCTGGATGATAAGATTCAAAATTACCCCAATATCATGGCTACGGTTCCGGAAGACTACTGGTCCGGAATCAGGTCCAGTAAAACCGGAAAAATCCATGCCGTGCCAAGGTGTAACGTGGATAATTACTGGGGCTTTATCATTAATCAGCAATGGCTTGACAACCTGGGTCTGAAAGCACCTGCCAACCTCGAGGAATTAAAAGAAGTCTGCCGCCAGTTTACCTATAATGACCCGGACCAAAACGGCAAGAATGACACCTATGGGCTGACAACTACAAGCAGTACCACTTCCATTAACATGATACCGATTAAAGCAGCCTTCGGCATTGCTGACGGTGTCAGGGATCAGGACGGTGAATATAAAATACAGCAGGCTAACAGCGGGTACATACCCTATCTTACTTATCTGAGAGAACTTTATGAAGACGGTTCCTTTGATCCTGAATTTT